>DASXFR010000002.1:0-35455 GCA_036489495.1 Acidimicrobiales bacterium | reverse complement strand
AGCTAGCGGGCAGGTTCGGCGGTTCGGGACCCTCCCGGAATCAACGCCGACATTGCGGAGCGGAGGATGATCGGGGGCCACGATCTCGGCAGGTCACGCCGAAGGGTCATCCTGCCCCCCGGGGGCGAGCCTGGACGGTGGATCGAGTACCACCGGTTCGGAGCCGCCCGGACGGTCATCGTCGGCGGCCATAGCCGCCCCGACCTGGTCGGCGATGGCCACGGCCACCAGTAGTCGCTCACGCGACACCGCGAGGGCGGGAGTCGGAGTCAGAGCGAAATGGCCCAGACCCCACCCGTTGTGGCGGACGGGGAGATCGACTTCACTCGTCGGCAGGCCGAACGTCTCGGTGGCCCAAGGGATCTCTCCAATCAGTACCGATCCGTCAGGGGTAACCCGGGTGGCACCGGTGGCCGGCTGGGTGCGGGAGAACCGGCAGTCCCGCAGGCTCAGGAGGGTTCGGAGCTCGGTGGCCGCGGCGATGGTGACGAATCGGTGATCCTCCCCGGTGGCGACCAGTTCGGTGATGGCGTGGAGGGTTTCCACCTCGTCCAGTCGCTGGTCGGCATGGGTCCGATGGGCCCGTCCCCGGGCGGCCAGGTCCCCGACGGCGAGGCCCACCACCAACAACAGGAAGTCGGTGATGAGATCGTCCCGGTGGGTGATCCGCAGTGAGTAGTACGGCGGGATCAGAAAGAAGTCGAACGAGATGGCCGCGGCGATGGCGGACACCGCGGCGGCACCTCGCTTTCCGCCGGTGGCCACCGCCACCACCGCCACCACCAATAGCAACGCGCTGTTGGCGGCGGTGAGATGACCCCGGGCCGGCACCAACAGCCCGCCGATTGCCACCGGCGCCAGCACCGCGACGGCGGGAAGGAACCAAGCTTGTCGCAGAGTGTTCCTCATAGACCCACTCTCGCACCGGCGGAGGCACTGCGGAAGGGTTTTTTACGACCCTGTTACGCGGGCTCCCTCGGCCGGGGAGTGTCCAGGCACCGCACCGCCTCCGGTTTGCCCGTCACCCGACCCTCGTATAGGAGAGGTCGAAGTCATGGCTCCAGCCCGAATCCGGTTCCGCCTTATCCCATGCTCCACGAATGGTGTCGCCGTCGGGGCTGAACGATCCCGTGAAGCGCTGTCCGAAATTGAACGGCGAGAAGTCCGGCGACTCCCGGGTCAGCGTCCACACCCCGTCGCGGAACGTCATCTCGTACAGCCGGGCGACTCCCCGGGTATCGAAGTAGTGCTGCAGGTATCCGTCGTGTTCGGGGTCGAGACCTACGATGATGAGGCTGTCAGGGGCATTGGGGTCGGGGATGTCGGTGCGCTGAATGAGGAACTGCCCGCCGGCCATCCACTCGAAGACGCTGCGGCCGCCCCCCGTCGTCACCGGTGGGTCACCCGGAAAGGATGCCTCCAGGCTCCAGGTGCCGACAAACCGATCGAGAGCCTCGAGGGCCGCGGCGCGCTCGGGTGGTTGGATGGCCGTCATCGGAGTTCCGATGCTAGGCCTGGTGGCGTGGGGCCACATCTGGACACGGGAGGCTGACATGAGGATCGCCGTCGTCGGGGGCACCGGCACCGTCGGGAAATACGTGGTGAAGGCGGCCGAACAGGCCGGACACCAGGTCGCCGCGCTCAGCCGGCGGGCCGGCGTCGACGTGCAGACCGGCGACGGGCTGGATGCCGCCCTCATCGGCGTGGACGTCGTCGTCGACGCCATCAATGCGGAAACCATGAGCCGATCCAAGGCGACCGCCATCTTCACCGAGTCGACCCGACGGCTGCAACGGGTCGGCGCCGCCCAGGGGGTCTCGCGGCTGGTCACGCTGTCCATCGTCGGCATCGATCGGGTCCCGTTCGGGTACTACCAGGCAAAACTGGCCCAAGAGGCCGCCGCCCTCGAGGGCCCGCTTCCGGTCACCATCGTGCGGGCCACCCAGTTCCACGAGTTCCCCGCCCAGGCGTTCAAGCGGGTGCACCTCGGCCCCATGGTCTTGATGCCGCAGATGCGGGTCCAGCCGATCGCGGCTCGCTCGGTCGGAGAGGTGCTGGTCAAGGTGGCCACCGCTCCGCTGGTCGAAACCACCATCGAGGTCGCGGGTCCCGAGCCAGCCGACATGGTCGACATGGCTCGGGCCGCCGCCGCCCGTCTCGGACAACGGATGGCGGTGGTTCCCATCCGCCTCCCCGGCCGGGCCGGCAAGGCGATGAGGAGCGGCGGGCTCCTCCCCGACCTCGGTGCGCACCTGGTCGGCCCGCGATTCGACGAATGGCTGATCGGCGAGGACCTGGCCGCCGTCGGCTGATTCCGCCTTCATGGTCGCAGTGTTCGCCGCTACCATCAGTCCCATGGAGCTTCGTACCCTTGGTCGTACCGGTGTAAAAGTCAGCCCGCTCTGTCTGGGAGCCATGATGTTCGGCGCCTGGGGAACCCCCGACCATGACGAGTCGATCCGGATCATTCACCGTGCCCTCGACGCCGGCATCAACTTCGTCGACACCGCCGACGTCTACTCCATGGGGGAGTCCGAAGAGATCGTCGGCAAGGCGCTGGCCCAGGTCAAGCGCGAGAAGATCATCCTGGCCACCAAGGTGCACGGGGCCATGGGGCGGGATCCGAATGCCCAGGGGAATTCCCGCCGGTGGATCATGGCCGAGTGCGAGAACAGCCTGCGTCGGCTGGGCACCGACTACATCGATCTCTATCAGATCCATCGCCCGTCGCCCGACACCGATATCGACGAGACCCTTGGCGCCCTCACCGACCTGGTCCGATCGGGAAAGGTCCGGTACATCGGCAGCTCGACGTTTCCGGCCGACGACATCGTCGAAGCGCAATGGGTGGCCGAACGCCGGGGCCGGGAGCGATTCATCAGCGAGCAACCGCCGTATTCGATCTTGGTCCGGAGTATCGAAGCCGACGTCCTTCCCCGATGCCAGCAGTTCGGCATGGGGGTATTGTCGTGGAGCCCGTTGGCCGGCGGTTGGCTGTCCGGTGCCTTTGGCCAGGGCAAGGACAACACCAGCCGGCGTTCGGCCATGTTGCCGCACCACTACGACATGACCCTGCCCGGCAATGCCCAGAAACTCAGCGCCGTCACCGCCCTCTACGACGTCGCCGACCAGGCGGGGCTCAGTTTGATCGAACTCGCCCTCGGGTTCGTCCTCGAACACCCGGCGATCACCTCGCCGATCATCGGGCCCCGAACCATGGAGCACCTGGAGTCGCAGCTTCCGGCGCTCGAGCTACGACTCAGCCGCGACATTCTCGATCGCATCGACGAGATCGTGCCGCCGGGCACCAACTTGAATGCCAGCGACATCGGCTGGGTTCCGGCAGCGATTGCCGACCCCTCCCTCCGCCGTCGGCCGCTCTGAAACCCGTCCGGATTCGGGTCATCACCTCATGAGTCCGGCGCCGGAGTTCGACCCGTTCTCGGACGAGTACTTCGATGACCCCTATGACCTCTACCGCCGGATGCGGGACGAGGCCCCGGTGTCCTTCAACGAGCACTACGGGTTCTGGGCGCTGTTTCGCTACGAGGACGTGTGCCGGGCCCACAAGGAGTGGCAGTCTTTCTCCTCGAGCCACGGCGTTGATCTCGCCACCCTCAGCAAGGCCGGAGAAGAGCAGTTCGCGGGCATCATCACGCTGGACCCGCCCGAACACGACCGGTTGCGGGCGCTGGTAAGCCGGGCCTTCACCCCCCGGGCGGTTTCCGGCCTCGAACCGATGATCAACGAGGTCATTGTCGGGTTCCTCGACTCCGTTGACCCTGCCGGTTTCGATGCGGTCGCCGATTTCTCCGGCCCGTTTCCGGTCGAGATCATCTCCCGGATGCTCGGGGTCCCCGAGCCCGACCGGCAGCAGATCCGCCACCGGCTCGACCTGATGCTCCATCGAGAGCCCGGCCAGATGGACCCGACTCCGGAAGGCACCCGTGCGGCCATCGACAGTGTCTCCTATTTTTTGGAGTTGGTCGCCGACAAGCGCCGGCACCCCGGCGACGACATGATCAGCCGTCTGATCGAGGTGGAGGTCGACCGGGATGACGGGGACGTCACCCGATTGGACGATGTCGAGATCGCCGGCTTCGCGGTGTTGCTGGGGGGTGCAGGGGCCGAGACGGTTACCAAACTGGTAGGCAACGCGGTGGTGCTCTTCGCCCGTAACTCCACCGAGTGGAACAAGGTGTTGGACGATCCCGGCAAGATCGGGGGCGCGGTGGAGGAGATCCTGCGCTATTTGCCCCCCGCCCAGTACCAGGGACGGTTCTCGGTGCGCGACTCGGTCTACGGCGGGATCACCGTCCCCGCCGGGCACCCGATCATCCTGGTCACCGGGTCGGCCACCCGGGACGAGCGTTTCTATGATCGCCCCGACGCCTTCGACATCGACCGCCCGGCCAGCCTCGCCCTCGGATTCGGCTATGGCATCCACAGCTGTCTGGGTGCTGCCCTTGCCCGTCTGGAAAGCCGGATCGCCATCCGCGAGTTGGCCCGCCGGTGGCCGAAGTACGAAGTGGACGAGGCCGGATGCCGGCGGGTCCACATGTCGAACGTGGCCGGCTATTCGCGGGTGCCCCTGGTTCGAGTCGGCTGACCGCTCCGGCGTTCAGTTGGGGCGGGGTGACGGTCGGGTCGCCGGCCGGTCGCCGGTATCGACCAGGTCCTGGGCCACCTCCCGGAGCCGGATATTGAGATGCTGTGACGCCCGTCGCAAGATGTCGAACGCCTGGTCGGAGGTGATGCGCTCCCGCTCCATCAGAATGCCCTGGGCCTGGCCGATGAGTTCGCGGGTGGCCAGGGCCTGGTTCAGGTTGTCGGCCCGCCGGTCCTCGTCTTCGTGGGAGTGGGCTCCGCCCAGGGCCAGCCCGGAGAGGGTGGCGAAGATGAGCCCTTTGGCCCGGTCGGTTGCCCCGAAGGCCCGGGGGTAGCGGGCGTAGAGGTTGAGCGCCCCCAGCATTCCTTCGGAGTAGAGGTGGAACGCCAGCGCGCATCGGGCTCCGGCGGCCGCCGCCTCGGGCCCGAAGGTCGTCCACCGAGCGTCGTCGGCCAGGTCTTCGGCATAGACGGTCGTCTGCTGGTCGATGGCGTCCAGGCAGGGTCCTTCGCCGGTCATCTGCTGAAGACCGTCGATCTCCACCACCAGCGGATCGGTGTGCACCGCGGTGGTCACCTCGCCGTTCACGGTGAAGATGCCGGCGAAGTCGCACCCGTCGATGGCCGCCACTGCCTGGTCGACGACCGCCTGCAGCGTGTTCGCCACCCCCCCGGCCGCAAACAGGGCGCGGGCAACTTCGGAGAGGTTGTCGGTCAGCTCTACGGTATTCGTCTCAGGATCAGCCATGTCCTTAGGTCCTCTGGCCATTTTATCGAAGAATGCGTCGACGGCCAACCTGGCTCGGAGCTCGGTCATGCAGGCATAGAGGTGGCTCCTGACCGTGCCGTCCTGTTGTTGGAGCAGCTCCGCCACCTGGTGGTAGGTGTGCTCGCCGAAGTAGGCGGCGACAATGGCCAGCCGGGTGTCCTCGGGAAGTTGGGCCAGCAACCCCCAGGCCTGGTCACCGGACATTCGGGTCCGACTCCCAGGCTCAGATCCGGGTCCAGAGGGGCGCCCGGATTCCCGAGACCGGATAGTCCTCAGGCGCCAAGTGGCTCGGATGTACGCCTGGGACAACAGGTGGCTGCGCAGCGAGCGGCGCTCGGGGTCATAACGCTCCGGTGTCCGCCACAGCCCCAAGAAGACCTCGTGGGTGATGTCATCGGCATCCTGGGTATCGCCCCCGTTGCACATGCGGCTGGCCAATGCGTGCACCGATGGGCCGTGGCGGTGGTGCACCTCGGCCAGGGCAGTCTCGTGGCCGCGCTCGATGCCGACGATGAGGGCGGCATCGGAGGCATCGTCGGTGGGTTCAGCGTCGGCCAACTGAGCGGCGCAGCTGGATGGCTCCACGACCCAACCTAGGTTTCGGCCGAGTAGGGGACGGGACGATTCCCGCCCAGCTCCGAGAATCGCTCATTCAGGGCGAGGGCCAGGACGTCGTGGTCATGGGGACTCGGGAGCAGGGCGCCAAGCAAGAAGGCCTCTACCTGCAAGGAGGTGCTCATTCCGCCGAGGGCGAAATAGCGGAGGAACAGTTCGCTCTCGGACAGGTGGGCGTCATGCCGGGCCTGGTCCAACCGGGCGTCAGTGTTTCTGACCATGGGATCTCTTCACTGCCTGGCGCCGGGACGGGCGACGATCGTCGCCCAGTGCCGCTGGAGGTCGCCACGCGGAGCCATCGGCTCGGGATGGCCACGTTCGATCCAAGGAGAGGGACTCGACACGAGATCCGTTACCTCCAAGACCGTACCCGCGGTGGTGGGCCGCTTCCCACCAAAAAACCCTCGCTGTCGAAGGCAATTACAGGGTACTCCTCAAAATGCATTACCGACCCAACCGTTCCGGACGGGGCAATCCGGCCGGCGACGGGTCGGGCGCTCGGACCAATTGCGGTCGCGACCAGGGATGTTGGATCGCCGTCGGCCGCCGGGCGGATGTGGTTGTGGCCGCTTCGGCGCCGCTCGCGTCGATTCCGGCGGTTCACTACGGTGGATACATGCCGGAGGGCCCGCCAGAGTTCGCATTGGTCGATTTCGCCTCGATGCGGGGTCTCGAAATTGGGCCACTGGCGAACCCGAGGGTGCCCAAGGACCGGGGAAGCATCACCTATCTCGATCACGCCAGCACCGAGGACCTCAAGAAGAAATACGCCACCAACGGTCAGCTGGCGGATCAGATCGATGCGCTAGTCGACGTGGACATCGTCCAGGGCCAGGATCAGACCCTGCTCCAGGCGGTTGGAGCCGGCAACGTGTTCGATTACGTGATTGCCGCCCATGTCTTCGAGCACATCCCGTTCATGGTCGATTGGCTGTCCCAGGTGGAATCGGTGTTGGTGACCGGCGGCATCCTGTCGCTGGTCGTACCGGACAAACGCTTCACCTTTGACGTGAATCGTCGGGTGACTGAGTTCGGCGAGGTTCTCGACGCTCATCTGCGCAACATCAAAGCTCCCACCTACGCCCAGATGTTCGACTTCTTTGCCCATACCGTGACCATCGACGGAATGGTGGACACGCCGGCTATCTGGGCGGGCACCGCGGATTACTCCGGAGTGGTCCGGGACGATGTTCCCGACAGCGATATCGCCGCGTTCGCAATCTGCCAGCAACAACAGCAGAGGCCGTCGTTCGTCGACATCCACTGCCTGGTGTTCACCCCGGCTTCGTTTCTGGACATTTTCGAGAAGCTGGTGAAACTCGACCTGGTGAATTTCGAGATCGGGGCGTTCTTCGACACCCGGGTGAACACCTTCGAGTTCCACGTGAGCTTGCGGAAGGTCGACCTCGACCAGGAGCGGAGCCGGATTCGGGCCCAGCAGTATGCCTCGGTGCGCCGGGCCCGCCAGGCGATCGCCGCGTCGCCGCGGTCGGGGCCGACGGCACCAGCCACCAACGGCGCCGCCCCCAATGGCGCGGCCAGCCGAGCCCCGGGACTCGAGCTGAGCGGCCTGGAGCAACGTGCCCTCCTGCTGAAGCGACGGGTGATGCACCGGTTACGGCACCGGGTTCCGCTCCGCCCCTGAGTCGTCCCCGCGGAGCCGTGATGTCAGGGCTGGCGCCGGTGGACCTCGTAGGCACAGACATGGGCGCCGCTGACGATGTGGGACACCCGGACCACGTTGGCCTCGGGCAGGGCGTCGCTGATGAACCGGATCTCACTGGTACAGGCTTGACGGAATCCGGAGGCAACCGAAAGGATCGCGCAGTTGTGCTCGACGATCCGCCAACCGCCGTCATCGGTCTCCTCGACATCGGCCAGATACCCGTCCTCGTCGAGGATGCGGGTTAGTTCGCGGACCCTTCCGTCCAGACTCAAACCCGCCAACCGGGCTTCGGCGTCGTGCAGCCGTCGCTTTCGGCGAAGTTCGAAGAGCTCGGCGACGTCGTCGCTGTCCGGGCCGCCCAGGTATCCGAGCAGTTCGGTGGTGAGATCGCCGTACCGTTTGGGGAAGAACTCTTCGGCCGCCGGAGCCAGTTCGTAGATGTGAGCGGGCCGCCCTCGGCCCGCCGACTCCTGACGGTGGAGGACCAGGCCGTCCTGTTGGAGGCGATCGAGCTGCTGGCGAACCGCCGTCACGGTGATGCCGAGCTCATCGACCAACTCCCGCGACCGCCGGGCGCCGTTGCGCTTGAGCGAGGCGAGGATCGCCCGCCGGGTGGACGGCATCGAGTCCAGCGGAAGCTGCTCACCCGTCGACGTTCGGCTCATGGCAGCACCAGATGGACGTCGCCGAACTCGTGCCATAGATACCCTTTCTCGAGCGCCTCGGCGTAGGAGGCTTCGAGGAGCTCCCGCCCGGCGATCGCCTCCAACATGGCCAGATGAGAAGCCTCGGGTTCGTGCCAACCGGTCAGCAGCCCATCGAGCGCCCGCACCTGGCGGTCGGCGGTGATGACGGTGTCGGTCCAACCGGTACTCGGGTGGACGTGTCCCTGCTCGTCCACCACCGACTCGAGGGCCCGGACCACCGTGGTGCCGACCGCGATGACCAGCCCGCCGTGACCGCGGGTGTGGTTGATCCGATCGGCGGTCACCGGCGATACCCGGAAGTACTCGGGATACGGAGGTTCGGAGGCCTCGAGGGAGGCCACCCCGGTGTGGAGGACGATCGGGGTGATCCCGACCCCGCCGGCCACCAGCCGGGTCAGCACCTCGGGGGTGAACGGCCGGCCGGCACTGGGCATCTCGGCCGACCCGGGTTCGGTGACGTAGACGTTCTGGTAGGCCGAGATCGGCCACTCCCCCTGGATGTACCCGTACCGGATGGGCCGGCCATGGGTGGACAGGTAGCTGTGGAGCCGCCCGGGGATCTCCACCGACGCCACCCACAACCTGACCCCTTCGGGATGCTCGGCGTAGGCGGAGAGCAGGGTGACGGTGCCGCCGGCGGGGAGGTCGAGCCGGAGTCCCTCGGGGGCGTCGAAGTACGGCTGTCCCGATCGCCGGAGCTCCACCGTCCACAGACCGGCGGGCAACTGGGTCGACAGGCGGACCTCGGTCTCCCGTCCATGGCTGTCCCGACCGACCAGTTCGGCGGCCAGGGTTCCCGAGGTGTTGACGACCACCAGATCACCGTCGTGGAGGAATCGGGGGAGCTCGGAGAAGTGGGTGTCGACCAGGCGGCCGTCGTGGCGGTTCGTCACCAGCATCCGGACCGCATCACGGGTGAGCCCGCGGGCCTCCGGGGGCGATGACGCTTCGAGCTCGGGAGGGAGATCGAAGACCGGCAGCCCGCTGAGCGTGCGGGGGCCGACGGCCGGACTGGCCGCGGTCATCGGGTCGCCTCGGTTCCGGTCAGGGCGATCTCGGCCAGACGGTAGCGGCCGCTCGGCCGGTCGCTGTCCAGCAGTGACAACAGATTGGGGATCACCGACTCCGGCAGCGGTCGGTCCGAAATGTCCTCACCGGGGAAGGCTTCCTGCTGCATCTGAGTCCTCATGTCCCCGGGATCGATCGCCCACACCCGGAGACCGGGCTCCTCCACCGCCAGCACCGCGCTGAGATGATCGAGGGCGGCTTTGGAGGCTCCGTAACCTCCCCACCCGTCGTACGCCTCCACCGAGGCATCGGAGGTCACGTTCACCACCCGCGGGTTCGGCGAGTCGCGGAGGAGGCTGGCCGCCTCCCGGGTCAGCGCGGCCGGGGCGAGCACGTTGGCCTCGAAGACGGCCCGCAGCTGATCCGATGGGTAGGAGGTGAGGTTGGGTTGGGGGGACGGACCCAGCCGGCTGGCGTTGTTGACCAGCAGGTCGAGCCCCCCGAGGCGTTCGGCTTCGTCCACCAGTGCCCGCCGGTGCCCGGGATCGGTGATGTCCCCGGCCACGGCGATGACGGTGGCCCCGGAAGGGCCGCCGGCGATGGCGGCATCCCGGGCGGCGATGAGGGCAGCTTCGCCCCGGGCATCGATGATGACCGACCACCCGTCTCGGGCCAAAGCCGAGGCCAACGCGGCCCCGAGCCCTCTCGACGCTCCGGTCACAATTGCCACGGACATGTCGTGCCCTCCCAGGTGCTCGTCTTCTCGATGCTTCGTTGTCTTAATAAAGACAGAATAACCTATCTTTATTCCTGCTGCCGGAAATTCGACGTCGGTCCAGGCCGGTAGGGCCATTCGATTTCGCGGCCCATGCAAATCCCGGGAGGCGGCGGTAGATTCGATCTCAGTCTTCACCGGCTCGAGACGAGGTGCGCATGGAAGCAGCGGTCCCATCCTCCCGAATCCGCAACGTGGCCCTCTTCGGTCACGACGGTGTAGGCAAGACAACGCTGGCCGAGGCGCTGATGTTCGCCAACGGGGCGATCCCCCGACAGGGCCGGGTGGAAGACGGCAACACCGTCTGTGACTTCGAGCCGGAGGAGTGGAAACACAAGAGCTCCGTCTCCACCGCCATCGCCCCTTTTGTCTTTGGTGACTACAAGGTCAACATCCTCGACACCCCCGGCATCGCCGACTTCGTGGCCGAGGTGGAGATGGCGCTCTCGGTCGCCGACATGGCGGTGGTGGTGGTGAGCGCAGTCGAAGGCGTGCAGGTGCACACCCGGACGGTGTGGAGACTGGCGGAGCGGGCGGGCCTGCCTTGCATCGTGTACGTCAACAAGCTCGACCGCGAGCGATCGGATTTCGAGCGGACGGTGGAAGAGCTTCGTGACGCCTTCGGGTCCGGGGTCGCCCCGCTCGAACTCCCGATCGGCTCGGCGTCGGAGCTCGAGGGCATTATCGACCTCCTGGCCGACTCGGCCACCGTCTACCTCAACGGCCAGCCGAAGACGGTGGACATCCCCGAGGATCTGGCACCCCGAGAGCACCGTGACCACGACCACCTGGTGGAGGAGATCATCGTGGCCGACGATGACCTCATGACCGGCTATCTCGACGGGGCCACCCCTTCCTTCGAGGAGCTGGAGGCAACCCTGGTCAAGGGGGTGGCCAATCGTTCGGTGTTCCCGGTCATCTGCGGCTCGGCGACGGCCGGCATCGCCCTCGATCGCCTGGCCGGGCTCATCTGTGAGATGCCGATCTCCCGTTCGACGGTGGCCTACGCCGGGGACCAGAAGATCGATATCGTCTCCGACCCGAAAGGCGAGCCACTGGCCCGGGTGTGCAAGACGATCGTGGATCCGTTCGTGGGAAAGATCTCCGTCCTCCACGTCCTGTCCGGGACCCTCCGTACCGACATGGTGCTCACCAACACCCGGACCCACTCCGAAGAGCGGCTCCACGGGTTGGAGATGCTGCGGGGCAAGGAGGTCATTCCGGTGGCCGAGGCCCAGGCCGGCGACGTGGTGGCGGTGCCGAAGCTGGCATCGTTGCAGGTGGGCGACACCCTGGCCCCGAAGTCGACCCCGGTCGTGGTCGAAGTCCCACCCCACCCCCCGGCCATGCTTGCCATCGCGGTTCGCCCGCGGGCGACCGGGGACGAGGACCGGCTGATGACCGGTCTGCACCGGCTGGCCGAGGAGGATGCCGCCCTGGAGGTCCACCAGGACGAGGAGACCCATCAAACAGTGCTGGCCGGCATGGGAGAGACCCATCTCCTGATCACCTGCGAACGGTTGCAACGGAGGTTCGGGGTGGAGGTCGACCGGGAGGACGTCCTGGTCCCGTACCGGGAGTCGATCACCGGCGTGGCCGAGGCCGAGGGCAAGCACAAGAAGCAGTCCGGCGGTCACGGCCAGTTCGCCGTCGCCCACCTCCGGGTCGAGCCGCTGGCCCGGGGGGCGGGATTCGAGTTCGTCGACGCGGTGGTGGGAGGCGCGATTCCCCGGCAGTTCATCCCGGCGGTGGAAAAGGGCGTGCGTCGCCAACTTCGGCGCGGCGGGGTCTTCGGGTTTCCGGTCATCGACGTGAAGGTCACCTGTGACGGAGGCAAGTTCCATGCCGTCGACTCCAACGAGATGAGCTTCGAATTCGCCGGGTCACTGGCGGTGTCGGCTGCCCTGGCCACTGCCGGGCCCGTCCTGCTCGAGCCGATCTCGCGTATCGACGTCGCCGTCCCCATCCGCTACCAGGGCGGTGTCCTCGCCGACCTCAATACCCGCCGGGGTCGGGTGATCGACAACCAGCCGAGCGACAGCGAGACCCAGATGATCAGTGCGTTGGTTCCCACCAGCGAGCTCGCCCACTACGTGGTTGAGCTCCGGTCGTTGACCGGCGGCCAGGGCAGCTTCACCTCGACCTTCGAACGCTACGTCGAGGTGCCGGCCCACGCCGCCGAGAAGGTGAGTCGGGACGCCCTGGCCGGGCAAGGCGCGTCAGCTTCGCACTGACCGCCGCGCCGACACCGCCGTCGACATCTCCATCCCCGGAAGAAGCGCCGCGGCTAGGGTGCGATTGGCGCGAGCCGTTCGATAGCAGCGGGCTCAGCCGCAGGAAGATCAGGCGATGGCCGCTTCGGCATCCGTGAGGATCTCACGAAAGGGCTGGGGGTCAAGTCGCCCGGGCCGTGTCAATCGATTGGCGGTGTTCCTCTACGGCGGCGGGGCCATCTTCCTTGCCCCCTGGATCGTGGTGCTGTACCTCAGCCAACATCAGGAAGCCGACGGGTATCACCTCAAGCTGACGTCCCTGGGGATGTCGGTGTTCACGGTGATCGGCCTGCTGGTGGGTGCCTCGGCATTTCGCAAGAAGTCCCCGATGGCGGTGATCTGGATCGCGTCGGCGACCACCTATCTGTTCATCTCGACCTGGTTCGACACCATCACCGCCAATCACCACCCTTTGGCGTTGGCGCTCATCTACGAGTTCTGGGTGAAGGTGCCGCTGATCGCTTTCTCCCTCTGGTTCGTCGTAAAGATGACAAGAAAACGGGGATCAAGCGTCTCGATACCTCGATGGTTTCCGATCGTCTGCGTCGCCGCGGTGGTGGTGCTCATCCCGCTGTTCATCATGGCCGCCTCGGTCTCCCCCCGCACGGAGCAGCTGCACAACTTGCGCCTGTTCTGGACGGGTCTGGATGGGTTCGAGCTCGTCGGGATGGCCCTGACCGGATGGTTCATCCTCCATCGCTCGCCCGCCGTCGCGGTGGCGGCCACCATCACCGGCACCCTTCTCTTCAGCGATGCCTGGTTCAACGTGGTGACGACGGTCGGTAAACCCCATCGGGCGGCGCTGGCCATGGCGGTGGTCGAGGTTCCGATCGCCATCTACTCGTTCATCATCGCCCGGCGGGAGATCTCCTCCTGGTCCGTTGCGCCGGTTGCATCGCCGATACTGGCGAACCCGGGATAGCCGGTCCTCGGGAGGCGGATCGCTCAGCGCCGGGCGTTCTTCACGAAGTCGTCGGTACCGTGTCCGACCTCCAGGCGTTCGCCCCCATGCCAGCTCCCCCGGAGGTGACGGCGGACGGCTTCGTCCCCGTCGGCGGTGGCCCGGGCGGCGGCATGCCACAGATCGGAATGGTGGAACAGGATGTCCCCGCGGTCGGCATAGACGGCGACTTCCCCGGGGACCCGCTCGAACCCCAGGGGGATCCCGTCGGTGCCCCCGAGGTGGCTTCCCGGAAGCACCCGGAGGAAGCCATTGGCCGGAGAGGTGGCATCGATGTGGAGGGTGAAGGCCAAGCCGGGCCAGACCGAGAGGTGGGGGCCGGACTGGTGGTCGGTGTGCCAGCCGATGCGGGAGTAGGCCGACCCGGGCCCGGGCCGGGCATCCTGGTAGACCACGCCGAACTGCTCGTCGTCGAGCAGCCAGGCGTCAGGACCCAGCACGCCCCTGACCACCTCGGCCATCACCGGGAGGTGGACGGCGGCGGCGGCCGATGGGGACACCTCGGTGGCGAAGGTGACGTAGTGGGCGAATGGGTGGCCGTCGATGGTGGCGTCCGGGGCGTCGAGGATGGCAGTGCCGTGGCGCCGGCCGAGGGTTCCGTCCACCAGCTGCTGCTGGGCGGCGGTCAGGTCCCCTTCGAGGGCAGCCAGCGCCGTCTCGTCGAGGGCGCCCCGGAGCAGGCCGAAACCCTGGTCGGCGATCGCTGCCACCAGGCGGTCGACCTCGTCGGGGGCGAAGGTGATCTCATCGACCCTGGCCATCCGGCCGAGTGTACGGGACGGGGTCGGTTCGGGACGTCGTACCATGACGGCATGAGTGACGACCCTCGCATCGAACCGGCGGACCTGCCCCTGGTCGGGCTGAAACCCCGGAGCTTCGAGGTCACCGATGGGCCGACCCGGGCGCCGGCCCGGGCCATGCTCCGGGCGGTGGGCATGACCGACGCCGACTGGGACAAGCCGCAGATCGGCGTGGCCTCGTCGTGGAACGAAGTCACGCCGTGCAACCTGCCCCTGGCCCGGCTGGCCCGGGGGGCCAAGTCCGGGGTGCGGGACGCCGGTGGTTTCCCGTTCGAGTTCGTGACCATCGCGGTGTCCGACGGCATCTCCATGGGCCATGAAGGCATGCGGGCCTCGCTGGTCAGCCGTGAGGTCATCGCCGACTCGGTGGAAGTGATGATGCACGCCGAGCGCTTCGACGGGATGGTCACCCTGGCCGGCTGCGACAAGTCACTCCCGGGGATGCTGATGGCGGCGGCCCGGCTCAACCTCCCCAGTGTGTTCCTCTACGGGGGCTCGATCCTGCCCGGCCGGGCCGGCGACCGGGCCCTGGACATCACCTCGGTGTTCGAGGCGGTCGGCGCCCACGCCGTCGACGCCCTCTCCGATGAGGAGCTGAGCCTGATCGAGCACAACGCCTGCCCCACCGAGGGGTCGTGTGCGGGGATGTTCACCGCCAACACCATGGCGTCGGTGGCCGAGGCGCTGGGGATGTCCCTCCCGGGGAGCTCGTCGGCCCCCGCCGTCGACCGCCGCCGGGATGACGCCGCCTTCGCCTCCGGCCAGGCGGTGGTCGAGCTCCTCCGGGCCGGCATCCGGCCCCGTCAGGTGATGACCAAGGAGGCATTCGAGAATGCCATCGCCGTCACCATGGCCCTGGGCGGCTCGACCAACGCGGTGCTCCACTTGCTGGCCATCGCCAACGAGGCCCGGGTGGAGCTGGCCCTCGACGACTTCAACGCGGTGGCCGCCCGGGTGCCCCACCTGGCCGACACCAAGCCCCACGGGAAGTACCACATGAGCGATCTCGACCGCATCGGCGGGGTGCCGGTGGTGATGAAGGAGCTCCTCGACGCCGGGCTGGTGCACGGGGACTGCATGACGGTGACGGGGAAGTCGGTGGCCGAAAACCTGGCCGCTCTCGCCCCCCCGCCTCCGGACGGCGACGTGGTCCATGCCATCGGCGACCCCATCCACGTCCAAGGTGGCATCGCGGTGCTGCGGGGGACCCTGGCGCCCAACGGCTCGGTGGTGAAGGTGGCCGGCATCGATTCGCTGACCTTCGACGGCACGGCCCGGGTGTTCGACGGCGAAGCCGCGGCGATGGAGGCCATCATGGCCGGCTCCATCGACCCGAACACCGTGGTGGTGATCCGCTACGAGGGCCCCAAGGGGGGCCCGGGGATGCGGGAGATGCTGGCGGTGACCGGCGCCATGAAGGGGGTGGGTCGGGGCGCCGACTGTGCCCTGGTCACCGACGGCCGGTTCTCGGGTGGGACCCACGGGTTCTGCATCGGGCACGTGGCTCCGGAAGCCGTCGACGGCGGGCCCATCGCGCTGGTGGCCGACGGCGACCGGATCGTGGTGGACGTGGTGAACCACTCGATCGACCTGGTGGTGGAGGATTACGAGCTCGAGCGGCGCCGGACCGAGCTCAAGCACCCCGAGCCCCGGTACACCACCGGAGTCCTGGCCAAATACGCCCGACTGGTCACCGGGGCCGAGCGGGGCGCAATCACCGAGCCCTGACCGGGGCCGGGTCGGGTCGATGGCCAGCTGGGCCGACTTCGCCGCCGGGGATCCGGATCTGGCCGCCATCGCCGGGCGGCGGATGGACGCCGCCGGCCTGGTGCTGGTCGGGACTCTGCGAGCCAACGGATGGCCGCGGATCAGCCCGGTGGAGCCGTTGGTGGTCGACGGGACCCTCTACCTGGGAATGATGTGGCAGTCGAGGAAGGCGGTCGACCTGCTGCGGGACGCTCGTTGCGTCGTCCACACCGTCGTCACCGACAAGCGCGGGACCGAAGGCGACGTGAAGATCTACGGCCGGGCCCGGGAGATCCCCGATGCCGCCGAACGCGAGCGCTACGGCGTGGCGCTGGAGGCCGCCATCGGCTGGCGCCCGAGCGGCGAGGACTACCACCTGTTCGGCATCGATATCACCGAGGTCGGCTACTTCGCGGTGGTGGGGGAGGGCCACGACGTCCGGACCTGGGTCCCCGACTGGTAAGGCAGGCACCACCGGCTGACCATAGGGGGCACTTGTCGGGACCCGCCCGGTCATGCAAGAATGCAGAAACCATGCGTACCGGACCCATCCACCCGAACATCACCTTGGTACTCGTTTCGTAGCGCACGCGACGATCTTTCGCCGTGTGCGCCCTCCGACCTCCCAGACGGGAGGTCGTTTTCATTCCCCGCCACCAATCGACCACCAATCACCAATCACCAATCACTCGACCATCGCCGAGACAGCCGACAAGGGAGCACCCCGATGGAACTCACAGGAGCACAAGCGCTGATCAAGAGCCTGGAGATGCAGCAAGTAGAGGTCATGTTCGGCCTCCCCGGCGGCGCCATCCTCCCGGTCTACGACCCGATCATCGACTCGTCGATCCGCCACATCCTGGTCCGGCACGAGCAGGGTGCCGGCCACATGGCCGAGGGCTACGCCCAGGCCACCGGACGGGCCGGGGTTGCCATCGTGACCAGCGGGCCCGGGGCGACCAACATCGTGACCCCGCTGGCCGACGCCTACATGGACTCGATCCCGCTGGTGGTGATCACCGGGCAGGTGCCGACGTCGGCGATCGGCACCGACGCCTTCCAAGAGAGCGACATCACCGGCATCACCATGGGGATCACCAAGCACAACTGGCTGATCACCGACGCCAAGGACATCCCCCGGGTGGTGGCCGAGGCGTTTCACGTCGCCACCACCGGCCGGCCCGGTCCGGTGCTGATCGACATGCCCAAGGACGTCGCCCAGGCCAAGATGAACTGGTACTGGCCGGAGCCGTCCGATCTCGACCTGCCCGGTTACCACCCGGTGACCGTCGGGGACCCCGAGCTGGTGCGGCAGGCGGCCGAGTTGTTGCTGGCCGCCGAACGACCGGTCATCTATGCCGGCGGCGGGATCCTGAAGGCCCGCGCTTCCGAGGCCCTGCGCGAGCTGTCCGAGCGGACGGGCATCCCGGTGGTGACTACGCTGATGGCCCGGGGCTCCTTCCCGGACTCCCACCCGCTGTGCCTAGGGATGCCGGGCATGCACGGGAACTACACCGCGGTGACCTCCATGCAGCGCTCGGACCTCCTGATCGCGCTGGGCAGCCGGTTCGACGACCGGGTGACCGGCCGGGTGGGGGACTTCGCCCCCGACGCCAAGATCATCCATGTGGACATCGATCCGGCCGAGCACCACAAGGTCCGTACCGCCGACGTGGCCGTGGTCGGCGACTGCCGGCTGGTCATCGACCAGCTCCTGTCCGCTCTCGACGGGCTGGGCCTCCCGCACTCGGACGCCACCCGTTCCGGCCCGGGAGGGTTGCCCTCCGACGCGGTTGCCGGGGCGCCGGCCTTGCCGGGCACAACCGCGGCCTCCTTCCCCCGGGATCGGGTCGACCCCTGGCGGGCGACCCTCAGCCAGTGGCAACAGCGGCACCCGTTGGTCTACGCCCAAAGCGACGCCCCCGGGGAACTGAAGCCCCAGTTCGTCCTCGAGACATTGCGCGACGCCACCCCCGACGACGCCATCGTGGCGTCGGGGGTCGGGCAACACCAGATGTTCGCCTCCCAATGGTGGAAGTTCGACTACCCGAACACCTGGATCAACTCGGGAGGGCTCGGCACCATGGGCTTCGCGGTGCCCGCCGCCATCGGGGCCAAAGTGGGGCGGCCCAATCGGATGGTGTGGGCCGTCGACGGCGACGGGTGTTTCCAGATGACCGCCCAGGAGCTGGTCACGGCCAGTTCGGAGCGGATCCCGGTGAAGATCGCACTCCTCAACAACGCCTACCTGGGCATGGTCCGGCAGTGGCAGGAGATGTTCTACGGGGAGCGCTACTCCGAGGTCTACCTGTCACCCGACCTGCCCGATTACGTCGGTTGGGCCGAGTCGATGGGGTGTGTCGGCATCCGGGTCGAGACCCCCGAAGAGGTCGGCCCGGCCATCGACAAAGCCAACAGCATCGACGACCGGCCGGTGGTGATCGACTTCCGCACCGACGCGTCGGAGAAGGTGTACCCGATGGTGGCGGCCGGCGACTCCAACGACAACATCATGGTCGACCCCTCCCAGGTTCAGGAGGGCCGCTGATGTCCGCCTACGGAGTCGACCAGCGCCACCACACTCTGACGATCCGGGTGGAGAACAAGTCGGGGGTGTTGGCCCGGGTGGCCGGCCTGTTCGCCCGGCGCGGGTACAACATCTTCAGCCTGGCCGTCGCCCCGACCGACAACCCCCGGTTCAGCCGGATCACCATCGTGGTGGACGTCGAATCGGCCCCGCTCGACCAGATCATCAAGCAGCTCGACAAGCTGATCCCGGTGGTCTCCATCACCGAATTGGCCCCGTCGGCTGCCCGCGAGCGGGAGCTGCTGCTGGTCACGTTGGAGGTTAGCGCCGAGACCCGGGGACAGGTGATTCAGCTGGTGGGGGTGTTCGAAGGCAAGATCGTCGACGTCGGCCACGACCGCCTGACGGTGATGCTGGCCGGGGCCCCGACCAAGGTCGACGACTTCGAGGATCTCATCCGGAGGTACGGAATTGTCGACCTGCAGCGTTCCGGGCGGGTGGCATTGCCTATGCTCGACCGCACCGACGACCGATCGGGGACCAACCCCAGGGTGCTCGGATTCGCCAAACCCACAGAGAAGGCAGGTTGATCACCATGGCCACGCTGTACTACGAGAAGGATGCCGACCCCAGTCTCATCGCCGGCCGCAAGGTGGCGGTGATCGGCTACGGGTCCCAGGGCCACGCCCACGCCCTCAACCTGTCGGAATCCGGGGTCGACGTCCGGGTCGGCCTCCGGGACAGCTCCTCCTCCAAACAGAAGGCTGAGGAGGCGGGCCTGCGGGTGCTGTCGGTGGCCGACGCCTCGGCAGAGGCCGACGTGATCATGATCCTGCTGCCGGACACCGAGCAGGCGGCCGTCTACCAGGCCGAGATCGCCCCCCATCTCCACGCCGGCGACGTCGTCCTCTTCGCCCACGGTTTCAACATCCGCTTCGGGCTCATCACCCCTCCGGCCGATGTGGACGTGGCCATGGTCGCGCCCAAGGGCCCCGGCCACCTGGTGCGCCGGACCTACACCGAGGGCGGCGGGGTCCCGTCGCTGGTGGCGGTGTCCGCCGACCCATCGGGGAAGGGCCACGACCTCGCCCTCTCCTACGCCCACGCCATCGGGGCGACCCGGGCCGGGGTGCTCGACACCACCTTCGCCGAGGAGACCGAGACCGACCTGTTCGGCGAGCAGGTCGTGCTGTGCGGGGGCCTGACCGCCCTGGTGCAGGCCGGGTACGAGACCTTGGTCGGAGCCGGGTACCAACCCGAGTCGGCGTACTTCGAGTGCCTGCACGAGCTCAAGCTCATCGTCGAC
This sequence comes from Acidimicrobiales bacterium, assembly GCA_036489495.1. Lineage (GTDB taxonomy): Bacteria > Actinomycetota > Acidimicrobiia > Acidimicrobiales > RAAP-2 > DASZIT01. Next base: position 15,694 of record DASXFR010000002.1, on the reverse strand, counting down.
CTGATGTATGAGCAGGGAATCAGCGGGATGCGCTTCTCGATCTCGGACACCGCCGAGTACGGCGACCTGACCCGCGGACCCCGGGTGATCAACCAGGCGGTCCGGGAGGAGATGGGTCGGATCCTGAGCGACATCCAGGACGGCACGTTCGCCCGGGAATGGGTCGACGAGAACGCCAACGGGCGCCCGAACTTCAAGAAGCTGCGGCAGGCGGGCATGGACCATCCCATCGAGAAGGTGGGTGCCGAGCTGCGGGACATGATGCCGTTCGTCACGGCCGGGAAGCAGAAGATCCAGGACATCTCGGGCGGCTGATCTTTGCGCCACCGGGGGGGAGTTCGAACCGCCGCCGCCGTGGCGGTGGTGACGGCGTCGTCGCTCCTGGCTGCCTGCTCCTCATCCCCGGCTACCACGGCTACCAGCCCCTCAGCCGAGAGCGGCCCGGTCTGGCTGTGCCGACCCGGACTGGCCAACGATCCCTGCTCCGTCAAGCTGGCCACCACGGTCGCCCCGGGCCCGACGCCGACCACGTCGTTGACCCTCCAGGCGGATTCCCCGGCCACCACCCCGGCCATCGACTGCTTCTACGTCTATCCGACCGTCAGCACCCAGCCCACCACCAACGCCGACCTGCACATCGACCCGGGGGAGATCTTGGTGGCCGAGGCCCAAGCCTCGCCGTTCTCCTCCAACTGCCGGATCTTCGCCCCGATGTACCGGCAGCTGACTTCGGCCGTCATCGGGGCCAGCTCCGGCGTGATCGCGATGCCGGCACCCGCGGTGGAGCTGGCCTACAGCGACGTGCTGGCCGCCTGGCAGTCCTACCTGGCCCACGACAACCAGGGCCGCGGGGTGGTGTTCATCGGTGATTCCCAGGGCGCGGCGATGCTGATCAGACTGCTCGGGTCCGAGGTCGATCCCAATCCGGCCGAGCGGCGCCTGCTGGTGTCGGCCATCCTGCTCGGCGGCAACGTGGAAGTACCCAATGGCCAAAGCGTGGGCGGGGATTTCGAGCACATTCCCGCTTGCAGCTCGACGTCGGCCACCGGCTGCGTGGTGGCGTTCTCGAGTTTCAACCAGACGCCGCCGTCGGACAGCCTCTTCGGCCGGGCCGGCACCGGTGTCAGCCTCCTGTCCGGGCAGCCGCCGGGGCCGAGCAGTTCATTCCAGGTGCTGTGTGTCAATCCGGCCTCCCTGAGTTCGCCGACCACTCCGGGAATGCTGCAACCCTATTTCCCGACTTCGGGTTTCCCGACCTCAGTAGCGGCCGCTTCCAGCCAGACGGCGGCGACGACCTCGAGCGCCGCCTGGGTGACCTACCCGAACCTGTACACCGCCCAGTGCGAGAACCGTGACGGGGCCAGCTGGTTGCAGGTGACCAACGCGGCTCCGGCCGGGGACACCCGACCGGTGGTGAGCGCCGCCTACGGACCAACGTGGGGCCTCCACCTGGTGGACTTCAACCTCGCCCTCGGCAATCTGGTCTCCCTGGTCAACGATCAGGGAATTGTCTTTGCGGCCCAGTCGATCGGGAGCGGGATCCGCGGGTCGGGCGCGGTCGCGGCGTCCTGAAGGTCGCCTCGCTGTCCGCCCTCCGATCCCGGAGCTACTTCTGGGCCGAGACCTTGCCCAGAAACGGCACCAGCCGGTCGAAGAAGGCGTTGTTGGGGTAAGCGCCGGCCGGATCGTTGTGCGAGTAGGTGCTCTGGTAGTTGGCCAGGGTGAGGTTGCTGGCGGGTATCCCCGACTGGGCGGCGAGCAGCTGCGCATCCTCGGGCACCCCGGCTCCTCCCAACCGGGCGCCGAACGCGTAGATCAGCAGGTTCTTGGGAAGATCGTGACCCATGGTGGCGGCGACGTCGAGCATGCTCTGGGCCGGATTGGCATTTCCGTTGTCCACCGCCCCGGTGTCATCGGTCAACCGCTGGGGGAAGTACCACTCGGTGCCGTCGGCGTTCTGGATCGGGTAACCGGAGAACATGGTGGCGAATCGATTCAGCGGGGTAAGCGCCCCGCTGCCGTTCCAGCCGTGGACCGCGCCGGCCGCCGCCACCCCTTGGCCGAGATGGGCCTGGGCGGCCAGCAGGCTGGACGGCGAGGTGGCGGCGTTGAGGGCGAAACCGTACTGGCCGGCATTGGTGACCGGGACCGGAGGAACGATGTCGGTCGGCAACAGCCCCGACGACTGACCCAACGACGGGGCGTTGGGGTCGAGTAGCGCGGCGGCGGATCCGGTGGCGTTGTAGATGCCGGCGAAGGGAGCGGGGATCCCGCCAAACGACAGCCAGGGAGTCGCGCCGGGGGCGTTGAGCGACTGCAACTCCTGGGTGGCGGCCTGGGCCGCCACCGGGCTCGGGCTGCTGCCGCCATCGATGTACACCAGCCCGGCCAGGTCGTCGGCTCCCGGGCGGCCGTTGAAGTCCCAAGTGGCGTACGCGGTGACCACCGACCCACCGAGCGAGTGGCCACCGAGGACGACCTTCCCGCCGACCTTCTTGGCCGCCCCGATCACCACTTGGAGGTCCTGGACCGCGACCCGCATTCCCCATTGCTTGGCAAACGCCACCGTCGAGTCGGGAACCGGCTGGATGTGATGGGTGATGCTCGGGTTCTTGAGGTAGCCGAGGTAGTAGTTGTACAGCTGGCTGGGGGTGGCCTTGTGCTCCTTGAACAGGTTGAGCTCCGACTGGTCCTCGAGCAGGCTCTCCCGCCGTTCGACCGCCCATACCTGCCAGTTGCTCGTCTTCGACACCAGCCACTGGGCCAACGGGACGAAGTAGGAGGCGGCGGCCGAGGTCCCCGGCTCCAGGACCAAGATGTTCTTGGCGTTGCTCGGCCCGACCTTGATCACTCCCACCTTGTTGTACTTGGCCGGAGTGCCGGGAGCCGCGTAGCCCGGCATCCAGGTGACCCCGAGGGGAGAAATCGCCGACGAGCTCGATGCCGGACTCGAACCGCAACTCGAGAGCAGCGCGGCGGCGCACACGATGGCCAACGCCACCAACGGAATTCGTTTTGACCTCGGGGCGACGGCTCTCAACTTGGACACAGTTCGCCAGGATAAGACCAATGGTGGGTACCCGCCAGAGCCATACCGGCGTCCCATCGTGGCGGCATCGAGGGGGATCTACCCGATGCGGCCTCGGAGCTCGGCGGCCAACCGTTCGGCGGCGCCGACGCCGTAGGTGAAGTAGAAGGCCGGCTCGATGAGCTCGACCTCCAAGACGAGCGGATGGCCATCGAGGTCGTCGATGACATCGACCCGGGCGTAGGCGATCGGCCCGAGGCGCTGACCGATGACGTCGAGGGTCGTCTCCGCCAGCCTTCGCTGTTGGTCGGTGGCTTCGGTTGGGGTGATGACGTGCTGTTCCCAGAGCCGCTCGATCTCACCGACATCCGGCGCCAGCAGGGCTTGCTTGGACACCGCGTGACTGAACTCCTGACCGAAGTAGATGAGCGCGACTTCGCCATTGGCATCGATGGCGGATTGATAGGGCTGGACCATCACCGTCAGCCCCTGGCGGTGCAACCGGCGAACGTGTTCGTCGGCCGTATCGACACCCGTTCGCCGGTAGCGGGCGGCGCCGAGACTCCCGCTGGCCACCGACGGCTTGATCACGTAGTCATCCGAAGGCGGAGTCCACCCCGCCCCCGGGGGTACCCACGACGTCGGCACGATGGGGATCCCGTCGGCGGCCAGATCGGCAAGGTAGGTCTTCTCGCTGTTCCACTTCACCACCGGCTCGGGGTTCACCAGCCGGGTCTGGGCGGCCACGCTCGCCGCCCAGTCGAGGAACTCCGGCCTGCGGGTCACATAACCCCAGGCGTAGTTGACCGTGACCAGCTCGAAGGACGGCCAGTCGACCACGGGGTCGTCCCAGACGACGATGTGGGGATCGAAGCCGACCGCCGCCAGGGCTTCGCGCAGGAGAGGCCAGTCGTCGTCCAGGTCACCGAAGCCTTCGCTGGCGGCGAGCGCCAACCGGGGTGGGATCGGCGGCATGCCGGCGAAGATAATCGGTGGGAGCCACCGGGTTGCACCCGGTTGCGGGGGAGCGGGCGGGGTGCGCAGACTGCGGGATGCTCGATCATCTGGGGATCCAATGCGCCGATCTCGCCGCCAGCGCGGCGTTCTACGACACCGTGCTCGCCCCCCTTGGCGCCACCCGGCTGATGGATTTCGGCGAGGCCATCGGGTTCGGCCTCCCGCCGATGCCGGATTTCTGGCTCAGCGGCCAATCCGGTGGCGACGGGTTTCGCGAGTCACATATCGCCTTCACCGCGTCCGACCGGGCCACGGTGGACTCGTTTCTGGCCGCGGCCAAATCCGCCGGGGCCGAGGTGCTGCACGAAGCCCGGGTGTGGCCCGAGTACCACCCCAACTATTACGGCGCGTTCGTCCGGGACCCCGACGGCAACAACGTCGAGGCGGTGTGCCACGCCCCTCAGTAGCGGGGGTGATGAGCCGGGCCCATAGCCCCGAGCCCACGGAACTTGGCGTCAGGGCTGATCGATCTCGACCGCCGACAGGTCCACGACTTGCTGCTTGGTGATGTTGAGGGCGGTACCGGAATCGACCCTGCTGACCGCCCCAATCGGAATCGCCACTTGTTTGCTCCCCCAGAGATGACCCTCTTGGAGGAGCACGTGGGTGACCTGGTGATTGCGAGGGTCAATGACCAGCCCCTGGACGATTCCGATCCTGCCGTCGGTGGCGTCGACCTGCTCGCCCCGGCGTACGGCCACTTCGTCCAACGGAAGCGTGTCGTAGGTCACGGCTTGGGGGACGTCCCCGATGACCCCGCTCAGGCCGTAGTAGGGCTGGGAGAGCGCCTGTCCCGCGGTGTAGTCCGCCTGGCCACCACTCCCGGGAAGAAACTGGGTCTCTTCGGCGTGATCGAGCGTCTCGAACGCTTCCATCGTGCAACTGAGCCGGATCTCACCACCAGAGGCGTCGTCAACCAGGTTGAGGGGAACCAGGCGACCGAGACCCTGCCGGTGCTTGGGTTCCACCACCAGATGGGTGACCTCCCGGGCGACCGGGTCCACCACGACCTGGCTCACCTCCCCGCAGACGCCATCGGAGCACCTTGCCTCGGCCCCGATCGCGAATCGTGTTGTCTAGGCCATCGTCGCCTCCGTTTCCTCGGCCTCAGGAGGAGGCCAGCGCCCCCACCACGTAGTTGATGCACCCGCACAGCGAGGCCACGTCGTCGGGGTCGATGGCCGGGAACATGGCGATACGCAACTGGTTGCGTCCAAGCTTGCGATAGGGCTCGGTGTCCACGATTCCGTTGGCCCGCAACACCGCGGCCACGGCGGCGGCGTCGATGGCGTCGGTGAAGTCGATGGTGGCGACCACGTGGCTCCGCTCGTTCTCCCGTTGCACGAATGGCGTGGCGAAGTCCGAGTTGTCCGCCCAGGTGTAGAGGATCTCGGCCGATCGGTCGCACCTCCCGGTGGAGAACTTCATGCCGCCGTTGTCGTTGAACCAACGGACCTGGTTGTCGAACATGAACACGGTGGCCAGCGCGGGCGTGTTATAGGTCTGGTCGAGCTTGGAGTTGTCCAGCGCGATGCTCAGATCGAAGGACGCCGGCACCCACCGGCCGGTTGCCTTGATGCGGGCAATCCGCTCCTGGGCGGCCGGGGACACCAGCGCCACCCAGAGGCCGCCGTCGGAACCGAAGCACTTCTGGGGCGCAAAGTAGTAGGCGTCGAACTGTCGGGGATCGACCGGGAGCCCGCCGGCCCCCGAGGTGGCGTCCACCGCCACCAGCCCGCCCCCGTCGGCCGGCAACGCCGCGCCGGTGGGACGGGCGATGTCCATCATCACCCCAGTCGAGGTCTCGTTGTGGGTGAGGGCGTAGACGTCGATGTCGTCCCGGGCGACGGCGACCGGATGGGTCCCGACCTCGGAGGCGATGATCTCCGGTTCTCCCAGTTGGGGGGCGTCGGCGGCGGCGGCGGCGAATTTGGAGGAGAACTCCCCGAAACTGAGGTGCTGGCTCTTGGTCTCGATGAGGCAGAAGGTGGCGGCGTCCCAGAAGCAGGTGGTGCCCCCGTTGCCGAGCATGACTTCGTACCCGTCGGGCAGCGAGAACAGTTCCCGGAGACCCTCCCGGAGGCTGCCGACCACTGACTTGACCGTCTTCTGGCGGTGGCTGGTGCCGAGGAAGTGATTGGCCGCCTTGGCCAGGGCCTCGACGCTTTCCGGGCGAACCTTGGACGGTCCGGAACCGAACCGGCCGTCGCCGGGGAGCAGGTTGGCGGGAATGCTGATCGGGGCGGTGTCAGAGGTCTCGGTCACATATGGAATCATGGCACCCATGGCCCACCCGACGAAAAACCGTGTCTCGGCTCGCATCGCCGCGGTCTCGCCGTCGGCCACGCTGGCGGTGGATGCCAAGGCCAAAGCCCTGCAGGCGCAGGGGGAAAATGTCATCGGCTTCGGCGCCGGTGAACCCGACTTCCCCACCCCCGACCACATCGTGGTCGCCGCCGAAGCTGCCTGCCGGGACCCCAAGTCCCACAAGTACTCGCCCACCTCCGGCCTGCCCGAGTTGCGGGAGGCGCTGGCCGTCAAGACCCGCCGTGACTCGGGGCTGGAGGTCACCGCCTCGCAGATCCTGGTCACCAATGGCGGCAAGCAGGCCATCGCCAATGCCTTCGCCGTCCTCTGCGATCCGGGCGACGAAGTGCTGGTGCTGGCCCCCTACTGGACCACCTATCCCGAATCCATCGCCCTGGCCGGAGGCGTGCCGGTGGTGATCTCCACCGACGCCTCGACCGGTTTCCGGGTCTCGGTGGATCAGCTGGAGGCCGCCCTGACGCCGCGGACCAAGGTGCTCCTGTTCGTCTCTCCCTCCAACCCGACCGGAGCCGTCTACCCGCGTCCGGAGATCGAGGCCATCGGGGGCTGGGCGGTGGAACACGGACTGTGGGTCATCACCGACGAGATCTACGAGCACCTGGTCTACGGGGGGGCCGAGCACCACTCGATGCCGGTCGTCGTCCCCGAGCTGGTCGACACCTGCATCGTGGTCAACGGGGTGGCCAAGACCTACGCGATGACCGGTTGGCGGGTCGGATGGATGATCGGTCCCAACGACGTCGTCACCGCCGCCACCAACCTCCAGTCCCACGAGACCTCCAATGTGGCCAATGTCAGCCAGCGGGCGGCGCTGGCCGCGGTGTCCGGCGACCTGGCGGCGGTGGCCGAGATGCGGGCGGCGTTCGACCGGCGGCGCCAGATCATCCACCGGATGCTCAACGAGATCGACGGGGTCACCTGCATCGAGCCGGACGGCGCCTTCTACGCCTTCCCGTCGGTGGAGGGGATCCTCGGCCGGGAGGTAGGCGGCCGGAGGGTCTCGTCGAGCGCGGAGCTGGCCGAGGTGGCCATCGACGAGGCGAAGGTGGCGGTGGTGCCGGGCGAGGCGTTCGGGGCGCCCGGGTACTTCCGGATGTCGTACGCCTTGGGCGATGAGGACATCGTCGAAGGGGTCACCCGGTTGGCCAAGCTCTTCAGTGACGCCCACTAGCGCGGCGCTCACCTGACCACCGAGATCCCCGGGATCTCTCGAAGGAAGGAACACCATGGGTAGGGTGCTCGTCACCGAAAAATTGGCCCAGACCGGCCTCGACCTGATGGCGCAGGCCGGCCACCAGGTCGACGTCCAGCTGGATCTGTCCCCCGAGGAGCTGCTGTCGGCGGTGGTCGGTGCCCAGGCCCTGGTCATCCGTTCGGCCACCACCGTGACCGCCGAGGTCCTGGCCGCCGGGACCGACCTGGTGGTGGTGGGGAGAGCCGGCATCGGTCTCGACAACGTCGACGTGCCCGCCGCCACCGAGCGCGGCGTGATGGTGGTGAACGCCCCCCAGTCGAACATCCTGTCCGCCGCCGAGCAGGCCATGGCCCTGTTGCTGGCCCAAGCCCGGAACATCCCCCAGGCCCACGCCGCCCTGGTGGCGGGGAAATGGGAACGCTCCAAGTGGGAAGGGGTGGAGCTCTACGGCAAGACCCTCGGGGTGGTCGGGCTGGGCCGGGTCGGCGCGCTGGTGGCCCAACGGGCGCTGGCCTTCGGCATGCGGCTGGTCGCCTATGACCCGTTCGTATCGGTGGATCGGGCCAAGCACATGGGTGTCGAGCTCATGGGCATCGAGGACCTGATGGCCCAGTCGGATTTCGTCACTGTCCACCTGCCGAAGAACGCCGAGACCCTCAACCTCATCGGCAAGGACCTGCTGGCCAAGTCCAAGCCCGGGCTCCGCATCATCAACACCGCCCGAGGCGGCATCGTGGACGAAGAGGCGCTGGCCGAGGCGGTCCGTTCCGGCCAGGTGCAGGGGGCCGGCCTCGACGTGTTCGCCCAGGAGCCGACCACTGAGTCCCCGCTGTTCGAGCTTCCCTCTGTCATCGTCTCCCCTCACCTCGGGGCCTCGACGGCCGAGGCCCAGGACAAGGCCTGGGTGACCATCGCCGAGCAGGTCATCCTGGCCCTCGACGGGGATTTCGTCCCGTTTGCGGTCAACGTGTCGGCCGGGGACGTCTCCGAGACGGTGCGGCCGTTCATGGGCCTGGCCGAGCAGCTGGGCCGCATCTTCTCGTGTCTCAACGACGGGCTGCCCGGCACCCTCGAGATCGAATACCAGGGCGGCCTGGCCGGCTCGGGCACCGGCATCCTCACCCTGTCGGTGTTGAAGGGGGTCTTCGCCGCTGCCACCACCGAACCGGTGTCCTACGTGAACGCCCCCCAACTGGCGGCCGAGCGCGGCCTCGAGGTCCGGGAGACCTCCACCATCACCGCCCATGACTACGTGAACCTGATCACCCTCCGGTCCGGCGACCATTCGGTGGCCGGCACCCTCACCGGGCCGCGTACCGAGCCCCGGTTGGTGATGATGGACGACCATACGGTGGAGGTGCCACCGGCCCCCCACATGGTGGTGGTCCGCAACGATGATCGGGCCGGCATGATCGGGGTGGTGGGCACCATCGTCGGTGAAGCCGGGGTCTCCATCTCGTCGATGGCGGTGGGCCCGTCAGCCACCGGCAACACCGCGCTGATGGTCCTGTCCACCGACCAGCTAGTGCCCGGCGACGCGCTGGAACGCCTGCGCGGATCGGCCGGGATCAGCGACGTCCACACCATCCAGACCTGAACCGGTGCCAAAACCGGATCTGCGCCCCTCCCAGGTCGTCACCGTCTTCCGCTCGCGTTTGCGACCCGATGCCGACCCCGCCTACGGGGAGTTGGCCGCGGAGATGGAAGCCGCCGCCCGCCAGGTCCCCGGCTTCGTGGACTTCAAGGTGTTCACCGCCGCCGACGGCGAGCGGGTGTCGTTGATCACCTTTGCCACCGCCGAGGCGCAACGGACCTGGCGGGAGGATCCCCGTCACCGGGAGGCCCAGCGCCGGGGCCGCGAAGATTTTTACCAGGAGTACTCCATCCAGGTCGCCGACTGCGTGCACGTCGCTCGGTGGGAGTCCGGCCCGTCCTGATCCGACAGTGGCGTGCGGTCAAGCCGCTCGGCAACCGCCGAGGAAGATCTCCACGGCGGTCATGAGCCGAGGCTCGAGGTCACCCAGGTCGCCCCACCAGTCGGTGATCCAGTTGGTGATGGTGACCATGAAGATGGCGGTGAGGACCTCCGCCAGCTGCATCGGGTGGTAGTCGGGGTTGATCTCACCGGACTCCTTCCCTTGGTTGAACAGCTCGGCGAGGAGGGCGAAGTTCTCCACGTCCATCTCCTTGGCCCGACCAGTTGAGCCGAAGAAGACACCGGTTCGGCCGACGACCGCGACCATGAATTCCCGGTCGGCGGTGAAGACCTGGCCGAGGACGCTCACCAGCTCTCGCACCCGTTCCACCACCGGCTCGGACGAACGCGCCAGCAGCTGGCCCAGGAACTCGGCATAGAGGGCCTTGATCTCGAGCTCGGAGACGAGCAGCACCGATTCCTTGGTGGGGAAGTAGTTGAAGAAGGTGGCTTCGGACACCCCCGCCCGTTCGGTGATGTCCTTCACCCGAGCCGCGGCGAAGCCGCGTTCCCGGAAGAGCGCGGCGGCACTTTCGTAGAGCTGCCGGCGCATCTGCTGTTTCTTCTGCTCTCTCAAGCCCACTTTGTGTCACCTAAAGTTAGGGTTGCTTTATTATTAGGGTTTACTCTAACAATATCCGTATGGGAGATATCGGATTCCAATCGGCCAGCGAGTTGCTTGGCTCGCTCCGGAGCGGACAGATCTCCAGCCGGGACCTGCTCGAGCACTACTTGGACCGGATCGCCACCCACAACCCCGCCCTCCGGGCGGTGGTGACGATGGACGCCGACCGGGCCCGGGCCGAAGCCGACGGCGCCGACGCCGCGGTGAGGCGGGGGGAGGCGACCGGCCGGCTCCACGGGTTGCCGATGACGGTGAAGGACCAGTTCGCCACCTCGGGGATGCGCACGACCTTCGGCAACCGGGCCACCACTGAGTACGTCCCCGATCACGACGCGGTTCCGGTCGCCAGGTTGCGGGCGGCCGGAGCGGTCGTCTTCGGCAAGACCAACCTCCCGTCGATGGGCGCCGACGTCCAGACCTACAACCGCCATTTCGGGACGACCAACAATCCCTGGGATCTGGCCCGCACCCCCGGCGGATCCTCGGGCGGCGCGGCGACGGCGGTGGCCGCCGGTCTCACCGGCCTCGAGCTCGGCGGGGATATCGGCGGCTCGATCCGCATCCCGGCCCATTACTGCGGTGTCTACGGCCACAAGCCCTCATTCGGGCTGGTTGCCGACCCCCCGGGGCCGGCGGCTCCACCCGGATACCGGGCCGAGCCGGACATCGCCACCCCCGGGCCACTGGCCCGATCGGCCGACGATCTCGAGCTGGCGCTCGACGTGCTGGCCGGCCCCGATCCCGCCCGGGCCGCCGCCTGGCACCTCGACCTCCCGGCGGCCCGCCGAACGCAATTGGCGGACTATCGGGTGGCGGCATGGCTCGATGATCCGGGCTGCCCCACCGACCCCGAGGTGCTGGCAAGTCTTCGGGACGCCGTCGGTGCCCTCCGAACCGCGGGGGTGACCGTCGACGAGGCCGCCCGCCCCGACGTTTCGTTGAAAGACTCGTTTCGGAACTTCCAGAAACTGCTCTACGGCGCCATTTCCAACGGACTGCCGTTCACCCGGGCCTGGCCGTCGAAGTGGCCCTGGATGCTCACTCCGCCCGTCCCCGGCGACAACCAACTCTCCCGGGTGCTCCGCTACGGCGCCGCCAGCCACCGCGATTGGATCCTCGCCCACGAGGTGCGCGAAGAGCACCGGCGGGCGTGGGCGGCATTCTTCCAACGCTATGACGTCCTGTTGTGCCCGGTAAGCCCGGTGGCCGCCATCGCCCACAACCACCACTTCGGCGGGGCGATCATCTTCCGGTCCATGCGGGGAAGCGGTCAGCGACGGCCCTACATGGATCAGATGATGTGGGCCGGAATGGTCGGACAGGCGTACCTGCCGGCCACGGTGGCGCCGGTAGGGACCACGCCCGGCGGGTTGCCGGTCGGGATCCAGATCGTCGGCCCGTATCTCGAAGACCGCACCACCATCGACGTCGCCCGCCGCCTCGGCGGCGTGGTTGGCGGCTTCCAGCCGCCGTCCGGGTATTAGTCCGTCAATGGGTGCGGTGTCCTCCGCCGAGTCGGGGGCGTCGACCGGAACTCCCGGGCGCCGGTTGGCGGGAGCCAGCCTCCTCACCCCGGGCCACTGGAGACTCCTGTGGCTGCTGGGCGCGGCCAGCTTCTTCGAGGGCTACGACCTCAATGTCCTGATCGTGGCCCTGCCCCGCCTGCGGGCGGCCTACCACCTGACCCAAGGGGACGCCTCGCTGTGGGTAGGCCTGATCTACCTCGGCGCCCTCCCCGCCGTCCTGTTGGCCAGGAGGGCCGACCGTCAGGGTCGGAAGCGGATGCTATTGGTCTCGATCAGTGGCTATACCTTGGCCACCCTGGCCACCGCCCTGGCCCCGTCGATCGGCACCTTCGTCGCCTGCCAGTGTGTCGCCCGGTTCTTCCTCGGCGTGGAGACGGCGCTGGTCTGGACCATGGTGGCCGAGGAGCTTCCGGCCGGAGCCCGGGGATTCGGATTCGGATGGCTGGCCACCCTCTCGGCACTCGGCATCGGATGGTCGGCCGTCCTCTACGGAACCATCCTCGAGCCCGCCGGGGTCTCCTGGCGGTGGCTCTATGTCGCGGCCGTGCCGGTGCTGGTGGTGACGACCGTCATGCGTCGTCGCCTGCCCGAGAGCCGTCGATTCGTCGCCGCCTCTTCGAGCCGGCGCTTGGCGCGCCACTGGTCTGCCATCCTGCATCCGCCGTATCGAAAATCACTCCTGCTGGTCGGGGTGACGGCGGTGCTCCTGAGCCTCACCACCCAAGCCGTTGTCTTCGTCGTCGATTTCATGCAGACCGAGCGCCACCTTTCGGCCACCGCCGCCGATCTGGTCCTGGTCGGGGCGGGGGCGATCGCCATTCCGGTGCTGTTGGTGGCCGGGACGATGAGCGACCGCTACGGCCGTAAGCCGATCTGTTGCCTCTTCCTTGTCATCAGCGCGGTGGGGCTCTTCTCATTCTTCGTCCTGGCTCGAGGGACCGGTGAGCTGCTCGGGGCCCTGGCCCTGACCTATGCCGGTCAGTTCGGCTCCTGGCCGACCGGCGCGGGCTTCGGTGCCGAGCTCTTCCCCACCCCCCTTCGTGCCCTCGGCGGCAGCGCGGCGGGTGGGGCCAGAGTCATCGGACAAGCGTTGAGTTTCATCATTGCCGGGGCGCTCATCCATGGGGGCGGGGGAGTCGCTCGAACAGTCGTCGTCCTGGCGTTAGGGCCGTTGGCCGGTGCCGTCCTCATCGGGATGTTCTTCCCGGAAACCGCTGGTCGGGAGCTCGAGACCCTCTCGTCCGACCCGGCCTAGATTCTACGAGCCGGGGGGGGTCAGTCGCGGTCGGACACCAGCAGGCGAAACCCGGCGTCGAAGCTGGTCAGATCGGCCAGCGCCGCGTTGCGCCGGTCCCAGGCGCCACTCCGGAGGTCTTCGGACAGTCGGGCCATGGCGGCGTCAACCACCGATGGATCGATCTGGGCGAAACCGGACATGTGGCTCCGTACCTGCGGGTCGAGATAGGCATGCGGGCGGCACCAGTAGGCGCCGAGGATGCCGTCACCGAACTCCCGGGACAACGGGAGCACCGTCACCTCGGCCTGCAGCCGGTCGACCACCGCGTCGAACGAATTGCGGCTGGCGTCCAGATCGCCGATCTCGGGAACGTAGTCACGGATCAACCACTGTTGGTCGTGGTGCGAGGGGTCGAAGTGGACGACCACCCGCCGCCGAGCCACCCGGCAGAGCTCGTCGATCCCCGCCCGCCAGTCGTTCCAGTGGTGGATCGTCAGCACCGCCAGGGCGGCGTCGGCGGCATCGTCGATCAGTGGAAGCCGCTCGGCCACTGCTCGGATCGCCGGCGCCGCATTCGGTGGCCGCTGGTCCAGCATCACCGTCGATGGCTCGACCGGGATGACCCGGCGATGGTCGGATTCATAGGAACCGTGCCCGGCGCCGACGTTGATCATCGTGGCGGCGTCTCCCAACGCCGCGTCGATGGCCGCGGCCCAGGTGGGATCGGTGCGCCGGCCTTCCGAGTAGCCGATGCCGATCCGGTCGTAGACCGGCGACGGGTTTTGGGTCAGCCCGGGCGGCCCGGGTTGGTGGGCACCGGCGGCCAGGTGTCCCCGCCGATGGTGGCGATCGGCCCGCTGTTCCCGTCGCTGCCGGATTTCGATCCGAGCGCCCGGGACACCGCGGTGGCCACCGCGGCGACCACCGCCAACCTCACCGACCACTTCAGGAGTTTCTTGATCATGCCCCCAGCCTAGATCCGAGCGGTTGGAAATCTCATCGCCGACCTGGCTTGGTGCCGCCTACCCTGACCGGATGGAATCCGCCTCTCCCGTCTCCGAGCTGACCCGCCGCCGGCTGTCCGCCCTCCTGGTCGTGGTGGCCGCCGTCACCGTCCTCTACTGGGTGGCCTGGTTCGGCCATCGTTCGCTGGTGGCTTCCGTCCACACCACCGCCTACTACCAGTTCGAGAACGCCTTCCCGCTGGCCGACGGCTGGTTGGTGCTGTGCCTCCTGGGCGCGGCGATCTCGCTGTGGGCCGGCCGTCCGGCGGCACTGTTCTGGCTGTTGGCCGGAGGCGGCGCCGGCCTCTATCTGTTCTCCATGGACACCCTCTATGACATCGAGCACGGGATCTGGGGGAAGGGCGGCAACGGGCTCGTCGAGCTGGGGATCAATATCGTCACCCTGGTGCTGTCGCTGGCCGGCCTCGGGTGGTCGTGGTCCCGCCGCCACCAGCTGTCGCCGACGGCTCCGGTCTGAGCATGCCGGCCGGCGATCTTCCCGAATTGACGGTTGCCGACATGGGCGCCTGGCGGGAATGGCTGGGCCGGCACCACGCCGATGGCGACGGGGTCTGGCTGGTCCTGGCCAAGAAGGGCGTGACCCAACCGACCAGCCTCACCTATCCGCAGGCGCTCGAGGAGGCGCTCTGCCACGGTTGGATCGACGGCCAACGCGACCGGCGCGACGAGTCGACTTTCCGGCAGCTCTACTCTCCTCGCCGGTCCCGGAGCCGGTGGTCGAAACGGAATGTCGACGCGGTCGATCGGTTGATCGAACAGGGCCGGATGCACCCGGCCGGATTGGCCCAAGTCGAGCGGGCCAAAGCCGACGGCCGGTGGGAGGTGGCCTACGAGGGTCAGCGCACCATCGAGGTCCCGGCCGACCTCGCCGCCGCCCTCTCCGCCCAGCCCCGGGCCCGGGCCACGTTCGAGATCCTCACCAGCCAGAACCGGTACGCCATCCTGTTCCGTATCGACGGCGCCAAGCGGGCCGACACCCGGGCGCGACGGGTGGCTCAATTCGTCGAGATGCTGGCCCGAGGTGAGACCCTCCACCCGCAGATGCGGGGGCTGGAGGACTGACGGCCGAGAACTGACGGCCGAGAACTGACGGCCGCTCGTCGGTCAGCGGGTGACCGGCAGCCAGTCGGGCCGCTCGGTCTCGTACCGATCGATCTCGTCGGCGTAGCGCAGGGTGAGCCCGATGTCGTCCCAGCCGTTGATCAGGCGCTCGCGGGTGAACTCGTCCATCGGGAAGGTGGTCTCGATGCCGGCGGCCGGCGCGGCAAGGGTCCCGGCCACCACGTCGATGAAGATCTCCAGCGACGGGTCGGCCACGATGGCATCGAGCAGCTCCCGACCGACCCGGGCATCCACCTGGACCGGCACCAGGCCGACCTTGGTGCAATTGTTGCGGAAGATGTCGGCGAAGCCCGGCGAGACCACCGCTTGGAATCCGTAGTCCTGCAACGCCCACACCGCGTGCTCCCGGGAGGAGCCGGTGCCGAAGTTGGGCCCGGCGACCAGCACGCTGGCCCCGGCGTACTCCTCGTTGTTGAGGACGAAATTGCGGTCGTCACGCCACTCGGCGAACAGGCCGGCACCGAACCCGGTGCGCTCCACCCGCTTCAGCCAGTCCGACGGGATGATCTGATCGGTGTCGACATCCGACCGGTCGAGCGGGACACCTCGGCCGCTGACCACCCTTACGGCTTCCATCAGCCCAGCTCCTCGGGAGTGGCGAAGTGGCCGGCCACCG
>DASXFR010000150.1:0-18300 GCA_036489495.1 Acidimicrobiales bacterium | reverse complement strand
CAAAAGGATGGACAACAATGTCGGGTAGTTCAAACCATTGGCCAAATATGTATCTCACCTGGCCTTTCGAGCAGTCCCAACGGGATTCGAACCCGTGTCTCCACCTTGAGAGGGTGATGTCCTAGGCCTCTAGACGATGGGACCGTGCCACCCTGCCCCTCCCGAGGCAGACGCTGATGCTGCTACGGCACCTGTGGCGGGGTGTCGTAAGCGCTCGGGGGGGAGGGCTCGAACCTCCAACCTCATGAACCAGAATCATGCGCGCTGCCAGTTGCGCCACCCCCGAATGGGCGAAGCGCCAATTTAGCCGACCCGGGCCGCGGCCGGGAATGCTCCGGCCTCGGTGATCTTGCCCGGCCAAGCCCGTGTCAACCCAGCGAGGAGTGGAGAGAGGTCAGATGGTTGAAGCCGATGATCCGGCCCAGCCCTACCCCCAGGGTCTCTTTGGCGTAGTACGGGACCGTCGACCAGCCTCGGATCGGCGATGTCTGGGTGGGGGTCGCCAACGCCGAGAGGCCCACCGAGCTGGCAATGGCCAGGCACCGGGCTTCGTGAAACCCGTCGGTCACCAACAGGATGGTCTTGTCGCCGTGAGCCAGCAGTACCGGGGAGGCGTCGGCCAGGTTCTCCCACGAGTCCCGGCCTCCCGCCTGAAAGATGTCCTGTCCCGGAATGCCATTGGCGACCAGGTACCGGGCCGACGCCTGGGCCTCGGTGAAGGCATCCCCGGGCTCCTTCGAGCCGGTGACCACGATGTTGGTGGCGTACTGCTGCTGCCAGAGGAGCTTCGCCTCGTTCAGCCGGGCCTCGAGGTCAGGGGAGGGAACGCCGTTGTACTGGGCGGCGCCCATCACCACGATGGCCCCCGCTGCCTGCGGCTGGTAGTGGCGACCGGTGAGGTACACCTGGACGGCCGTCACCACCAGGTAGACGACGATGGCGGCCAACAGCCACAGGAGCAACCGGAAGATCAACCGCACCAGCCGGAGTCCGGCGAACGTGGCGAGGAGGCCCACTGGCTAGGGTTTCTCCGCCCGCAGCCGCTCGAGGGCGGAGCTCAACCGGGCCAGCACCTTTTCCGGACCCAGGACCTCGAGGGCTTCGAACAGCGGCGGTCCCACCCGGCGCCCGGTGATGGCCACCCGAATTGGAGCTTGGGCTTTCCCCAACTTGCGGCCCACTCCTTCGCCCACTGCCAAGGTGGCGGCGTGGAGGCCGTCGGCGGTCCAGTCGGTGCCGGCCAGTCCCTCATAGGCGCCAATAGCCGCCGCCAGTATGGTCTCGGCCGAGTCATCCCCGGCGATGGCCCGGGCCCAGGCGTCCTCCTCGATGGCCGGGTGGTCGAGGAACATGAAGTCGACCATGGCCGGCACCTCACCGAGGACCGCCACCCGCTCCTGGACCAGCGGGGCCATCCGCCGGAACACCTCGGCGTCGAAGGCGTCGTCGGGCCACGGCGCCGACTCGCCGGTCAGCCACGGTCGGCAGGCGTCGATGAACGCATCCAGGGACATGGCCCGGATGTACTCGCCGTTGATATGGGTGAGCTTGACCACATCGAAGAACGCCGGCGAGTGGTTGACGTCGGCCAGATCGAACCACTGCACCAGTTGATCGGCGTCGAAGATCTCTTCGCCGCCGGGCGGGCTCCAACCCAGCAGGGCCAGGTAGTTCACGAAAGCGGTGGGCAGATACCCCTGGTCGCGGTAGGACTCGACCGCCACCGGGTCCCGCCGCTTGGACAGCTTCTTCCGCTGCTCATTCACCAGCATGGGCAGGTGGGCGAAAACCGGAATCGGCGGGATCGGCTCGGGCGGCGCACCGGTGATTCCGTCGGTGACCCAGTCCAGAGAGGCCAGCGCCTCCCACATCAGGATGTTCTTGGGGGTGGTGGGCAGCAGATCCTCCCCCCGGATGACCTGGGAGATCCGCATGTCGATGTCGTCGACGACATTGGCCAGCACGAAGAGCGGGGCCCCCGAACCCTTCACGGCCACGAAGTCGTCCATGGCCGAGTTGGGGAACTCGACCTCTCCCCGGATCACATCGACCACCGTGGTGATGCCGGTGTCAGGGGTGCGGAACCGTAGGGCGCGGCCGTCCCTCCGCGGCAGGTTTCGATCCCGGCAGTAGCCGTCGTAGCCGGGGGTCAGAATGCCGGCCGCCTGGTTGCGGGCGTCGATCTCCTCCCGGGTGCAGTCGCAGGCGTAGAGAAACCCACCGGCCCAGAGGGCGTCGACTGCCCGGTGGTAGCGCGGGGTCCGGTCGGACTGGTGGTAGGGACCTTCGTCGGGGTCCATCGACAGCCAGTGCATGGCCGTGGTGATCCCCTCCACCCATTCCTGCCGATTGCGCTCGGTGTCGGTGTCCTCGATGCGGAGCACGAAGGTCCCGCCCGATTTGCGGGCGACCAGCCAGTTGAACAGCGCGGTGCGAGCGCTGCCTACATGGAAGTAGCCGGTGGGCGACGGGGCGAAGCGAACTCTGGGGAAGTCCCCGGGCACGCCGGGCTTACTCGTCCTCGACGATGGTGATGGCCCCGGTCGGGCAGCCGTTGGCGGCTTGACGGACCTTCTCCTCCAGGTCGGCACCCGGGTGCTCGTTCAGCACATAGAGGAACCCGTCGTCCCGGACCTCGAACACCTCGGGGGCGATTCCCATGCAGACGGCGTTGCTGGCGCACTCGTCAAAATCAACGACAACCTTCATGTGACCTCCGGAGCTCGTGGAACCGTCCCGAGTGTATCGGCCCTCGTCAGCCAGACCCGGCACGCCGCAACTTTGCACTAGAACTCATGGCGTGACCACTCCCGCCGGTTCCGCCCGCCCTCCAAGACCGACGACGCCTCGACACCGGCGCCGAATGGCGGCCGGGATCCTGGCGGCAATGGCGGTGGCGATCACCGCCTGCTCCTCGGGCTCGTCGTCGGTGACGACCACCACCACCGGCGGGGGGTCCACCCCGACCACCGGATCGGGGCCGGGTCTGCCCGGCATCCATCACGTCTTCGTGATCATGCTGGAGAACGAGGGGTACCCGGCCACCTTCGGCAACCCGTCGGCCGACCCCTACCTGGCCTCCACTCTTCCGGCCAAGGGCGCCCTGTTGTCGAACTACTACGCCACCGGCCACCTCTCCAACGACAACTACATCTCCTTCGTCTCCGGTCAGGCCCCGAACCCCTCCAACCAGGCCGACTGCCAGACCTTTGCCAACTTCCCCGCCACCGCCACGGTGGCCGCCAACGGGCAGATCTCCGATTCGGGGTGCGTCTTCCCGGCATCGGTGCCCACGGTGGCCAACCAGCTGACCGCCTCCGGGCTCAGCTGGAAGGGGTACATGGAGGACATGGGCAACCTCGCCACCCGGGAGACGTCCACCTGTGGCCATCCGGCGGTCGGATCCGCTGACCTCACCCAGAAGGCGGTTCCCGGTGACGGCTATGCCACCCGACACGACCCCTTCGTCTATTTCCATTCGATCATCGACAACCCCACGCTGTGCAATACCCACGTGGTCCCCCTCGGCTCCACCACCGGACCCCTACCGACCGGGACTCCCTCCGGGACCACCGGCTTGCAGAAGGACCTGCAGGCGGCGGCGTCGACGCCCAACTTCAGCTTCATCACCCCCAACCTCTGCAACGACGGCCACGACAACCCGTGCGTGAATCAAACCGGCCGGGCCTCCGAACTCGCCAACATCGACGCCTTCCTACAGCAGTGGGTTCCGCTCATCACCAACTCCCCCGCCTTCAAGAAGGACGGCTTGCTGGAGATCACCTTCGACGAGGCCGACACCGGCGACGCCACCGCCTGCTGCGGGGAGGCCCCGGGCCCGGCGTCGCCCCAACCCGGGTTGAACGGGCCGGGTGGGGGCCGGATCGGCACCGTGCTCATCTCGCCGTTCATCCACCCCGGCACCGTCAGCTCGGTGCCCTACAACCACTACTCGTCACTGGCCACCATCGAGGACCTGTTCGGGTTGGCCCGACTCGGCCAGGCCAAGACGGCCAGCGCCACCTTCGGGAAGGACGTGTTCGGCTAGGGCTTGTCGGCGCCGAGCACCCACATGGAGAAGAACTGGGACCCGCCGCCGTAGGCCTGGCCGAGGGCCCGGCTCACCCCGTCGATCTGGTGCTCACCCGCCTGGCCCCGTACCTGCATCGCGACTTCGAGGAAGCGGAGCATCCCCGAGGCGCCGATCGGGTTGGAGGACAGCACCCCGCCCGAGGTGTTCCAGGGGATGTCGCCGTCGAAGGCGGTGGCCCCCGCCTCGGTGAGCTTCCAGCCGTCGCCGAGATCGCAGAAGCCGAGGTTCTCCAGCCACATCGGCTCGTACCAGCTGAAGGGGACATAGACCTCGGCGACGTCGATCTCCGCCCGCGGGTTGGTGATCCCGGCCTGGGCGTAGACGTCGGCCGAACAGTCCCGGCCGGCCTGCGGGTTCACCTGGTCGCGACCGGCGAACATGGTCGGCTCCGAACGCATGGCCATGCCGTGGATCCAGGCCGGAGGGTAACCCCCGGACACTGAGTCCTCGGCGGCCAGCACCATGGCGGCGGCGCCGTCCGACGACGGGCAGGCCTCGAGATAGCGCAGCGGGTCCCACAGCATCATCGAGTCCTCGACCGTCTTCATGTCGATGTCGGGAAGGTGGAGATGGGCGTAGGGGTTCCGGATGGCGTTGAGCCGGTCCTTGACCGCCACCATCCGCCCGATGTACTCGGGGGCGCCCGAGCGTCGCATGTAGGCGCGGATGTGGGGGGCGAAATAGCCGCCGGCTCCGGCCAACAGCGGCGCGGCGAACGGCTGGGGCACCGACAGCGCCCACATGGCATCGGAATCGGACTGCTTCTCGTAGGCGACGGTCAGGACCCGCTGGTGGATCCCCGAGGAGATGAGGTGGGCGGCCACGATCGAGGTGGACCCTCCCACCGATCCGGCGGTGTGGACCCGGAACATCGGCTTGCCCACCGCCCCGAGGGCCGGCGCCAGATACAGCTCCGGCATCATCGATCCCTCGAACATGTCCGGGGCCTTGCCGATCACCACCGCGTCGATGTCCGACCAGGTGAGGTCGGCATCAGCCAGGGCCATCTTGGCCGCCTCCCGGACCAGGCCGGCGATGGAGATATCGTCGCGCTTGGCCTTGTGGTGGGTCTGCCCCACCCCGATCACTGCACAGCGTTCAGCCATCACTCACCCTCCAGGACGCAGACCAGGTTCTGTTGCAGGCACGGCCCGGAGGTGGCATGGGCCACCGCCCGTCCGGCCTCGCCCGAGGCGATGCGGGCGGCGGCCTCGCCGATGCGGATGAGACCGGCCGACATCATCGGGTTGGCGGCCAGGGCGCCACCCGACGGGTTGATGCTGACCCCGTTCCCGAGGCCCAACGCGTCCTTCAGGATGATCTCCTGATGGGCGTAGGGGGCATGGAGCTCGGCCACGTCGATGGAGCCGTCGGCCACCCCGGCGACCTCGCCGGCCTTGGCCGTCGACGGCGACGACGTCAGGTCCCGAGCCCCCAACGAGTGGGTCTCGATGCGGTGGTCGAAGCCGGAGATCCACACCGGGGTGTCCGACCACTCCCGGGCCCGGTCGCCGGCGGCCAGCACGATGGCGGCGGCCCCGTCGGTGATCGGCGGCAGGGCATGGCGACGGAGCGGAGACACCACGTAGTCGTCCTTCATCAGCGACCCGGCCGGAGTGTCGTTGGCCACCTGGGCCTTGGGGTTGCCCAGCGCGTCCTTGCGGCTCCGGGAGGCGATGGCGGCGAAGTCCTCCTCGGTGGCCTTGCCGGCGTCGATGAGGGCCCGGGCCTGAAGGGCGGCCAGGCTCACCGGGTCGGGCCACAGCGGGGCCAGGTAGTAGGGATCCAGCTGGAGGGCGAGGATCTCCTGGAGGTTCCCCGGCGACGAGCGGCCGAACGAGTAGACCAGGGCGGAATCGATCTCCCCTTCCTGCAGGAGCACCCAGGCTTCGTACAGCGCCCAGGCCCCGTCCATCTCGACATGGCTCTCGGCCCGGGGTGGCCAGACCCCGACGGCGTCGAGGGCGGTCACGAAGCTGAAGGGGCCACCGATCAGGTAGTCGGTCGAACCCGAGCAGATGAAGCCGATGTCGTCCTTGTCGATCCCGATGTTGGCGAACACCTCCGCCACCACCGGCTGCAACATCTCGACCTCGTTGCGCTCGTTCTCCCGCCGGACATTGTCGGACTGGGCGAACGAGGCGATCGATACCGGGCGGCGCACCGGCCTCTTCCTCTTGGCCGCGCTCACAGGTACTCCTTATAGGTGTCGTAGTCGGCGTCCGGCTCCCCGTTGGGACGGAAGTACTTGACCGAGGCGAGGGTCGGGGTCAGCTCGTCGGGCTCCACCCAGACGGCCTCGACCCGCATGCCCATCCGGATCTGGTCGGTGGGGATCTCTTGGAGGAGGCCCATGAACGACAGGTTGGCCCCGTCCAGGAGGACCTGGGCGCAGATGTAGGGGATCTCGATGGACTGGCCGGCGAACGGCACGTTGACCACGCAGTAGGTGGTCACCGTTCCGACGTTGCCCAACTCGACCTCTTCGGTGGTCGGCACCCCGTCGGTGGGACACGAGCCCCGGGACGGGACGTAGACCTTGCCGCACTTCGGGCACCGCTGGCCGATGAACTTGCCCCGCTCCAGGCCGCGGAGGAAGCGGGAGAGGGCGATCCCCGGAGTGAATTCGAAGTCGAGGCGGATGGGGGTGGCCAGGGTGGTCACCGGTCCCAGCTCCTCGGTGGCGGTCTCCTCGGCCATCAGGACCCACCCCCTTCGGGGACGAACGCCTCGATGTCGGCCATCGCCCCGATCCGGTCGGCGGCCGGCCGGAAGCGCACGGTGACCCGGTCCCCGGTGGCGACCTGGTCCGGGCCGCCGGCCTCGACCACATGGAGCATGGCGGTGTCTGCCCCGTCGAGGCGGATGAGGGCCCAAGCGAACGGTGTGGACAGCGGGTGCTTCGGGAGCGGGTCGGACACCCAGGCCCAGGACTCGACCACCCCGCCGGGCCCGACTTCCACCATCTCGCCGGTGTCGTCCCCGGTGGCCGGGTCGTACTCGGTGGGAGGCACGATGACCGATCCCCCCGATCCCCGGACCCCGGTCAGCTTCCCGTCCCGCAGGCCGGTGAGGAACGCCCCGATGACCGGTCCCACCGAGCGCGAATACGGGTATTCCAAGATGTGGCTGGCGTGCAACGCTTCGCTCTCGGGCATCCGACCCCTCCCTCTGATGTCTCGTCGAAGGCAACGCGAAAAGTAGAACACATTTCAGTTTTGTGCGCCAAACACGGGGCTCCGACCCGGTTCGGGTGGCCGGATCCCACTAAGGTCGGCCCGGGCTCCCCCGACCCGGGCGGGCCACCGACACGACGAAGAGGTGACGTGGAGACTCCCGGTCGACCAGGGTCCGGAGGCGGCGGCGGTTCCAAGCGGCCCAACATCCTGCTGGTGGTGTCGGACCAGGAGCGCCAACGCTCGTGGCTCCCGGCCGGCACCTCGTTGCCGTGGCGGGACCGGCTGCGGGCCGAGGGCCTGGAGTTCACCAACTACTTCACCCACTCGTCGCCCTGCTCCCCGAGCCGGGCCAGCCTGTTCACCGGGCGCTACCTGGCCGGCCACGGGGTCAACGACAACGTGATCATGCCCGAGCACCAGGAGTTGCCCACCTCGGTGCCCACCCTCGGGTCCCTGCTCGACGGGGCCGGCTACCGGTCGTCGTACATCGGCAAGTGGCACCTGTCACAGTCGCCCACCCCCGACATGGAGGCCTACGGCTTCGCCGACTGGGACGGGAACGACCGCCACTTCATGGGGTGGGCCGGCACCGGGGTGCACTTCGACCCGATCATCGCCTCCAACGCCGCCCACTGGCTGAAGGCCAACGCCGCCACGCCGGCTCGGGCGGCCGGGGACGACCGACCCGCCCCGGATCCCTGGTTCCTGACGGTGGCGCTGGTCAACCCCCACGACGTGATGTGGTTCCCGATCGACCAGCCCGGCTACCGGGAGCGCCATCCCGATGCCGTGGCCGGCGTCCGCTCGATCCTGGAGTCGGCCGCCTGGAAGGACGACGACGCCCTCCCGGTCTATACCGATCCCTACGACGAGGTCGTCGACACCCTGCCGGCCAACTTCGACGACGACCTCCACGCCAAGCCCGAGGCCCACCGGCAGTGGCGCTGGGACCAGCAACACGGCCTGTGGGGCTACATCGACTCGTCCGACACCCGGGCGTGGCTCCGCCACCTCGACTACTACGTGCACCTCCACCAGCTGGCCGACCGCAACCTGGGCACCGTGCTGGCCGCCCTGGAGGAATCCGGGGCGTGGGACGACACCATCGTCATCTTCACCTCCGACCACGGCGACATGTGCGGCTCCCACGGGCTCCGGTCCAAGGGCCCGTTCGTCTACGACGAGATCATGCGGGTGCCGTTGTACGTGAAGGTCCCCGGGACCACCACTCCCGGTTCGGTCACCGCCGCCCTCGGGTCCCACGTCGACCTGGCCGCCACCATCTGCGGGCTGGCCGGGGTGCCGTCGGCGGCGGTCGGCCCCACCGTCCAGGGCACCGACCTCTCCCCCGTCCTCGCCGACCCGTCAACTTCGGTCCGCGACCACGTGCTCTTCGCCCAGGATTCCGCCCAGACCGAGAACCTCAACAAGGTCCGTTACGCGCTGCGGGGCTTTTTCGACGGTCGGACCAAGTACGCCCGCTACTACGGGGTGGGGGGCGGGAAGCCGTCGACCGGGCTGTGGGGGAAGTCACCCGGGACCAAGCTGTTCGACGTCGACTGCTCGTTCGACGACAACGACCACGAGTGGTACGACCACGACTCCGACCCCGACGAACTGGTCAACCTGGGCAACGACCGGACCCGCCGCCAAGAACTGCGCGACGTCTACGAGCGGATGCGGGCCTACGAGGCGGAATCCTTCGTGCCCTTTCGCACCCCGGTGGGCTGATCGGCCAACTGCAACCGGAGGTGCTCGGCCAGGCCCCGGCACCCGGCCTCGATCATGGTCAGGCACGCCTCGAAGTCGGCGGTGTCCCCGTAGTAGGGGTCGGGAACGTCCATCCGCCCCTGGGCCTTCGGGTCGTAGGACCGCAGCAGCACCAACTTGGGCTCATGATGATTCCGGCCGCCGGCCCGGTGCCGGGCCAGGCTCCGCAGGGTCTGGTGATGGTGGCGGGCCATCGACACCACCAGATCGGTGTCATCCAGCCACGAGGTCTCGAACGCCCGGGCCCGGTGCCCGTGGTCGACATAGCCGTGGGCATGGAGGATGGCGGCCGCCCTCGGGTCCATCGGCTCCCCGGCGTGCCAGTTGCCGGTCCCGGCGCTGGAGATGTCCAGATGGTCGGCCAGCGTCGAGCCGTCGGCCATCGGGGTCCCGACGGCCAGGTGGCGGAGCACCACGTCGGCGATCGGTGACCGGCAGATGTTGCCGGTGCAGACGAAGCAGATCTTCATCGGGGTCGGTCGGCCGGCACGGTGGGGGGCAGGGTCGAGGTCAAAGTCGGGGTCGGGGCCGACTCGAGCACCGACTCGTAGAAGGCCCGGTCGCCGAAGAGCGGCACGTCGGCGAGGAACATCTTGCCGTACCGCTCGAAGTACATCAGCTGTTTCCCGAGCAGGAAGGTGCCCCGGTCGAACTCGGAGTCGGTGCCCCCCGACTCGTCGGCCAGCCGCCGGAGCTTCCGCTGGGCCCGCAGCCGTCCGGCCACCGCCCGGACCGAGCGGTTCTGGGCCTCGATCCCCTGGGCCTTGGCCGCCTGCACCTGGGGCGCCTGGATCAACGCCCCCAGGCTCACCTCCCCGAACGGTCGCATCAGGATCGGCTCGATCAGCCCCTGGACGAACACCGCCAGCTCGTCGTCGGACAGGCCGAGCCCCTGCTGCATGGCCGGCCCGTAGGTGCGGGTGAGGTGGGTGGCGATGTCCCCCCAGGCGTCCTGGTTGCCGAGCACCGCCTCGAGCAGCCGGATGAAGAAGTAATGGGTCTCGGGGTCGAGCCGTCCGACGATGCCCCAGTCGATGACCCCGATGCGACCGTCCCGGAGCAACAGCATGTTGCCGGCGTGCACGTCCCCGTGGAACGCCCCCCACCGCACGGTGGTGAGGAAGAACGCCCGCACCACCTGCTCGACCAGCGGGGCGGGGTCGACCCCGAACTTGGCCGCCCCGGACAGGTCGTCGATGGGCACCCCGTCGAGGAACTCCATGGTCAGCACGTTGGGCCCGGACAGCTCGGGAAACGGTTTGGGCACCACGATGAGCGGGAGGTCGAACTCGTCCAGCAGCACCCGGAAGGCGGCCAGCGCCCGCGCCTCGTTGCGGAGGTCGAGCTCCTCCCCGATCTGGACCCGGAACCCGGAGAACAGCTGCATCAGGGTGCCGGCCGACTGGTCGCCGGTCTGCTTGGCCACCATCTCGAGCAGCGGCTGTAACAGGTCGAGATCGATCGACACCATCGACT
This sequence comes from Acidimicrobiales bacterium, assembly GCA_036489495.1. Lineage (GTDB taxonomy): Bacteria > Actinomycetota > Acidimicrobiia > Acidimicrobiales > RAAP-2 > DASZIT01. The sequence continues at coordinate 7,782 of DASXFR010000150.1, read as the reverse complement.
CGATGCCGGGACGGAGGACCTTGACCGCCACGTCGGTCCCGTCGTGGAGGGTGGCCCGGTGCACCACCGCGATCGAGGCCCGGCCGATCGGGTTGGGGTCGAAGTGGGTGAAGGCCTCCTGCAGCGGCATCCCGAGATCGCTCTCGATGACGTCCCGGACCGTCTCGAACGCGACGGTCGGGCCGGTGTCGAGGCAGGCCCGGAACTCGTCGGCGAAGTCGTCGCCGAACACGCCGGGGGACGAAGCCACCAGCTGCCCGAATTTCATGTAGGTGCCGCCGAGGTCCTCGAAGGTCTTGCGCAGCGGACGGGCCAGGACGGTGAGGGGCAGCGGGCCCTGGCGGGCGTGGCGGAGCTGCCGGAACGCCACCCCGCTGAATCGCTTGGCCGACACCTCGGCGATCACCGCCCCGCGTCGGGCCAGCTCCCGCCGGGTGGGGCGGGGCAGCCTCCGGGCGTGGATCCGGGGAATCCGCGGATCCGAGCTGGCAATGGCGAGCACCATGCCGGGCAGCCTACGGGCCGGGCGGCGATCGGATTTCCTCGGCCATGACGCCGGGCGCCGAGGCCCGAGGGTGGTGGCACCCGCGGGACGGGCTGGTTATCGTGGCCCTCGACAACCGCCCCGGCCCGTCCACGGTCGCCGCCGGGTGACCCCAGGAGGATCCCATGGACGTGCCATCAGTCTCCCGCCGGGGGTTCATCGCCGGGGGGCTCGGCCTGGCGGCCGGCGTGCTGTTGGAGGCATGCGGCGGGTCGTCGGTGGTCAACAAGGCCACCACCACGCTGCCGGCCGGCTCCGACCTCGGGTCGATCGAGCACGTGGTGATGCTGATGCTCGAGAACCGGTCATTCGACCACTACTTCGGCGTCTACCCGGGGGTCCGGGGCTTCGATGACCACCCGGCCGGGAATAACGGGGTGTTCGCCCAGAAGTGGCCGCTGGTCGCCGGCGCCGCCACCCACGCCGACACCCTGTTGCCGTACCACCTGGACGTGGCGACCACCATGGCCCAGTGCGCCGGCAACAACGACATCCCGATCCACGACTGGCTGCCCCAGCACCAGAGTTGGAACTCCGGCGCCATGGATAGCTTCGTCACCACCCACAGCCAGGCCTCCGACGACGGTGGCGCCGAAGGCACCCTGGTGATGGGCTACCTCACCCGGCAGGACATGCCGTTCCGCTACGCGGTGGCCGATGCCTTCACCATCGCCGACGGCTACCACTGCTCGGTGATCGGCCCCACCATGCCCAACCGGCTGACCTGGCTGTCGGGGATGATCGACCCCTCCGGCACCCACGGCGGCCCGGTGCTGGAAACCCCCAATCTGGGGGCAGAGGCGGCGGCGGCGGTCGGGAGTGTCAGCTGGACCACGGTGCCCGAGCTGCTAGAGGACAAGGGGGTGAGCTGGAAGGTCTACCAGCCGCCGTCCACCGCGGTCGGCCCGCTGATCAACTCCAATCTGGCCATCGGCTTCAACGCCCTCCTCTACTTCAAACAGTTCCTGACCGCCGGCACCTCCCTCTACAACAAGGCCTTCCTCCCGGTGTGGCCCGACGAGTTCACCGCCGACGTCGCCCACAACACCCTCCCGGCGGTGAGTTGGGTGGTGCCTTCCCTGGTCGAGTCGGAACATCCGTCGGCGGCGCCCCTCAACGGGGAGGTCATGATCAGCGGGGTCCTCCAGGCCCTGACGGCCAACCCCGAGGTCTGGGCCAAGACCGTGCTCATCGTCTCCTACGACGAGAACGGCGGGTTCTTCGACCACGTCGCTCCCCCGGTCGCCCCGGCCGGCACCCCCGGCGAGTTCGTGACCTCCAACGCTCCGGTCTCCCAATCGGGCGGCATCCACGGTCCGATCGGGCTGGGGTTCCGGGTCCCGATGCTGGTGGTCTCCCCCTTCAGCCGGGGCGGCTATGTCAACTCCGACACCTTCGACCACACTTCGCAGATCCGCCTGCTCGAGGAGCGGTTCGGCATCCACTGCCCGAACATCTCCGCCTGGCGGCGGAAGACGGTGGGCGACCTCACCTCGACCCTCAACCTGAAAGGCAGCGACATCTCGGTGCCGACCCTTCCCGCCACCTCGGAGAACGGTCCGGTGGTGAGCGCCGAGTGCCCCGACAACCAGCAGGTCACCTCGTTGCTCGCCCCCGCCCCCGCCCTCACCATCCCGGCCCAGCAGTCGATGCCCACCCAGGAGCCGGGGACTGCCCGTCGGCTCCGGACCTGACTCTCACCGGCCGCCCTGGCGACGTCGTTCCGGCACGAAAGGCGTCGACACCATCGTTGATACGCTCCCTCAGCAGGTATGGGCGACCGCCATGGCGATCGGTTCGAGGCTCCCGCTCGGCCGGGGTGCCGATCATGGCAAGAGGGCAAGAGGGCAAGAGGGGTAGAAGGGAATCATGAGCGATCCGGTAGAGGAAGCGCCCCAGCAGATGGGACACGGGGTGAACCAGCGGGCGGCGATCAAGATGACGCCGGAGGAGATCGACGCCTTCATCCACCAGCGGCGGCCGATGACGATGTGCACCCTCAACCACGACGGCTCGGTCCACGCGGTGGCCATGTGGTACGGGTTTCTGGAGGGGGCGGTGGCCATCGAGACCAAGGCCAAGGCGCAGAAGGCGGTGAACCTGCGGCGCGACCCGCGCATCACCTGCATGTTCGAGGACGGCGACTACTACGAGGAGCTGCGAGGGGTCGAGCTGGTGGGCCGGGTGGAGATGGTCGAAGAGCCGGACCGGATGTTCGAGCTGGGGATCGACCTGTTCGAGCGCTACTACGGCAATTACTCCGAGGAGCTCAAGCCGTTCGTGGAGACCATGCTCAACAAGCGCATCGTGGCCAAGGTCATGGTCGACCGGGTGGTGTCCTGGGACCATCGCAAGCTCGGTCTCCCCTCCACCCGGCCGGCGCCGACGTAAGCGAGGAGTCCCGGTGGCCCACCCGATGAGTGAGGCGGAGCTCCTGGCCTTCCTCCAATCCGACCCTCCCCACACCGCGGTAGTGGCATCGGTGCGGGCCGACGGGAGGCCCCACGTCGCCCCGGTGTGGTTCGCCCTCGACACCTCGGCGGCGACCGGGGACAATCCGCTCGGGGAGATCGTCTTCAACACCGGGGAGGACACCATCAAGGGGAAGACCCTCCGGGCGGATCCCCGGGTGGCCATCTGCATCCAGGACGAGCGACCTCCCCACTCCTTCGTCACCATCGACGGGGTGGCGGCCCTGAGCGATGAGCCCGACGACCTGTTTTGCTGGGCCAGCCGGCTGGGTGGTCGCTACATGGGGGCCGACCGGGCCGAGGAGCTCGGTCGGCGCAACGGTGTCCCCGGCGAGCTCATCGTGCGGGTCCGGCCGATCCACATCGTGGCCCTGGCCGACCTGGCCGGGTAGGGGGCTCGCCAACCGGGAGGGTCGCGAGGTGTATCAACCCGCGCCCGGTTCCGCCACTCCGATGACGTGGCGCCGCCCGACCCACGACTGCTAAACGTGTCGGAGATGAGGGGGGACGATCGATGATCCTTGACCGTTTTCGTTTGACCAACAAGGTGGCCATTGTCACCGGCGCCGGACGGGGCATCGGGGCGGCCACCGCGGTGGCCCTGGCCGAAGCCGGGGCGGATGTGGTGGTGTCGGCCCGCACCGAGGACCAGTTGGCGGTGGTGGCCACCGCCATCGAGGCCGCCGGTGGGCAGGCAGTCGTGGTCCCGGCCGACCTCAGTGACCTGGAGGCGGTGGCCGGACTCGTCGACCACGCCCGGAAGGCCTTCGGCCGGCTGGACCTGGTGGTCAACAACGTCGGCGGGGCGATGCCCCGGCCGTTCCTCGACACCTCGCCGGGTCGCCTCGAGCAGGCGTTCCACTTCAATGTGGCCACCGCCCATGCGCTGTTGCGGCCGGCGGTGCCGCTGATGTTGGAGAACGACGGCGGGTCAGCCGTCAACATCTCCTCGGCCATGGGCCGGATGGCCGGTCGGGGCTACATCGCCTACGGCACGGCCAAGGCCGCCCTGGCCCACTACACCCGGTTGGCGGCCGCCGATCTCTCTCCCCGGATCCGGGTCAACGCCATCGCGGTGGGATCGGTGGCCACCTCGGCCCTCGACATCGTCATGCAGACCGACGAGCTGCGGACCGCCATCGAAGCCCAGACCCCGCTGGGCCGGATTGGCGACCCGGAGGACATCGCCGCCGCGGTGGTGTACCTGGCGTCGGCGGCGGGGAGCTACATCACCGGCAAGGTGCTGGAGGTCGACGGTGGCATCGAGCACCCCAACCTCGACATGGGCCTCCCCGACATCATCTGATCCGCACCCGCCGAAACCACTGACCGACCCACACCGAATCGCACCAGACCGAGGAGATCCACGTGAGCCGCACCTACAAAGTCGTCGCCTGGAGCACCGGCAACGCCGGCCGACATGTCATCGCCGGGATCGACGCCCGACCCGACCTCGAGCTGGTCGGCCTCTGGGTGTCCAACCCCGACAAGGTCGGCCGGGACGCCGGCGAGCTGGCCGGGCTCGACCGCCGGCTGGGCGTCGCCGCCACCAATGACGTCGACCAGCTGCTGGCCCTCAAGCCCGACGTGGTGGCGCACACCGCCATGGCCGACAACCGGCTGACCGAGGCCCTGGCCGACATCGAGGGGATCCTCCGGGCCGGGATCAACGTGGTGTCGTCGGGCCCGGTCTTCATGCAGTACCCGTTCGGCGTGGTCGACGACTCGATGATCGAGCCGCTGCAGACCGCCGCCATCCAGGCCGGCGTGTCCCTGTTCGTCAACGGGGTCGATCCCGGATTCGCCAACGACGCCCTGCCCCTGGTGCTCACCGGGGTGAGCGAGCGGATCGACGAGCTCCGGGTGTCGGAAGTCCTCAACTACAACACCTACAACCAGGGGATGGTCCTCTTCGACATCATGGGGTTCGGTCGCCCGATGGACCAGGTGCCGATGATCCTGCTGCCGGGGGTGCTGACCACCGCCTGGGGCAGCGTGGTGCGCCAGCTGGCCGCCGGGCTCGACGTCGAGCTCGACTCGATCGAGGAGTGGTACGAACGGCTGCCCGCCACCAAGACCTTCGAGGTGGCGGCCGGGACCATCGACGAAGGGACGGTGGGGGCGTTGCACTTCGAGGTCCGGGGGATCCGCAACGGGAAGGCGGTGATCGTCCTCGAGCACGTGACCCGGCTGGACGACTCCCTCGGCCCCGACTGGCCGCAGCCGGCCGGGCACGGCGGCTACCGGGTGCAGATCAGCGGTGAGCCGAACTACACCCTTGACCTGCAGCTTCTCGGGAGCGACGGCGACCACAACACCGCCGGGCTCAAAGCCACCGCCATGCGGCTGGTCAATTCCATTCCGGCGGTGGTCGACGGTCCCCCCGGGCTGCTCACCGCCCTCGACCTCCCGCTGGTCACCGGGAAGGGGCTGGTCACCCCCTAGGCCGCAGCGCGTAGGTGAGTAGGACGTTGCCAGAGTCGAACGTCCTCACCTGGACCAACCGGAGTGCGATCCGGTCCTTCAGGTCCTCAAAGAGGGAGTGTCCCCGACCAAGGGCAACCGGGCAGACCATGATCCGCAATTCGTCGAGGGCGCCCGCGACCGCGAAGTTGGCGGTGAGGTGGGCGCTGCCGAGCACGAGCAACTCGCCGCCGGAAGCGGTCTTCACCGCTTCTATCTGCCCGACCGCGTCGCCCCCGATGATGGTGGTGTTGGACCAGCCGGCGTGTTCGAGGATGGTCGAGAAGACTAGCTTGGGTTTGGTGTTCATCCGGGAAGTGATGCCGGGGTCGTTGGCCTGGGCCTGGTTGGTCGGCCAGTAAGCGGCCATGTGTTCGTAGGTCATCCGGCCGAAGCCGAGGGTGTCGGCGTCGTCGAGTTGGCGAACGGCGAAGTCATTGAACTCCTCGTCCACATTCGACCAGTCGAGCTCACCGGTCGGGCCTTCATAGAAGCCATCCAGGCTGGTGACGATGAATGAAGCCAAGGTCCTCACGATGCGCCCTCGGACAAGACGGCCGCCAACGAGTCCAACAGGGACCGGGTTCCCTCTTCTCTTTTGGCCACCGTGTCGTGGCCGTCGAGGAACACCCCTTGCTCGGTGAGGACCAGGTGCGTCGATGCTTCTTGGCTACGGAACTGGACGGTGGCAACCGTTACCGAGATCCGAATCTCGTCGGCATACATCTGGTAGGTGTAGACGATCCGCTGTTCGGGAACGATGTCGCGGAATTCCGACTCGTAGATGTAGACCGGCCCGCCCGGTGGGCCTACTTGGTTCACCTCGAGGCCCCCGACCCGGAAGTCGAGCTCGTAGCCAGCTCCCAGTGCATCCGCCGAGCCTGCGAACCAGCGGGCCTTGAGTCTCGGATCCGCCCACGCCCGGAAGACCTGACCGATCGGGGTGGCGTAGGTCCGCTCGATGACGAAGGTGTCATGGTCAACAGTGGACTGGGTCATGGTGTCTCCCTGGTGGTGGTTCCTTCGTTCAGGAAGTCGCCCAGTCGGTCCAGGCGGGCTTCCCAACCGCGCCGCCGATCGGTGATCCACTGTTCGGCGGCGGTCATCGCCCCAGGTTCGATCCGGCACATCCGTGTCCTCCCGACCTTCTCGGTCTTCACCACCCCGCACGCCTCGAGGACCTGCACGTGCTGGACGACGGCGGCCAGGGACATGGCCAGGGGTTCTGCCAGCTGGCTGACCGAGGCGGGCCCAACGGTGAGCCGTTCGACCATGGTGCGCCGGCTCTTGTCGGCCAGCGCCTGGAACGTCCGGTCGAGGTCGATCGCTTGGTCAAGCATGTACTTAAGTATATGACCCATGGCGCCACAGTCAAGTACTTGCTTGAGCGTTTGTGCGCTTCGGAATACGGGTGGTGAGCCGCTGATGAGGCGGTCCATCACCTCAGACGGTCCCTTGCACACTTGGGTGCCGTGACAGGTAGCCCACCGTTACAGCCTCCGACCCCGTTCAGATCCGAAGCCCGCTTTCATCCGGTATCGGCACGGGGTGGTGGGTGGCCGCAGCGCCGGACCTCCCACCCTCCAACGGTATGGTCCGAAGCATGATGCACGGAGGAAGAGGAGGGACCGGCGGCGGCGGGGCGTTCGGCGGCGCCCTGCGCCAGATGCGCCGGGATGCCGGGGTGACCCAGCAGGCCATCACCAAGGGCACCGCCAAGCGGATGCTCAAATTCAGCCGTCCCTACCGGAACATCCTCATCTTCTTCATGGTGCTCATCGTGGTCGACGCGGTGATCGGGGTGGTCAACCCGCTGATCTTCCGGGACATCATCAACAACGGGATTCTCCGTCACAACCACGGCCTGATCATCACCCTGGCCCTGGTGGCCGGGGGGCTGGCGCTGTCCGAAGCCGGCCTGTCCATCGCCGAGCGGTGGGTATCGGCCAAGGTCGGCGAGGGCCTCATCTTCGACATGCGCTCGCAGGTGTTCAGCCACATCCAGAAGATGCCCATCTCCTTCTTCACCCGCACCCAGACCGGCGCCCTCATCAGCCGGTTGAACAACGACGTGCTCGGGGCCCAGCAGGCCTTCACCGACATCCTGTCGTCGGTGGTTGCCAACCTGGTCAGCGTCACCCTGGTGCTGATCGTGATGTTCTTCCTGTCCTGGCAGATCACCCTGGTGAGCCTGGTCATCCTGCCGATCTTCGTCATCCCGGCCAAGCGGGTCGGGCGGAGGCTGTCGTCGATCACCCGCGAGTCGTACGGCCTCAACGCCCAGATGAACACCACCATGACCGA
>DASXFR010000149.1:0-1583 GCA_036489495.1 Acidimicrobiales bacterium | reverse complement strand
CCTCATCGACGCCACCTTGGTGCGGATGGTGCTGGTTCCGTCCATCATGGAGCTGATCGGCAATGCCAACTGGTGGATGCCCCGGTGGTTGGACCGGGTGGTGCCGAAGCTGGGTATCGAAGTCGACGTCGAGGCGTCGACTCCAGTATTGAGCGAGGATCGACCACTCGACCCCACCCCGGTGTGACTGGGTCGGCCTAGCCGCGACCGAAGGCCTCGAGGGCCTGGGTCACCGCCTCCTCCACGCAGCCGACCGTGTCGCCGTGTGCCCGGGCGTCGCCGAACCGATCGCGGAGCGACACCACCTGGGCCCCGTAGCCGCCGGCCAGCTCGATGGCCTCGGGGGTCGCCCGCCCGACAATCACCAGGACCGGGACCCCGATCGCCGCGGCATCGCCGAGAACCCCCCCGACCACCTTGCCGCTGAACGAGGTGGCATCGAGGGCACCCTCCCCGGTGATCACCAGGTCGGCCTGGTGGAGCACCCGGTCGAGCCCGACTAGCTCGGCTACCAACCGGTACCCCACCTCGAGTCGACCGCCGAGCGCCACCACCGCGCCACCCAGGCCCCCGGCGGCGCCGGCGCCGGGGAGGTCACGGACGTTCACCCCGAAGCGCGTCTCGTATTCGTCGGCGAGTCGATCCAGCCGTTCGGTGAGCTCCGCCACCTGCCGGGGAGTCGCTCCCTTCTGGGGGGCGAAGACCCGGGCGGCATCGAGAAAGCCGACCTCCACGTCGCAGGCGGCGACCAGCTTCACCCGGCCGAGCCCGCCGGCCGATTCAACCACCTCCAACGCTCCCAACCCACCATCGGTGGTGGCCGATCCACCCAACCCGACGATGATGGTGGGAGGCGATCCGTCGGAGCCCGACGGGTTCCCGGCGCCGCTGAGGGCCCGGGCGGCGGCCACCAACAGTTGACCGGTACCCCGAGTGGTGGCTTCCATCGGCCGGTTGTCGCCCCGCCCGCCGGCGAGGGCCAGGCCGGATGCCTGGGCCATCTCGATGACGCACCGGTCGGGGCCATGGAGCCAGGCGGCAGTCACCGGCGGTCCGAGCGGACCGGTCACCTCTGCCGTCTGCAGTTCATCGCCCGGCCGTTGTGTTGCTTCGAGCAGCCCCTCACCGCCGTCGGAGAGTGGGGATTCGATCACCGACCAGCCCAGCCGCGCCCCCGCCCGGGAGGCGGCGGCAGCAATCTGGGCGGCGGTGGCGGTGCCCCGGAACTTGTCAGGCGCAGCGACGAGGACCGGCACACAATGACCCTACTGACGCACCACGGGTCCGGCCGTTGACGCTTCGCAACCCGACGACCCGGCTAGCGGACCGCAGTCACCCCGGAACGCTGAATGGCTGAATCTTTGGTCCCGAGGTAGGACTCGACCACCTGCGGGTGTTCGAGGACCTCGGCCGGGGTCCCCTCGGCGATGATCTCCCCCAGTTCCAGGGCGATCATCCGGTCGCAGATGGTGGTCAGCAACGGCATGTCGTGCTCGACCACCAGGATCGAGCATCCCGAGTGGAGCTGGACCCGTTGCAGCAGCGGGCCCATCGCCTCGGTCTCCCGCTGGGCCACCCCACCG
>DASXFR010000081.1:0-39663 GCA_036489495.1 Acidimicrobiales bacterium | reverse complement strand
GGCGACAACATCGGGGTGAGCATCGGCGCCGCCAACACCGATGACGAGGGCCTTCCCGATGCCGCCACCGTGGACCTCACCCGGAACCCGAACAAGCACCTGTCGTTCGGGGGTGGCATCCACCGGTGCCTCGGATCCCATCTGGCCCGCCTGGAACTTCGGATCACCCTGCGCGAATGGCATCAGCGGATTCCCGACTACTCGCTGGCCCCCGGCGCCGAGCTGGTCTACATGCCCGGGCTGCGCCAGATCGACGAGCTCGAGCTGGTCTTTCCCGCGTCGACGTCGGGAAGGTAGGTCGCGTGTGGACCTGCGGTTGACCGACGACCAGCAGCTGTTTCGGGAGACCACCCGGAAATTCCTGGAGACCACTTCTTCGCTGGAGATGGTTCGCAAACTCGCGGACACCGAGCCGGCCGGGTTCGACCGGAAGTGGTGGAAGCGGGGGGCCGAACTGGGTTGGGTCTCGATGCTGGTGGCCGAAGACGATGGGGGAGGGTCGGTCTCCGGGCATGGCCTGCTCGACCTGGTCCTGGTGGCCGAGGAGATGGGCCGGATGGTGGCGCCGGGACCGCTGCTCCCCACCAACGTGGTGGCCGCCGCCATCGCCCGCGCCGGCACACCGGCCCAGCGTCAGCGGCTGCTACCCGATCTGGTCAACGGCGACGCGGTCGCCGCCTGGTGCTTAGGAGCCCCGGTGGCCGGTATCGGGACCGCGGGCGGAAACGTCGAGGCGGTACCGGACGGCGACGGGTACCGGCTGGACGGGTCCACCGGACCGGTGGAGGCCGCCGGCCAGGCCGACCACCTGCTGGTCACCACCGTCAACGGCGACGGCGTCACCCAGATGATGGTGGCGTCCGACGCCCCGGGGGTCACGGTGGTTCCGGCTCACGGGCTCGACCTGGTCCGGCGCTATGCCCAGGTGCGGTTCGATCAGGTGGCCGTCAGCCGGGACAACGTCCTCGGCCCGCCGGGCGGGGCCGCCGCCGACGTCGAGCGGCAGCTGCAGATCGCCGCGGTGCTCCAGGTCGCGGAGATGGTCGGGGCCCTGGACCGGGCCTTCGAGTTCACCGTCGGGTACGCCTTCGACCGGTACTCCTTCGGCCGGCCGTTGGCGTCCTATCAAGCCCTCAAACATCGGTTCGCCGACCTGAAAACCTGGCTGGAGGCATCGCAGGCGACCGCCACCGCCGCCGCCCGGGCGGTCGACTCCGATTCGCCTTCCGCCCCGGAGTTGGTCAGCGCCGCCAAGTCCTATGTCGGCGAACGCGGGCCGGCCATCCTCCAGGACTGCGTGCAACTCCACGGCGGGATCGGGGTGACCTGGGACCATGACCTCCACCTGTACCTCCGCCGGGTGGTGGCCGACAGTACCCAGCTGGGCACCCCGGCAGACCACCGCGAGCGGGTCGCCGTGGCCATGGGGATGTGAAGAGACGGCGATGAGCACCACCCACACCGACGGGATCGCCGAAGCCGAACACGAGGGAGCCGAGTCAGTCGATGCCTTCCGGGCCCGGGCCCGGGCTTGGCTGGCCGACACCATGCCCCGGCTTCCCGACGGCGCCACCAACCATTTCCTGTCCCGGGAGGACGAGTCGGGGGAGCGGGCCCGCCGGCTCCAGCGACTCCTGTTCGACGGTGGCTTCGCCGGTATCTGCTTCCCGGTCGCCTACGGCGGGCAGGGTCTGTCCCTGGCCCACCAGCAGGCCTTCAGCCAGGAGTCGGTGCCGTATCAGATGCCGACGGTCTTCAATGTCCCCACGTTTTCCATCCTGGCCCCGACGCTGCTCGACTTCGGTACCGAGGAACAGAAGCGGCGACATGTCCCGGCCATGCTCCGAGGCGACGAGTTGTGGGTGCAGTTCCTGTCCGAGCCCAGCGGCGGTTCGGACCTGGCCGGCCTGGTCACCCGGGCCACCCGGGACGGCGACGTCTTCATCCTCAACGGATCGAAGATCTGGAGCTCGGGTGCCTTCCGTTCCGACTATTCGATGTGCCTGGCCCGAACCGACTGGCAAGCGCCCAAACACCGGGGGCTCACCATGTTCATCATGAAAATCCATCAGCCCGGTGTGGAGATCCAGCAGATCAAGATGGTGAACGGGACGGCGGAATTCTGTCAGGAGTTCTTCGACGACGTCCCGATTCCGGTTGCCGATGTGGTCGGGGAGGTCAACGACGGCTGGACGGTCGCCTCCCGGCTGCTCTATCACGAGCGCAACGCCGTCGGGGGCGGCTCGCCGTTCGTGAGCGGGGTGCCCAACGCCGGCGGCGGACAAGGCGGCCATCGGAACGACCTGTTGGAGTTGGCCCGGGCCACCGGGCAGTCGGAGGATCCCCGGATTCGCCAGCTGGTGGCCGAAGCCCGGGTCAACGACCGGGTCCAGGGCCAATTGGTGGATCGGGTGGCCACCGGTATCCGCACCGGTGCTTTTCCGGGACCGGCCGGGGCGTTGCCCCGTCTGTTCGCCGCCACCAACGGCGAGCGTCGCATGGACATCGGCCTGGAGATCGCCGGGGCGGGTGCCGGCGCCTGGTTGGAGGAGCCTTCGGAGAACTGGGGGGTGGAATACCTTCAACGGCAGGGGTTCAGCCTCGGCGGCGGGAGCAGCGAGATGCAGCGCAACATCATCAGCGAGCGGGTCCTGGGGATGCCGAGGGAATACGCCGCCGATCGCGACAAGCCCTTCGATGAGGTTCGCCATAACTAAGCCGCGCGCGGTACTCCTGGCCGACGTTCTGGGCACCGGTAGTGTTGTCGGGGTGCATCGCAGGACGATCGCCGGCTGGCGATCACTCGGGGGAGCCACGCTGGCCGCGCTGGTGCTGGCGGCGTGTTCGACGACGTCATCGGCGCCGCCATCGCCAACGGCGACGCTTTCCGATGCCCTCGGACACCTGGTCGCCACGCCCGGAGGACCGCCCGGAGCCATCGCCCTCATCGAGGTGGGTGACACCCCGAAGGTCCTGACCGCCGGGGTCGGGAATGTCGCCAGCCATCGGGTCATCGCCGTCGACGACACCACCCGCCTGGCCAGCGTCTCCAAGGCGTTCAACGGGGCGGTGGCCCTGGCCCTGGTCAGCCAAGGGAAGCTGACGCTTGCCGATACCATCGGAAAGTGGCTCCCGAGCCTTCCGCCGGCCTGGGCAACGGTGACCCTGGCTCAACTCCTCCAACATACCGGCGGCGTTCCCGACTACATCAAGAGCCCGGCGTTCCTCCGCGAGCTTCAATCGGATCCGCAGGCAGTGATGACCCCCGCCCAGCTGCTCGGGTTCGTCGCCACCGAGCCGCTCGATTTCCTTCCGGGTTCAAAGTACGAGTATTCGGACTCTGACAACATCGTCGTCGGCCTCATGATCGAGGCGGTGACCGGTGGCTCCTATGAGTCGGCACTGGCCAGGTACGTGACGATCCCCCTGGATCTGACCAAGACGACCCTTCCGGCCAATGCCCAGATGACCGAGCCGTACGTGCACGGCTATTCCGTCGAGGCCGGGAAGGCCCCGGAGGACGACACCACCGCGCTCAACCCCGGACTCGCCTGGGCGTCCGGCGGGATGAACTCGACCCCCGCCGAGCTGAACACGTTCATGCGCGCCTATGTCAGCGGGCACCTGTTCGACGCCGCCACCCAAAAGCAGCAACTTCAGTTCGTCCCCGGCGACTCCGGACCGCCCGGCCCCGGGACCAACTCCGCCGGGCTGGCCGTCTTCCGCTACCAGACGTCTTGTGGCACCGTCTACGGTCATTCCGGCAACTACCCGGGTTATACCGCGTTTGCGGCGTCGAACCTCCAAGGGACCCGTTCGGTCGTGGTCATCGTCAATGAGCAACTCAACTCCGGTACCACCACCACTGCGTTCACCCAGCTTCGACATGTCTGGGAGCTCAGCGTGTGTGCGGCGCTGGCCCCCTGACGCTTACGGCTCCGAGTCGAAGGTGTAACGGCTGCCGACCGCGCTGGGCACCACCACTTCCTCGCCGAGCGCCTGGATGAGTGCCGTCACGGCTCGAAACCCGCTGCAGTGGGCCGGGACCACCCGTCGGAGACCGACGTCGGCGAGATAACCGACGGTCTGGGGAATGATCTGTTCCAACGTCCCGACCAGATGCAGCCCGCCGAAGATCCCGTAGACGGGAACGCCGGGGAACCGGGCCTGGGCATGCAGGAGGACATTGACGATGCCGGCGTGCGAGCAGGCACTGAAGATCATCAGTCCTCGACCCCGAATGTTCAACGCCAGGTAGCGCTCGTCCATCAGCAGTGGATCCGGTTCCCACTCCGCCTGATCGCCGGTTCGGGCCAGGTGGTCCATCCGCCCGGTTTCGAAGCTGGTGACCCGGGGGATTTCTCCGCTGTAGTAGAAAAAGTCGTCGAGCAGGCCTCGCTCGTCCCCGTCGCTCACCACCTCGGCACCATGTCGGGCCAGCTCGGCGGGAGACGGCACCGGCTCGAAGGGGGCGATGCGGCCGTCTCCGAGACGGGCGGCTCGCTCGATGAACATGCCGGGATTGACATGGCAGGGGATCCGGCGGCCGTCGCGGCTGATCTCGTCCAACGCCGCAGTCAGGGCGCCCATGTGGTCCCAGTGTCCGTGGCTGATGGCGACCGCTTCCACATCGTCGAGCTGGACTCCGAGATTCCGGCAATTCCGGAGCAGGATCGGTCCCTCGACCCCGGCGTCGAACAGCAGCTTGTGGCGGGTGCCTCGGCTCCAGCCGGTCAGCATCAACGAGAGCCCCAGTTGCGCGCAGCACAGCGTGGCCCCGGAGAGCTGGTGAGCTCCGGCGTCCATCACGTTCTCGAACTCGTGGGCCACATAGGCGGGTTTGGTCGAATAGCTGTCGGTGACGTTGTCAGTGAGAACCTCGACGGTCAGGCGGTCCAGGGGCTCGGGTGCTTCCATCTATCTATCCGCGGTCGAGTTCGTGGTGGCTGCCGAGGGAGACCCACCAGTCGCACTCCTCATCGTCACCCTCTTCATCTCGGCGGACGAGGGCGAACCGGCTCACCGTCCGCTGGCCCCCCTCGCGGTCGCGGTAGAGGACGTCGACGGTCACCGCCCCGTCGGCCACCGCCTGCCGGATGGACTCGAAGTTCTCCTCGCCGGGGTCACGGAGGGCACCCTGCCAGAAGGCCACGTCCCCGGGGGCAATCCACAGGGAGCGGGTCTGAGGTCGGAAGGTATCGATCGGGTCCCAGTCGTCAGTGTTCTTCTTCTGGCCGGCAATCGGCAGCCACGACTCGATGAAGGCCATGCCGTTCCCGACGTTCCGGACCAGCATGGCGAAATAGATGATCCCCTCGGAGAACTCGACCGCCGCCCGACCGCCTTTGAGGTTCACCCAGTGGCGGTCGGCGAACATGATCCGCTCCGGCGGGTCTTCCAGGCGGGAGGGGGCAAGGCTGGGACGCAGGCCGATCAAGAACGACCGTTCGGCGATGCGGGCGGAGCGATTCGCCGAACGGACCGAAGAGAAGGTGGCCATCGCCAGCACCAGCGTCCCGGCCGCGGTTGCAAAGGATGCAATCGTGGCCCAATCAGTCACTTGGTGAGCTTAACCAGGCCGGACCCGACCGGGTCGGGCTTGGGCCTACTGGTCAGGCGGCGACCCCGACTCCCATCAGGCTGCCGAGGTTGCCGCCCATGATCTTGGCAACGTCGGCGTCGGGGACCGAGGTCAGCTCGTCGACGAAGCTGAGCGGATCGGCCAGCCCCTCGGGGTGCGGGAAGTCGGAGCCGAACAACACCCGGTCGGCACCCAGCAGCTCGATGAGCCCCACCGGGTCCTCCTCGTGGAACGGATGCACGTAGATGTTCCGCTTGAACACCTCGACCGGATCCTCGTCGAAGGAGCGGGGAGCCGAGATGTAGGCCTGCTCCATCTCGTGCAGCAGGGGTCGCACCCAGTTGCTGCCGTTCTCCACCGGAGCGAACCGCAGCTCCGGGAAGCGGCTGCACAGGCCGTGGCCGATGAGCGAGGCCATGGTGTCCACGATCGGCCGGCCCATGTGGCCGACGATGGCCTGGAATCCCGAGCCGCCCTTGAACGGGGTCATCTCCCGGCTGATCCCTTCCCATTCGTTCATGTATCGCTGGTAGCCGCTGTCAGAGGCATGCATGCCCACCGGGATGCCGGCTTCGACCACCAGCTTCCAGAACGGGTCGAACTCCGGCAGGGCCATTGACCGGGGGCCCATGAATCCCGGCACCGGGGCGGGGCGGATGAGGACGATCTTCGCCCCGTGGTCGAGGACCCACTCGAGCTCCTCGATCCCCTGCTCCACGATGCCAAGGTGGATCACCGGGGTCGGGAAGATCCGGTCCTCATAGTTGAAGGTCCAGTGCTCGTGCATCCACTGGTTGAGGGCGTGGACGACGGCGTGGGTGGCCGGCGGATCACCGCGGAGGCGCTCCTCCAGCAGGCTGGCCAGCGTCGGCCACATCAGGGCCCGGTCGATGCCCTGCTCGTCCATCAGCTTGAGCCGGGGCTCGGGGGCGCTGAACCCGGGGAGTGACCGGATGGGCTTCCCGAGGATCTCCCGTCGGGATTTCCCCTCCGGGTTGCCCTTGCGGAAGTACTCCTCCTGGGCGCCGGGGGCGGCCACCACCTCGAAGGTGGGGTTCGGGATGTACTCGCTGATCATCCCGCCGACGGCGATCTTGGTCCGGCCGTTGAGCTCGACGTAACGGATGAGCCCGTCGTACTCCTTGGGGAGGAATTTGGTGAACGCGTCAGTGTTTTCGTACATGTGATTGTCGGCATCGAAGACCGGAAAATCCAAAGTTCTTGGCGACATGGCTCCTCGTCCCTCCCTGATCGGCTGCGCCCTGCACCCCGAACCGGTCGGATCGGCGACCGTGCAGCAATACGTCCTGGTGGATGCAGTCTGGACCCGATGTTACCAGCGGGACGCCCTGAGCGGAAATGGCATTTGCGGTGAGGTTTGGGTCTGCGAGAAGGTGGCTCCGGTGAAACCCACTCGGTACACTCGGCCCCGTGCGCGTGGAGGTGGACTGGGGGTTGTGCGAGTCGAATGCGCTGTGCATGGCCGCGGCCCCCGAGGTCTTCGAGGTACGCGACGACGACCTTTTGTATGTGCTCGACCAGGAGCCGGGCGAGGGGCTCCGGGCCAAGGTCGAGCAGGCGGTGCGCTCCTGCCCGAAGGCGGCGCTGAGCATCACCGAGTAGCCGCACGTTCGCCCCGGGGGCGATCTGGTAGTCCACCGGGATCGACGGGAGTTGAGAGATGAGCATGTCAGCGGGGGTCGACGAGGGCTCACCAGAAGCGGGGATTCCCTTCGGGACCCGGCTCCACCAGATGGCCGAGCCCCGCCGTGACGAAGTGGCCGTCATCTTCGTCGCCGAGGACGGCGAGGAGCGGTTGGTCAGCTGGGGCGAGGTCGATGACCGCTCCACCCAGTTGGCCCGGGTGCTGGCCGAGGAGGGCCTGGCCCAGGGCGACTATCTGGCCATCTCCTTGAAGAACTCGCCCGAGCACCTGTTCGCCTGCTTTGCCGGATGGAAGGTGGGCGCCTCGGTGGTTCCGATGCGTTGGGACCTGCCCGACTGGGAGCTGAGCCGGCTGATGGAGGTGTTGAAGCCGACGGTGGTGGTCGGTGCCGCCCAGGCCGGTTGGCTGGAGCGGAGCCGGTCCCAGCCGACCGATCCGCTGCCCGAGGCGATCGCCCCGCACGGCTTCGGGGTGTGCAGCTCGGGCTCCACCGGGGCGCCGAAGATCATCGTCCAAAAGGACCCCGCCCTGTTCGTCCCGGCCATGGCCGTCACCTCGTCGGTGGTGGAGTTCTTCGGGCCCCTGCCCCAACCCCAGCTGGTGCTGGTGCCCGCCCCGCTCTACCACGCCAACGGGTTCACCGCGATCCGGAACCTGATGGCGGGTGACCCCATCGTCTTGATGGAGCGGTTCAACGCCGCCCGCATCGTGGAGCTCATCGAGCGCCACCGGATCACCGGTTTCATCGCCGCCACCCCCATGCTCCAGCGATTGGCCCAGTTGCCGGACATCCATACCCGGGACCTGTCCAGTCTCACCTGGGTGCAGCAGGGGGCAGCTTCCCTGCCCATCTGGTTGGGCCGGTTCTGGGCGGATCGGGTCGGACCGGAGAACTTCTATCTCTCCTATGGGTCGTCGGAGAACGCCGGCCTGGTGGTGTGCCGCGGCGACCAGTGGCTCGACCACCCCGGCACCCTGGGCCGGGGGTTCACCGACACCGAAGTCCGGATCGTCGGTCCCGACGGCCAGCCCCTCCCCCCCGGCCAGATCGGTGGCATCTACCTCCGCCGGCCCGGGGGCCCGGGAGCCATGTACGTCGGCGACCAGGTGTCGCCGATGGAGACCACCGACGACGGGTTCGTCACCGTCGGGGACATGGGCTGGCTCGACGAGGACGGCTACCTGTTCATGGCCGACCGACGGGTGGACATGATCGTCACCGGCGGGGCCAACGTGTTTCCCGCCGAAGTCGAGGAGGCGTTGAGCGAGCACCCGGGGGTGGCCGATGTGGTGGTGGTCGGCTTGCGGGATCCGGAGTGGGGGCGCCGGGTCCACGCCATCGTCCACGCCAGCGACCCGTCGCTGGATGCCGAGCAGGTCATCGACTTCGCCCGCCGCCGGCTGGCCCCCTACAAAGTGCCCAAGACCGTCGAGTTCGTCGACACCATCCCGCGCACCGAGGCGTTGAAGCTCAACCGGGCCCAACTGACCGCCGAACGCGATGAGGCCGCCGCCGGGGAGGGACGTTGACGGGATCGGCGGAACTAGGTGGGCCGAACCGGACTGAGCTATACCGTGGCCAGGCGGGGTCGCCACCGGTGCAGCCGGTGCGAGCAGAACAGGAGAGCCGGAAATGACCGATTACAAGTACGTCACCTACGAGGCATTGGAGGGCGGCGAGATCGTCCGCATCCTCCTCAACCGCCCCGAGACCCGAAACGCCCAGAACCGGGGACTGTTGGTCGATCTCGATGACGCCATGGGCCGGGCCGAAGAGGACGACACCGTCAAGGTGATCATCCTCGGCGGGGTCGGGCCACTGTTCTCCTCCGGCCATGACATGGGCTCCAAGGAGGCGCGGGCCGAGCGGATGCCGGGGCCGGACCAGCACCGTACCGCCACCATCAACGGCGCCACCCGCAAGGGAGCCGAGGCCCGCATGCTCCAGGAATGGCACTACTACTTCCAGAACACCCTGCGGTGGCGCAACCTCCGGAAGATCACCGTCGCCCAGGTGAACGGGACGGTGTACTCGGCCGGGCTCATGCTGATGTGGGCCTGCGACCTCATCGTCGCCGCCGACGACGTGCTGTTCGCCGACGTGGTCGGGACCCGGCTGGGGATGTGCGGGATGGAGTACTTCGGGCACCCCTGGGAGTTCGGGCCCCGCCGGACCAAGGAGATGATGCTGACCGGCGACGCCATCGACGTCCAAGAGGCCCACCGGCTGGGCATGGTGTCGAAGATCTTCCCCGAGGCGGAGCTGGCCGACCAGACCCTCGCCTACGCCAAGCGCATCGCCCAGGTGCCGTCCATGACCGCGTTGATGATCAAGGAGTCGGTGAACCAGACAGTCGACAACATGGGCTTCTACAACTCCCTGCAGGCGTGTTTCACCCTCCACCAGCTCAACCATTCCCACTGGGCGGAGATCCACGAGAGCAAGTACCCGGTGGCCGAGCCCGACGACGGGATCCCCAATTGGAAGGACGCCCCCCCGGTCCGGTTGGCAGTGGAAGGCGCGGTGGAGGGGCCAGTCCCCGCCCGGTGAAGCTCCGACCGACCTACCGCCAGGCTGACGCCGCGCGGTACCGGGCCCCGGGGGGAGCCTGGGACATCCCGACCCTCGACCGGGTGCTGTCGTCGCCGCGCCGGGCCGACGGCCCGGCCATTGTCGACGGGGACGTCCAGCTGGATGCCGCCGCCCTCGACGGGTTGGTGTCGGCCCTGGCCGGTGGGCTCCGGGACGTCGGGGTGGGTCGAGGCGACGTGGTCTGCTGGCAGCTCCCCAACTGGTGGGAGTCGATCGCGTTGTTCCGGGCCTGCTGGCGATCCGGGGCGGTGGCCGCCCCCATCCATCACCAGGTGGGTGGGTCCGAGGTCGGCCGCATGCTCGACACCCTGGAGCCGGCGCTCACCCTGTCCTCGGTGGGGATGCCGCTCGGCGAACTGGTCCAGTGCGCCGGGGTGCGGGGTGGGAATCGCGGCTTCGACACCCTGTTGCAGCGCCGTCCGCTGCCGGTGGGGGTCGGGCGGGGATCGGACGTGGCGGTGGTGCTGTTCACCACCGGCTCCACCGGACACCCCAAGCCGGTGCTGCACACCAACCGGGGCCTGGCCTACAAGGCGCTGTCGATGACCCGGGCCCACGGACTCAGCAGCAACGACGCCGCATTGATGCCGTCGCCGTTGGCCCACGTGTCCGGGCTGTTGAACTCGGTGCTGGTCCCGGGGACGGCGGCCATGCCGGTGGTGCTGATGGAGAAGTGGGATCCCGAGCGGGGGGTGCGGCTGGTGGCCGAGCACAACGTGTCGTTCATGATCGGCCCCCCGACCCTGTTCACGGGGATGATGGACGTGACCGGATCCCGTGACCAGCTCCGGAGCTTGCGGGTGGTGTCGTGCGGCGGGATGGGGGTGACGCCGGAGTTCATCGACATCGCCCGCCAGGAGTTCGGGGCCACGGTGAAGCGCACCTACGGCTCGACCGAGGCGCCGACGGTGACCACCTGCACCGCCGCCGACGGCGCCGACAAGGCCCGCGACACCGACGGGCACTCGGTGGGGGAGGCGGTGATCCGGGTGGTGGCCCGGGGGACCAACCGGAAGGTGGCGGCCGGCCAGAAGGGCGAGGTGGTGCTGCGCGGCCCCGAGCTGTTCGTCGGCTACGGCGACGAGGTGCAGACCCGGGCGGCGGTCCGGCAGGGATGGTTCGCCACCGGCGACCTCGGGACTCTCGATGCCGATGGCTGGCTGACCATCGTCGGCCGGGACAAGGACGTCATCATCCGGTCGGGGGAGAACATCGCCTCGGCCGAGGTGGAACGACTGCTCGAGCTGCACCCCGGTGTCCGCCAGGCGGTGGTGGTCGGCTGTCCCGACCCGCGGGTCGGGGAGCGGGTGGCAGCCTTCATCGTCGGGGACCGCGCTCTCGACGTGGAAGAGTGCCGGCGGTGGTTCACCGCCCAGGGGGTGGCCCGCTTCAAAACCCCGGAGCTGGTCGTCCATCTCGAGGAGATCCCGCTGCTCGGCATCGGGAAGCCGGACCGGCCGGCGTTGCGGGCCCGCCTGACCGAGGCGCAATGATGCTCGATCGACCAGAAGGGAACTAGCGATGTCTGCAGGGATCGTGTCGTGGGGGGTCTACCTCCCGTATTGGCGCCTCGACCGGGGTGCCATCGGCGCGGCGTTCGGCACCGCCCCGGGGAAGGGGACCCGGGCCGTGGCCTCCTACGACGAGGACACCACCACCCTCGGAGTGGAGGCGGCTCGCCGGGCGTTGGACTTCGCCGGGGTCCCGGGCCCCGCCGATGTCTACTTCTCGACACCGGCCCCGGCCTATCTGGACAAGACCAATGCCACCACCATCCATGCCGCCCTCGGCCTGCCGGCCAGCTCCGGGGCCTACGACCTCTGCGGCTCGGTGCGGTCGGGATGGGCCACCCTCAACCTGTCGGCCCTCCGCGGCGAGCAACGCCCGTCGATGGCGGTGATCGCCGACCTGCGCACCGGCCTGGCCGGCGGGGCGGAGGAGAGCCAGGCCGGGGACGGGGCGGTGGCCTTCGTCTTCGCCCCCGAAGGTGGGGTGGCCGAGGTGATCGGGCAGGCGTCGGCCACCGACGAGTTCCTCGACCGCTGGCGGGTACCCGGCGAATCGGCCTCCCGCCAGTGGGAGGAACGCTTCGGCGAGGAGGCCTACCTGCCCGCCGGCCGGTCCGCCTTCGACGAGGCCCTGGAAGAGGCCGGGCTCAAAGCCGACGACGTCGACCATCTGGTGGTGACCGGACTCCACGGCCGGGCGGTCGGCTCCCTGCGGAAAGAGCTGAGCGTGACCGCCGACCGGGTGGCGCCCGACTACGGGCCCCGGATCGGAAACCTGGGCGCCGCCCAGGCCGGGCTGGGCCTGGCCGATGCGTTGGAGCGGGCGACCCCCGGCCAGGTGATCGTGGTGGTCGAACTGGCCGACGGCGCCGACGCCCTGGTGCTGCGGACCACGGCGGAACTCACCCAGGTGCAAGCGTCGCGACTCGAGGCCGGAGCCGTGAGCGTCGCCGATCTGGTCGAGCGGGGCCGGACCGACCTCGCCTACGCAGTGTTCCTGAGCTGGCGGGGCCAGCTCCGGCGGGAGCCGCCCCGCCGGCCGGATCCGGAACGGCCCGATGCCCCGGCCATGCTCCGCAACGAGGGCTGGAAGTTCGGGTTCGACGCCAGCCGTTGCGAGGTCTGCGGTTTCGTCCATCTGCCCCCCACCCGGGTCTGTCTCTCCTGCCGGTCGGTCGACCAGATGGCCCCCCTCCGGCTGGCCGACGCCCGGGGCACGGTGGCCACCTTCACCGTCGATCGGTTGGCCTACAGCCTGTCGCCCCCGATGGTCGGGGCAGTCATCGATTTCGACGGCGGCGGCCGTTACCGGGGCGAGATGACCGACGTGGACCCCTCGGCGGTGGCCATCGGCAACCGGGTGGAGATGACCTTCCGGCGTCTGTACAGCGCCGAAGGCGTGCATAATTACTTCTGGAAGGCCCGGCCCGTGTCCGACGGCGCCGGTGGGAACGAGAGAGGCTGACATGGCCAGCAGAGGGATTCGCGACCGGGTGGCGATCGTCGGCATGGGGTGCACGCCGTTCGGTGAGCTGTGGGACAAGAGTGTCGACGACCTGTTGACCGACGCCACCGTCGAGTGCGTGGCATCGGCGGGAATCGCCCTGGAGGACGTCGACGCCTTCTGGTTGGGGACGATGGGATCGGGCCTGTCGGGGCTGACCCTCACCAAGCCGATGAAGATCGACTACAAGCCGGTGACCCACGTCGAGAACTTCTGCGCCACCGGCTCCGAAGCCTTCCGGAACGCCTGTTACGCGGTGGCGTCCGGCGCCTACGACCTGGCCATGGCCGTCGGGATGGAGAAGCTGAAGGATTCGGGCTACTCGGGTCTCACCGGGATCCGCCAGGTGGGTGACGGGACCCTGGCCGGGCTCAGCTCGCCGGCGGTGTTCTCGTTGCTGTTTCCCGCCTACGCCCACAAGTACGGGGTCGACCCCGAAGAGCTGAAGGCGGTCATCACCCGGATCGCCTGGAAGAACCACCGCAACGGGGCGGTCAACCCCCGGGCCCAGTTCCAGAAGGAAGTCTCGATGGAGAAGATCGCCGCCTCGCCGCTGGTGGCCGGCCAGCTCGGGGTGTTCGACTGCAGCGGGGTCAGCGACGGAGCCGCCGCGGTGGTGGTGTGCCGGACCGAGGACGCCCACCGCTACACCGACGCCCCCCTCTACGTGAAGGGCCTCAGCTTCGTGGCCGGACCGGGGGCCGGGATCATCGATCCCGAGTACGACTACACCAGCTTCGAGGAGGTGGTGAGGTCGGCCGCCGACGCCTACCAGCAGGCCGGGGTCACCGACCCGCGGGCCCAGCTGGCCATGGCCGAGGTCCACGACTGCTTCACCCCCACCGAGCTGGTGCTGATGGAGGACCTCGGGTTCGCCGAGCGGGGCACCGCCTGGAAGGAGGTGCTGGCCGGGACCTTCGACCGCGACGGAGAGCTCCCGGTCAACCCCGACGGCGGGCTGAAGAGCTTCGGCCATCCGATCGGGGCCTCGGGGCTGCGGATGCTGTTCGAGTGCTGGCTCCAGCTGCGGCAGCAGGCCCCGCCGGAGCGTCAGATCGCCACCGTGACCGAAGGGGGCCGGACGCTGGGGCTCACCCACAACCTCGGCGGGGGTCCCGGGGAGTGCGTGAGTTTCGTCGGGGTGGTCGGCAGCGAGCCCTCCGACTGAAAATGACAATTTCGATCGGCTGACCCGCCGTGACTACCATGGCCGGGTCCGGTCCGGGACTTCACAGAGAGCAGTGACGCATGGGGCATGAGGGGGGCGTCGATCCATTCGCGGAAGACGAGGATCAGACCGCGCTCCGGCAGCTGGCCCGGGACGTCGCCGCCCGGGAGATCGGTCCCCGGGCCGCCACCTACGACGAGACCGGGGAGCTGCCGGTCGAGGCCATCAAGGCGCTGGCCGACGCCGATCTCTTCCGGGTGACGATCGGCGAGCAATGGGGCGGTCTCGGTCTCGGCGACGTGGAAGCCTCCATCGTCCTGGAGGAGATCGCCCGGCTCGACGTCTCGTCGGCCATCTGTTGCCAACTGGCCTACAACGGCCCGCCCCGGGGGATCGAGCACCTCGGCGGCGCGGCCATGAAGGACCGCTGGCTGCCGGCGGTGGCCGACGGCCAGGCGATCATCAGCATCGGCATCACCGAGCCGGATGCCGGATCGGCGGTCCAGTCGATGCGGACCGCCTTGAAAGAAGACGGCCCGGGCCGATGGCGACTCAACGGCTACAAGAACTACTCGACCCTCGGGCACGGGGCGGCGGGCATCCTGGTCTGGTGCCGGTGGCCCGGGGGGGAAGGCGGCCGGGGCATCGGGGCGGTGGTGGTGCCGACCGACCGCGACGGGGTGGAGTTGACCGGCCGGCACCGGGGGATGGGCATCCACGCCGCCACCGAGTCGGAGATCGCCTTCGACGGGGTGGTGGTCACCGAGGAGGACGTGCTGCTGGCCGGCGACCCGGGCTCGTCCGAACCGTTCAAGCAGCTGCTCTCGCATCTCAATCACGAGCGGTGCGGCAACGCCGCCATGTGCGTGGGCGCCGCCCAGGGGGCGCTCGAGCGCTCGGTGGACTACATGAACGAACGGGTGGTCGGGGGCCGCCCGATCGCCGACCTCCAGGGCCTGCAGTGGAAGCTGGCCGACATGGCGGTGGCCCTCGAGGGTGCCCGCCTGCTGCTGGCCCGGGCGGTGCGGCTGGCCGGACCGGGAGGCACCCCGCCGCCGATGGAGACGGCCATGGCCAAGACCGCCGCCAACCTGGCGGCCAAGTACGTCTGCGACGAGGCCATCCAGATCCACGGCGGCTACGGCTACAGCCGCGAGTACCCGCTGGAACGGGCCTACCGGGACATCCGCGGGCTCTGCATCGGGGCCGGCACCGTCGAGGCGCAGCGCAACTTCATCGGCACCAGCATGGTGCGGGGCCGCACCACCGTCTCGGCAGGATGGAAGGCCCCGGCGCCGACATGACCGACCCGAACCCCACCCTGTCCGACGATGCCGCCCTGCGGATCTTTCGGACTATGACCACCGTTCGGCTCACCGAGGACCGGATCATGCGGGGGTTGGGGGCCGGGGAGTTCCGGATGACCTATTACAACGTCCGCGGCCAGGAAGTGATCCCGGCCGCCATCGGCGAGCATCTCCGGCGGGACGACTACATGGTCACCACCTACCGGGGCATGCACGACTGCATCGCCAAGGGGATCCCCCTCGACGAGATGGTGGCGGAGATGTGCGGCAAGGTGACCGGCACCTCGAAGGGGAAGGGCGGGCCGATGCACCTGTCGGATCCGCAGTCGGGTCTGATGGTCACCACCGGGGTGGTCGGCGGCGGGTTGCCGATCGCCGTCGGGCTCGCCCTCTCCAGCCAGCTCCGGGGCACCGATCAGGTCACGGTGGTCAACTTCGGGGACGGCGCCACCAGCATCGGCGCCACCCACGAGGCCGCCAACCTGGCCGCCCTCTGGCAGGTTCCCCTCATCTTCGTGTGCCAGAACAACCGGTACGGCGAGCACACCGCCTTCGCCGACTACACCCGGACCCCGAGCCTGGCCGAACGGTTCAAGGGCTACGGGATGGCGGCGACCACCGTGGACGGGAACAACGTCCTGGACATGTTCGAAGCGGCCGCCGAGGCGATCGGGCGGGCCCGGGCCGGCGGCGGTCCGACCTTCCTGGAGTGCATGACCTACCGGCTGGGCGGCCATACCTTCGGGGCCACCACCGAGTACATGGACGCCGACGAGTTTGCCGCCGCCGAGGAGAACGAGCCGGTCGGGAAGTACCGCCGATGGTTGATCGACACCCGGGGGATCACCGAACCGACGCTGGCCGCCATCGAGGCAGAGGTTGCCGCCGAGGTGGAAGCCGCGGTGGAGTCGGCCAAGGCCAGCGATCCTCCGCCGCCCGACGAACTGTTGCTCGACGTATTCGCCGACCCGGTATCGGTGCCCCGATGACCGTCACCCGCCCGCCGGAGACGACCTCCGACCCGCCGGTCGACGACGGCGACCCCATCCACACCCTGTCCGAAGGGGTGAACCAGGCCATGGACATCGCCATGGCCGAGGATCCGGAGGTCTTCCTCCTCGGGGAGGACATCGAGGACCCGATCGGTGGGGTCATGAAGGGATCGAAGGGGCTGTCGACCAAGTACGGGCGCCAACGGGTCCGGAACACCCCGATCTCCGAGCAGGCCATCGTCGGCACCGCCATCGGCGCGTCGTTGGTGGGGATGCGCCCGGTCGCCGAGGTCATGCTGATGGACTTCTTCGCGGTGGCCATGGACCAGGTGGCCAACCACGCGGCCAAACTCCGCTACATGTCGGGAGGCCGTACCCACGTCCCGATCACCCTCCGCACCTCGGTGGGCGGCGGTCGTCAGTTCGGCGCCCAGCATTCGCAATCACTGGAGGCCTGGATGATGCACATCCCGGGTCTGAAGGTGGTGGTGCCGAGCACCCCCCGCGATGCCAAGGGACTGCTCTACTCCTGCATCTTCGACGACGATCCGTGCATCTTCATGGAGACGATGTCGTTGCTGTTCACCCGGGGTCCGCTGCCGGCCGGGCGGTTGGCCATCCCGCTGGGCGTCGCCGACGTGAAGCGGGCCGGAGACGACGTGACGGTGGTCACCTGGGGCTGGCAGGTCCCCGAGGCCCTGGCCGCGGCCGAGACCCTGGCCGCCGAGGGGATCAGCGTCGAAGTCCTCGACCTGCGGACCCTGGTGCCGCTGGACCGGGAGGCGGTCCTGGCCAGTGTGGCCCGGACCACCCGGGCGGTGGTGGTGCATGCCGCCACCCAGTTCGCCGGCCCGGGGGCGGAGATCGCCGCCATGATCAGCCACGAACTGTTCGGCCAGCTGTCGGCGCCGGTCGAACGGTTGGGAGCCGTCTACTCGCCGATCCCCTATGCCACCGAGCTCGAGACCCTGGCCTTCCCCGAGCGAACCCGGATCGCCGACATGATCCGCAACCTGGCTTGAACCGGACCCGTGGCTATGGACGAGACGGGTCGGACCCCGATCAAGATCCCCCAGGCCGGGGCGACCATGGACGAGGGCACCATCGTCGAGTGGTTGGTGGCCGACGGCGCCCAGGTCACCATGGACCAGCCGCTTTACCGGCTGGAGACCGAGAAGGTGGAGATCGAGGTGGAGTGTCCGGCCACCGGGGTGGTCCACCTGGTCGGCGTGCCGGGCCAGACCTACCCGGTGGGCGAGGACATCGGCTACGTCGAGGCGCTCCCGGTCTGATGACCGTTCGTTCCAGCAATCGAGAGAGGTGCGTGGAGAAGGAAAATTCCGGAGTCTGACCTAGCAACCAAGAACCATCAACACATTGCCGCGGGAACCAGCCGACCGGTTCGGTCTCGCCTGACCAGGAGGACCGACATGGAGAGCACGGAGTTCAAGACGATCATCTACGAGAAGGACGGTGCGATCGCCCGCATCGTGTTGAACACGCCGGACAAGGCGAACATCCAGACGGCCCAGCAGGTGTGGGACTTCGAGGACTGCCTGACCCTGGCTGACCGGGACGAGGAGGTCAAGGTCCTCATCATCAAGGCGAACGGCAACGGGTTCTGTGCCGGCCACGCCATCGTCAGCCACGAAGAGATGGCCGAGGTTTACCCGACCACCGGGCCGACGATGGAACGGACCTGGAAGAAGCACAACTACGACCTGTTCCTCTGGCCGCCGCTCCGGCTCTGGGAATTCCCCAAGGCGACCATCGCCCAGGTCCACGGTTACTGCCTGGGGGGCGGGACCATCTACAGCCACATGTGCGACATGACCATCGCCTCCGACGACGCGTTCTTCCAGATGCCGTTGGCCCAGGGATTCGGGCTGCCCGGCGCCCAGACCCTGGTCGAGCCGTGGTTGATGATGAACTGGAAGAAGGCCTACGAATTCCTCTACCTCGCCCCCAATCTGTCGGCCGAGGAAGCCAAGGAGTTGGGCCTCGTCAACCGGGTGGTGCCCCGGGCCGGTCTGGAGGCCAACGTCGAGGAGACGGCCCGGACCATCGCCAAGATGCCGTTGACCACCATCATGACGGTGAAGCAGGGGGTGAAGCGGGCGTGGGAGACGATGGGCATGCGGGTCCACCTCCAGGGCACCGCCGACTTCACCTCGCTGGCCAGCAACGCCAGCGACGTGCGCCAATTCATGATGGAGAAGAGCGGTGTCCGCCCCCGTCAGGTGGTGGCCGATCAGGCGGAGGCGGCCCGGGAGGGAACCTGAGCCACCACTTCTACCCAGTCGTCAGGCGTCGGCGTGGAAGGTGCGCCGGATGAACCGCCAGCTTCCGTCGGCTTTGGTCAGGGTGTCGACGTAGGTGCCCGAGGCGGTGACCTGGTGGCGGGGCGGCTCGCCGATGATGGCGAACAGCTGCACGTAGGCCTTCATGGTCGCGTGGTCGCCGGCCCCCTCGATGACCAGGTTGGTGGCCACGTGCCGGGGGGCGCGCACCGAGGCGGCGAACTGGTCGGCGAACGTCTCGAGCGCCTGGCTCCCTTCCACCTGGAGGGCGCCGGCGTCGAGGACGCCGTCGGCGACGAAGGTGTCGGCATAGGCCGGGCCGTCGCCGCTGTCGATGGCGTGGCTGTAACGGGCGGCCAGCTGCTGGATGGCCAGTTGGTCGTCTACCGTCAAACCCATGTGCCCCCCGATAATCTTGTTTTCAGCGCGATGCTATACATGTCGCCAATCGCGAAAGCACGTCGTCTGGATCTGGGGAGGCACCGACCGTGACCGAGAGTGCACACCGGTTGTCGCTGGGGGAGCGGGTGGCCGACCTGGCCGGCCTTCCCCACCGGCCCGGGGTCGGGCCGTCGCCGGTCGCCTCGCCCACCCGAGCGCCCGAAGAGCATGACGTGGTGGTGGTGGGGAGTGGCGCCGCCGCCCTGTCGGCCGTCGCCGGGGCGCTCAGCACCGGCGCCTCGGTGGCGGTGTGCGAGAAGGGACCCGTACCCGGCGGGACCACCGCCTGTTCCGGCGGGGTGGCCCATATCTACGCCAACTCGGTGATGGCGGCAGCCGGGATCGCCGACCCCCGCGACCCGGCGCTGGCCTACATGGCCCGGGTCAGCCACCCGGGGGCCTACGACCCGGAGGCGCCCGGCTACGGGCTGTTGCCCGAGGACTTCGCCCTGCTCGAGACCTACTACGACCGGGGCGCCGAGGTGATGGCCCGGCTGGGGGACCTCGACGCCGTGCACATGGAGGCCCCGTGGATGTCCTGGGACGCCCAGATGTTCCCCGACTACTACGAGTTCCCCGAGAACCTGGCCGTGCGGGGACGGGGGATCCAGACGGTGGCGCCCGACGGTGGGGCCGGCAACGGCGGCGAGCTGGTGCGCCAGTTGATGGCGTTCGCCGCCGCCCGGGGGACCGAGGTCCGGCTCGGCCACCGGGTGGTGGACCTGAAGCTGGAGGGCGGCGAGGTGACCGGGGTGGTGGTCGACGACGGGTCCGCCTGCCGGACCCTCCGGGCCCACGGGGGCGTGGTGTTCGGCTCCGGCGGATTCGCCCACAGCCCGGAGTTGCGCGAGCGCTTTCTCCGGGGCCCGATCGCCGGCGGATCGGGAACCCCGTCGAACACCGGCGACCTGGTCGGCATCGGGACCCGGGCCGGCGCGGTGTTCGGCGGCATGCACAACGGCTGGTGGAACCAACAGGTCCTCGAGGCCGTCGACGACTATGCCACCTCGGTGCTCGACGTCTGGTCGGTGCCCGGCGACGGGATGCTGATGGTCAACCGGCTCGGGGTCCGGGCCATCGGGGAGAAGCGGGAGTACGAATCTCGGGGGCGGGTGCATCACATCTTCGCCGGTGACGAGTACGTCAACCGGGTGATGTTCATGGTCTACGACCGGCGGACCGCCGAGCGCTACGGCGGCCGCTACCCGATTCCACCGGTGGGCGCGGTGGCCGATCACGTGGTGATCGGCACCGGGGTGGCCGGGTTGGCCGAGGCCCTCGGCGCCCGGCTGGGGCAATTGAAGTCATCGATGCCCGCCGGCATCGCCCCGGTGGCGCTGGATGCCAACTTCGCCGGCACCCTCGCCGACACCATCGCCAGGTTTAACGACGCCGCCGAGCGCGGCCACGACGACGAATTCGAGCGCGGAACCAAAGCCGTCGAGTTCGCCTTTCACGGTCCGCGGGCCGCCGACAACTCGTTGCCCAACCCGCTGATGTACCCGCTGGACGCCGACGGGGCGCTGCACGCCATCTCGCTGGTCGGGACCACCTTCGACACCAACAGCGGGCCGCGGATCGGCGCCGACGGCCAGATCCTCGGCACCGCCGGGCCGATCGGCGGTCTCTACGGGGCCGGCAACTGTGTGAACTCGGTGTTCGGGGAGGGCTATCCGGGAGGAGGCTCGACCATCGGCCCGGGCATGGTGTTCGGGTTCCTGGCCGGAGCCCACGCCGGTCGCCGGTCGCCCCGGGTCGCGTCGGGTCGATGAAGCTCGCCTACCGGGACTTTCCGTCCACCTCGTCGGGGGCACCGGCGGTCGTCTTCCATCCCGAAGGCCCGGCGTCGATCGACCGGCCCGTCCGGATGGCCCAGTCCAGTGGGGCGGTGGGCCGGGTGGTCGCTCCGTTCGGCGACTACGCCTTTTATCCCAGCGGGATGGAGGTCGGCGGGATCTGCTGGTACCGGGTGGTGCCGGGGTCGTCGGCGGCTGATCCGATCTCGTTGACCAAGGCGGTGGTCCAGGCCTCCGACCTCCTCGACGACCTCGGCCTCGACCGACCGGCGTTGATCGGCTGGGGCCAGGGGGGCGTGGTCGCCCTGGGGGCGGCGTTGCTGCAGCCCGGGAAGGTGGGGTCGGTGGTGAGCGTGGACGCAGTCGCCGCCCACCTCGATCTCCTCCCCCCCGCCGGGCTGGCCACCGACGGCGCCCCACCGGTGTTGCTGGCGGCCACCGACCCGGCCGGCGCCCGGACCGTCGCCGACCAAGAGGACCGGCTCGGCCGCCATGGCATCGTCGCCTCCATCTGGCGCTGGACCGGCGACGACGGGGACGAGGAGCGGGACAAGGCAGTGGCGGAACGGATCGGGGAGTGGCTCACCGATGTCTAGGGTCGAAAGAGAGGTGGCGATGTCCACCGCCCCGGTGGTAGATCTCGACCCGCGCCTCGAGGTGCCCGACCGGTGGCGGCTGGGGTCGGCGTTCGTGCCCAAGGGGCGCTACCTCGACCGCGACTTCCTCGAACTCGAGCTCGAGCGGCTGTTCCCGGCCACCTGGCTCAACGCCTGCCGGCATGACGAGGTGGAACACCCCGGGCAGTTCGTCAATTTCGAGATCGGCGACCAGTCGGTGGTGGTGATCCACACCGACACCGGGTTGAAGGCCTACTTCAACGCCTGCCGGCACCGGGGGACCCGGCTGGTGACCGGCCAAGGCCGGCTCGGCGAGTTCCGTTGCCCGTTCCACGCCTGGCGCTGGAACCTCGACGGGTCGCTCAAGTTCCAGGCCGACGCCGACAACTTCGAGCCCCGCCCGGCCGATGACCTCTGCCTGGCCGAGTGCCGGCTCGGGACCTGGGGGGGCTGGGTCTTCGTCAATCTCGATGGGAACGCCGAGCCGTTGGAGGACTTCCTCCGTCCGGTCCCCGAGCGGCTGGACGGCTTCAAACTCGAGGACATGCGGATCGCCTGGTACAAGACGGTCATCCTCCCGGCCAACTGGAAGACGTCCCTCGACGCCTTCATCGAGAGCTGGCACGTGCCCGGTACCCACCCGCAGCTCCTCCGCCCCGACAAGCACTCGACCCCGCCGACCATCGCCGAGAGCCAGGCGTACGGCAAGACCTTCAACGAGCTGTTCCGGCTCCACTCCCGGCACGCCGATCTCTTCCGCTACGGGCCCGACGGCGACTCGACCAAGCTCCGCCCCGCCTACTCGGTGAACCCGGACTCGGTCTACCGGAACGTCGAGTACTCCCTCCGCGAGCTCGGCGCCCTGTACCTGAAGACGGACCTGTCGGCCGCCGCCGAGCTGAAGGAGACCGAGGGGGCCGACAGCCCGGAGGGCAATGCCATCTACCAACAGCTCCGTCAGCAGCACGCCCGGGCCGCCGGCATCGACTACCCGGACCTCACCGGAGCCCAGCTGAAATCGGCCATGTACGACTGGCACGTGTTCCCGAACACGGTGTTCCTCATCGACATGGCCTGCGCCCTCACCTACCGGGCCCGACCCAACGGATCGGATCCGGACAGCTGCATCTTCGACGTCCAGGGCCTCGAGTTGCCGCCCACCGGAGGCCTTCCGACCGCCCCGCCCCAGTTCTTCGAAGACTGGCGGGAGGGGAACATGGGGGAGATCCTCAGCCAGGACTTCTCCAACATGTCGGAGGTGACGGCCGGGATCCACTCCCGGGGCTACGACGGCCACCACCTGAACACCGCCCAGGAAATGACCATCTGGAACTATCACCGGGCCATGGACGGGTATCTGTTCGCCTGAGCGCGGCCCACCTCGCCGATGGCCAGCCACCCCAGGTCCAGCGGTTTCTCCGGCCCCGGCCCGCAAGTTCGGACCGCTGAAAGCGTTACTTTCAGGAGGCCTGGGGCTTGGTGATAGGCAGTACCGGGTAGGTGGGACGTGGCCATGGGGGAGGATCCGTGCGCAGGGATAGTCGCATCGAAGGGCGGGGACACCGCACCGGCGTGATGCTGGTGTTGGTGGTTGCCCTGATCGCCACCGCCTGCGGGGCCAGGGTGGCGCCGTTCCTCGGGACCAACTCGGTGGCCCAGGGTGGCTCCTCGACCCAGGGTGGCGCCACGTCCTCCGGGGGCGCCACCACCACCACCGGGGCGGGCGGCCTGGTGGGCGGCACCCCCGGCGGGACGTCGGGGGGCTCGACCGGGACCGGCGGATCCAGTGGCGGCTCGGGTGGGGGGAGCACCTCGCCGGCCGTACCGGCCACCCCGACCTCGTCGGGCTTCAACTTCTCCGCCCAAGCCGAAGCCGGGGCATGTCAGGGCTCGGCCGGCAACACCTCGTCGGACGTCGGGGTCAGCCCCACCCAGTTGACCTTCGGCAACGTCAGCGGATTGACGGGTCCGCTGACCGGGAGCTTCAGCCAGGGGACCGAAGGGGTCGAGGCGCTGTTCGCGGCGGTCAACGCCTCCGGGGGGATCTGCGGGCGGAAGCTGTCGCTGGCCGCCGAGGACGACACCCAGAACGCCGCCACCAATGCCTCCGACGTCGCCGACCTGATTCCCAAGGTGCTGGCCTTCGTGGGTTCGACCTCGGATGGGGACAACGGCGGGGTGCCGGCCATGACCCAGGCCAACGTGCCCGATGTCGGGTTCGCCATCAACTGCAACCGGAGCGAATCCCCGGTGTACTTTTCGCCGGCGGCGGGAAGCTGTGATCAGCCCAACGGACCCGGCGGTCCCTACTTCATCTCCAACTCGGTCTTCAACCTGGCCAAGCAGAACGGCTACTTCCCGACCAAACTCGCCTTCCTCGCCTATTCCATCGCCATCAGCGCTCAGGCGGCCGAGCAGTTCGAGTACATCTACAAGGCGATGGGCGGGACGGTCTGCTACACCGACTTCGCGGTGTCCCCGGCGTCAGCCTCACTGGAGAGTGACGTGGCCGCCATGCAGCAGGCCGGCTGCAACGGCTCGTTCGACACCATGGACGTGACCGGCAACGCCAAGCTGCTCCAGGCCATGCAGCAGCAGTCGTACCATCCGCCCTACGTGGCCGCCACCTTCGACGCCTACACCCCGGTGATGATCACCCAGGCCGGCCAGAGTGCCGCCCAGGGTCTCATCGTCGGGCTGCCGTTCGTGCCGCTGGCCGAGGGCCAGCCGATGGTCCAGCTCTACCAGCAACAGCTGGCCCAGTACGAGCCGGGCAAGCAACCCAGCGGCTTCGGCTTCCTGGCCTGGCAGGCGGCCCAGATGCTGATCTACGCCCTCCTCCAGAGCGGGCGATCCCCGACCCGGGCCTCCATCGTGAAGGTCTTCAATTCCCTCCAGAACTGGACCGGCGGCGGCGCCCTGGGTGGCTACACCCCGAGTAGTCACGGCGTCTACCTCTGCGATGTGGACGTTTCCATCCAGGGGTCGTCGTTCGTGCGCAAGGCGCCGAGTTCGGGGCTGTTCTGCGGCGGGCAGGCGGTGCAAGCCTCGTCGTGAGCCAGTACTGGCCGTTCCTCGTCATCGGTCTGTTCACCGGGAGCATCTATGGGCTGGCCGCCATGGGTGTGGTCCTGACCTACAAGACGGTCGGGGTCTTCAACTTCGCCTACGGCGCCATCGCCATGTTCTGTGCCTTCACCTATTGGCAGCTGCACGACGCCTGGGGGCTGACCGCCTGGGTGGCCATGCCCATCCTCTTCCTGGTGGTGGCGCCGGTGGTCGGCATCCTCCTCGAAGCCCTCTACCGCCCGCTGGCCGGACTGTCGGCCGAGGTGCTCATCGTGGTGAGCATCGGGGTGTTGGCCGCCCTCTCCGCGCTGGTGCCGATCATGTACGGCAAGCAGGACCGCACCCTCCAGGCCATCTTCCCGACCTCGACCTTCGCCCTCGGCGCCCATTTCCACGTCGGCTACGACCAACTCGGCACCTTGCTGGTGTCGCTGGCGGTGGCGGCGGTGCTGTGGGCGTTGTTGCGCCACACCCGGTTCGGCACCTCCACCCGGGCGGCGGTGGACAATCCGGACCTGGCCGACATGGTCGGTGTCCATGGTGACAACGTCCGGCGTGCCGCCTGGATCCTGTCGACGATGTTCGCCGCCCTGGTCGGTATCCTCATCAGCCCGACCCAGGGCCTCGACGTCAACCAACTGGTGCTGGTGGTCATCTACGCCTTCGCCCCCGCCGTCTTCGGTCGACTAGTCAGCCTGCCGCTGGCCTACATCGGCGCCCTGGTACTGGGGGTGGTGGTCAGCCTGCTGTCCAAGTTCTCCAACTCGGGCACGGTGGCCAACCTCGAAGCCGCCCTGCCCTACCTGGCCCTGTTCGCCCTGCTCATCATCATGGGCGGGCGGCTCAAAGAGGCCGGGGCCTCGTCCCGGCGGTTGGCGGTGGCCACCCGCAACTCGTCGGGGACGGGCGGCGGAGTCCAGACCCGGCACTGGATCGTCAGAGTGCTGGGTTGGCGGCTGCGGCTGGATCGCAAGCTGTCCATCGGGCTCATCGGCTTCGGCCTCGCCCTGTTCGTCCCGCTGGCGGTGCCGGGCCCCCGGCTCATCGACGTCAGCTACGCAGTGGTCTACGGCCTGATCGCCCTCACTCTGGTGGTGCTCACCGGGTGGGCCGGGCAGATCTCCCTGGCCCAGTTTGCCTTCGTCGGGGTCGGGGCGTTCGTGGCCGGCCACCTTTCCGGGACGCACGGTCAGCACTTCCTGGTCGCCGCCCTGGTGGCCATGGCCATCGCCGCCCCCCTCGGGATCCTGGTCGGGCTGCCGTCGTTGCGGCTGTCGGGTCTCTACCTGGCCCTGGCCACCCTGGCCTTCGCCCTGATCATGGACAACGTGGTGTTCAACCGGAGCGATGTGAGCGGGGGCCTGACCGGTATCACCGTGCCTCGACCCCAGATCTTCGGGCTGTCGTTCAGTGGCCGGGCCAGCTTCTACGAGCTGGTCATGGTGGTGTTCGGGGTGGTGGCGGTGATCGCCTACGCCATCCGGCTGGGCCCGA
Source organism: Acidimicrobiales bacterium (assembly GCA_036489495.1). GTDB lineage: Bacteria > Actinomycetota > Acidimicrobiia > Acidimicrobiales > RAAP-2 > DASZIT01. The sequence continues at coordinate 13,627 of DASXFR010000081.1, read as the reverse complement.
TCGGCCGGCGGTTGCAGATCGTGCGCGACTCGCCGTTGGCCGCCTCCACCCTCGGGGTCAATCTGACGGTGACCAAGCTGGTGGTCTTCGCCGTCTGCGGGATGGTGGCCGCCCTCGGCGGCGCCTTCTACGGGGCGCTCCAGCAGGCCATCACCCCCCTCGACTTCCTCTGGTCGACGTCGCTGACCTTGCTCCTGCTGGTGGTGCTGGGCGGCCGATCGGTGATCAGCGGGGCGGTGATCGCCGGGGCCGTCTTCGGGCTGGAGAAGATGATCAGCAATCCTCAGTTCAACGAGTACTTCCCGCTGGCCATCGCCCTCGGAGTCATCGCCCTGGCCCAGGAGCCGGAGGGGACCGTCGCCCTGGCCCGCCGCGAGACCCTTCGGGTGCTGTCGGTGCTTCGCCCGCTTCCCCGACGAAGTCGCGGACGGGGTAGCCCGATCCCGTCGGGCGCCGAGGTGGCGGTCGCCGCCGGCGGGCCATCGGGAGGGAGCGGTCATGGACTCTGAGTTCGAGTCGGAACCGACGGTGCTGCTGGCCGGCGACATCACCGTGCGCTTCGGGGGCCTGGTTGCCCTCGAGGAGGTGTCGCTGGAGGTTACGACCGGGTGCATCGCCGGGCTCATCGGCCCCAACGGTGCCGGGAAGACGACCATGTTCAACGTGCTGACCGGCCTCCAGGCGCCGACCGGGGGGCGGGTCACCTATCTCGGCCAGGACATCTCCCGGTGGCCGCCCCATCGCCGGGGTCGGGCCGGCATGGCCCGGACCTTCCAACGGCTGGCCCTGTTCAGCCGGCTCACCGTCCACGACAACCTGGTGGCGAGTTGGGAGTCGTCCCACGGCGGCGGGGTGCTGGGGCGGGGTCGGGCCGAACGGATCGCCCGGGTGGCGGAGGTGATGGATCTGCTCGACCTGTGGCCGGTGGCCGACCGGCCGGCCGGGGAGCTGTCGACCGGGAAGGGACGAATGGTCGAGCTCGGCCGGGCCCTGTGCACCGACCCCCGGGTCCTGCTGCTCGACGAGCCGGGCTCCGGACTCGACGCCAATGAGACGGCCGTCTTCTCCGCGGTGCTCCGGGCCATCGTGTCGGGGGGCAGCGATCCCCGTCACCCGGCGGTGCCACCCGCCATCCTGCTGGTCGAGCACGACATGGCGCTGGTGATGGACGTGTGCGCCTCGATCACCGTGCTCGACTTCGGGAAGGTCATCGCCCGGGGCACCCCAGACCAGGTTCGGGCCGACCCCATTGTGCGGGCCGCCTATCTTGGAGACGCCAGTGGCTTCTGAACCCGCCCTCGAACTGCGCGGGGTCTCGGTCTCCTACGGCGGGTTGCAGGCGCTGCGCGACGTGTCGATGGTGGTGCCGGCTGGCGCGGCGGTCGCCCTCCTCGGCGCCAACGGCGCCGGGAAGAGCACCGCCCTCCGGGCCATCTCCGGGGTGATCCGGGCCGAGCGGGGCCGGATCCTGGCCGATGGTCAGCGCATCGAGCGCCGACACGCCTACCGGATCGCCCGGATGGGGGTGGTGCACGTCCCTGAGGGTCGGGGCATCTTCCCGAGCCTCACCGTGCGGGAGAACCTGCTGATGGCCAGCGCGACCCTGGGCGCCGCCATCGACCCGGTGGAGGAGGGCATCGCCCTGTTCCCGGTGCTGGGGACCCGGCTCGGTCAGGTGTCGGGGAGCCTGTCGGGGGGCGAACAGCAGATGCTGGCCCTGGCCCGGGCCCTGATGGCCAAACCCAAGCTGCTGATGGTCGATGAGATCAGCATGGGGCTGGCCCCCCTCATCGTCGGCCAGTTGTTCGACACCTTGCGGGAGCGGGTGGCCGCCGGGATCAGCCTGCTGATCGTCGAGCAGTATGTGGAGGCGGCGCTGGGGATGGCCGACTACGGCTACGTGATGGACAAAGGTGTGATCGTGGATGTGGGCGAACCGGCAGACCTCCGGCGGCGCGGCTTGGTCAGCGCCTATCTGGGCGGTGCGGCGTGAAGTGCGGCACCCGTTGGCGGGTGGCGGCCCGGTTGGGGGTGGTCGCCGGGCTCGGGGTGGCGATCATCGCCGGTCCGGCCACGGTGGCGGCGGCGGCCGGTTCGGCTGACACCCTGGTCGGGTACACCGCTGCCACCCAGTCGGTGGGGGCCCAGTTCGCCTTCAACGTGCCCGGAGTGGTGCCACTGCCCGATCAGAACCTCATCGAGGAGGACGCCCCGTTCTCGCGGGTGACGCTGGCCGGCGGACCGGTGGTCGACTCGCTGAGCGCCCCGTACTATCCCGGCGACATCGCCGCCAACCTCGGGAGCCTGCTGGCCACCTTCGGGTTTCCCGGGCTCTTGCCCAACGAACCCTTCCTGGCCCAGGCCAAGTTCCCCACCTCGCCCGGCTTCCCGGCCAAAGCCAGCTTCGGGGGTACCCCGACGGCCGGCGCCCCGGGGGCGCTGAGCATCTTCAGCGCCATCTCCAATGCCACGGTGGGCGGGGGTGACGCCACCTCGTCCATCAGCGATCTCTCCATCGACTCGCTGGGGAGCACGACGTCGCTCCCGATCATCGGTGGGATCATCGCCGGCGCCTCCAGCCTGCTCGACGTGGGCAACATCAGTGCCTCCAATACGGTGAGCGTGGACTCTTCGCAAGTCAAGGCCACCTCCAGCAGCACGATGAAGGCACTGGACATCGCCGGCATGGTCGACATCAGCGGTCTGACCAGCAACGCCGGTTGCACCTCGGACGGGACCAAAGCCACCCCCACCGCCAGCCTGACCCTGGGCCAGGTGACGGTCGAGGGGGCCAAGGCGTTCATCGACAACCAGGGCGTGCACGTCGTCGGACTCAGCACCGGGGCCCTGGGGGTGACCCCGGCGACATTGCAGAAGTCGCTCGACGCCACCCTGGCGGCCGATGGGATCTCCATCCGGGTGCTGGATCCGGTGCTGACCACCAATGGCGCGGCCGGGACCGCCAACGCCGGGGGCCTGGTGGTGTCGCTGGCCCATCAATTCGACGTGCCCTTCATCCCCGGCGAGCCCACCATCCCGGTGCCGGAGCTCGGGAACGTCGGGCTCCCCGCCGGTTTGTACACCATGACGACGTCGATCACCTTCGGGATGGCCCAAGTCGATGTGAGCGCCACTGGGATCCCCGCCGCCACCGGGACGGGTCCCACCAGTGCCGTCGGGCCGGTGGCCGGAGCCCTGCCGACACAACCGTTCGATAACGGTTCGGGGCTCACCACTTTCGGGGGTACGCCGGGGACGGTGGAGAGCGTGGCCACCACCGGACCCGGAAGCGCCACCAGCAACCCGCCGACCCCGACGCCGACGGCGGCAACCGCCTTTCCCATCCGGGGCATTCCCGCCCCGCTCGGGTGGCTCATCACTGCGCTGTTGGCATGCGTGCTGCTCGCCTATCCGTTGTTGTTGCTGGCGAGGTGGCAGTTCCTGGCTGGAAGGAGACCATAATGCTCGAGATGGAACGCCCGGTGAGGGACAGTGTCGGCTTGGCCCCCGATCAAGACCTCGCACCGCCGACGACCGACAACGGCCAGTCGCCGGCCCCAAGTGTCGGTGATCGTTTCCGGCGCCTGCTGCCTCGGGGCCTCGGCGGTGGCGGGGGAGCCAAACCGGTCCGGGCCGACGGTGAGGACAGCGGGAGCTATGACCTGCGCAATGCCTGGCAGGTGGTGGCTGGATCGATCCTGATCCCGCTGGGCGTGGTGTTCATCCTGCTCGGCTGGTACGGCTCCGCCCATGCCCGGGTGGTGCAACAGCAGATCCCCTACATGGTCAGCGGTGCCTTCATCGGGCTCGGCTGCATGATCGTCGGGGGGCTCCTCTATTGGGGCCATTGGCTCTACCGCCTCTATGACCAAAAGGAGCTGCACCACGAGGAAGAGCTCAAGGTGCTCCACGACCTGGTGAACACCTTGACCTCCCAGGCGGCCGGGGGCGGGGCCCATTCCGCCGCGGCTGCGGATCTACCCGCGGATGGGTCGGGTGGGACCTTCTTGGCCACGGCCACCGGATCCGTCTACCACCGGACCGGTTGTGCGGTCATCGCCCATCACCCCGAGGACGTCCGGGTGATCGGATCGGCCGACCTCGGCGGTCTGCAGCCCTGCCAGATCTGTTTGCCCGGGTCGTAAGTCTTCGCGGGTGATTGGCCAAACGCCCGCCTCGAGTCAGCCGCGGGGCGATGAGCGGATCAGGGGCCGCTTGATTCCGGCCAGGGTGGAGGCGGCGGAAGCGGAGCCGGGGGAGGCGGCGGCGGCAGCGGGACACCCGGCGGCCAGGGGCTGGGATTGGGGGGTGCGTAGGGTGACGGCCCCACCCACGGGGATGACCACGGTGGAGGCGACCACCCGCCGATGGCACCCGGCGGAGTGGAGACGATCTGGTTGCGCGGCCGCCGCCGGAAGGCCAGGAATCCGAGGACGGCAATCCCGGCGGAGACGATGAGGATCGGGAAGGCGGCCAAGGCCCGGTTGTCCGCCGAGGTTTGGCACTCGTCGACGAACGCCGACCACTGGGCCCGGGCGGTCGGGTTGGCCGCCGTCGGTTCCGGGCCGGCCCCGATGGTGACCGGGTCGAAGAAGGCGATGATGGCCGCCTCGGAGCCCTGACCGGGTCCACAGGTCCCACCGGCGGCGGGGGCCGGGAGCCCGATCAGCAGGCCGGTGACGGCGAAGGCGGCGCCGAGTACCCCCAGGAAGACCAGGCCAACCGTGACGGCGGTCCGAAGCGGGGAGCGGTTCACGAGCCATCAACTTTCACGCCGTGGATGGTAGCCGGAGGTCCCGGCAATGCTTCGGCGCCCCGGGGCGGGCGGGCATGGAGCCCAGCCGGCGGAATGGGTCGCGGCTATGACGAGCGGATCCGGTCGGCCAATGCCCGGACGATCGGACTGACCTTCCAGACGCCCAGCCCCCCGACCCCGATGCCGAGGATGATGGCCACCAGACCCTCGACGTCGACGCTGGATACGAAGCCGGGTTAGCCATCCTTGACCACGAAGGCGCCCAGCGGCACGGTCAGGTCCAGCCGTCCCATCCGGAGGCTGAGGACGGCTGGGACCATCTCCCCCTCCGCCACCTGGACGGAGGAGCCAAGGGCGATGAGATCGGTCCGCCGCCGGAAGCCCGGTTGGCGATCGATTTACTCACTGGTGCGGCCATTGGCCCCCCTTTGATCTCCCGGCGGCCGTCTCCGGCCTGGGATCATTCTGGCACCCGGGGAGTGATTGCTGTCGCCGACCGGAGAGCGGTCCGAGATGGCCCCGGCCGGGGTCGAAAATCCAATTGTCGTAGTATCTGCGCATGGCCAAGCCGACGGCGCCTTACGACCCCGAGGCTGTCCGGGCCAAGTACCTGGCCGAGCGGGACAAACGGTTGGTCCCTCACCGTGCCGACATCCGGGACCTGCGGGCCGACGAGCACTTCGCCGGGTACCGGGACGACCCGTTCACCCCGTTCGCCCAACGGGAGCCGGTCGCCGACGACGTCGACGTCGTGGTCGTGGGCGGGGGGATCGCCGGGGTCCTGGCCGGCGCCCGCCTCCGCCAGGCCGGCGTCGAGCGGATTCGCATCATCGACCAGGCCGGCGGCATCGGGGGCACCTGGTACTGGAACCGCTACCCCGGGGTGATGTGCGACGTCGAGTCCTACATGTACCTCCCGATGCTCGAGGAGCTCGACTACATCCCCACCCGGCGCTACGCGTTCGGCGAGGAGATCCGGGGCCACCTCGAGGCGATTGCCGATCGGTTCGACCTGGTGGACGACGCCTGGTTCCACACCGGGGTGACCCGGGCCGAGTGGCAGGAGGACGCCGCTCGTTGGCGGATCCGCACCGACCGCGGCGATGAGGTCAGCTGCCGCTGGTATGTGCTGGCGGTGGGGATCCTCAATCTGATGAAACTGCCCACCATCCCGGGCATGGAGGACTTCGCCGGGCGCTCGTTCCACACCGCCCGGTGGGACTACGGGTACACCGGCGGCCGCCCGGACCAGCCGCTCACCGGGCTGGAGGACAAAGTCGTCGCCCTCATCGGAACCGGGGCGAGCGGCATCCAGTGCGTGCCACCGCTGGCCGCATCGGCCAAGCAGCTCTACGTGTTCCAGCGGACGCCGTCGGCGGTCGGCGAGCGGGGCAACCGGCCGACCGATCCCGAGTTCGCCCACGGGTTCGAGCCGGGCTGGCAGCGGGCCCGCATGGACAATTTCCAGGGGATCATGATGGGCCGACCCACCGAGCTCGACCAGGTCGACGACGGATGGACCCAGCATTACGCCGCTGTCCACCACCCCCCGCGCACCGAGGGGATGACGATCGCCGACTTCCTTCGAGGCGGCGAGGAGCTCGACTACGGGATCATGGAAGCCCACCGGCGCCGGGTCGAGGAGCTGGTGGCCGACCCGGCCACCGCCGAGATCCTGAAGCCGTACTACCGCTACCTGTGCAAGCGCCCGTGCTTCCACGACGAGTACCTCCCCGCCTTCAACAATCCCAACGTCACCCTGATCGACTGCCCCGGCGGGTTCGAGCGGATCACCGAGCAGGGCCCGGTCGTCGACGGGCAGGAGTACGAGGTCGACTGCATCATCTACGGCACCGGCTTCGAGGCCGAGCTCACCCCGCTCTACCGTCGCGCCGGCCACGAGATCGTCGGACGCGGCGGCGTCACCTTGGCGGAGAAGTGGGCCGATGGTGCCGCCAGCCTCTTCGGGATGATGAGCCGGGGGTTCCCGAACTTGTTCGTCATGCCGGCACCCGGCCAACAAGCGGTGGTGACGGTCAACTACACGCAGGTGGCCGTGCTCGGAGCGGAATTCATCGGCCGGGCGGTGGGGCGGCTCGAGCAGCGGGGTGTCGAGGTGTTCGATGTGAGTGCCGAGGCCGAGGAGGCGTGGACCCAGGCGATCGTCGGCTCCTTCGTCGACGGCAGCGCGGTGATGTCCGCCTGCACCCCGTCGCGCATCAACAACGAGGGCCACCCGGAGGCGCTGAACCCCCGCAACGGCAACTACGGCCGAGGGTTTGGCGACTGGTTCGGCTACCGCCAGCGGCTGGAGGAGTGGCTCGAGGCCGGCAGCTTCGAGGGCCTGGAGCTCAAGGTCCGGTCGACGACATCGTGAGCGGGCGGCAGCGGGTCGCGGTGGTGACCGGCGGCGGGGGTGGGATCGGAGCCGGCATCGCCGAAGAACTCGGCCGGGGCGGCTGGTTCGTCGTCACCGTCGACCCGCTGGTGACCCTCGACGGTACCGAGCAGCTTCCGGCCCCTGAGGAGACCACCGCCGGCCGCATCGTGGCGGCGGGGGGTTCGGCCCTGGCCTCGTCGGTGTCGGTGACCGACCGCGAGGCAGTCGGTGGCCTATTCCAGCAGCTGGTCGACGAGCACGGCGGGCTCGACGCCGTCGTCAATGTCGCCGGTATCACCCGCCAGTCTTACTTCGGCCGGGGCACCGAAGAGGACTGGGTGGCGTTGCTGGACGTCCACCTCCAGGGTTATCTCAACCTGCTCGACGCCGCGTTGCCGCACATGGCCGCGGCCGGGTACGGCCGCATCGTCGGCGTCACCTCCGGCTCGGGGTGGCGGGCGGCCGATGCCGGTGCCTACAGCTGCGCCAAGCGGGCCATCGCCTCTTTGACCTGGCAGCTCGGCCGGCAGACGCCATCCGGGGTGACCGTCAACGCCATGTCGCCGATCGCCGCCACCCGGATGATCGCCTCCGCCCTCGAACGCGCCCGGAAGGCGGGCCAGTCGGGCGGTGGGGGTATCTCGTTCCTGTCGGTGGCCGGCCCTGAAGACCTGGGCCCGTTCGGTGCCTATCTGGTCGGGGAGGAGTTCGGGTGGTGCAGCGGCGAGATCCTCTTCGCCGGTGGACCGGAAGTCGCGGTCATCGACCAACCCCGTCTCATCGAAGTGGTGCGCACCGACCAGGTGGCCTCCCTCGCCCGGGTGTTCGACGAAGTCATCCCCGCCGCGTTGGCCAAAGCCGAAAAGAAGCAGGCGAGCGCCGGCGGCAGCAATCCCCGCTTCTCGTCGATCTTCGACGAGCCGGGCCCGGCCGAGGTCGTAACCGCGCCGGTGCAGTCGTGCGTCATCGTCTCCGACCGCCCGGGTTTGGCGGCGTCCCTCACCGCCGCGCTGGAAGCCCGGTCCATCCAGTGCCATCCGGCGGAGCTGGCCTACGGCTTCCGGGAGGCGGCCAACGCGCTCAACGCCGTGGTTGACGCCACCGGTGCGATCGACGCGGTAGTCGTCGCGCTGGCCGGTGGAGGTCCCGCCGCCGAGACGGAGGGTTGGGAGCGGGTGCTCGCCGAGCACCAGGGGATCGTCTCGCAGATTCATACCGATGGCGGATGGGCCCGGGCGACCGCCGATTACGCCGCTGGCGCCAACCGCCCGGTCCAGCTGGTGACCCTCACCGACGCGGTCACCACCGGAGGTCGGAGTCGAGCCCAGGCCGCCGCCCAGCATTCCCGGGCGGCTGCCGGTGCCACCGACGGGCGGGTAACCGCCTTCGCGGCCGGCATCGAGGCGACCGAGGAGGTCGTCGCCCAACCGGCGGCGGAGCTGGTGGCCCATCTGCTCAGCCACCCGGATGCCGCCGCGCTGGCCGGAGCCGAGTTGGTGGTCGGCGACGGATGGCTCGGGCTTCGCAGCCACCCACGAGCCAAGGGAAGCGTCTCCTTTGGTGGATCGGCCCTTCCCGGATGGCTCGACGGGACGCTCCGGGAGATCGTCGGTTCGACCGGCCGCCCACCGATAGCGGAGTCCTGATGGTGGATCAGCCCACTCGGGTGGTGGATGCCCATGTGCACATCTGGGACCCGGCCCGAACCGACTGGTATCCGTATCTGTCCCACCCTCTGGCCCCCGACTCGGCTGATGCGTCGCGGATGTTCCGCCGCTTTGATGTCGACACCTATCGGACCGAAACAGCCGGATGGAATGTCGAAAAATTCGTCAACGTCGCCGCCGCCACCGGTGGTCACTCGATCGAGGAGACCATCGAGCTCGATGGCGCCGCCGAGGACCGGGGCGGTCCCGACGCCATCATCGGCGGTATCCCTCCGACCGACACGGTGGCCGAGGCGCTCGAGCTCCTCGACCGGCAGACGACCGCCCCCCGTTTCCGTGGCGTGCGCCCCATGGGCCGGTACGAGGGACCGCTTCCCGCCACCGGGGTGCTCGAGGCCCTGCAGGACCGGAATCTCCTCTTCGAGCTGATGAGCCACCCCGATCAGCTTCAGGTGGCGGCCGAGCAGCTCGCCAGCTTCGATGATCTGGTCGTAGTGGTTGAGCACGCCGGATGGCCTCGCTCGGGGTCCGACGACGAGCGCGCCCTTTGGCGGGACGGCATCGACGCGCTTTCCGGTCTCGGCGACCACGTCGTCTGCAAGCTCTCGGGCCTGGCCATGCCGCTCGAGGCCATGAGTGTCGATGCCTACGCTCCGTGGCTCGAGTACGCCATCGAGGCATTCGGCGTCGACCGCTGCATGTTCGCCAGCAACTTCCCGGTGGATTCGATGTATGGCACCTTCGGTGAGCTCTATGCAGTGTTCAGCGCGGTCACCGCCGGTCTCGACACTGAATCCCGCCTGAAGCTGTTCGCCGGGAACGCCGAGACTATCTATCGCTGCTGACCGGGCCTTTCATCCGGCGCCGAGATCGGTACGCCACGAAGTCGAGGGCAGTGACCGGCCGGTAACCGACCTCCGACCCACCCCGGCCTCCCGGGCGGGGACGATCTGACCACCGGCTTGTGCTCACCAACCGGGAACGGTGCTACAAATGGCGCCATGTTGAAAGCCGGTCTTCGTCTGGGCTGTCCGGACTGCACCATCGAAGTCGTCGTGGTCAAGGCCCCTACCAGCGATGTGAAACTCACTTGCAGCGGAAGCCCGCTGGTGGATATGGACTCGCCCCGGAGCCAAGGGGGGCATCCGGCCGTCGAGGGAGACGGCGCGCTGCTCGGGAAGCGCTACGTGGACGAGGAGTCCGACCTCGAGGTGCTGTGCACCAAGGCAGGGCCCGGAGCCTTGGCGTGCGACGGCCGGGCCCTGACCATCCGGGGTGCCAAGCCGCTCCCATCGTCGGACTGAAGCTGTCGGTGTGGATCTGAACCTCCTGTTGGAGATGGCCGTCTCCGGCTACGGAGACCGGACGGCGGTGACGGCCGGCGGAGACTCGCTCACCTACGGCGATCTCGGGCGCCTGGCCGCCGCCGGGGCCGAACTGATCGATCGCATCGGCGCCGACTCGGTCATCTACATCGGCCCGAGCCACCCGGCGTTTCCGGTCGCGCTGTTTGCCGCCGGAGCCGCCGGAGTCCCGTTCATCCCCCTCAACTACCGATTGGGACGCGAGCAACTCGACGGCCTGATGGCGGCCCACCCCCAAGCTCTGGTGGTGAGCGATGAATCCTGGATCGCCGCCGGAGCTACCGAGAAGTCGAGGTCGATCGGTACCTTCCTCGATTCGCTCTCGCCTGGCTTCCCATCAGCCGGGGGGGACCCGCCCTCACCGGGGGAAGCGGACGACGTGGCGGTGGTGCTCTACACCAGCGGGACGTCGGGAACGCCCAAGGCCGCCCTCCTGCGGCACCGCAACCTGGCTTCCTACGTGTTCACCACCGTGGAGTTTGCTCAGGCGTCAGAAGACGAAGCCGCGCTGGTGACGGTGCCGACCTACCACATCGCCGGCCTGGCCAACTTGTTGTCCAACCTCTATGCCGGCCGCCGCATCGTCTACCTGGAGAACTTCGATCCCCAAGTGTGGCTCGAGACCATCCGGAACGAGAGCATCACCCAAGCCATGGTGGTGCCCACCATGATGGCCCGGGTGGTGCGCTTCCTCGACGGGGTTGACGCCAAGGTGCCCAGCCTTCGCACGTTGGCCTACGGCGGTTCGCGGATGCCGATTCCGGTGCTCGAAGAAGCACTGGCCCGCTTTCCCGACGCCGGGTTCGTCAATGCCTACGGTCTCACCGAGACCAGCTCGACGATCGCACTGCTGAGCCCCGACGACCACCGGGCCGGGCTGTCGTCCGACCAGCCGGTGGCTCGGGCCCGATTGGGCTCGGTCGGGCGGGTGATCCCCGGCGTGGAGGTGGAGATCCGGGACGAGGGCGGCGCACCGTTGCCGGTCGAGGCAGCCGGACTCATCTTCCTGCGAGGGGAACAGGTCTCGGGGGAATACGCCGGGGTGTCGGTGCTCGATGCCGAGGGCTGGTTCCCGACCGGCGACAAGGGATGGGTGGACGACGAGGGGTACCTGTTCATCGAAGGCCGGGCCGATGACACCATCATCCGCGGCGGCGAGAACGTCTCCCCGGCGGAGATCGAGGACGTGTTGATGCAACACCCAGCGGTGGCAGACGCCGCGGTGGTCGGGGTTCCCGATGATGAGTGGGGCCAGCGAATCGCCGCGGTGGTGTGTGTTGACCGGGAGGATGGTTCCATCGCCTCTGACGACCTCACCGAATGGGTGCGTCAGCGGCTGCGCTCGTCCAAGACCCCGGATCTGGTCGTCTTTTGGCCCGAACTGCCCCGCACCGCCACCGGCAAGCTCTTGCGACGCCAGATCCTGGCTGACCTGTCCGGCACCCTGATGGCGGGGAGGCCAGCAGAGCCGGAAGGCAGGCCGGTATCGTAACCAGGGTGTCCGCCCTCCCCGACGACGACGCCCCGGTCGAGGAGGCCATGAGCGAGGCGGCCATGACCCCCGAGGCCCGGGCCGAGCGGGGCCAGCTGATGGACGCCGCCCTCAAGGTCATGCGTCGCAACGGCTTCCAGGGGGCCAGCGTCCAGGACATCCTCGACCACGCCGGACTTTCCACCCGCGCCTTCTACCGGCAGTTCCAGTCCAAGGACGACCTGTTGCTGGCGATGTTCCGTACCGCGTCGGGGCCCGACGTCGACCAGGTGGCCAGCGAGGTGGGGAGCGCAGCGTCGGCCATCGACGCGGTTCACAAGTGGATCGACGAGATACTCGCCATCGCCTATGACCGGAAACGGATCCAACGTCTGGTCATGTTCAACGTGGTCGCCCGCCAGACCGTCGGCTACGCCGACGAGGAGGCGGCCCTCCGGGACGGCCTGATCGCGCCGCTGCTGCGGGCGCTCCGTCGTGGCCTGGCGGACGGGTCCTTCCCCACCACCGACCCGCTTCCCGATGCCCATGCCATCTTCGATCTGGTCTGGAGTCTGGCCAGTCCGCGGGTCCGGCGGCAACGGCCGATGGACCGGCCCGAGGCCAAGTCGCACGTGCTCCGGTTCACCCTTCCGGCTCTCGGAGTCACGCGGGCCGGCTAGGAGTGACCAAAGCGGGACAGCCGATCGAGGTCGGCATTTACTTGCCTCAAGTCGCCTTCGGCCGGGACGCCATCCTCGACCGGGCGGTGATGGCCGACGACCTCGGGATCCACTCGCTGTGGGTCTACGACCACTTCTACAGCCCCGGGCTCCCGGCGATGGATTCCTTCGAAGGTTGGACGCTGGCGAGTTACCTCCTGGCCCGGACCCAGCGGCTGCGGGTTGGCCACCTGGTGCTGTGTGCCAATTTTCGGCATCCGGCGTTGCTGGCCAAGATGGCCACCACCCTCGACGTCCTCTCCCAGGGCCGCCTGGAGATCGGGCTGGGCAGCGGCTCAGTGGAGCTCGAGCACCGACAGGCGGGCCTCCCGTGGGGGAGTGGCGCCGAACGCGCCGAACGGCTGGAGGAGACCCTCGAAATCGTGTCGCAGATGCTGACCCAGGAGGTCACCTCCTTCGAGGGCCGTCACTTCCGGATCTCGGACCTGCCCAACCGGCCCGGCCCCATCCAGCGCCCGCGCCCGCCCATCCACGTGGGAGGTGTCGGCCCGCGTCGCACCCTCCCGCTGGTGGCGAGATACGCCGACGTGTGGAGCATTCCCACCTATGGCTTGGCCGACTGGGAGGCCAGCCAAGTGCTACTGGACACCGAGTGCGAACGCATCGGCCGGGACCCGGCAGCCATCCGTCGATCCCACGAGGCGGTGCTGGTGCTGGTGCCGGATGAATCGCTGGTCGAGGAGGCGAGGGAAAAGGCACTCCGTCGCTTCCCGGGTGCCGGCTGGGGCGTGAACGAAGCCGGCTACGTCGGTACCCCGGCGATGGTGATCGAGCGCATGGCCGCCGCCGTCGAGAAGGGGATCTCGATGTTCATCTTCTTCGCCCATGACCGGGGAGAACCCGAGACCCTCGAGCTTTTGGCTCAAGAGGTCATGCCCGCCTTTGCTTAATCGGACCACGAAGTAGACAGCTGTAGGCGCAGCCCGCCAACAGGTGGCCCGAAGAGTGGCCGGTTGGAGGTCCCAATGGTCGGAAGATCTCGCCGTCACTGATGGGCCGACATAGAATTTCACCCCTTTTGCGCTTATAGTCACGCTTGCCAAACGGCTCCAACCTGCCGATACGGACGAAAACAGTTTTCGACGTCAATGGGACAATCCCGGGCTGACCCGGGTGGTCTGGACGGATCAGAAATCGTCGACCCGGCGATTGCCACCTCGAGGGGGACGACAGCGACATGGTTTCGAGTTCGGGCCGGGGCCGGCGGGCGTTTGTGGGCGTCCTGGTGGCGATGTCAGCTATTTCTATT
>DASXFR010000046.1:0-4891 GCA_036489495.1 Acidimicrobiales bacterium | reverse complement strand
GACCTGGGCCTAAAAACCCATTTTGATTGTTTCTGATTGTGTATCGCTGTGGAGGTGATTGTGAACAAGTCACAACTCGTCCGAGCAGTCAGTGACTCGACTTCGTTGAGTCGCCGGACTGTCGAGGATGTGGTTGACGTCCTGTTCGATTCGGTCGTCACCGCGGTTCAGTCTGGACGGAAGGTCACGATAATTGGCTTTGGGACGTTTAACCCCATCGATCGTGCCCCTCGTCTGGGCCGAAATCCGCGGACCGGAGCAGCGGTCCCGATCCCGGCGTCGAAAGGTGTCCGGTTCGCCACCAGTTCAGCGTTCAAAAACGCGCTGAACTCCAAGGAGGGAGCACCCATGGCAGTGAAGAAAGCTGCGAAGAAGGCAGTCCGAAAGGCCCCGGCCCGTAAGCGGACTGCAGCAAAGAAATCAACCGCCAAGAAGGCAGTGCGCAAGGCTCCGGCCCGTAAGCGCCCCGCCAAGAAGTCGGCGGCCAAGAAAGCGACGCGCAAGGCTCCGGCCCGTAAGCGTCCTGCCAAGAAGTCGGCGGCCAAGAAGGCAACGCGCAAGGCTCCGGCCCGCAAGCGTCCTGCTGCCCGCAAGACGGCAAAGAAGGCAGTGCGCAAGGCTCCGGCCCGTAAGCGTCCGGCCAAGAGGGCTCGCAAGACAGCCCGTAGGTAACTGATCGACGGCTCAGCCGTGTTCAGATGACGTGCAGCAGGGGCCATCCGGCCCCTGCTGTCGTCATTACAGGTCGCGAATCAAGTGGAACGCCTCGCCGACCGGAAGGGTGGCGAGGGCACCGTGGTCGGACAGCTGTCGCCGGACCTTGGCGGCGAACGCCTCGGCTCCCAGCGACGTATCTCCCGCCTGGCCGGCATCGAACCCCATGGTCGATACCCCTTGGCTGGCGTGGCACAGCAGCGCCTCGATCTTGGTCGACTCGAACCCGACGACGTCCTCGACGTGGTTGGCCAGGTCCGGCTCGAAGAGCAGCAGCGCCTCCGGTCGGTGAGGAGCCAGGTCGAGGTCGGGGAAGAAGTGGGGGTCCCGGGCGGCCACCAGCGCGTCGAGGCTGAGAAATCCGGCGTTGCGGTGGTCGGGATGAAGTCGGTACCGCCGCCATGGATCGTGGGCCAGCACCACCGCTGGACGCAATCTCCGGATGACCGCGGCGACATCGTGCCGCTCGCTCGGGCCGTTCACCAGCTCGCCGTCCACCCTTCCCAGAAACACCACCCGGTCGGCGGCCTGGCCGGCATCGGCCCTGTCGAGGACGGCGGCGGCGGCTCGGGATTCGGCGGCGCGGGCCGCGACCAGCGCGACCAGGTCCTCCTCCGGATCCCAACTTCCCTTCGAGCCGTCGGTGAGTACCAGGTGGTGAACCCGACATCCGGCCTTCGCCCACTTGGCCAGGGTGGCCCCGCCCCCGAACTCGATGTCATCGGGGTGGGCGCCGATGGCCAGCGCCGAGGTCGGGATGGGCAGATTCACGGTCACCGGTCCGCTGTCCAGCAGATTGCCGACCGGGAGCCCGCGGGTGTCAGATCGCCCGGTGTTCCCGTCGCTCACGGGGCGGCGGTGGCCGGGGCCGTGGAGACGGGGATCACATCGGCCGGCTCGTCGATGTCCCAGGCCAGGTCCGGACGATCGAGGATGTGGACGGGAAGGCCGGTGCGAGCTGCTTCCACCCGGTGCCGGGCGAACGAACCCGGCCCGTAGGAGAACCGGAACCCGGCGTCGGCCGGAATCGCGATGACATTGGTGCCGTTGCCGAACCGATCGGGCACCAACGTGACTCCCGGCGCGGCTCCGACCGACGGGAGGTCGGATGCCCGGGGGAGATCGGCATGGGCCACGGTGACCTGGGCGACGCCGCGCTCGGCCAGGTGGTCGACCCCCGCCTCCACTGCCCCGTTCAGTCCTCTTCCCGGCTCCCAGACCACCAGCGCGCCGTGGGACCGGGCCCAGGCGGCGACTTCGTTGTTGTCACAGACGACCGCCACCGGTAGTGGGAACGCCGCCGCCAGCACCCGGTCGGCCATGGCGGCGGCGAGTGCGGCCCGTTCCGCCTCGTTCAACGCCGCGTCGAGCCGGCCCTTCGCGTCTCGGAACGCCTTGACCGGCACCAGCACGGCCCGAGGACCGAAGGGCAATGCGCCAGCTTGGAAGTACATTCGCTCGTCGACGCCGGCCACGTGGTCAGTGTAGAGGTCCCCGGCAAGGCCACCGCCGGTGGAGCCTGGCGCATAGTGTGGCCCCGATGTCAGAAAAAGTTGCGGTGATCGGCGCAGGGTCCTGGGGGACGACGGTGGCGACGTTGGCGGCGGGTAACGCCGCCACTGTCCTGTGGGCCCGGGACCCGGATCTGGCCGAGACCGTCCGGACCGACCACCGCAACCCGACCTACCTCCCCGATTTCCTGCTTCCCGACGCCCTCGGCGCCACCCACGACATCGGCGAGGCGGTGTCGGGGGCGTCACTGGTGATCATGGCGGTGCCGTCCCACGGATTCCGGGCGGTGGCGACGGATCTCGCCGAGGTCCTCGTCAAGGGCACCCCGGTCCTCAGCCTGACCAAAGGCCTTGAGCAGGGGAGCCATCTGCGGATGACCGAGCTGCTGGCCGAGGTGCTCCCCGACAGCCCCACCGGCATGCTGACCGGTCCCAACCTGGCCGCCGAGGTGGCCGCCGGCCAGCCGACCGCCGGGGTGGTGGCGCTGGCCGACGCCAACCAGGCCCGTTGGGTGCAATCCCTGTTGATGTCCAAGACGTTCCGGGTGTACACCAACGCCGACGTCATCGGCTGCGAGATTGCCGGCGCCCTCAAGAACGTGCTGGCAGTGGCGGCCGGCATCTCCGACGGCCTGGGGTTCGGCGACAACTCGCGGGCGGCGATGATCACCCGAGGTCTGGCGGAAATGGCCCGGTTCGGGATGAAGCTCGGGGGTGAGCTCATCACCTTCGGCGGCCTGGCCGGAGTCGGGGACCTGGTTGCCACCTGCACCAGTTCGAAAAGTCGCAACCACACGGTCGGGGTCGCCCTGGGCCAGGGGCGGACGCTGGACGATGTGATGGGGGAGATGCGGATGGTGGCCGAGGGGGTGAAGACGGCCCGGCCCATGGTCGAGCTGGCGGCGTCGGTGGACGTGGAGGTCCCCATCGCCATTCAGGTTGCCGACATGATCGACGGGATCCGGAGCCCGGCGGCGGCCATCGCCGCGCTGATGGAGCGCCCGGCGACCTCCGAGTTCCGAGATCTGACGCCTTGAGTCGCGGATGACGCCCCCGGACGACCCCGATCCCGACCTTCCGACCCCGCCCGCGACTTCGGACGAGTCCCCCGGAGGCGAGCCACCGGCGATCGATCCCGTCCGCCGGGCCCAGGCCGAAGCCCGGGTTCGCTCCCTCCTCCTCGAGCTGGGCACCACCGAGGAAGAGATCGAAGCCGCCATCGCCGACGATGTAGTCGACCTGCTGGTGGTGGATCGGATGCTGATCCCCGCTGAACGGCGGATGACCCAGGCCGAAGTGCTGGCCATCGCCGGGATGGAGGTGGAACCGGCTCGCCGTATCTGGAGGGCGCTGGGGTTCCTGGACGTCGACGAGGATGACCGGGCCTTCACCGAAATGGATGTCGAGGCCCTGGAGCTCTTCAAGGGCCTCACCAGCGTGGGAGCCGCCGACCTCGATTCGTCGCTCCAGATGATCCGGGTCATCGGATCCTCCATGGCCCGGATCGCCGAGGCCACCACGGCCCGAGGGACCACACCGGTGATCACCTCATCGGGGGACAGCGTCATCGATGCCGACGTGTTCTCCCGGGTGCTCAGCGTGTCCCTGCCGACCATGGCCCGGCTGCTCGAGTTCGTGTGGCGCCGGCATCTCCAGGCGGCCACCCGACGGGAAATGCTCATCCGGACCCGGGGAACGGTGAAGGGGATCAGCCCGGTGATGGCGGTCGGCTTCGTCGACATGGTCGGCTACACCATGCTCAGCCAGCATCTTGCCGACAGCGAGCTAGCCGCGGTGGTGGCCCGGTTCGAAGAGTTGGCCCGCGACACGGTGACCTCGCTCGGCGGCCGGGTGGTGAAGATGATCGGCGACGAGGCGATGTTCGTGGTGAATACCGCCGCCGACGCCGCTCGCATCGGCCTGACCCTGGCCGAGGCGTATGCCGACGACGAGCTCCTCTCTGACGTCCGGGTCGCGCTGTCGGTGGGGCCGGTCCTCCACCAGGACGGTGACTACTACGGACCGGTGGTCAACGTGGCCAGCCGGCTGGTGGGGATCGCCAACCCGGGCACGGTGCTGATGACCGACGAGTTCTACAGGGCCATCCAGGCAGAAACGGAGGAGGAGTTCGTCGGTCACGCCCTCCGGCCCCGCAACCTGAAGGGAATCGGGTGGGTGCAGGTCTGGAAGCTGTCCCGGGTGGGAAGCGAGCCGGGGGCCGACAGCCGTCGGAACCTGAGGTGGGAGCGATTCGGCGAGGTCATCCGCGAGATCGATGAGCTGCGCAACAAGGGGGAGAAGTTGATGGTGGAGCGCCAGCGCCGTTCGAGCGAGGAGCAGGCGGCGCGGGAGCGCCAACACCCGGCCGGGGGCGCCGAGGAGTGAAGGGCGGCCTCCTGGTCGCCGGCACCACCTCGGATGCCGGCAAATCGTTGGTCACCGCCGGGATCTGCCGGTGGCTGGCCCGCCGAGGGGTGCGGGTAGCGCCGTTCAAGGCCCAGAACATGTCCAACAACTCGATGGTCTGCCCCGACGGGTCGGAGATCGGGCGGGCCCAGTGGTTGCAGGCCCTGGCCGCCGGGGTGGTGCCGGAAGCGGCCATGAATCCGGTGCTGCTCAAGCCCGGCAGTGATCACCGGTCCCATGTGGTGCTGATGGGCCGGGCG
>DASXFR010000064.1:0-3394 GCA_036489495.1 Acidimicrobiales bacterium | reverse complement strand
GTGAAAGTGACATCGTGCTCGCCGATGGACAGCCCGACGGTCGGCCCCGGGCCAGCGCCGTTGCCGTCGGTGGCGGCCTTGCCGTCCAAACTCAGGGCCGAAAGGCGTTGGAGTTCAGCCAGTGCCCGGGCCGGCACCAGGATCTGGGTGGTTTCGAGGGCTTCGTTCTTGCCCTCGATGTCGCGGAGGGCCAGCCGGTAGGAGTCGGTGGCGACCAGCCGGATGCCCGATCCCTCCGCCGCCATCAGCACCCCGGTCAATAGCGGTCGGGCGTCGTCATTGGATGCGGCCCGCACCACCTGGCGGAGGGCGTTGACCAGACTGGTGGCCGGCAACAACGTGGTAGGTGTCGGGGGCTCGGGCAGGGTGGGGAAATCATCCGCCGGGAACGTTCGCAGACTGAAACGCGACCGGGCGGCGGCGATCTCGATCTTGTCCTGCTCGGATTCGACGGTGACCGCGCCCGGCTCCAGGGAGCGCACGATGTCGGTGAGGAGCTTGGACGGCGCCACACAGACCCCGTCGGACAGGCCGATGGCTTCGGTCGATACATGCACGGTGAGATCCAGATCGGTGCCCACCACCATCAACCGGTTTCCTTCCGACTCGATCCGGACCCCGCTGAGGGCAATCGAGGTAGTCGTACGTGAGCTGACGGCTCGCCCGGCGGTGGTCAACACCTCCACCAAGGAATCGCGTTCGCAGCGGAACTTCACCTAGGAGTCCTTTCCCGTGTTGTCGGTTTGCCCGTCTTTTAAGTTCTTAAATTTAAGAGTGACAGTAATAGGGGCTGTGGATTGTGGATCGACCACGATCGGTGCAGCGTAGGACAGCTTTCTGTTTCCACCGTCCATCCCCCGTTTCCCGCCGAGGCGGGTGGAAGGTGGGTTGGATGGCGACAGGGTATGGACAACGACGCCGAACCCCACAGATTTGCCACAGGTTGACAACCGGGTATCCACAGTCCCGGAGCCGGCCGACGGACGGGCGTGAGGATGCACGCGAGTTTCAACGGAAGGGCTCAGCATGGGATCAGGTGCCGCTCTTGATGCGGACGATCAACTCGGTCACCTGGTTGTAGATCTGTTGCCGCTCCTTCATCAGGTTGGTGATCTTCTGCACCGCGTGCATCACCGTGGAATGGTCGCGGCCGCCGAACTCCCGGGCGATGGCCGGAAAGCTGAAGTCGGTGAGCTCGCGGAAGACGTACATGCTGACCTGTCGGGCGGTGACCAGGGGCCGGCGGCGATTGGGCCCGCGGAGCTCGTCGATACTGAAGCCGAAGGTCTCCGAGGTGGTTTCGAGGATCATTTGTGGGGTGATCCGGCGGGGTTGATCAGCGGAAACGATGTCGGCCAGGACGGTCTCGGCCAGTTCGAGGGTGAGGGGTTGATGGTTGAGGCTGGCGAAGGCGGTCGCCCGGATGAGGGCGCCTTCGAGCACTCGGATGTTGTCCTTGACGTGGGTGGCGATGAACTGGAGGACCTCGTCGGGGACGAATACCTGCTCGCGCTCAGCCTTGGTCTGGAGAATGGCCAACCGGGTCTCGAGTTCCGGCGGTTGGACTTCGGTGATGAGCCCCATGAGGAAGCGGCTGCGCAGGCGGTCCTCCAGGGTGGCCATCGCCTTCGGGGGTCGATCGGAGGTCAGGACGATCTGTTTTGACGCCCCGTAGAGGGAATTGAAGGTGTGGAAGAACTCCTCTTGTAGGGATTCTTTACCCTCCATGAACTGCACGTCGTCGATCAGGAGCACGTCGCATTCGCGGTAGCCGCGCTTGAAGGCGGTGGTGGCGTTGGTCCGGATGGCGTCGACGAATTCGTTCATGAACGTCTCGGTGGAGACATAGCGGACGTGCCGGCTCTTGAAGTTCTCGAGGACGTAGTTCCCGATGGCATGGAGGAGATGGGTCTTCCCGAGGCCGGCGTCGCCGTAGATGAAGAGGGGGTTGTAGGACTGGGCCGGCGTCTCGGCCACGGACTGGGCGGCGGCATGGGCGAAGCGATTCGATGACGCGATGACGAAGGTATCGAAGGTGTAGCGACTGTCGGGGGCGACCGACGCCCCCCGGTCCTTCTGCCCGCGCTCGCTCGAACGGCGGTTGGAGGTTCGGGTCGCACCGGCCTCCGGCAGGGTTCCGGTTGGGTCTTCGAGCTCGGCACCAGCCAGGAGGTCGTCGGCGGGCTCGTTCAGCGGAGCCACCACTTCGAGCCGGATCTCCAGGGGGGCACCCACGGTGCTGACCACCGTGTCTTTGATGAGCCCCAGGAATCGAGCCTCCACCCGGTCGCGGATGAGGGTGTTGGGCACCCCCAACACGATTTCGTTGTCAGCCATGGAGATTGGTGTTATTCCAGAAAGGAGCGCCTGCCAGCTGGCATCGGAGACCTGCTCTCGAAGTGCTTTGGAGCACAGGGTCCACAAGCCTTCGGTGTCATTCACGTGGGCCTCCGCCCTTGAGCAGCCAAAGCGGTCCACAAGGAAATCCACAGATGTGGATTACTGCTGATCGAATCTCGATTCATCCTGAATTTGGAGTCGCCGGGGACCGCTGTCCTTGACTGCTGCTTGTCGTTCAATTTGGTAGGAAACGGGGGTCCGGGCACTGCCCGAGGCCGGCGTTCCCGCTGTGGACGGAACGGTACACCGTGCGCAGGGGTTTTGCCGACGAGATCGCCGACTAGAGCGTCGCTCCTGTTCGCGCCTACTATGTACGGAATTGCCCGAGTCGATGTGACGGGCCCCCCTGCCGCACCGGACGTTCGAGTCCACGGTTCAGGGCGAGGAAGGAAGTGGAATTGTGAAACGGACCTATCAGCCCAACGTGCGAAAGCGCGCCAAGACCCACGGTTTTCGGAAGCGGATGTCGACCAAAGCGGGCCGGGCCGTGATTCAGTCGCGCCGCCTGAAGCGCCGGCAACGGCTCTCAGCCTGACGCCGGCCATGTCGGTTGTCCAATCAGCCGGCGTCGGAGTGGAGCGAATCCGGTCGAAGCGTACCTTCGACCTGTTCCGCACCTCGGGCACCGCGGCCGCAGCTGGCCCTCTTCGCGTGAAGTTCGTGCGGCAAAACTCCTGGTCAAAGCCCGAAGTCGCCTACGCGCTGGGCAAGAAGCTGGGAGGTGCGGTGGTGAGGAATCGCCTCCGGCGCCGCCTCCGGGCCATTGTGTCGACCGAGGATGTCGGGTTATCCCCAGGCGCCTACCTGGTCAGTGCCGGCCCGGGCGCCACTGAGCTGTCTTTTGCTGACTTGAGAGTGGCCATGGGCCAAGCTGTGCGGGTAGCGACCGCCAACCGGGAGTCAGACCCCGCCAACGGGAAGATGAGGGGAACTGATGTCAATCACTCTGGAGGCTGAGACCCCGGTCGAGACGCCCGTCGAAGCCTCGACGCCG
>DASXFR010000131.1:0-4182 GCA_036489495.1 Acidimicrobiales bacterium | reverse complement strand
GCCGACTCTTCGTCGTCGATGAAGATGCGGAGCTCGTCGGCGAGGAGGGGGTGGCCGGACAACTCCGGGTCGTCACCGACGATCTGCTCGGCAACCTCCCGGGCCTTGATCACCAGGTCGCGATCGGAGATCAGCCGGGCCAGCTTCAGATCACTCCGGCCCTTCTGCCGGGCCCCCAGAATGGTGCCCTCGCCCCGGAGGTCGAGGTCGACATCGGCCAACTCGAACCCGTCGGTGGACCGCTCCAAGGCCGAGAGCCGGGTGGCGGCCTCGGGGCTGTCGCTCTCCGACAACAGGTAGCACCACGACGGCTCGCTCCCCCGCCCGACCCGGCCGCGCAACTGGTGGAGTTGGGCGATCCCGAACCGGTCGGCGTCCTCGATGACCATGACCGTCGCCTCGGTCACGTCGACCCCGACTTCGATGACGGTGGTGGCGACCAGCACCTCGAGCCGACCGGCCCGGAAGTCGGCCATCACCGACTCCTTGGCCGCCGGTCGCATCTGGCCGTGGAGCACCCCGATGCGCAGCCCGGCGAGCTCGGCGGAGGCCAACCGCTCCGCCTCCTCGGTGACCGAGGTGGCCTGCACCCGCTCCGACCCTTCCACCAGTGGGCAGACCACGAAGGCGCGGTGACCGGAGGCGACCTGGTCGCGCACCTGGGCCCACGCCGCCTCGACGTCGAGCGGCGCTCGGGCCCAGTGGGTTTCGACCGCCACCCGCCCGGGGGGAAGCTCGGTGATCACCGTCATGTCGAGATCACCGAAGACGACCATCGCCGCGGTCCGGGGGATCGGGGTGGCGGTCATCACCAGCAGGTCGGGGTCCCGCCCCTTCCCGTCAGCTCCTCGTCCCTTGTCCCGCAGCGCCGCCCGTTGCTCGACCCCGAACCGGTGCTGCTCGTCGATGACCACCGCCCCCAGCGACCGGAACCGGACCTCGTCGGTCAACAGCGCATGGGTCCCGATCAGCAGGTCGACCGTCCCGTCGGCCAGCCCGGCATGGAGGACGGCCCGGTCGCCGGCCGACGTCTTGTTGGTGAGGAGAGCGACCCGGAGCGGGCGGTCCCCGGTCAGGGTGGACGGGTCGGCCACCACCATCCCTTCCAGCAGCTCCCGAACCCCGGCAAAGTGCTGCTCGGCGAGGACCTCGGTGGGAGCCATCAGCGCCCCCTGGTGGCCTCCCTCCACCGCCACCAACAAGGTGGCCACCGCCACCACCGTCTTTCCCGCCCCGACGTCGCCCTGCAGCAGCCGGTGCATGGGCAGGGGCCCGGCCAGGTCGTCGCGGATGGTGTCGATGGCGGCTCGCTGCCCCCCGGTGGGCTCGAACGGCAGCCGGGCGAGGAACCGGTCGACCAGGGTCTCGCCGCCGCCGGGAGGGGACACCAGGTGGCGGATGCCCCGGGCGTCCTCTTGCAGCCGTCGTTGGCGGAGCACCAGCGCCAGCTGGAGGCGGAACAGCTCGTCGAAGGCCAGCCGCTGCCGGGCCGGCTCCACTTCGTCCATGGCCGACGGCTGGTGGATGTGGTTGAACGCGGTCGTCCGGTCGAGCAGACCGAACTTCTGCCGCCACCGGTCGGGCAACGGCTCGGCGAAGGACCCGGCCCGGTCGAGGGCCTCGGCGGCATAGCGGGTGATCCGGGCCGAGGTGAGGTCGGCCTTGTCGGTGAGCGGGTAGACGGGGAACACCCGGCCGGATTCCGGGGTCCCCTCCGCGTCGCCCTCGTCGTCAGCCGACCGCAGCACCTCGGCGGTGGGGTTGACCATCTGGCGGGTGTCCCGGTAGGAGGTCACCGCGCCGAAGAACAGCGCCAGGGTGCCGACCGGCAGCTGCTTGGCCCGCCAGGTCTGGTTGAAGAACACCACCTTCACCCCGCCGGAGTCGTCGGTGACGTCGAACTCGACCCGGGCCGGGCTCCGCCCCCGGCCCCGTCCGTAGCGGACCGGCGGCCGGTTGACCCGCCGGACCTCGGCCAGCACCGACGCCTTGTCCCCGATGCCCAGCTCGGCCAGGGGGGCCAGCCGGGTGCCGTCGATGTACCGCCGGGGGTAGTGGGTGAGGAGATCGAGGACCGAGGTGACGCCGAGCTCGGCCAACTCCCCGGCCACCGCCGGGCCGACCTTGTGGAGGGTGGTGACCGGCAGTTCGGCCAGCTGGCGGAGTTTGCGTCCGGCGCCGTCGGCCGTCGGCCCGGCCGGTTCGGCCGGGGTCATTCGATGGAGAACAGATACGGGTACAGGGGTTGGCCGCCCTGGTGAACCTCGGTGTCGACCCCCGGACGGTGTTCGCCGAGCCACTCGGTGATGCGCCGGGTGTCGGCGGCACTCGACCCCTCGCCCTCGATGAGGGTGACCAGCTCATGGTCGCCGGTCACCAACTTGTCCAGCAGGGCCTGGGCCACCTGGGACACCGAGTTGGACACCGCCTCGATGCCCTGCCGGGAGAGCCCGAGCCAGTCGCCGGTCGCCACCTTCCCGACCGGGCTATCGGCGTCGCGCACCGCCCGGGTGACCTCGCCGGCCACCACGTTGCGGGCGGAGGTCTCCATGTCCCGGGCGTTGACGTCGACGTGCGCCTCGGGGTCGTAGGCGAGCAGGGCGGCGAAGCCCTCGGCGATGTTGTTGGTCGGGACCACCCGGACCAGCTTGTCGCTGAGATCGTCGACCCGTTCGGCCACCGGCCGGATGTTCTTGTTGTTGGGGAGGATGATCACCTCGTCGGCCCGCAGCAACTCCACCGCCTCGAGGATCTCCGCGGTCGACGGGTTCATCGACTGCCCGCCGGCGATGACCTTCTGCACCCCGAGGGACCGGAAGATCCGGCCGATGCCCACCCCGGTGGACACCGCCACCACTCCGGTGGTGGGTGGCGGTCCGGGGGGAGACTCGGGAGCGCCGCTCCCGGCGGTGCCGCCCCCCTCCCGCACCCAGCGCTCCTCTTCGACCTGCTCGAGCAAGTCGGTGACCCGGATATTGCGGGGCCGGCCGGCATCCAGGGCCGCCTCCACCGCCGCCCCGATGTTGTCGGTGTGGATGTGGCAGTTCCACAGCCCTTCGCCCCCCACCACCACGATGGAGTCGCCGATGCCGGCCCACACCTCCTTGAAGGAGGGGATGGTGTCGTCGGGCGCCTCCAGCAGGTACATGACCTCGTAGCGCAACCCGGCGATGTCGTGGCTCCCGTCGTCATGGGAGGCGGCCAACGCCTCGTCCATCCCCGGGCGGTCGCGACTCCAGCCGTTGGGCGGATCGGGCAAATCGGGCGGCTCGGGGAGCGGACGGCCGTCCACCACCGAGAGGATGGCGTCGAACAACAGGAGGTAGCCGGCCCCCCCGGCGTCCACCACCCCGGCCTGGGCCAGGATCGGGAGCAGTTCCGGGGTGTGGGCGAGGGCCTCGGCCGCCGCGCTCCGGGAGGCGCCGACCACGTCGATCAGCGCCTTGCCGGCGTCGGCGGCGGCGCGGGCGGCTTCGGCGGCGGCCCGGGCCACGGTGAGGATGGTCCCCTCCACCGGCCGCATGACCGCCGCCCGGGCCAGCTCATCGGCCACCGTCAGGGCCCGGGCCAGGTCCTTCGGCCCCGGGACCAACCCCGACTCGTTGAGCCCGTTGACGATGCCCCGGAGCAGCTGGCTCAAGATGACCCCGGAGTTCCCCCGGGCGCCCATCAGCGAGCCGTGGGCGATGGCCTCGGAGGTGACGGCCATGTCCGGATGGTCGAGCTTGTCGAGCTCGGCGACCACCGACTCGATGGTCAGGGCCATGTTGGTGCCGGTGTCCCCGTCGGGGACGGGGTAGACATTGAGGCGGTTGATAACTTCCTGGTGGGAGCGGAGGGCATCCCGGTAGGCCCCGATGACCTGGCCCAGCGTTGCCGCCTCCAGCGTGTCGATGACCCCCATGGCCAGGATGCTAACCTTTACCGGGTTCCCAGAGGTTTTGAGAGGAAGTCGACGCGTCATGGCAGCGGTGTGTGAGGTCTGCGGCAAGAAGCCGGGGTTTGGCATGAACATCAGTCACTCCCACCGGCGCACCAAGCGTCGCTGGGATCCCAACATCCAGCGGGTCCGGGCCGTCGTCGACGGTTCGCCCAAGCGACTCAACGTCTGCACGTCGTGCATCCGGTCGGGCAAGGTCACCAAGCGCCCGATCCGCAACATCCCGGCCTGAGGTCGTCGCT
>DASXFR010000107.1:0-14402 GCA_036489495.1 Acidimicrobiales bacterium | reverse complement strand
CCGGTGACCGACCCCACGTCGCGGTACCCGAGAGTCGACGCGGCCGCATCCGGCTGGCCATCCACATCCAGGTCGGTCCCCCGCTGGGATTTCCAGGCATAGATGAAGTCCTCGGCGCTCACCGGTACGCCGTCGGACCAGACGGCCGCCGGATTCACCACGTATTGGATGGTCAGCGGGCTCACCGACGTGACCTTGGTGCTACTCAGGAGGTCACCGTTGAGGGTGGTGGTGAGGTTGGGAAGGATGGTATAGGCGCTCGGCAATACCGACGACAGCAAGGTGGGGGTGGAGGAGTTGGCCCCGCCGGGGGTATTCGGGTTGAAACCGTCCCAGGGTTGATCGAGGCTCACGGTTGCCGCTCCCCCGGTTCCGGCGACGAGGTCGGAGATGCTCTGCTGGGTGACCTCCCGGATCCGGTGGGACCCGAGGTGATCGACGGTGGCCACGATCACGATGATCACGATGATCAGCAGGGGCAACGTCCAACGAGCCCGCCGCTCCGCCCAGAATGTTCCGATGCGACCTCGGCGCCCGCCCGGCTCGGCGCCGTCGGCGCTCACTGCAGGCGCAGAATGAGGACCACGTTGGTAAAGGCGAAGAGCACCGCCACCGTGACCGTGATCCGGTCGAGGTTCTTCTCCACCACCGTCGAACCGGCCGCCGCCGAGCCGACCGAGCCTCCGAACATGTCCGACAGGCCCCCGCCCTTGCCGCTATGCATCAAAATCAAGAAGAGCAGCGAGAGGGACGCCACGATCTGCACGACGACGATGGCGGTTGTCAACATGGCGTCTCCTTTCCTCGACTCTTGCCGCCGGAGACGATAGCAAACTCACCCAGCGGCATGGCTCGCGGCCTTGACGATGGCCACAAATGCGGAGGCATCGAGGCTGGCCCCGCCGACCAGGAGCCCGTCGATATCCGAGCCGGACATCAGGTCTCCGGTGTTCTCCCCCGTCACCGAGCCGCCGTACTGGATCCTTACGGTGGTCGCCGGCTCCGCCCCGGCCACCCGGCCCACGATCTCCCGGATCCAACTGCAGGCCTCCTGGGCGTCCTCGGCGGTGGCGGCCTGACCGGTTCCGATGGCCCAGATCGGCTCGTAGGCCACTACCATGCCCGCCACCGACTCGGGTGCCAGCCCGCCGATCGCCTGCTCGACTTGTCGGTCCAGCCGATCCTTGGTCCGACCTTCCGCCCGTTCTTCTTCCGACTCCCCCACACAGCAGATGGGGGTCATGCCATTGCGGACGACCGCCTGGAGCTTGGCGGCCACCAGTTCGTCGGTCTCGGCAAAATACCGCCGACGTTCGGAGTGCCCGATGATCACGTAGTCGACGTGAAGCTTGGCCAGCATCCGCGGGCTGACTTCCCCGGTGTAGGCGCCGGAATCCTCCACCGCGCAATTTTGGGCCCCCAGGGCGACCGGCACGCCTTCGGCCTCGACGACGGTCTGCACCGACCGGATGTCGGTAAACGGCGGGTGGACCGACACGTCGACGGACATGACGTCGGCCGGGCTCAGCCGCAGGCCGAGATCCCGGACCGCATGGATGGCTTCGAAGTGATCGAAGTTCATCTTCCAGTTGCCGCTGATCAGGGGGCGGCGTCGAACGGCGGCCGTCACGAGGAGGGTCGACCCCGGCCGGTGCCGCGGGCGGGGGCATTGGACGCCCCCCGGAGGGCGGCCAGGCCCGGGAGATCGCCATGCTCGAGCAGCTCGAGGGAGGCGCCGCCGCCGGTGGAGATGAAATCGATCCGGTCGGCGAGGCCGATGGCGTCGACTGCCGCCGCACTGTCGCCCCCGCCCACCACGGTGAATCCGCGGCACTCGGCGACCGCCTGGGCGACCCCGGTGGTCCCGGCACAGAAACGATCATCTTCGAACACCCCCATCGGACCGTTCCATAACACGGTCCCGGCGCCGGCGATCTTCTGGCTGTACGCCTTGACGGTGGCCGGTCCGATGTCGAGGCCGACCCATCCGGCGGGGACATCATCCTCGACGATGACCACCCGGCCCTGATCGCACCCGCAGCCGAAGTCGGCACCCGGCTCGAGGGCGACGATGTCGGACGGCAACAGAATCGGGGTGTCGCCGGCCAGCAACTCCGCACACCGATCGATCTGATCGAGATCCACCATCGACGCCCCGACGTCGTGGCCGGCCGCGGCCAGGAAGGTGAAGGCCATCCCCCCTCCGACCAGCAACGCATCGACCCGGTCCAACAGCTTGGTGAGCACCCCGAGCTTGTCGGTGACCTTGGCCCCCCCGACCACGGCCACGAACGGTCGTGGCGGGAGCCCGAGCAACCCTCCCAACACTTCCAATTCCCGCTGGAGGAGCAGGCCGGCGGCGCTGGGGAGGAATTTCGGGGGGCCGACGATCGACGCATGGGTCCGATGGGAGACGCCGAAGGCATCGTTCACGTAGGCGTCGTGGCCGTTGACCAGCTTGTCGACGAAGGCCGGGTCGTTGTCGCACTCCCCCGGCTCGAATCGGAGGTTGTCGAGCAGCTGCACCTGGGGAGCCAATTCGGCCAGCCGGTCGCGCACCGGGGACATCTCCCACCTCGCGTCCGGGGCACCGTCCGGTCGACCGAGGTGGGTGCAGGCCGTGACCTGCGCCCCGCGCTCGAGGAGATAGCGAAAGGTGGGCAGCGCCGATCGGATCCGGAAGTCGTCGGTCACCGTCGGCGTCCCCCGATCGCTGACGCCGAGCGGAACGTTGAAGTCGACCCGGACCAACACGCTGGTTCCGTCGAGGGGGGGTAGATCGCCCAGGAGCGGGAGCCCCCGCAATATCGGGTTGTCGTCGCCTTCGGTCATTGTCGTTGTGCCCCCCAGCTCCGGTCGGCGCCCTCAGGCGGCGACGCCGCCGACCACGACGGACAGGTCGACGAGGCGGTTGGCATAGCCCCATTCGTTGTCGTACCACCCCTGGACTTTGACCAGGGTGATCCCCGAGGCTGACGGCATCACCATGGTCAGTCCGGCGTCGAAGGTGCACGAAGCGGGGCTGCCGACAATGTCGGACGACACGATCGGATCCTCGGTGTACACCAGGTACTTGGACAGCGGACCGGAGCCGGCGGCTTCGGCAAATGCCCGGTTGACCTGTTCGACGTCGACTTCCCCGGGAACCACCGCGGTGAAGTCGGTGATGGAACCGTCGGACACCGGTACCCGGAACGCCGACCCGTCCAGCCGCCCCTGCATGGAGGGAAGCACCAGCCCGGTGGCCCGGGCGGCCCCGGTCGAGGCGGGCACGATGTTCATCGGGGCGGAACGGGCCCGTCGCAGGTCCTTGTGGGGCAGGTCGAGGAGGTTCTGATCGTTGGTGAAGGCGTGGACGGTGGTCATCAACCCGCTCTCGATGCCAAAGGCGTCGTCGAGCACCTTCACCAGGGGAACGAAGCAGTTGGTCGTACATGATGCGTTGGACACCACGAAGTGGGCGGCGGGATCGAATTCGTGGTCGTTCACCCCCATTACGAAGGTGGCGTCGACCCCGGAGGCCGGAGCCGACACGATGACCCGGGAGGCGCCGCCGGACAGATGGGCGGCGGCGGTCTCGCGGGTGGTGAACAGCCCGGTGGACTCGATCACCACCTCGACCCCGAGCTCGCCCCACGGGAGGGCCAGTGGGTCGCGCTCGGCCAGGACGGCGATGGGTCCCGAGTCGAGGATGATCTGGGTGCTGTCCACCTTGACCTCGGATCCGAACCGGCCGTGAGTGGAGTCGTACTTGAGCAGATGGGCGAGGGTCTCGGCGGAGGTCAGGTCGTTGATGGCCACGACCTCGACGTCGGCTCCGATGGCCCGGGCGGCCCGAAGGTAATTGCGCCCGATGCGACCGAACCCGTTGATGCCGACCCGTACGGTCATTGCTGTAGTACCTCTCTAGTTCACGATACCGATCACTCGCCCAACTCAGACGAGCGACGTCCGGCGACCAAAGCTAGGCCAACAGGATACGCCGCCGGGTCATCCGAGCAGACCCGAGAGCACATTCGCCAGTTTGGTCGGGTCATGAGCCAATCCGTTGGGACGGCACAGCGAGGCCTCGATGACCGGGATGGAGGGACGGCCGAGGGTGAGCCCGCCGGCGTCGTAGATGGCCACGTCGGCCTCCACACCGTGTGCCACCAGGGCGGTTATGTGCATGCCGACGTCGAATCCGGCGGTTTCGGGGACCTGGGGGCGGAGGTTGCAGACGTAGACGGTCCGTCCCGACGATGCCTGGATGGCATCGGTGATCCCCGGCACCGCGACGGCCGCCAACACACTGGTGAACAGCGACCCGGGGCCCAGCACGATGAGATCCGCCGATCGAATCGCCTCGAGCACCGGTGCCGGGGCCGCCGCATCGTCGGGGACCAGCGACACCCGGCGAATATGGTCGTTCCCCATCACCGCCACCTGGCCGGACACCGAGCCGCCGTCGATCTCCGCCTTCAGCACCACCAGTTCGGTGGTGGCCGGCAGGACCCGCCCCCGGACTCCGAGCAGCCGGGCCGCCTCGTCGAGGCCGAGGATGGGGTCGCCGGCCGCCTCCATCAGCCGGGCCAGCACCAGATTGCCCAGCGAGTGGCCGGACAGTTCGCCCTCGTTGAACCGGTAGGCAAAGGCGGAGGCCAGCAGAGAGTCCGGCTCGGCCAGGGCCACCAGGCACTTCCGGAGATCGCCGGGGGGCAGGATGTGCATCAGCTCCCGGAGCCGCCCCGAGGATCCCCCGTCGTCGGCCACCGACACCACCGCGGTGATGGCATTGGTCAAGGTCCGGACGGCCCGCAAGGTGGCGGCCAGCCCGTGACCGCCCCCCAGGGCCACCACCCGGGGCCGGCGCCGCCCGTCGTGCTCGTCGTCGGAGTCGCTCACCGCTCGATGTCCCGGTGGAACACCGTGGTGGGCATTCCGAGGGCATCGAGGCGCGAAGCCAGCTCCTCGGCCAGCGCCACCGACCGGTGACGGCCGCCGGTGCAGCCCATGGCCACGGTGAGATAGGACTTCCCCTCCCGGATGTAGGCGGGGACCAGCATGGCCAGGAGGCCGTCCAGCTTCTCCAGGAACTCGGTGGTCTCCGGGCGGGAGAGCACGAAGTCGCGCACCGGTTCCTCCAGCCCGCTGAAGGGACGGAGCGACTCGTCCCAGTAGGGGTTGGGGAGGAACCGGCAGTCGAACATGAGGTCGACGTCGGTCGGTACCCCGTACTTGAAGCCGAACGACAGGATCGAGGTCCGCATGGTGCCGACCGCGTCCTCCTCGCTGAACACCTCCATCAAGCGGGTCCGGAGCTGGTTGACATTCAGCTCGCCGGAGTCGACGACCAGGTCAGCTCGGTCGCGGATGTCGCTCAGCAGCTTGCGCTCCTCGTTGATCGACTCCTCGACCCCTCTCGCCTCTTGCGGGTGGCGTCGCCGGGTTCCCTCGAAACGACGGATGAGCACGTCGTCGGCGGCGTCCAGGAAGAGGATGCGCACCCGCTTGCGCCCGGCCTTCAGCGCGTCGACCGCCGGCAGCACGTCGTCGAGGTCTCCCCCGCCCCGCCCGATCACGAAGGCCACCCGTTTCATCTCCGCCCCGCTGCCGTCCACCAGTTCAGAGACCTTGGAGATCAGCTCGGAGGGCATGTTGTCGATCACGAACCAGCCGATGTCCTCGAGGGTGGCACCGGCGGTGGAGCGGCCGGCGCCGGACATACCCGTCACCACCAGGTACTCGCTCATCCGTCCACCTTTGCACGTTGCGGTGCCGGCCCGCTCGGGGACATCGGGGTGTGGATGCGGTCGAACACCGACGCCCCGACGGCGGCCGGGAGCCAGGACACCGACTGCAATTCCTCCTTGGATGCCTTGCGGAGGGAGGCGAGGCCGCCGAACTGGTCGAGCAGGCGGGCGCGGCGTTTGGGCCCGAGCCCGTCGATGCCGTCCAGCACCCCGGCGATCATCCGCTTGCCCCGGAGAGTGCGGTGATAGGAGATGGCGAAGCGATGGGCTTCATCCCGCAGCCGCTGGAGGAGGTAGAGGGCTTCCGACTGCCGGGGCAGCCGGATCGGCTCCGAGCTGCCCGGGAGGTACACCTCCTCGAAGCTCTTGGCCAGGGCGGCGATCGGCACCCGGTCGGTCAGGCCCAGCCGTTCGAGCACCTTGACCCCGACGTTGAGCTGGCCCAATCCCCCGTCGAGGAGCAGGAGTTGCGGCGGGTAGGCGAACCGGCGTCGGGTCCGGGCCGCCGGGGCCCGGTCGGTCGGGTCCCGGTGGCGGTCAGTGTCGGAAGACGGGACGGGAGCGTCGTCGGCCAGCAGGGCGGTGAGCCGGCGGGTCAGCACCTCCTCCATGGCGGCATAGTCGTCGTTGCCGGCCACCGTGGCCACCTTGTAGTGGCGGTAGTCGCCCCGCTTGGCCAGGCCGTCCTCGAACACCACCATCGAGCCGACGTAGTCGGTGCCCTGCAGGTGGCTCATGTCGTAGCACTCGATCCGGAGTGGCGCGGTGGGCAGCGACAGTTCGCGCTGGAGTGATTCGAGCGCCCGGGCCCGGCTGTTGTGGTCAGAGGTCCGGTGCAGCCGGTGCCGGAGGAAGGCTTCGTCGGCGTTGTGGGTCACCGTCTCCTGCAGCGCCCGTTTCGGGCCCCGGATCGGGACCCGCACCCCCACCGGACCGCCGCGGCGCTCGGCCAGATAGGCGCTGATCGCTTCCATGTCGTCGGGCAGGGTCGGCACCAGCACTTGCTTGGGCACCCCGGAGACGGAGTCGGCGTAGACGTCGACCAGGATCCGGCCGATCAGCTGGGCGGGGGTGAGGTCTTCCACCTTGTCCACGAACAGGGCCAGACGACCCACCACCTTCCCCTTCCGCACCTGGAACACCTGCACCGCGGCTTCCAGCTCGTCCTCGGCCAGCCCGATGACGTCGAGGTCCTCGGGCCGTTCGAGCTCCATCTGGCGGACGGCGTCGGCGGCCCGGATGGCCTCGAGCTTGTCCCGAAGCACCGATGCCCGCTCGAACTCGAGGGCTCCCGAGGCCTCCTTCATCGCCGACTCGAGCCCCCGCTCGAGCGGGCCGGTGTCCCCGCCCAGGAAGGCCATCAGGTCGGCGACCAGCTGGTCGTACTCCTCGTGTTCGACCAGCCCGACACACGGTCCCGCGCAACGCTCGATGTGGTACATCAGGCAGGGCCGGCCGAGCCGCTGATGGCGCCCGAACTTGGCATCCGAACAGGTCCGGACCGGGTAGGTCCGCAGAAGGAGATCCAGGGTGTCGCGGATGGCGCCGACGTTCGGATACGGTCCGAAGTACTGGACCCCCTTTCGCTTCCGTCCGCGGACCACCGCCGGGCGCGGCCATTCGTCGCTCACCGTCACCGCCAGCCACGGATAGCTCTTGTCGTCCTTGAGCCGGACGTTGTAGCGGGGCTGGAACTCTTTGATGAGGTTGTGCTCCAGCAGGAGTGCCTCCGCCTCGCTGTCCACCACCATCCATTCGACGTGGTCGGCGTGCTCGACCATCTGGGCGGTCCGGGGGGGCAGCCCCAGCGGGTCCTGGAAGTAGGAATTGAGCCGCTGCCGGATGGATTTGGCCTTGCCCACGTAGATGATCCGGCCATGGGCGTCCACGAATTGGTAGGACCCGGGAGCGTCGGGAACGGTGCCGCTGACTGGCCGGGTAACCACGCCAACAGTGTGCCGTGTCCGGCGCTGGGACCAGGTCACCTCGGGGTGCATGGCCAAATGGCCGGTTCCGCATACACTGAGTGGACACCGGCCTGGTTTCCGGTGACATATACCGCTCCGGGGCCGACAACCCCGCGGATGGGCGACCAGGCTGTCCCCGCCGGCCACTACCGGAGCGCCTCCCCAAGGGGGTAGTACACATGGTTCGGCTCCAGACGGCGCTCCCCGAGCGTTACACCACGGCGCACCCCGACGAGTTGAAGGCGTGGATCGGCGACGCCAAGGCGACCCTGGGCTCCCGGTCGATCATCCTGGGCCATCACTACCAGCGGGACGAGGTCATGTTCTGGGCGGACGCCCGTGGCGACTCATTCGGCCTGTCCCGGATCGCCGCCGATCAGACCGAGGCCGAGTTCGTGGTCTTCTGCGGCGTCCATTTCATGGCCGAATCGGCCGACATCCTCACCGGCGACCATCAGCAGGTGGTCCTGCCCGACCTCAACGCCGGCTGCTCGATGGCCGACATGGCCGACCTCGACTCGGTGGAGGAGGCGTGGGAGGTTCTGGCCACCGTCACCGACACCGAGCGGGTGATCCCGGTCACCTACATGAACTCCTCGGCGGCGCTCAAGGCGTTCGTCGGCCGTCACCGGGGGTCGGTGTGCACCTCGTCGAATGCCCGGGCCGTGTTGACCTGGGCGTTGGGCGGCGGGCCGGGTCGTCGGGGGTCCGGCCAGGGCGACCAGGTCCTCTTCTTCCCCGACCAGCATCTGGGCCGGAACACCGGGTTCGACCTCGGCTACGACCACCCCGACATGGGCGTCTGGAATCCCCGCCTCGACCGCGGCGGCCTGGACGACACCACCCTCAAGTCGGCGGCGCTCTTGCTCTGGCAGGGCCACTGTTCGGTCCACCAGCGGTTCCGGCCGGCCCACATCGACGCCTTCCGGGCCGAGCACCCCGGCGGTCTGGTGGTCGTCCATCCCGAGTGTTCGCACGATGTGGTGGAGGTGGCCGATCAGGTCGGCTCGACCGACTTCATCATCCAGGCGGTGGCCGACGCCCCCTCCGGGTCGGTGATCGGGGTCGGCACCGAGATCCATCTGGTCAAGCGGCTGGATGACGAGACACCCGACAAGACGGTGGTCTCCCTCGATCCGCTGGTGTGCCCGTGCTCGACGATGTTCCGGATCGACGCCCCCCACCTGGCCTGGGTCCTCGAGGGCCTGGTGGCCGGCGAGGTCCGCAACCGCATCACTGTCGACGAGGGAACGGCTCGGTGGGCCAAAGTCGCCCTCGAGCGGATGTTGGCCACCGTCTGACCCTGGCGCCGGGCGACGACTCGAGTCAGCGCCCGGTCGCCACCTTGGGCTTGCTCGCCTTCGAGGCCCCTGCCTTTTCGGCCTTGGCGGCGGTAACGGCTCGGGTCCGGCTGCCGGACCCGGCACCGTTCTTCGACCCGTTGCCGGACGGGGTCGGCTTGGCCGCCGGGCGCTTGGGCTTCCGCTTCGACGACGCCCCGCGGGTAAGCCCCAGCACCGGGGCCAGGACCTCGCCAGTGTAGGTCCCGGGGGCGACGGCCACCTCCTCGGGGGTGCCCACCGCCACCACCGACCCTCCCCGGTCACCGCCTTCGGGGCCGAGGTCGATGATCCAGTCGGCACTCTTGACGACGTCGAGGTTGTGCTCGATCACGATTACGGTGTTCCCCTGGTCCACCAGCCGGCTGAGGACGTTGAGCAACTTGCGCACGTCGTCGAAGTGGAGCCCGGTGGTCGGCTCGTCCAGGACATAGAGGGTGTGGCCGGTGGACCGGCGGCTCAACTCCGACGACAGCTTCACCCGCTGGGCCTCGCCGCCCGACAAGGTGGGCGCCGGTTGCCCCAGCCGGATGTACCCGAGTCCGACGTCAACCAGGGTCTGCATATGGCGGGCGATGGAGGGCTGGTGGGCGAAGAAGGCCAGTGCCTCCTCGCAGGACAGGTCGAGCACGTCGGCGATGGTCTTGCCCCGGAAGGTGACCTCCAGGGTGTCCCGGTTGTAGCGGGCCCCCTGGCACACCTCACAGGGGACGTAGACATCCGGAAGGAAGTGCATCTCGATCCGGATGGTCCCGTCTCCCGAGCACGCCTCGCACCGCCCGCCCTTCACGTTGAACGAGAAGCGACCCGGCAGGTAGCCCCTGACCTTCGCCTCCTGGGTCATGCTGAAGAGCTTCCGGATGTGGTCGAACACCCCGGTGTAGGTGGCGGGGTTGGACCGCGGGGTCCGGCCGATCGGCGCCTGGTCGACCTCGACCACTTTGTCGATGTGCTCGACCCCGCGGATGGTCCGGTGGAGGCCGGGGATGGCTTTGGACCGGTGGACCTGGTGGGCCAGCGATCGCAACAGGATGTCGTTCACCAGCGTCGACTTGCCCGAACCCGACACCCCGGTCACCGCCACCAGCTTGCCGAGCGGGAATTCCACGTCGACGTCGTGGAGGTTGTGCTCCCGGGCCCCTTCCACCACCAGCACTTCGCCGCTGCCCGGACGGCGCAGCTCCGGAACCGGGATGGTCATCGCCCCGGAGAGGTAGTGCCCGGTGATCGAATCGGCATTGGCTTCGAGACCGTCGGGACCGGTCACCGGCCCGGAGTGAACCACCCGACCGCCGTGTTCGCCTGCCCCGGGGCCGACGTCGACCACATGGTCAGCGGCCCGGATGGTCTCCTCGTCGTGCTCCACCACGATCACCGTGTTGCCGAGATCCCGCAGCCGGTCGAGGGTGGTGATCAGCCGCTTGTTGTCCCGCTGGTGCAGCCCGATCGACGGCTCGTCGAGCACGTAGAGCACGCCGACCAACCCGGACCCGATCTGGCTGGCCAGCCGGATGCGCTGGGCCTCGCCTCCCGACAGGGTGGCCGCCGACCGGGCCAAGGTCAGGTAGTCGAGCCCGACGTCGAGGAGGAACTGCATCCGCTCCTGTACCTCGCGGAAGACCCGATCGGCGATCATGTGGTCGCGGTCGGACAGGTCGAGGGAGACCACCTGGTCGACCGCCCGGCCGATCGGGAGTGAGCAGAGTTCGAAGATCGAGAGCCCGCCGACGGTGACGGCCAGTGACTCCGGCTTCAACCGGGCGCCCCCGCACACCGGGCAGGGAACCTCCCGCAGGTATCCCTCCAGGTTGTCGCGCAGGAAGTCCGAGTCCGCCTCGATGTGGCGCCGCTGCAGCCAGGGGACGATCCCTTCGTAGCTGGTGTGGAACGAGCGTTGGCGGCCGTAGCGGTTCCGGTACTTGAGGTGCACCTGCCGGCTGCCCGCCCCGTAGAGGACCAGCTTCTTGTCCGCCTTGGTCAGTTTCTCCCACGGGGTGTCGACCGAAAAGCCGCCGAGGTCGGCGGCGGCGGCGACCACCCGGGTGAAGTACTCGCTCCGGGCGCCCGACCAGGGGGCCAGGGCCCCGTCGGCCAGGGACTTGGTCGGGTCGGGCACCACCAGGTCGGGGTCCACCTCGAATTTGGTACCCAGCCCGGAACAGGTGGGACAGGCGCCGTAGGGCGAGTTGAAGGAGAAGTTCCGAGGCGACAGGTCCTCGAAGCTGGTGCCGCAGTGGGTGCAGGCCAGGTGCTGGCTGAAGGTGATGGCCTCCTCCTCGGTGCCGTCGGCGTCGACGACCACGATCTCGGCCACCCCCTCGGCCAGCGACAGGGCCGCCTCCAGGGATTCGGTCAACCGCCGGCGGATGTCGTCCCGGCGGACCAGCCGGTCGACCACCACTTCGATGGTGTGCTGCTCGTACCGGGCCAGGTCCACCGCCGACCGCTCGGCCAGCTCGACGGTCTCCCCGTCCACCCGCACCCGGGCGAACCCCTGCTTGGCCAGGTCGTCGAGCAGCGTGCTGTACTCCCCTTTCCGACCCCGCACCACCGGGGCCAGGACCAGAAACCGGGTCCCCTCGTCCATGGCCAGGATCCGGTCGACGATCTGCTGCGGGCTCTGCCGGACCACCGGCCGACCGCAGGTCGGGCAGTGGGGTTTCCCGATCCGGGCGTAGAGGAGGCGGAGATAGTCGTAGACCTCGGTGACCGTTCCCACCGTGGACCGGGGGTTGCGGGAGGCGGACTTCTGGTCGATGGCGATGGCCGGGGACAGCCCCTCGATGAAATCGACGTCGGGCTTGTCCATCTGTCCGAGGAATTGGCGAGCGTAGGCCGACAACGACTCCACGTACCGGCGCTGCCCCTCGGCATAGATGGTGTCGAAGGCCAGCGACGACTTTCCCGAACCGGACAGGCCGGTGAAGACGATCAGACGGTCCCGGGGCAGGTCAAGGGATACGTCTTGGAGGTTGTGCTCGCGGGCGCCCCGCACCACCAGACGATCAGCCATGGCGGTGAGGATACCGGTGGGTGGAAGGGCCTCGGGCGGTCACGCGTCGGCCGGGACGTCGATGTCGGCGGTGGTTCCCGGCAGGACGGCCGAGCCGTCCACTGGGTCGGTCACCAGCAGGGCGCGGAGCTCGGCCACCTCGTCACGGAGGAGGGCGGCCTCTTCGAACCGCAGCTCCTCGGCCGCCCGCTGCATCTCGAGGTCCAACTCGTGGATGAGGCCGGACAGCTGATCGGCATCCGGGCCGATGGCGCCGGCCAACTCCGCCGCCGCCGCCCGGGGATCGACACCGCCGGGCCGCCGCTCGGTGGCGCGCCGGGCTCCGGCCCGCCGGGCCCGACCGGGGCTGAGGACCTCCTCCCCGCTGCCGTCGCTCCGGACCCGCTGGAGGATGTCGGACACCGCCTTGGTGATGGTCTGGGGATCGATGCCGTGGGCCTGGTTGTAGGCGATCTGGCGGGCCCGCCGCCGCTGGGTCTCCCCGATGGCGGTGGTCATCGAGTCGGTCACCGTGTCGGCGTACATGATCACCCGGCCGTTGACGTTCCGGGCGGCTCGCCCCATGGTCTGGATGAGCGAGGACGACGACCTCAGGAAGCCTTCCTTGTCGGCGTCGAGGATGGCCACCAGCGCGACCTCGGGGAGGTCGAGACCCTCCCGCAGCAGGTTGATGCCGACCAGCACGTCGAACATCCCCATCCGGAGCTCGCGGAGCAGTTCGATCCGGGCCATGGTGTCCACATCGGAGTGGAGGTACTCGACCCGCACCCCGTGTTCGGCCAGGTAGGCGGTGAGGTCCTCGGCCATTTTCTTGGTCAGGGTGGTGACCAGCACCCGGTAGCCGTCGGCCACGGTGGCATCGATCCGCTCCCGGAGGTCGTCGATCTGCCCGGTGGTCGGTCGGATGTCCACCTCGGGGTCGAGCAGGCCGGTGGGGCGGATCACCTGCTCCACCACCTGGGTGCTGTGCTCGAATTCCCAGGGACCCGGGGTGGCCGACAGCATGATCGTCTGCCCGGTGCGTTCGATGAACTCCTCGAACCGAAGGGGCCGGTTGTCCACCGCCGACGGCAGCCGGAAGCCGTGGTCGACCAGCGTGTCCTTCCGCGACCGGTCCCCGGCGAACTGGCCCCGGAGTTGGGGAACCGCCACGTGGCTCTCGTCCAGCACCACCAGGAAGTCCTTGGGGAAGAAGTCGAGGAGGGTGAACGGCGCCTCCCCCGGCTGCCGGCCGTCGAGATGCCGGCTGTAGTTCTCCACCCCGGAACACACCCCGGTCTCCTGGAGCATCTCGAGGTCATACTCGGTCCGCATCCGGAGCCGCTGGCTCTCGAGGAGCTTGCCGGCGCCCTCGAGTTCGGCCAGGCGTTCGCGGAGCTCGGATTCGATCCCGAGAATGGCTTTCCGCATCTTCTCGTCGCCGGTCCCGTAGTGGGTCTTGGCGAAGACGACCAGCTCTTCGAGGTCCTCCCCGATCTCCCCGGTCAACACGTCGAAGGGCCGGATCCGCTCGACGGTGTCTCCGAAGAACTCGATCCGGACCGCCTGCTCCTCGTAGGCGGCATGGATCTCCACCGTGTCCCCCCGGGCCCGGAACTGGCCCCGGGACAAGGTCAGGTCGTTGCGGGTGTACTGGAGCTCGACCAGCCGCCGGAGCAACGACCGCTGGCCGTGCACCTCGCCCGGCCGGAGGACGACGATCCGGTTGCGGTACTCGTCGGGCGAACCCAGGCCGTAGATGCAGGAGACCGAGGCCACCACGATGGTGTCCCGCCGCAGCAACAGTGACGACGTGGTGGCGTGACGCAACCGGTCGATCTCGTCGTTGATCGACGAGTCCTTCTCGATATAGGTGTCCGACGACGGCACGTAGGCCTCGGGCTGGTAGTAGTCGTAATAGGAGACGAAGTACTCGACCCGGTTGTGGGGGAAGAAGCCCTTCAGCTCGGAGGCCAGCTGGGCGGCCAGCGACTTGTTCGGCTCGATGATCAAGGTGGGACGCTGGAGTGCCTCGACCGTCCAGGCGATGGTGGCCGTCTTCCCCGACCCGGTGATCCCCAGCAGGGTCTGATATCGGTCCCCGCGCTCCACCCCGGCCACCAGGTCTCGGATGGCCTCGGGCTGGTCGCCGGACGGGCGAAATGGGGAAACGACCTCGAAATCAGGCACTTTGTCGATGGTACCTGGGGGGTGTGACACCCGATTCCTGGGCGGAACCTGTCAACCCGAATGAGACACCGATGGGTCAGATCGCCGGGGCTGCCAAAGGCGCCTCCTCAGGGCGGTTGATCCAAAAGACCTCAGGGATCCGGGGTGCCTGGGGCGGGGTCCGGAACCGGTGGGGCATGGA
>DASXFR010000085.1:0-6993 GCA_036489495.1 Acidimicrobiales bacterium | reverse complement strand
CGCGGTAGAAGCTTGGCCATCCCGACCCCGATTCGAACTTGGTGTCGCTCTCGAACAAATCGGCTCCGCAGCCGGCGCAGGTGAACATGCCGCTGCCCTCGACGTGGAGAAGCTCTCCGGACCAGGCCGGCTCGGTGCCCTTCTGGCGCAGCACCGCATACCGCTCGGGCGACAGCTTCGCCCGCCACTCCTCGTCGCTCAGCTCCACCGGCTCAACGGTCTCGGGCTTCGTGGTGTCACTCATGATTCATCTCCTTGGGTCGGACTGCCGCGGCTGCACTAGCCGCAGATTTTCGACTCCGTGTACAAAGTAGAACGCCTGCTTCCAAAAGGGTGTTCCCCCTCCCGGCCCCAAAACCCCGACGAAATTCCGTTTGCTAACGTCGCGTCAGATTTCGCCCGACCTGCGAGGCGCCCTCCGGACCCCGCCAGGACCCCTGGACCCCACCGCCCAGCAACCTGACCAGGACATACCCGAATCCACATGGACCTTCGAGACCGACCCGAGGACGACGCCTTCCGCCACCAGGTGCGCGGCTGGCTCCATGATCATGTGGTCGGGGAGTTCGCCGCCCTCGGCGGCCGCGGGGGGTCAGGGGACGAGACCTACGGCTTCGAGACCCGCCTCCGGTGGGAGAAGGTCCTCGCCGCCGACGGTTGGACCTGTCTCGGATGGCCGACCGAATACGGCGGCCGGGGGGCGTCGATCGCCCACCAGGTGATCTTCAACGAGGAGTACGTGCGGGCCAAGGCGCCGGGCCGGGTCAGTGTCCTGGGCGAGGGCCTCATCGGGCCCACCATCATCCATTACGGGACTCCGGAACAGAAGGCTCGATTTCTCCCCCCGATCCTGGCCGGCACCGAGCTCTGGTGTCAGGGGTACTCGGAACCGAATGCCGGGAGCGACCTGGCCAACGTCCAGACCAAGGCCGTTCTCGACCCGGAGACGGCCGAGTGGGTCATCACCGGCCAAAAGGTATGGACCTCGTTGGCCCACCAATCCGACTGGTGCTTCATGGTGTGCCGCACCGATCCGGCGTCGGCCCGCCACCGGGGGCTGTCCTATCTGCTGGTGCCGATGGACCAACCGGGAATCGAAATTCGGCCGATCACCCAGCTGACCAAGACCTCCGAATTCAACGAGGTCTTCTTCGACGGAGCCTGCACCGCCGAGGACAACGTTCTCGGGGAGGTGGGAGACGGCTGGAGAGTCGCCCTCGCCACCCTCGCCTTCGAGCGCGGCGTGGCCATGCTCGGCCACCAGGTCTCCTTCCGCCGGGAGCTGGATCATCTGTTGGAGGCGGCCCGGGCCAATGGCCGCATCGCCGACCCGGTGGTCCGGCAGAGGCTGGCTCGGGCCTACGGTGAGCTCGAGATCCTCCGCTACAACACCCTGCGCAGCCTGTCGAGCATCGACGGGCCGGTGGCACCTCCGGAGGCATCGATCATCAAGCTCTACTGGGCGACCTGGCATCAGGGTCTCGGCGAGCTCGCCATCGACGTGCTGGGCCCGGCCGGGTTGGTGGCCGACGCCTTCCCCTATGAGCTGAATGAGTTCCAACGGACGTTCATGTTCAGCCGGGCGGAGACGATCTACGGAGGATCCAACGAAATTCAGAAGAACATCATCGGCGAACGGGTCCTCGGCCTGCCGCCCGAACCCAAGGGAGCAATCCGATGACCGACGGCACCCCCAGCAGCCCGCAGGCTCCCACCCCTCCTCCCGGGCACGGGCTCCTCACCGGCAAGATCGTGGTGGTCACCGCGGCGGCGGGCACCGGTATCGGATTCGCCACCGCCAAGCGGTGTGTGGAGGAAGGGGCCACGGTGGTCATCTCGGACGCCCACGAGCGCCGTCTCAACGAGGCGGCGGATGCGTTGGCCGAGATGACCGAGCTAGCCGGGCAGCGCCCGTTGGCCCTCCCCTGCAATGTCACCGACGAGGCCGACGTCCAGCACCTCTACGACGCCACCGTCGAGCACCACGGCCATTTCGATGTGGCCGTCAACAACGCCGGGCTGGGCGGCAAGGTCGACATCGTCCACATGACCGACGAGCAGTGGGCGTTGGTTCTCGACATCACCCTGACCGGGACGTTCCGGTGCACCCGGGCCGCCCTTCGCCACCTGTATGCCCAGGGCAACGGCGGGGTGATCGTCAACAACGCCTCGGTCCTGGGCTGGAGGGCCCAAGCCGGCCAATCCCACTACGCGGCGGCGAAAGCCGGGGTCATGGCCCTCACCCGGTGCGCGGCGGTGGAAGCGGTGCCCCACAACGTGAGGATCAACGCGGTGTCACCGAGCCTGGCCGTTCACCCGTTCCTCAACAAGGTGATGCCCGACGAGGAGCTGGCCGAGCTCACCAAGCGGGAGGCCTTCGGGCGCGGCGCAGAGGTGTGGGAGGTGGCCAACGTCATCGTGTTCCTGGCCAGCGACTACGCCACCTTCATGACCGGCGAGGTGGTGTCGGTCAGCAGTCAACATCCCTGAACGAAGTGCCGGGGAGCCGCCCGAGCCCGGTTAGGGGCTGAATCCGGAGGAAGAGGAAATGCCGGTCAAACAGAACAATCAGACCGATGCACTACCCTGACGGAGTGTCAGATATTTCCGATCCCCGCGGGGATCTCCAGTGGGGAACCATCCCCGGCCTGGTGGAGGATGCCGCCGCTCGATTCGGCGAATCCGAAGCCCTGGTCGACGCCCACGGACCTGGTGGGACCACTACCCGGCTGACGTTCGACCAGTTGGCGGAAGAGGTGGCGGCCGCCACCCGGGCGGTGCTGGCCAATGGCATCGAGCGCGGGGACCGGGTGGCGATCTGGGCGCCGAACTGTGCCGAGTGGGTGATCGCGGCACTGGGGGCAGTCGGGGCCGGGGCGCTCCTGGTCCCCCTGAATACCCGCTACAAGGGCGACGAGGCCGCCTACATCCTCAAGGAGTCGGGGGCCCGGATCCTGTTCACGGTGCAGGGGTTTCTGGGCATCGACTACCCGGCGATGCTGGCCGAGGCAGCCGCCGGAGGATCAATTCTTCGAGACCTCGAACGAGTGGTGGTGCTGAGGACCAGCGAAACCGAGGAGTCAGGCGAGACCGGCGAAGACGGGCCAGTGCTCCGGCACAAGAAGGGCGACCAGGTGGTCAGCTGGCAGGCCTTCCTCAAAGAGGGAGCCTGTGTGGCGAGCGACGTCGCCGCCGGACGGACCGCCTCGATCACCAGCGGTGACATGTCCGACCTGATCTTCACCTCCGGCACCACCGGGCACCCCAAGGGGGCGATGAGCACCCACGCCCAGACGCTCCGTACCTTCGCCACCTGGGCCGAAGTCGTCGGGTTGCGCAAGGGCGACCGGTATCTGATCGTCAACCCGTTCTTCCACACCTTCGGGTACAAAGCCGGGATCCTGGCCTCCCTGATGACCGGGGCCACCATGGTGGCCGAGCCGATCTTCGACGTCGACGTGCTGCTCGATCGGATCGCCACCGAGCGGATCTCGGTGCTGCCGGGCCCGCCGACCATCTTCCAGTCCATCCTCGATCGCCCCGACCGCCACAAGTTCGATTTGG
The DNA here is from genome assembly GCA_036489495.1 of Acidimicrobiales bacterium. Lineage (GTDB taxonomy): Bacteria > Actinomycetota > Acidimicrobiia > Acidimicrobiales > RAAP-2 > DASZIT01. The sequence goes on along the minus strand of DASXFR010000085.1, from coordinate 3,429 downwards.
TGTCGCTGCGTCTGGTGGTCACCGGCGCGGCGTTGATCCCGGTCGAACTGGTGAACCGGCTGTGGTCGGAGATGAGCATCGAGACGGTGCTCACCGCCTACGGACTCACCGAGGCCACCGGCACCGTCACCATGTGCCGGCAGGGGGATTCGGCGGAGGTCATCGCCGGCACTTCCGGCCGAGCCATCCCCGACGTGGAAGTCCGTATCGTCGGGCCCGACGGGGAAGAGGTGCCCCGGGGCGAGGCGGGCGAAATCGTGGTCCGGGGCTACAACGTCATGCGCGGGTACTTCAACGATGCCGACGCCACCGATGAGGCCATTGATGCCGACGGGTGGCTGCACACCGGGGATGTCGGCATCATGGATGCGGACGGGAACATCGACATCACCGACCGATTGAAGGACATGTACGTCACCGGCGGGTTCAACGTCTACCCGGCGGAGGTCGAGGCGGTGCTCCGCAACCACCCGGGCGTGGCCCAGGTGGCGGTGGTCGGGGTCCCCGACGACCGGATGGGCGAAGTCGGCTGCGCCTTCGTGGTCCCGGCACCCGGGGAGCCGACCGCCGAGACGGTCCGCACGCTTCCCGAATGGGCCCGTGAGCATCTGGCCAATTTCAAGGCGCCCAAGTTCGTCGAAATCGTCGATTCGCTGCCGGTCAACGCCGGCGGGAAGGTGCTCAAGCGCGACCTGCGCGAACTGTTCAGCGCCGAGGTTGGCTAGAAAGAGTCAACGACAACCAGCCTTGTAGACACCGCATTGTAAAGAGAGGGGAGTGCCGTGCGCGGCATCGTATATACCGGTGATGACGTCGAGGTCACCGACCAGCTGTCCGTGGGCGATCCAGGCCCGACCGAGGTGAAGATCGGGATCGGCGCGGCCGGCGTCTGCCACAGCGACCTGTCGGTGCTCAATGGGACCATTCCCTGGAAGGCGCCGTCGGTGCTCGGTCATGAAGGCGCCGGGGTGGTCGAGGCGGTGGGATCCGAGGTCCGCTCGGTGAAACCGGGAGACCACGTGGTCATCGCCACCCTGGCCAGCTGCGGCACCTGCCGGGCCTGCTCCACCGGCCATCCCACCTGGTGCGTGAAAACGTTGGGCAACGTCTCCCAACCCTTCACCTACAAGGGCGAGCCGGCCTCCAATTTCGCCGCCACCTCAGTTTTTGCCGAATCGACGATTGTCCAGGAGGTCCAAGCCGTCAAGATCTCCAAGGACGTGCCGATGACTTCGGCCTGCCTCATCGGTTGCGGGGTGCTGACCGGGGTGGGTGCAGTCCTCAACCGGGCCAAGGTCCAGGCCGGAGAGACGGCGGCGGTATTCGGCGTCGGGGGCGTGGGACTCAATGTGATTCAGGGGTTGCGGCTGGCCGGCGCCAGCCGGATCATCGCTGTCGACACCCTGTCGTCCAAGGAGGGGCTGGCCCGCCAGTTCGGCGCCACCCATTTCGTCGACGCCTCGATCTCCGATTCGGTGGCCGCCATCCGGGAGATCTGCCCGCCGGGTCCGGCCCGGGTGAGCGGTGCGCTCGGATGGACCGGCGGAGTGAACTGGTCGTTCGACTGCGTGGGACACCAGGCCGTCCTGCGCAATGCCCTCGACGTCCTCGACTGGGGCGGCAACGCCCTGGCCATCGGTATTCCTCCCCAGGGCACCGAGGTGTCGGTGGACGTGAACGCGCTGGCCTACGTCGACCGCGGCCTCCTCGGTTGCCGATACGGGTCGTCGCGTCCCCACCACGACATCCCCCTGATGGTCGAGTTGTACCTGTCGGGCAAGTTGATGCTCGACGAGTTGGTCACCGAGTCGCGCCCGCTCGAAGGATTCCGTGAGATCGTCGAGGACATGGAGGCGGGCAAGCTGGCCCGAGGTGTGCTGACCTTCTGAGTCGCAGGCCGAACCGAGCTCAGGCGGCGCGAGCCCCACGTTTCAACATGATTTGCTTCCAAAGCCCAACCCACATGCCTTTCCGCAGCGCTGCGGCTTTCGACCCCCGGACCTGATTTCCGGCGCCCAGCCCGGGCACCTCGTCACAGGTTTCATGTCGGTCGAGGTACTCGAGGCTGCGAATCGGCTTGGCCCGGAGCCGGATCGCCGACACATCGGCCGTCTTCAACCGGTAGCGACCCGCTTCGGTATCGGGCAAGACGAGCACGCCGGCGGTTCGGACGGTGACGGAGGAGACCTAGGTCCGGAACTCGACCCGATCGTCCTCGTCATAGAGGACGAGGGTGGAATCGTTGCATTCCAGACGGGCTATCTTCGGCCGACCGGGTCCCCCAGGGTGGTACCCCAATGGAACCCGGTGGCCACCGAGGGGAGGGTCTCGAAACTGAGGACCTCGCCGGGGTCGAGTCGGGGCAGCTTCATCGCCATGCCGCTTCCGTCTAATCCAGCCATTTCCCGATCGCACCGCGCGTTTCAGGGCACGAAACTGCTGCCATACCCGGCGTATACCCGGCCACCCCCGCTGGGTAACCCGGCCTGTAACGCCGGACCGCCGAGGGCGATACCCGTCGGTGAGTTCAGAGGCGCTGAATGATGCCCCGGACATAGGCGGCCTGGCCGACGTGTTGGAGGTCGTCGACCATGACGCTGACCAGGCGGGTGCTCACCGTCTCCGGGGGATCCCAGGTTCGGTCCACCACCCGGGCAAGATCGACTTCGCTCAGCGAGCGCACGAATCCCAGTGTCTGGCTGTGGGCGTCCTCGAAGTAGCCGAGCAGGGACGGGGCATCGGCGACGACCGCCGCCACCGTGGCCGGGTCGTGGCCGTAACCGGTGTCGAGCGGGTCGAGGGGCAGCGCGAACCGCTCAGCCCATCCCTGGTCCGTCCACACCTGTTCCGCGGTGTCGAGCCCGGCGACCCGGTCGTCCTGGATTCGGGTGAGGTGCCACACCAACCAGGCGATGGAGTTGGACTCGGCGTCGGGGCGGAAGGACAACTCATCGAGCGACAGCCCGTTGACCGCCGGATGCACGGCGTCGCGGATCCTCTCGAAGGCATCCACCAGGAGATCGGTGCTCGTCATCGGTCCCTCCTCTGTCCGGCCGGCAATCAGCGGTTCGCCGCTCCCGCGGTGGTGTGGACTGGGAGCCTACTGGCGATCGTCCAACTTCCAACCCCGAACGCGATTGTCCCCGGGGAGCGTGCCGGTGGATCGCCGGGGGGCTTGGATCCCTACGATGAGATCGAGCCCCTCCCGACGGTGGGGTCGAGCCGGAGGAGGCAATCGTGAGCGACTACCCGCAGGCCATCGTCCCGGTGAACCATGTGGAGCCCGTCCCCCGGCGGATTCGAGCCGTGCTCGGGAACCGCGTGATCATCGACACCACCGGGGCCGTCTACGTGTGGGAGCAGCCCAACTATCCGCAGTACTACATCCCGCTGGCCGACATCGAAGCCAGCTTCCTGGTCGACGAACAG
>DASXFR010000076.1:0-78095 GCA_036489495.1 Acidimicrobiales bacterium | reverse complement strand
GGACGCTGCGTATCTTGGTCCATTCGGACCGCATGACTCCGGCCGGGCGGTAGTGCGGCGCCTCGGGAGCCGGAATCGAAGAGGTGATGAGGGTCATCGGGTGCTCACTTTCGTGCCGGCATCGGCCGGGTCGTGGTTGGGGACGGGGTTCGGGTTGGCGGAGAAGCCGCCCTCTCCTCGGTAGTCGACGCTGTCTTGGGTCAGCTCCATGAACGCCTCTTCGAGGGAAGCCATCTGGGGTGAGAGCTCGTGAAGCGTCAGCCGCTGCTCGAAGGCGATGTCGCCGATGAGTTCGGCGCTGACGCCGGCGACGGACAAGGCGCCGTCGTCTTCTTGGACGACGGTGGCTCCACTCGAGTGCATCGCCTCCCGGAACAAGTTGGCCTGCGGGGTGCGGACCCGCACGAACTGCTGGCTGCTCTGGGCGATGAACTCGGCGACCGGCATCTCGGCGATGAGACGCCCCCGGCCGATGACGACCAGATGGTCGGCGGTCAGGGCCATTTCACTCATGAGGTGGCTGGAGACGAAGACCGTCCGGCCCTCTCGCCCTAGTCCTTTCAGCAGGTTGCGGACCCACCGGATCCCCTCGGGATCGAGACCGTTGATGGGTTCGTCGAACAGCAGCACGCTGGGATCCCCGAGGAGGGCGGCGGCGATGCCGAGCCGCTGGCCCATGCCCAGTGAGAAGGTACCGGCGCGCTTGGTGGCCACGCTGGAGAGCCCCACCACGTCGAGGACTTCGTCGACCCTGGACGTAGGGATGTCATTGGTCTGGGCGAGCTGCAACAGATGGTTCCGGGCACTCCGACCCGGATGGATGGCGTTGGCCTCCAGGAGGGCTCCGACCTCCCGGAGCGGCCAGGCGAGTCCCCGGTAGGGAACGCCGTTGACCTTGGCCTCCCCGGCGTCGGGTATGTCGAGTCCCATGATCATGCGCATGGTGGTCGACTTTCCGGCCCCGTTGGGCCCTAAGAACCCGGTGATCTGCCCCGGCTTGACGTCGAAGGACAAATCGTCGACGGCAATGGTTTCGCCGTAGCGCTTGGTAATGCCGGTGACTTCGATCATGTACCGCTCCTCATGGTGGGGTGGGTTGCCGGTTGGCTTGCTGGCAGGGTCGTCGGGACCTCACCGACCATCCTGACGATGCGGCGGTGCCGAGTCGTCACCCCCACGTACACATCTGTTGGGTACTCGCGGGGTACGCATCAGGCCCATTTGCCCTCGGGATGTACATCGCGAGATGTACATCCCGAACACCCCCAGGGTGATGCGCAGCCACCATTGGCTCAGTAGCGTCACTGATATGGCCGTACCCGCGGGGAGCCTGGCTCCCCGTCCACCTTTTCTGCAGCGCATCACCCGTCGGCGGTGGATGTCGATCGACGTCGGCCTTTCGGTGGTGCTGTTCGTGGCTGAACTCGGCTCGGTCTCCTGGGGAAGCCAGACAGGGGGCTCGTCGTTGCCCCGAGCGCTGCTGATCGTCCTGGTCGCCTTCGCCACCCTCCCGATTGCCATCCGCCGGATCTATCCGCTCCCGGTCCTGGTGGTGGTCACCGCCGCCCTGGTCCTGACCACCATCGGCGGCCACAACATCACCGGCGCCCCGCTGGTGGCCCTGCCCCTCTTCAGCGTGGCCACCCGCTATGAACGGCGGGACTCGATCGTCGCCCTGTGCATCAGCTGCCTGGCGATCCTGGTGTCGATCGTGGTCTGGCACCTCACCCGCCACGGGAATGCCGGCATCGCATTGAACACGATCCTGGGCGGGGCGGCCGCCTGGTTCGTGGGGGACAGCATCCGGGCCCGGCGCGCCTACGTCGCCGGAATGACCCAGCAGGTCGAGCAGCGCCAGCGTCGGGAGCTCGAGCGGGCCCAACAATCCATCGGGGAGGAACGGCTTCGGATCGCCAGGGAGCTCCACGACATCGTGGCCCACAGCCTGAGCGTCATCGCCATCCAATCCGGCGTCGGACGCCACGTGCTCGACATGCAACCCGAAGAGGCCCGAAAGGCACTGGCGGCGGTGGAGACCACCAGTCGGTCGGCCCTCGATGAGCTGCGTCGGGTTCTCGGGGTGCTCCGGAGCGATGACCCCGACGGGCCCAGCTTCGTCCCGGCTCCCGGCATCGGTGATCTCGATCACCTCCTCGATCAGTGCCGGGCCGCCGGGTTGGAGGTCACCTACCGGGTGCACGGCCCGGTCCCCCGGGTGTCGCCCTCCATGGACCTTTCGGTGTACCGCATCGTGCAGGAGGCGCTGACCAACGTGACCAAGCACGCCGGAACCGCCCAAGCCACCGTGGACATCACCTTCGAGGCAGGCGAGGTGGTGGTGAGCGTCATCGACGAGGGCGCGCTCCACCGGAATGGCGCGGTCCTCTCTCCCGATACCGGTGGCGAGACCGGGGCCCATCACGGCATCATCGGCATGCGCGAGCGAACGGCGATGTTCGGCGGGACCTTGACCGCCGAGCCGCGCCGAGAGGGTGGATTCGAAGTCCGGGCCCGAATCCCCCTCGACCCGGCGTCGCGGTGACCATCGGCGTCGTGGTCGTCGACGATCAGGCCCTGGTACGCGGCGGATTCCGGGTGCTGGTCGACTCGGCGTCCGACCTGGCGGTGCTCGGAGAGGCGTCCGACGGAGTCGAAGCCGTCGAGCTGGTCCGGGCTACCCGCCCCGACGTGGTGCTCATGGACATCCGGATGCCGGTGATGGATGGAATCGAGGCGACCCGCCAGATTCTCGATGGACGTCACGACGATGGCCCTCGCATCTTGATCCTGACGACCTTCGACCTCGACGAGTACGTCTATGCCGCCCTGCGGGCCGGGGCCAGTGGGTTCTTGTTGAAGGACACTCCGCCGGCTGAGCTACTGGCGGCGATCCGGGTGATCGCCGGCGGCGATGCCCTCCTGGCGCCGAGCGTGACCCGACGGCTGATCGCTGACTTCGCCAGCCGGGAGGTCAAACCGGCCGGGTCGGCCGACATCCTCGATTCCCTCACCGATCGGGAGTGCGAGGTGTTAGGTTTGGTGGCCAAAGGCATGTCCAACCAGGAGGTGGCCGACGAGCTGCACATGAGCGCGGCCACCGCCAAGACCCACGTGAGCCGGGTGCTGATGAAGCTGGACGCCCGGGACCGGGCCCAGCTGGTGGTCATCGCCTACGAGACGGGGTTCATCTCTCCGGCTTGAACAAGCCGTGCCTAGCCCGCCCGGCCTCCGGGCAATGCCTACCTAAAATTCGGTATTCCCATCCCCGCCGGACTGGACAACGATTGTCCCAGTAGACGGCGCGCACCCGGCGCGTCGTTCTGACGGCCCGGACCGGCACACCAGATCCAAAGGAGCCCCAATGTCTGCAGTTGTGGAAAGTCCATCGCAGACACCTGGACGGTGGTCGAAGATCGCACCTCTGTTCGCGGTCCTCTTCGTGGCGTTCGTGGTGGCCAGTGTCGTCATCACCAACGCGCCGAACTCCGATGCGTCGCCCGCTTCGATCCTCCACTTCTTCCGGACCCACAAGAACCAAGCCAGCATTTCGGCGGTCCTGATTGCTCCGGCTATCGTCTTCGGTCTCATCTGGTTCAGCTACCTCCGCAACTGGCTCCAACGCCGAGACGTTGACCATCGGTGGGGCACCGTCGCCTTTGCCGGAGGAATTCTCTTCGCCGCGACGGGCGGCGTCGCCGGTGGGGTTCTGGCCGTCCTGGGTGATTCGCCTGACCATCTGACCCTTTCGAGCGCCCAGACGCTCAATTACCTCCAGAATGACCTGACGGCCATCCTGGGTTCGGCGGCCTTCGGCGTGATGGCGATATCGGCGGGTGTCGCCATGATCAAGAGCGCTCGGTTGCCGACATGGTTGGGCTGGGTCAGCCTCATCCTCGGGATCCTGGGCGTGCTCCCCTTCGGTGATTTCTTCGCCCTACCGGCCATCGGAGTGTGGACGCTTCTGGTCGCCGGAGTCGTCTATTTCCGCTCCGATCCGGATGGAGCGCTTGTCGTGTCGACAAGCAGCGCGCCCGCATCGGTGGGATAGGACCCGAGCTGAGCGAATCCGAACCGCCACCCGCCCGGCCTTACCCGATGTTCGACAGGGCGTCGGTGAACCGGTGGATGTGGCGCAAGGTGCGCGACAGGTCGAAGGCGTCGTCGAGCTGGGCCTTGGACAGGGTGACCTCGGAGTCGTCGTCGAGCACCTCCCGGAACGGCCGCCCCTCCTCCCACGCCAGGCGGGCGTCGCGTTGGACGATCCGGTAGGCGGCGTCGCGCCCGAGTCCCCCCGACACCAGGGCCAGCAGCACCGACTGGCTGAACACCAGCCCGTGGCTGCCTTCGATCAGATTGGCCAACGCCCGCTCCGGGTGGATGACCAATCCCTCCACCAGGCCCCGGGCCTTCTGCAGCATGTAGAGGGTCAGTGCGCTGGCATCGGGAAGCACCACCCGCTCCACCGAGCTGTGGGAGATGTCCCGCTCGTGCCAGAGGGCGATGTCCTCGAGACCGGGGGACAGATAACTCCGCAGCACCCGGGCCAGGCCGCACAGTCGCTCGGACAGGATCGGGTTCCGCTTGTGGGGCATGGCCGAGCTTCCCTTCTGGCCGACCTTGAACGCCTCTTCCGCTTCGCCCACCTCGCTGCGGGCCAGATGCCGAACCTCGGTGGCGATGGTCTCGATGGTCGCCCCCACCGACGCACAGGCCCAGAGGTACTCGGCGTGGCGATCCCGGGCCACCACCTGGGTGGCGGGGACCGGGGTCAGCCCGAGGGCCCGGCAGACGTGCTCCTCGACACTGGGGTCGATGTTGGAGAAGGTTCCCACCGCTCCGGACAGCTTGCCCACCGCCACCCGGATCCGGGCCGCCTCCAGACGCTGGCGATCCCGGTCGGCCTGCAGTGCCCACAAGGCGAACTTGGCGCCGTAGGTGGTGGGCTCGGCCTGCATGCCGTGGGTGCGGCCGGTGATGGGCACGTCGATCAGCTCGATGGCCCGGGCCTTCAACGCCTGCACCAGGTCGCCGGAGGCGGCGATCAGCAAGTCGGCGGCCTGGGTGAGGGTGGCGCACAGGGCGGTGTCGACCACATCGGAGGAGGTGAGCCCGTAGTGGATCCAGGAGCCGTCGGGCTGGCCGATAGCCTGCTGGACCACATCGACGAAGGCAGCGACGTCGTGGTCGGTGACCCGCTCCCGCTCGGCCACCGCCTCGACGAACAAGGTGTCGATGTCGGGGGCGCGTTCCCGGCACACCGCGGCGGCCTCGGCCGGCACGTCGCCGACCTCCACCCACCCCTCGGTGGCCAGTAACTCCACCCGGAGCCACATGCGAAACCGGGCCTGGTCGGAGAACAGCTCGGTCATCGCTTCGGGCGCGTAGCGGGGGATCACCGGGCCACCTCCTGGGTTTCGGGCGCCTTGGACCGGCTGGCGGAGATACTCCCCGTCAACCAACGAGGGGCGGCGATGTCAGAGCGGTGGTGCATGCCCGGCCACTTGATGCGCGACACCCGCGCATAGGCCCGGGCCCTGGCTTCCTCGATGGTGGCCCCGAGAGCCACCACCCCGAGCACCCGTCCGCCGGAGGTGACCACCGAGCCGCCGGTCGCACCGCCCGCTGCGGTTCCGGCATGGAGCACGCGGGCGGCGCCATCGCCCTGGTGGCCGACGATCACATCCCCGGTGCGGGGCGCCTCCGGATAGCCCTCGGACGCCAGCACCACGCAGACGGCGGCGTCGTCGGTGAACCGGGGCACAGTGCGCAGTTCGCCGGCGGCCGTCTCAGCCAACAGCGCGGTGAGGTCGCCGTCGAGCCGGGGCAGCACCACCTGGGTCTCCGGGTCGCCGAACCGGACGTTGTACTCGAGCACCTTCGGGCCGTCGGCGGTGAGCATCAGGCCGGCATAGAGCACCCCGCGGTAGTCGATCCCCCGGGCCCGGAGGGCCGCCACCAGTGGGGCGACCGCCGCCTCGACCAGATCCGACACCAGCTCGTCATTGACGAACGGCACCGGCGAGTACGCCCCCATGCCCCCGGTGTTGGGTCCGGAGTCTCCGTCCCCCAGCCGCTTGAAGTCCTGGGCCGGTGCCAACGCCGCCAACCGCTCACCGTCGCACAGCACCAGCAGCGAGCACTCGACCCCGATCAAACCCTCCTCGATGACGATCTGCCGGCCGGCTTCCCCGAACGCCTGACCCGATAGCTTGGCGTCGACATCGGCGTCGGCCTCCTCCAGCGAGTCGGTGACCAGCACACCCTTCCCGGCGGCGAGACCGTCGGTCTTGATCACCCACGGACCCGGGAGCTGGCGCAGGAACCCCTTGGCCGTTTCCGGGTCGGCGTACACCCCGAACCGGGCGGTGGGCACCCCGGCCTCGTCGAGCATCTCCTTCATGAACGCCTTGGAGCCCTCCAGTTGGGCCCCGTCCGCCCCGGGACCGAATACCAGGCGACCGGCGGCCCGCAGCCGGTCGGCCAGGCCGTCGACCAGTGGGGCCTCGGGCCCGATGACGAACAGGTCGGCGTCGATCTCCTCGGCGGGGGTGGGCACGCTGGTCAGGGTGTGGCCCTCCGGGGTAGTGCCGCTGATCCCCGGGTTGCCGGGGGTGACGATGACATCGGCGGTCCGGCCGAGGGCCAGGGCCAGGGCGTGCTCCCGGCCACCCGAGCCGACCACGCAGACGGTGGTGATGGCGTCGCTCACGGGCGCCCCCTCATGCCGCGAAGCGGACGAACTGCTCCCGACCCGGGCCGACCCCGACCAGGCGCACCGGGGTGCCGATCTGCTCGGCCAGGAAGTGCACGTAGTCGCGGGCGGCCTGCGGGAGGTCGCCGATCTCGGTGGCGCCGGAGAGGTCGGTCTTCCAGCCGGGGAGCTCCTCGTAGATCGGCTTGACCTGATGGAACACCGACTGATGGTAGGGAGGATGGGTGAACCGCTCGCCGTTGGCCTCGTAGGCCACACAGACCTTCACCGTGTCGAAGGTGTCGAGCACGTCGAGCTTGGTCAGGGCCACCTCGGACAGCGAGTTGAGCCGCACCGCCTGGCGCATCATCACCGCGTCGAACCAGCCGGGCCGGCGGCGGCGCTTGGTGTTGACCCCGTACTCGTGCCCGATCTCCACCAGGGTGTCGCCGATCTCGTCGGTGAGCTCGGTCGGGAACGGCCCGCTGCCCACCCGGGTGACGTAGGCCTTGGCGATGCCGATCACCTCGTCGATGTAGCGGGGACCGACCCCGGCCCCGGTGCAGGCCCCTCCAGCCACCGGATTCGACGAGGTGACGAACGGATAGGTGCCGTGATCGAGGTCGAGGAAGGTGGCCTGGGCCCCTTCGAGGAGGACATGGGCGCCCCGCTCCAGGGCGTCGTGGGTCACCCCCACGGTGTCGGCCACCATCGGGGCCACCCGCGGGGCCAGCTCGTCGAGGTAGAGCTCGCTGATCTGATCGGCGTTGGCCGGCAGCCGGTTGTAGACCTTGGCCAGGATGGCGTTCTTCTCCTTCAGGACCACGTCGAGCTTCTGCCGGAAGATCTTCGGGTCGAGCAAATCCTGGACCCGCAGCCCGACCCGGGCCGACTTGTCGGCGTAGGCCGGCCCGATCCCCCGCCGGGTGGTCCCCAGTTTGTTCTTGCCCAAGTAGCGCTCGGCCAGCTGATCCAGCTCGTGGTGGTAGGGCATGATCAGATGGGCGTTGCCGCTGACCAGGAGTCTCGAGGTGTCGATCCCCTTGGCCATCAGGGTGTCGACCTCGGCCAGCAGCACGGTGGGATCGACCACCACCCCGTTCCCGATGATGGGGGTGATGTGGTCGTAGAGGATCCCGCTCGGGACCAGCTGGAGGGCGAAGGTCTCGCCATCGACCACGATGGTGTGCCCGGCGTTGTGGCCGCCCTGGTAGCGGACAACCAGCTCCATCTCCTTGGCCAGCAAGTCGGTCAACTTGCCTTTGCCCTCATCACCCCACTGGGTTCCGACGACGACGGTTGCCGGCACGCGCTACTCCTCCGTTGCGAAAAGCGGATTACGCACCATTGTAGCCCGCATCCGGCCGGCTGGCGGGTTGGCGACGCTCTGAACGGGGGCCGCGGCCCGTAGAATGGCAGGGCTATGGCTTTGGTGCTTCCCTTCATCCGAACCTCACCGTGGTACCTCGTCTTCGGGATCCTCATCGGCTTCTTGAACTACCGCAGCACCGAGCGATTCCGCCGGGTCACCGGGAAGAGCCCGTGGGGCATCCCGCCGATCGTCTGGGCGCTGGCCAGCGTGTTCATCTCCCTGTTGGTCACGGTCCTGGCCTTCATTGCCATGGCTACCAGCCAACGGCGGGGGATGCGACAGGGCGGGGGCGGCTACCCGGGGGGGTACCCGGGTACGCCGGGGCCCTATGGAGGTCAGGCCAGCCGGCATCTCCGCTACCCGGAGCCGACGCAGTCGACCACCATCCCGGCCACCGCCACCCAGGTGGTGCCTCCGCCGGTTTCCGCGCCTCCCAGTTGGCAGCCCGACCCGTCGGGGAAATTCGACTTCCGCTACTGGAACGGCGAGGAATGGACCGAATTCGTGTCCAAGGACGGGATCTCGAGCACCGACCCGATCTGACCCGGTCCGAGGTCAAATCCGGATCCGCCCGGATCTACACTCACGTCATGAAGCGGTTCCGTGTGCAGCACCTGGATCTGGCCGCCGGAGCCAAGGGCGCCAAGCGGGTCAAGGAGTACGACTCGCTTCCCGAAGCCCGGGCTGAGTGCGATGCCCTCTGGGCGCTGTACGAGATCCCCACCCGGCAGGAGATCCGGGATTCGAAGACCGGCGAGCGGTGGGTCCGGGCCGCGGGCTCGCTGGAATGGCAACTGGTGCGCCCGTTCGAGGACAGCGAAACGGGCTAGCGGTGACTGCCTCGGGGGGTAGTGCCGCCGGCTGCGGTCGAAACCTTCGACTCGTCACTGGCGCCGGGCTCCGGCCCCGTCACGGATACGGGATCCCGGCTGGTAGTTGGGGCCGGCGGTCAGGTCGACCCGGGCCAGCAGCAATTCACATGGGGGCTCGAACTCCGAAGCGAACCTCTCGGTTGCCTGGCGGCCAAGCAGTTCCCACGGCGCCGTGGTCAACCGATCGGTCTCGTCTTCGAGTTGCTGGCGGAGGGAGATCCCCTCCGCGGTCACCGCATGGTCGCGGGCCAATCCTTTGTCATCGAGGCCCCGCCATCCGTCGGCGAGTTCGTCGGCTCCGGTGCCCCGTGACGTCGGGATCCAGTCAGGTTCGTAGTCCAACCAGGCGTTGTGGAGGATCGACGCCTCCACTCCGGTCAACCCGGAGGCGACGGTCAATCCCCAATGGGTGTCTCCCCGCCACTCGCGCAGGCAGTTCACCGCGTGCCAACCCGAGAGCACCGGGTCATCGGGCCTCGGCATGCGCAGATGGGAGGCGAAGAACACCCGTCCGACCGTAGGCAGCTGCTCCACCACCGACCACAGGCGGGGCCCTACTGCCGACAGGGGCTCGAGGATTCCCGGGGCATGGGCGGCCAGCCCCTCGACGACGGCCTCGTCGCGGGCCGCCCAGATCGCCTCGAAGGTCGTCGATGCCGCGACCAGATCGAATGCCAGCCGGATCCCCGACGGGGAAATGGAGCCGAAGGCGGCGATCACGCTGTCGGGGCCGGCCGGCGCCAGCGGTGCGCAACGGGCCGCGATGTAACCCAGCGCCCCGGGCACACCGAGCCCGTCGTAGCGAGCCAGGGCCCCCGGGTCCCAGAAGATCCAACCGACCGTGGTCTGCACCGACCGGGCATTCCGTCGGCTCGCCTCGACCCAAGCGTCGGTTGCCCCCACGAGTCCAACCCTACGTTGGAAGGGCGCCACCGGCATGAGAATTCACCAGACCGGCGGAGTACCCTTGACCCCCGTGACTGAGCCGCAGCCAGCGGGCGTGGGGGCCGGACGGGACTGGGCTCGGGTCACCAAGGTCGTCGAAGCCATCGCCGAGGTCGAGGAACCGGCCGACTTTGGCACGGTGGCGCTCCGGGCTCTGGCTTCCGTGGTGGCGTTCGACCTCGGCTCCTTCAACGAGATCGATCCGGATGTGCCCCGAGCGGCATTCTCCGCTTACCCCGACGAGGGCGCGCCCATGCCACCGGAAGTCCTCAAGGCGTTTTCGGATCTGGTGCAGCAGAACCCGGTCCTCCAACACCAGCGAGCCACCGGCGACGGCAGCGCCCGTCGGTTGTCCGACTTCCTGAGTCAGGATGAGCTCCACCAGCTCGAGCTGTACCAACGGGTGTACCAGCCGCTGGGCGTCGAGTTCCAGGTCGCCGTGGGACTCACGGCCAAGGCGCCACTGGTGATCGCCTTCGCTCTCAACCGGAAGCACGCCGACTTCATCGATGACGAGCTGGCCCTATTGGACAGCCTCCGTCCGCACCTCATTCAGGGCTACCGCAACGTCCAGGCGATGGCCGCGCTGCGAAGTATCGACGGAGCCCTGGCCGAGGTGGGTAAGGCGGTGATCGTCCTGGACGCCAGCGGAGTCGCCGGTGACCCGCCGCCCTGGGCGCTTCTGGTTATCGAGGAGCATTTCGGTCCCCGGGGAGCCGCCGGCCTACCCCTGCCGGTGTGGGCCTGGGTCGAAGAGGAACGGCAGGGGGATTTCGGCGATGGCCGGCCCCGAATCCACCGGCCTCTCTCGAATGTCGCTCGCGACCGTCAACTGGTGATCCGGTTCGTACCCGGGGTCCCGGGTCGCGCCGAGGCGCTGGTGCTCGACGAGCGTGAGCCTCAGCGGGGCGCCGCCGATCTGCGCCGACTGGGTCTCACCGCCCGGGAGGCCGATCTCCTCTGGCTGCTCACCCGGGGGGAAACGACGGTCGAGATGGCCGATCAGCTGGGGGTGACGTCGGGCACGGTCAACAAGCATCTCCAGAACATCTACCGGAAACTCGGGGTCACCAGCCGCACCGCGGCGGTGGCCACCGCGTCCGACGCGCTGTTCAGCTTCCGATAGGGACGCCTCGGTGGGGCCGAAGACCGGAATTGGGCCATTGTGTCCGGGGGCACAACCTTTTGAGCCCTCTCCGGGGTTAAGAGGGGTGATGGGGACGAAACCGGCCGGGAGCCAGGGATGAGAAACTCCGCAATCAGGGCCGAAGCCACCCGCTCGTTCGAAAGCTTCGTCGCCGGCCACAGCGACGGCCTCCTGCGTACCGCGTATCTGGTCGTCTGGGATATCGGCGAAGCGGAGGACCTGGTGCAGGAGTGCCTGCTCCGGGTGGCCCGCCGGTGGTCCCGGGTGGGGAGCATGGCGTTTCCCGCCGCCTACGCCCGGCGGGTCCTCCTGAACCTGGCCCTCGACACCTCCCGTCGCCGGAGCCGTCGCCGGAGCGAGCTGTCCGGATCTTCTGTGGCCGGGCCGGTCGACCGCGAGGATCCGACCGCCCGGCAGCCGTTTGTGGACGTCGAGGCGAGGACGATGCTGCTGTCGGTGGTCGGCGACCTAGCCCCCCGGCAGCGCGCCGTCCTCGTCCTGCGGTACTTCGAGGACCTCACCGAGGCACAGACCGCCGAGTTGCTGGGCTGCTCGATCGGCACGGTCAAGAGCACCGCGTCGCACGCCATCGATCGGATGCGGAAGGCGTCCACCCTGACCTCGGCCACTTCAAGAATTTCAGTTCCCACCAACGAAGGAGAAAACCCATGATCGACCAGCTCGAAACTGACCTGCGCGATGCCTTCCGGTCGAAGGCGTCCTCCATCCCCGCGGAGGTGAGCGGGCGCATCCGTTCGGCCACCTACCGACCCCGGACCACCCGGTGGTCGCCGCGGGTGACCTACGTTGCGGTGGCCGGAGCCGCCATCACCACCGCCACCGTTGTCTCCGCCGTCGTGCTCGGGAGCGCCTCACCAGCCTTCGCCGGGTGGAGCGCGACGCCCACCGCCCCGACTGGCAATCAGCTGACCCAGGCCGAGGCCTCCTGCCAGGGACTGCTGGCCAGCCGCCCGGGCGGGCTTCCCGCCACCGGTGGTGATCCCATCCTGACCGACGTTCGGGGCCCGTTTACGGTAGCCATTTACGCCAACGCCACCTCCAGCACGACCTGTTTCACCGGACCCTCGTTCACCACCGTGTCGGGCACCCAGGGCGCCGAGGCGTTGCCACCTTCGGGGAAGATCCAGTTCTCCTCCAGTCACCTGACCACTCGTGCCGCCTCGCCGTACACCCTGGTCGACGGGCGGTCCGGTTCGGATGTCACCGGAGTCTCGCTCCTGCTCGATAACGGTCAGCGGGTCCAGGCCACCCTGGCCGGCGGCTGGTTCGAAGCCTGGTGGCCCGGCTCCGCCAACGCCACCTCGGCGGCGGTCACCACTCCGAGTGGCACGACCACCCAGTCCCTGAACACGCCGCCGACGGCCTGCACGCCGGGGCCCCAGTCCCCCTGCGCCGGCAGCTCGGCCGGCTCCGGCACCTCCACCGGTTCCGGTTCCGGTTCCCCCATCCACTCGAGCGGCTCGGAGGGAGCCGGTCCTTCCGGCCCATGAGCGCCTACAGCGTCACCCGGGGGGCGGGGACCGCGTCGGCCGGCGGCCAGCCGTAAGCGGCCCCCCCGTTCGCCGCCCATCGGGGGGTTGGCGTCGGGCAGAGTAGGAGTATGGCCAGCAACCGGGTAGTGGTCCACCGGCTCCGTGACGTCGTCGGCGCTCAGCTGATCGACGACCCGGAGATGGTCGCCTCCTACACCACCGACTGGACCGGACGGTTCGCCGGCCGCTCCATGGCGGTGGCGAGGCCCGGCTCCACCCAAGAGGTGGCGGGGGTGGTGGCCACCTGCCGCGAGCTCGGGGTCGCCCTGGTCCCCCAGGGGGGCAACACCGGTCTGGTCGGTGGCGGGGTGCCGCTGCACGACGAAGTGGTGCTCAGCCTCCAACGCCTGTCAACCCTGGAGCCGGTGGACCCCCTGGCCGGCCAGGTCACCGCCGGCGCCGGGGTGAACCTCGCCTCGGTGCAGAACACCGCCGCGGCCGGGGGTTGGGCCTACGGGGTGGACCTCGGGGCTCGGGATTCGGCGACGGTGGGGGGAATGGTTGCCACCAACGCCGGTGGCACCCACCTGCTGCGCTACGGGGGCACCCGCCAACAGGTGATCGGAGTCGAGGCGGTGCTCGGGACCGGCGCGGTCATCTCCCATCTCGGAGGGCTGGTCAAGGACAACACCGGCTATGACCTGCCGGCCCTGCTGTGCGGGAGCGAGGGGACCCTGGCCGTGGTGACCGCCGCCCGACTCCGTCTGGTGCCGTCGATGCCGTTCCGGATCGTCGCGGTGCTGGCGTTCGCCACCGTCTCCCTGGCGATCGACGCCTCGGTGGTGTTCCGGCGGGCGCTCCCCGCCCTCGAGGCCTGCGAGCTGTTCCTGCTGTCCGGGCTCGAGCTGGTGAGCTCGGTCACCGGGCTCCCGACCCCGTTCTCGGGCCCGCACCCGGTGTACCTGCTGGTCGAGGTGGCCGACCGGGCCGACCCCACCGAAGCGTTCGCGGAGGCGACCAGCTCGGTCGATCAGGTGCTCGAGGTCGTGGTGGCGACCGAACCTTCCCGGCGGGCCGAACTGTGGCGCTTCCGCGAGGGCCACTCCGAATCCATCAACACCCTCGGCCCGCCCCACAAACTCGACGTCACCCTGGCCCTCGGGACCCTGGCCGAGTTCATCGACCGGGTGCCGGGGACGGTCGAGGCCATCGCCCCTAGCGCCCGCACCTGGATGTACGGCCATGCCGGCGATGGCAACGTCCACGTGAACGTGACCGGCCTCCCCCCGGATGACGACCGGGTGGACGAAGCGGTGCTCCGCATGGTCAGTGACTTCGGCGGGAGCATCAGCGCCGAGCACGGCATCGGTACGGCCAAGCGCAAATGGCTGTCACTCTCCCGGAGCCCCGAGGAGATCTCGGCGTTCCGGTCGATCAAGCGGGCGCTCGACCCCGACGGCGTCCTGAACCCCAATGTGCTGTTGCCGGCCGACGGGCGATGACGCCTTGGGCCCGAAACTCATTGACCTCGGAAGGGGTCCTCTCGGTCTCTACTCCGTCGTCCGCCGCTTGAAGAAGTACGACGCCAGGGGAGCGGCGACGGCCAGAATCACCACCGACCAGATCAGGGCGGCCTCGACCGGGTGCTGCATCGGCCAGGCCGAAATGGCACCCGACGGGTTGGGGTTGCCCCAGAGATGGCGGGCACCGGCGGTGACGGCGCTGACCGGATTCCAGTTGGCCAGCAGTTGCAGCCACCCGGGCATGTGTTGGGTGGGGACCATGGCATTGGAGACGAAAGCCAGCGGGAAGAGCACGATGAAGCCGAAGGAGGCGGCCGACTCAGGGCTCTTGCTGTTCAGGCCCACACAGGCGGCGACCCACGACAACGAGTAGGCGAACACCAGCACCAGGGCGAAGCCGCCGATCACCGCGAGGAAGCTGGCATCGGTGCGCCATCCGACCGCCAGCCCGGTCAAGGCCACGATGCCGGCGCACAGCACCGACGTCATCAGATCGGCGATGGAGCGCCCCACCAACACCGCGGCTCTCCACATGGGCAGGGTCCGGAACCGCTCGATCATGCCCTCGTGGAGATCGGTGCTGAGTCCGACCGCGGTGCCCATCGTCGAGGTCACCAGGTTAAGGGCCAGGAGGCCGGCGAGAACGAAGTCCTTGTAACTTCCCCCGCCGGGGATGGGGATGCCGCCGCCGAAAATGAAGATGAACAGCACGGTGAACAGCACCGGCTGGATGGTCACGTCGGAGAGCTGCATCGGCTCCCGCGAAATGTGGACCAGATTGCGCCGGGTCATCGCCCAGACATCGTGGACGCGGCCCCAGACGGCCCCCGAGGCCGGGGAGGGATCCGCCACCCCAACCGGCGTGCCCGTCAGCGCGGTCGTTGTCATGCGTTGGCTCCTTCCAGTGACGCTCGGTCTGCCTCTGAATCGACATTGACTTCCTCGCCAATGTCCTCGTCTTCTTCTTCGATATGGTCGCCGGTCAGGGAGAAGAACACGTCGTCGAGCGACGGCTGGCGTATCTCGATGTCGTCCACCAGAACGCCGGCGCCGTCGAGGGCGCGCACCACCACGGTGGCCAGCCCGGGCGAATTGTCAACCGCGGCGCTCAAGCCGCGGCCGTCATCGCTGACCTGGATCCGACCGGCGACCAGGGGGGCCAGGGCCGCGGCGGCCCCATCGTGGGCAGTAGCCAGCGTTATCTCCAGATGCGCGCTCCGGCTCGCCTGCTTCAGCTCCTGCGGCGTTCCGTTGGCAATCACCCGGCCATGGTTCACGACCACGATGCGATGGGCCAGGGCGTCGGCTTCATCCAGATACTGGGTGGTCAAAAGGACGGTGACGCCGTCGTCGAGGAGCACCCGGATGGCGTCCCACACCCGTTGGCGACTGGTCGGGTCCAACCCGGTGGTCGGCTCATCGAGGAACAGCACGGGTGGGCGGGTCATCAGGCTGGCGGCCAGGTCGAGGCGCCGGCGCATGCCGCCCGAGTATCCCTTCAACACCCGGTCGGCGGCATCGGTCAGTTCGAACTGGGCCAACAGTTCGGTGGCCCGGGCCCGGGACGCATCCCGGCCCATGTCGCTGAGTTCCCCGACCAGGACCAAATTCTGGCGCCCGGTCAGCAGGCCGTCGAGGGTGGCGTCCTGGGCAGCCACCCCGATGTGGCGGCGTACCTCGGCCGGGTGGGCCACGACGTCGATCCCGGCGACTTTCCCGTGACCGGCATCCGGCCGGGCGAGGGTGGTCAGGATCCGTACCGCGGTTGTCTTGCCCGCCCCGTTGGGCCCGAGCAACCCCAGGATGGTGCCGGCCGGCACCGAAAAGTCGATACCGGCCAGGGCCCGGGTCTCGCCGTAGCTCTTGGCCAGCCCTTCGGCTTCGATCATCGGTTCAGTCGCCACGAGCCCTCTTTACCTGCCGGCTAGTAGTGTCGGCCTGGTGGTCATGGTACGCACGACCTTACCGGTCGTCAAGTAGAATCGGGCGGGAATGAGGAAAATGCCACGATGACCCAGGCCCCGGCGGAAGGTAGCGGATTGCTCGACGCGGAGTCGGATGCCGAGCCGGACGAGAACGAGCCGCAGGAAGTCTCGACTCGGGAGCGCATTCTCGACATCGCCCTCGAGCTCTTCACCGATAAGGGATTCGACCGCACCTCCCTCCGGGAGATCGCCGAGAGGCTGAGCGTCACCAAGGCGGCGTTGTATTACCACTTCGCCTCCAAGGACGACATCTTGATGGCGCTCCACATGCGCCTCCACGAGCTCGGCAAGGGAGCCGTCCGCCGAATGACCGAGGAGCCGATCAGCCTCGAGCTGTGGCGCGAATTGCTCGACGAGATGGTCACCCAAATGCTGGTCCAGCGCAAGATCTTCCTCATGCACGAGCGAAACCAGGCCGCCCTCGAGAAGTTGCATTCGAAGGATCACGACGAGGAGCACGAGGACATCCAGGTCAAGTTCCGTGAGATTCTCGCCGATCCCCGCCTCCCGCTCCGTGATCGGGTTCGAATGGCCTGCTCGTTCGGCGCCATCTTCGCGGGACTCTTCATGTCCGGGGACGCCTTCAACGATACGAGCGATCAGAAAATGGGTGACCTGCTCCACGACGCCGTTCACGATCTGTTGGCTCCTTGACGTGACCGCTGCCGCCACCCGACCGCTGACGAGAGAGCCTGACCGGGAGCGGTCTTCCATTGCGCGCCGCCCGGGTGAAGTAACACGAGATGAAAAGGGCTGGCTCGACGAGCTGAATCGCACGCTCACCTCGGTGTCCTCCAAGACCCACTCGTTGCGCCTCTACGAAGCCATGGGCCGTCGCAGCGGGGTTGATCTCCGCCCGTATCTGTTCGGCGTCCTGTCCAGGGTGCAGGACCTGCAGCCGGTCCGGGTGTCGGACGTGGCTCAGGAGCTCGACTACGAGCGCTCCACCGTCAGTCGGCACGTGGCCGAACTCGCGTCATTGGGCTGTCTGGAACGATTGGCCGATCCCAGGGACGGCCGGGTGGTGATGCTGCGCCTCACCAAGAAGGGTGAGCGGGTCATCAACCAGGTCTGGCAATCGTGGCTCGAGCTCTTGGCAGAGATCACCGACGGATGGTCGCGCCGCGACTGCGAGGCGTTCCTCCGGCTGATGACCCGGTTCGACGACTCTTTCAGCCGGTTGGTCGCCGAGCTCTGATGCCCGCGGCGGTCCGGGATGTGGGTATCCCGATCTCACCGTAGAGCGGCAGCCGGCTCCCGCTGGACGGCCACGCTCTGCATCTCGCTCTCGCAAAAACTGGTGAGCGCCACCGCGTGCAGACTCCCCAACCCGCCGCATACCACCGGGACCAGCTGGTCGGGCCGGCTCACCAGCGGCACTTTGCCCTCCGGATCGACCCGGCCCTTGGATCGGAGGATCTCCTGGTTCGCCTCCGGCCACAGCTCGATTGGCTGCCAAGCGTGGTCGAAGAGGTGCTGTTGCAGTGACTCGATCTCGGGGAACGGTTGGGCGAACCGTTCGGCCCACATCGGGTTGATGGCCAGGACCAACTGGCCGCTCTCGCCGGACGGCTCCAGATACCAGTTGTTGAGCGGGAAGGCGATGCACTTGGCCAGCATCCGCACCAGTTCGCCGGCGTCGTCGATGTTCACATCCGCCATCGGGAAGGTGCCCTTCCCACCGTGCACCGTCACTACATCCTCGGACGGTTCGAAGCCTCGCCGCTGGGCCAGCGACGGCCACGGGGAGCGTTCTTCCCATTCGCCGAAGCACAGGCCGAACCGGGCCGGCTGTCCGAACACCGTGCGCGAAGTGTCCCCGGCGCGTTGTCCCCCGATGTTGCGGAGGCAGAGCGACACGGCTCGGCCGACTGTCATCGAACCGCGCCCGGCGGCTCCCCCCAGGCAGCCGGCCCGGTAGTCGATTTCCAGTCCGTCCCGCCCCGGACCGTTCACGATCAGCATGGGGAACACGCTCGAGGTGGTGGTGGTGAGGGCGAAGGCGTTGAACTCGGGCACCACCATCGCCTCGATGGCGGCCACCACCAATGGGAAGGCCTCCGGCGCACAGCCGGCCAGGGCGGCATTGATGGCGGCCAACTCGACAGTGGCGACGCCGTTGCGGGGAGGCAGGACCCCGATGACCGCCGACGGTTCGAGCGGGGTCGTCGCCAACAGGGCCTCAACCCGGTCGTCGGTGGGAGGCAGGACCGGAACCCCGTCCCCCCACCCGGCTTCCAACGACAGCTCATAGAGAGCGGCGGGATCGTCGGGCACTTCGAGGACCTCGGCGGTCAGCGATCCGGTCATCGGCTCGCCTCGATCAGGTCGAGGAAGCGTGGATAGAAGTCTTCGGCGATGGCGCGCAGCTCCGCCTCCGGGCGGGCCTCCAGCGGGTAGGGAAGGACCAGCACCTTCAGGTCGCGGTGGCCGAGGTAGGTGGCCATGTTCCGGGCGTGGGTCTCGAACTCGGACGTCACCGCCACCACCGCCGGCTTCCCCGCGTCTTCCACCGACACCGCGTCGGCCACACTCCATGAGGTGCACGACCCACAGGTGCCGAGACCGGACACCGCGCAGTCGATCTGGCCGACCCAGTGCTCGACCGCCAGGCGGGTGGCCTCGCCTTCGGCCCCCACCCGCTCCCCGGTCTGCAGCATCACCGGCTTGGCGTCGTCATCCTGCAGCCGCCGCCGCCAGACATCGGTGATCAGCATCCACGAGCGCCATGACCCTTCGTGACGGACCCCGACCCGCAGGCCGGTCAGCGGTCCGCCCACCACAAAACTGGGGGCGGTTACCTCCGGGGCCGGGGGGGCGGTGGGCAGGCGGATCCGCAGGGTGGCGGTCATAACACGCTCCTCTTCCCGGGCGGTCACCGTCCCGGGCTGGGTCCATGGTATATCAGTTGTGTGAATCTCACACAGAGTTGTGTGCAGGACGCACAGGATTTAGAGTCTGACCCAACGTTCGGCGTGCACACCGCCCGCCCCCGGCGCAGAGGACCCCTATTGTCCACCGGCATTCGCCGCCCTTGGGAAGCAGTCGACTACGACGAGGTCGCCGCCCTCTACCCGCCACCGCCCGAGTACTTCGAGCACGGTTGGACGGCGACGCCCGAGGAGATCGACCGGGCCAAGCTCTCCCGGTTGCAGGACCGGGCCCAACGCGCCGCCCGGGTTCCGTTCTTCGCCCGGCGGTGGCGAGAGGCCGGGTTCGATCCGGCTGATCTGCGGAGTTTCGAGGACCTGGCCTCGGTCCCTACCTACACCGTCGACGACATCCGCCAGAGCATCGAGGACCACCCGCCCTACGGGGACTACCAGGGGGTCGGAGTGGACGATGCCTGCCGGGAGCCGATGCGCGTCGCCATGTCCGGGGGAACCACCGGCAACCCGCGCCCCACCCTTTATACCGAGTGGGACCGGGCCGCTACCGCGGTGCGGGCCGCCCGGGGGATGTACCTCCAGGGGTTGCGCCCCGGCGATGTGGTGTTCAACAGCTGGTCCTACGGACTCCACAACGGGGCCTTCGCCTTCGACGACGCCCTCTACCGGTGGCTCAACTGCGTAGTGCTGACCACCAGCACCGGCAACGTCACCAGCACCGCCCGCCAGCTGGAGCTGGCCCGCCAGTACCGGCCGGCGGCCATCCTGGGCACCGGCGATTACCTGTTGCGGCTGGCCGAAGCCGCCCGGGCCGCCGGCCTCGACCCGCGGACCGACCTGGGGATTCGGTCGCTGGCCACCAACATCGGGAACGAGGAACTGCTGGAGGAGACCTTCGGAGTGCCGGCCTTTGCCACCTACGGGTTCCACGAGGTCGGGTATGTGGCCGCCGAGTGCCCGGCCAAGGACGGGCTCCACATCTTCGAGGACGCCTTCCATATCGAAGTGGTCGACCCCGAGACCGGGGCGCCGCTCCCCGACGGCGAGACCGGGGCGCTGGTTGTCACCGAGCTGTACAAGACCGGCAGCCCCCAGTTCCGGTACAACATCATGGACCTGTCATTCCTCCACCCCCGCACCCGGTGCGCCTGCGGCAGCTGGCTCCGCCGGATGGGCCGCTTCGCCGGCCGGGGGGACAACATGATCAAGCTGCGGGGGGTCAACGTCTGGCCCGAGGGCCTCGGGCGGATCGCCACCTCGGTGCCGTCGACCACCAGCGACTACTTCGTGCGGGCCGAGCGCCAGGAGGGACGTGACCGGGTGGTGGTGATGGTGGCCAGCGACACCGGGCCCGAGCGGTGGCCGGAGCTGGCCCGGGACATCGAGGCCGCCCTCCGTCAGAAGTTCGGGATCAGGATCGACGCCGAGGTGGTGGCGCCGGGAAGCCTCGACCCCCTGACCGAAGTGGCCAGCCAGGCCAAGGCCAAGCGGTTCCGGGACGACCGGTGAGGTGACCGGCGCACGGGTGGAGGCGCCGACCGCCCGGATCCGGCTGGGGGCCTGGTACGACGACCGGGAGGTCGAGCTCTCGTTCCCCACTGGTTGGCAGGTCGAGACCTGCGCGCCGGCGGGAGCCGAGGACATCGGGTCGCACGGGATCGCCGAGGCCTTCGCCCGCCCGGTGGGCACCGCCCCGCTTCGCCAGTTGGCCCGGGGGCGTCGCGCCCCGTGCGTGGTCGTCGACGACCTCACCCGGCCCACCCCGGGACGGCGACTGTTGCCAAGGGTGCTGGACGAGCTGGAGGCGGCCGGAATCCCCGCCGCTGATGTCCATGTGTTGGTGGGGGTGGCCAACCACCGGCCGCTGACCCGCGAGGACCTGGTGAAGAAGCTGGGTTCCGAGGTGCTGGCCCGGTGCCGGGTATCGAGCCACTTCTCCTGGGCCGGGTGTCAACCGATCGGGGAGACCCGTCGGGGCACCCCGGTGGAGCTCAATGCCGAGTTCCTCCGCGCCGATCTCCGCATCCTGGTGGGTTCGATCATCCCCCACGCGGCTACCGGGTTCTCCGGCGGGGCCAAGCTATTGATGCCCGGCGTGGCCAGCATCGCCTCCGCCGAAGCCTTTCATCGCGGGAGCGCGCTGGAGGGCGACTTCGGCAACGAGGAGAGCCCGGCCCGGCTCGAGGCCGAAGAGGCGGCCGCCATGGCCCGGGTGGACTTCATCGTCAACTCGGTCCCGACCCCGGACATGGGGGTGGCCGGGTTGGTGGTCGGGGACGTGGTCGGCGCCCACCGGGCCGGGGTGGACATTGCCCGGCAGGTGTTCGCCACCCCGGCGGTGCCGGGGGCTGACGTCTGCGTCCTCTCCCTCTATCCCAAGGACTCCGAGTTCCTCCAGCACGTCACCGCCTTTGCCCCCTACCGGACCGCCTCCGAGCCGCTGGTGCGCCGGGGCGGGTCGGTGGTGGTGGCGCTGGCCGGATCCGAGGGATTGGGATTCCACTCCCTGTTCGGCCCGGGGATGGCCCTGGCCGCGCCGGCCGCCACCCGGCTGTCCGGGCGGGGCCTGGCCTTCTTTTGCCCGAACCTCAATCGCGGGGAGCTGGCTCCGGAAGTGGCTGCCGACACCATCCTGTTCGACCGGTGGGCGGACACGGCGGCCTGGCTGGAGGAGAGACACGGTGGGTCGGCCCGGGTCAGCGTCTTTCCCTGCGCCACGATTCAATTGGTGAACAGCCGACCGGACAATCGCGGACGCGGTTAGTTGGGGAGCGCTGACCGCGGGTCGGCCACCCTGACTTCGAATTCAGAGTGGAGGCGCCGCTGGATGGCCGACTCCAGCACCTCGTGGAGCATGGCCGGCGGCAGGATGCAGTCGAGACAACTGACCTGGCTGAGGTCGAGGCTGACGTCGATGCGGGCGGTCTTGGGGTCGGCCGCCACCAGGGTGAGGGCGGCCCCGTCGGCCCGCATCACCTGGTCGACCTCGTCGACCGCCTCGGCCACTGCCTGTGGGTCCATGACTGCCTCCGGGCTCAGGCTACCGGCCGCGGGTGGTCGAACAGTTCGCAAGCATTGGCGAAGGCCACCGCCTCCAGCTGCGGTCGGGTGAGTCCGGTACCACAGTGGCGGAGCACCTCCTGGGTGGCCGGCCAGCTCGAATCGGCGTGCGGGTAGTCGACCTCCAGGCTCACGTGGTCGACGCCGATGGTGGCGGCCACCGCCTGGAGCCCCAACGGCTCGTCGATGGTGCAGAACCAGAAGTTCCGCCGGAGTACCTCGCTGGGCAGCAGGTCGATCCCTTTCCAGCACCCGGTCCACGGCATGTGGGTCCGGGCCGTGTGGTCCATCCAGTCCATGGCCAACGGGAGCCAACCGATGCCCCCTTCGGACAGGGCGATGCGGAGATCGGGGAAGCGCACCGGGATCTGCGACCAGACCCAGTCGGCGGCGGTGACGAACGCCGCCGCCGGGAACAGGGTCTGGGCCACCTCCAGCGGGGCGTCGACCGAGGTGTCCAGGGTGTGACCCGCCGACCCGGCGTGGAGGCAGACCACCGTACCGGTCTCCGCGCAGGCGGCCAGGAACGGATCCCAGTGCCCGCTGTGAATGGACGGCAGCCCCTGCCCGGTGGGGTTCTCGGTGAAGCTCACCGCCTTGCACCCGGCTTCGGCGTTCTTCCGGATCTCGGCCGCAGCCAGGACCGGGTCCCAGAGGCACGGCAGTTGCAGGGCCACGAACCGGTCGGGGTGGGCACCGGCCCAGGCCTCCAGGTGCCAGGCGTTCCAGGCCCGCACCAGGGCCAGGGCGAGCTCCGTGTCCTCCAGGGCGGAGAAGGTGGAGCCGCAGAAGCCGACCCACATGGCCGGAAAGTTCACCGAGGCATAGATACCGGCGCGGTCCATGTCGGCCACCCGAGCCCCGACGTCCCAACTTCCCGGGGTCATCTCGTCGAACCGAAGCGGGCGCATGCCCCATTCCTCCGCCGGCCGGCCCATGCACGAGTCCATGCCGTAGAGCGGGTGGAGTTGACCGTCGACCAGCCAGGCCTGCCGGGGGCCGGAATCGGCGCCGGCCTGCCTCCGGCCCACCACCTGGTTGAGTTCCGGATCCCACTTCTCGAAGGCGTCACCCAGGGCGCTGGTCAACTCCGACTCGTCCACCTCCACCACCCGGGGCGCCCGATCGACGAGGGCGGCCGGCACCCGGCCGACGTAGGCATCCGGGGGCTCGATGACATGGTCGTCGACCGACAGGACCGGGATGGTGGCCGCTTGCGTCATCGGTCCACGGTGGCGGCCAGTGCCGGCGCGAACCGAGCCCCGGCGGCGGCGCCGGGTGGAGCCAGCCGATCGAGGGTGGCGAGGTCGTCGGGGTCGAGGTGGATCGAGGCGGCGGTGGCGTTCTCCTCCAGGAAGACGCGGGTGGCACTGCCGGGGATGGCCACCACATCGTCGCCCCGACTCTGCAGCCAGGCCAGAGCCAGCTGGGCCGGGGAGATCCCCCGTCGTCGGGCCAGGTCGGCGACCCGGCCGGCCCGCGACAGGTTCCGCTCCAGGTTCTCCCCCTCGAAGCGCGGGCTGGCGTGGCGGCTGTCGCCGGGCCCGAACCGGTCGTCGGCGGAAAGGGCGCCGGTGAGCAGGCCCCGTCCGAGTGGGCAGTAGGCCACCAGCCCGATGCCCAGCTCCCGAAGAGCCGGCAGCACCTCGGCTTCCGGCTCGCGGGAGAACAGCGAGTACTCCGACTGGACGGCGGTGACCGGATGGACCGCATGGGCCCGGGCGATGGTCGACGGCGACGCCTCGCACAGCCCGAGGTAGCCGACCAGGCCCCCGTCGACCAGCTCGGCCAGGGCCCCCCAGGTCTCCTCGATCGGGACCTCGGGGTCGACCCGGTGCTGGTAGTAGAGGTCGATGTGGTCCACCCCCAACCGGTCGAGCGAGGCGCGTACGGCCCGGCCCACGTAGTCGGGGCGGCTGTCGAGCCCCAGCCAGGTCCCGTCGGGCCGGCACCGGCAGCCGAACTTGGTGGCGATCACCACCTGGTCCCGCCGGCCGGCCACCGCCTTCCCGACCAGCTCCTCGACCACGTAGGGCCCGTAGACATCGGCCATGTCGAGCAGGGTCACCCCGAGGTCGATGGCCCGGTGGATGGTGGCGGTGGCTTCGGCCGGGTCGGCCGGCCCGTAGGCGCCGCCCATCCCCAGGCACCCGAGACCCTGTACGGAGGTGACCAGACCCTGGCTCCCCAGCCGGCGGGTGCCGACCCCGGTCACGTCTCGCGCTGCCAGCGGGTGAAGTACCGGCCCACCGCCTGGACGACCAGGGTCCAGACGGTCCCGAGGACCGACACCACGATGATGGCCACATACATCTGCTTGGGCACGTTCAGCTGCCAGGAGTTGAAGATGTAGAAGCCCAACCCCGGCTTGCCGTCGATGTACTCACCGGCCACCATCACCAGGACCGAAGCCCCGGCGGCCAGCCGGAGGGCGACAGCGATGAGCGGCATGGCCCCGGGGATGAGGACGTAGCGCAGCATCTGGAGTCGGCCGGCGTTGAACGAGGTGGCTACCTCCCGGTAGGACTCGCTGACGGTGGACACCGCGGCGATGGTGGGGATCAGCACCAGGAAGAAGCACTCGATGGCGATGAGCAGGATGATGGGGAACTCGCTGAGCCCGAAGAACAGCAGCAACAGCGGCAGGATGGCCAGCTTGGGGATGGCCCAGAAGGCGTAGATCACCGGCTGGAGGGCGGACCGGGCGATGTGGGAGGCGCCGATGGCCACCCCGAGGACGAGGGCGGCAGCCACCCCCATGAAGAAGCCCTCGAACACCCGGCGGAAGCTGGTGACGATCAGGTGGCCCATGATCCCGGAGTGGAACGACGTCACCGCCGTCGACCACAGGTCGGTGGGGGCCGGGAAGAAATGGGGATCGATGGCCCCGGTCTTCGACGCCCACTGCCAGCCGACGAACAGCAGGACCGGGACGGCCACCCCCAGGCCCACCTCGATCCGCCGGCGGCGGTTGCGGTACCGGCGGGGGTCGGACTCTTGCTGGCCGGGCTGTCGGGTGACGATGCGGGGTCCCCCGGGGCGGCCCGGTGCGCCCGGCGCCCCGGTAGCGCTGGGCATGGCCGTCGATGGTGGGCGGGCGGCGGTGCCCGGGGCGGCGATGCCCGGCTGATCCATGGCTTGGGTCTCTTCGGCCATCAGTGACCGCCGGCCTCGGCCCGGCTCTCGGCCAACTCGGTGATGACCTCCTGGCGCAGCAGGCCCCAGATGTTCTGTACCACCTCGCCGAACTCCGGGCTGCCCCGCAGGCTCAGGTCCCGGGGGCGGTCGAACGGGACGTCGAAGGAGGCCTTGATGGTGCCGGGTCGCGCCCCCATCACCGCCACCCGGTCCCCGAGCACCACCGCCTCGTCGATGCTGTGGGTGATGAACACCACCGTGCGGCGGTCCTCTTCCCACAGCCTAAGCAGCTCGTCTTGGAGCAGCGTCCGGAGTTGGGCGTCGAGAGAGGCGAACGGCTCGTCCATCAGCAGGATCTCCGGGTCGACGGCCAGCGCCCGGGCGATCGACACCCGCTGGCGCATGCCGCCGGACAGGGTGGCCGGATGGGCGCCGCCGACATCGGTGAGCCCGAGCCGGTCGAGCCAGTGGGCCACCCGTGCCTCCTTCTCCGCCTTGGGCAGATCGGTGGCGATGTCCAGTCCCATCTGGACGTTCTGGGCCACCGTCCGCCAGGGGAACACGCTGTGGTCCTGGAACACCATGGCCACCAGGTGGCGGTCGGGGTCCCGCTGGACGATATCGATGCGCCCGGCACTGGGGGGGAGCAGGCCGCCGACCAGCCGGAGCAGGGTGGACTTGCCGCACCCCGACGGGCCGACCACGGAGAGGAACTCGCCGTCGCCGATGACGAGGTCGAGCGGGCCGAGGGCTTTCACCTCCCGCTGCCGGTCGACGAAGACCCGTTCGACCGCTTCGAAGTTGATCCGCGGTCGCGCCATCACCTCATCCACGTGACCATTCAACATCAACGTGTCCATCGAGCGCTCCGGCCGGCGGGCATGATGTCGTTGCGTTGCCCCGGGCGCCCGGGGCTACTTCAATACCGCGTTGACCACCGAGGGGTCGACCACCTGTTTCACCGTCAACGGCTTGGTGTAGGACAGGACACCCCCGAGGCTGATCCACATCTGCTGGACCCCGGTCAACAGCGGGCCGAGGGCGGCGGTGTCCATGTCGGTGCTGAACACCACCGCGGGGTTGTTGGCGACGGTGGCCGCCGGGATGCCCAGCCAGGTGGAGATGATCCCCATCACCGCGGCGTTGTTGCGGTAGTTGGGTCCGAGGTCGGTGCGGTCGGTGCGGATCAACGCCCGCATGATGGCCTGGGCCACCAGCGGCTGTTGGCTGATGAACTGCGAGCTCATCTCGTAGACGCCGGTGGCGAGCGGGGTCGGCGTCACCAGGGTGAACCGCGGATCGGTGAGCAGCGGCTGGTAGTAGGGGGACAGCGCGTAGGCCCCCTGCACCGCGCCGTTCTGGAGCGCGGTCACCAGGGCCGCCCCCGACAGGTTGGTGATCGTCACCTGTGACAGGTTCACCCCGGATTTCTGCAGCCACTGCTGGACGGGCAGCGCCGACGATGAGGCGACCCCGGCGGTGCCGAGGGTGATCTTGAAGGTGGAGAGCTTCGCCTTGTTGAGGGTGCCGTTCTTGTTCAGGTAGGTCTTGTCGACCCAGAACCCTTCCTTGTCCCCGGTTTGGTAGGTGTAGGGGTACCCGACGTAGCGCAACCCGACACCTTGGGAGATGGCGTTGAGGGTCCCGGCGTTGAGGCCGGTCTCGGTCACCTGCGCGCTGCCCTGGGCCAGCTCCTGGGGCTCGGAGGCGGCGCCGCCCGGATCCAGCTCGATGGTGACGTTCAGGTTCTCCTTGGTGAACTCACCGTTCATCTGGGCCACGATCGGAGTGGCAAAGCTCTCCACCTTGGCGGGCACGGTCAAGGTCACGTTGGTCATGGTCGCCAACGGCTTGGGGGCGGGGGTATTCGGACCGGAGTTGGTCGTCGAATTGATGTTGCCGCCGGTGGTGGTGCTCGACGAGTTGGTGCTGCTACTACAGGCGGCCAGCAGGGTCGCACCTATCAATAGAGCGGCGGCCGAGCCGCCGATCGCCCGCAACGTCTTGTGCATCAGCACTTCCCTCCCTGTCTGCGCTTTGCCAGCCCCGGCCTCGGTCAAACCTGTCACGAGTTGCGCCGGCGCATCGGCGCTGGGTCCCCCCGGGAGCTGCCTGGCAGCACCGTAACATGTCAGTCTAACGTTTGCAAGAGTTTCGCCCGAGGTGGATCTGAGGGAAGATCCCTGGTCAGAGGGGGTGGATCTGAGGGATGAGCTCGGCTTCACACCGCTTGATCATCCCTAGCTGGGCGTCGCGGGTGTCCCCGGGAAGCATCACCGCCACCCAGGTCACCCCCACCCCGGCCAGCGCCTTACAGGAGGCCACCGCCACCCCGGGGTCGTAGCTGGCCCGGATCATGTCCAGCCCCTCGGGGATGAAGATCACATCCAGCCGAGCCGTCCGCCCGACCTCGGCGGCGTAGGTGCGGGCATAGCCGATGTGATCGGCCAACTCCGACGGGCCGGGCAGCGGGGTGGTGTGGGTGCGGGCGGCGGCCTTGGCGGTGGTGGGGAACGGCGACCACCCGTCGGCCAGGTCCACCGCCCGGCGGATGGCCCGCCGACTGTTGCCGCCGATCCAGATCGGGGGGTGCGGGCGTTGGACGGGCCGGGGGAGCGCGGTGTTGCCGGTGGCTGCATATCCGGGGCCGTCCCGGGTGACCGACGCTCCCGTCCAGGCCGCCTTCATGGCCACGATGGCGTCGTCGGTGCGATCGTTGCGCTCCGCGAAGGGGACACCCAATGCCTCGAACTCCGGCTGGAGGTAACCGGCCCCCAGCCCGAGGATCACCCGCCCGCCGCTCAGGACGTCGAGGCTGGCCACCGACTTGGCGGCCAGGAACGGGTTGCGGTAGGCGGGGACGAACAGGTTGGTGTGCAGCCGGAGCGAGGTGGTGGTGGCGGCGGCGAAGCTGAGGGCGACCATCGGGTCGAGGGCGTGATGCCCGCCGTGGGCCAACCAGGCGTCGCCGGGGAACGGGTGCTCGGTGGTGTAGACGGCGTCGAACCCGGCCCCCTCGGCCGCCCGGGCCAGTTCCCCGATGGCGTCGCCGGTGAGGAATTCGTCCAGCCGGTCGACCCGGTGGGTGGGGAGCCCGTAGGAAACCTGCACCGACTCAGCTGGTCCGGGTGTCCTCGAGCCAGGCGGGCATGTCCACCGGCGGGTTGGGGAGTTGGCGGGCGCCGTGCTCCTCCAGCAGCCGCGTCCAGCCGTCGGGGTCGGCGGGGAACGAACGGGGGTCCCCCATCATCACCTCGAAGAGCACCACCCCATCGGGACCGGCCACGAACGGGCCGAAGGTGTCGCCCTGGTCGAGGGCGATGTGGGTGCCCGTTGGGCAGTGCTGGTCCCCGCAGGTCATGTCCCCCTCGATCACGAAGATCACATGATCGGAGTTGTGGCCGTGGGCGTGGATCATCATCCCCGGGTCCCACTCGGCGTAGAGGGCCAGGAACTTGGGCGAGAAGTCGAGCCATCGCTCCCGCACCGAGACGGTGCGGCCGTCGTCGAAGGCGAGGGCTCGCACCTGCTGCCACGGTCCGGCGTCGAGGTGGGTGAAGCGTGCTCCCATGGTCGGCTCCTTCTCCGGTGGTACTTCGGGTTGGGTGATCTTCAGCTTGGGGTCTACGATCATGGAGCCCCCGACCGGTCAGGACCGAAGGGCCGGTCGCCGGCAATGGTGACCCGTTGCATCACCCGGCGCTCGTTGTAGTCGGGCACCGCGTAGTGCTGGACGGCCCGGTTGTCCCAGATGGCCACCGATCCCTCCTCCCAGTGGAACCGGACCTGGAACTCGGGCGCCTGCAGGTGCTGGTAGAGGAAACGCAGCAGAGCGTCCCCTTCCGCCCGGCTCAACTCCAGGATGTGGGAGGTCCAGTTGGCGTTCACGTTGAGCATCCGTCGGCCGGTCTCAGGGTGGATCCGCACCACCGGGTGGACCACCGGTGGCCACTTGGCCACCTCGTCGCGCAGCGAGGCGTTGGCCACGTGCCGGGTCCGCTCGGCCATGATCTCCAGGGAGTGGACCGCGGTGAGGCCGTCCAGGAATTGCTGCATCGGCGACGACAGCGCGTCATAGGCTGCCTCCATGCTGGCGAAGCAGGTGTCGCCCCCGACATCGGGGAGCCGGACGGCCTGGAGGATCGACGCCATCGGGGGCGTCTCCATATAGGTGTTGTCGGCGTGCCAGCTGTCGGCCCCCTCGCCGCGGGGTGCGACCTGGTCGAGCACCAGTACCTCGGGACGCCCCGACGACGCGGTGCGGAACAGGGGCAGGTCGATCTCCCCGAAGCAGCCGGCCAGTCGGACCTGCTCGTCCTCGGTCATCGGCTGGGATCGGAAGAACAGGACCTTGTGGGCCAGGAGGCCGTGGCGCAACGCCGCCACCGTTTCGTCGTCGAAAGGCTTGGCCAGCTCAATGCCTTCCACCACCCCGCCGATGGCTGGGGTGAGCGGCGCAATGGACATCGTGGCAACTCCCACCGGCCCTCCTTCTGCCGTTCGGCAGCAGGCTATCGGCCATCCTCACCATTGGCAATCAAACGATTGACAGAGTAAGCCGGGGCGCCAGTAGGATGCTGAATTGCAACCTGGGTGGGCGACGCCCCCGGACAAAGGAGGGCCGCTGATGGCCGGCAACACCAACCACTACGACCTGGTCGTTCGAGGTGGTTTCGTGGTCGACGGGTCCGGGCTTCCGCGCCGGCGGGTGGATGTCGGGGTCCGGGACGGCAAGGTGGCAGCCATGGGCCCGTTGGATGGGGATACCGCCGACGAAGAGATCGACGCCACCGGCATGGTGGTCGCCCCCGGCATCGTCGACATCCACACCCATTACGACCCGCAGATCACCTTCGACCCCTACGCCACCATGTCCTGCTACCACGGGGTCACCACGGTGGTCGCCGGCAACTGCGGGTTCTCCGCGGCTCCGGTGCGGCCGGAGGACCGTGACTTCCTCGGCGGCATCTTCGCCCAGGTGGAGAACATGGACCCGGTGGCCCTGAGCGGGGTGCGCTGGGATGAGTGCGGCACCTTCCCGGAATTTCTCGACAGCCGGCCGGGCAGGCTCGGGGTCAACTTCGGCTGCTACGTCGGACACTCGAATCTGCGCCGATGGGTGATGGGGCCCGACGCCAGCGACCGACCGGCCACCGACGCCGAGGTGGCCGGCATGGTGGCGTTGGTGACCGAGGCGATGGAAGCCGGGGCAGCGGGGATCTCGTCGTCGGCGGCGCCCACCCATCTGGATGATGACGGCCGGCCGGTCCCCTCCCGGCTGAGCGGGCGGGCCGAGCTCCTGGCGTTGGCTACCGCGGTCGGCCGGGCCGGCACCGGGTCGATCGCCTTCCTCCCGGCCAGCTCGATCGGCGGGCTCGATGACGCCGACAAACAGCTACTGATGGATATCGGGGCGGCCAGCGGGCTCCCGGTGATCATCCAGGGCCTCGGAGGCCGCAACAAGGTCGACGCCCCCACCGCCACCTGGGAGGCCTCGGTCGAGTTCCTCGACCGGGCCACGGTAGCCGGGACGCCGGTGTACTCGCTGCTCATCACTCGCCCGTTCGACCGGAGCCTGATTGTGGGCCCGGCCAACCTCCACTACCTGGCGGTGCCGTCCTGGCTGGAGATGCTCCGGCTGCCCCCCGACGAGCGCGCCGCCCGTCTGCGCGACCCGGCCGCCCGGGATGAGCTCCGTGACGCGGTCGAGAACTACAACCGCGACCCGGAGAAGGGCACCACCGTCCCGCCGCCGCTGTGGAACGCGGTGTACGTCGACCGGGTGGTGCTGCCCGAACACGACAAGCTCCAGGGACGTTCGATTCGCGACATCGCCGACGAACAGGGGGTCGCCCCCGCCGACGCGCTATTGGACCTGGCCCTGGCCGAGGACTTCGCCACCGAGTTCCGGTGGCGGACCGAGAGCCTCGAATGGTCGGAGGCGGTCGGCGTCGCCCAGCGGGATCCCCGGATGATCATCGGGGTCTCCGACGGGGGTGCCCACCTGGCCCGGGACGACGGGGCCGACTGGAGCTCCTACTTCCTCCGCACCTGGGTGGGTGACCGGGAGGTGTGGACGCTGGAAGAGGGGATCCGGCAGATCACCCAGATCCCCGCCGCGCTGTTGGGGCTGGCCGACCGGGGCCTGCTCAAGCCGGGAGGGTGGGCCGACATCATGGTCTTCGATCCTGACACCGTCGGTCCCTGGAAGAAGGAGTTCGTCCACGACCTCCCCGGCGGGGTCGGGCGCTTCAAGGCCTGGGGACACGGCGTGCGGGCCACCGTAGTCAACGGCGTCCCCATCGTCCTCCACGGGGAGCTGACCGGGCGGCTTCCCGGCCAGGTGGTGCGACCGGGCTGAGGCACCGAGGATTCCGTCCGGCGGCCTTGAGGACCCCGCTGTCGTTGGACATCACTGCGGTATCAGATAGTATCATTTAGGTATGGCCATGACCTTGCGTCTCGACCCAGATCTCGATGCCGAGCTGCGCGTAGCCGCGGAAGAGGACCGTCGCAGCGTCCATCAGACGGTGGTGCTGGCGATTGAGACCTTTCTGGCACTACGTGAGACCGCAGAGGTGCTGGCCGACCCCGACGCACTGCGGGCGTTGGCCGAAGCTCGCCAGGCGGCGACCGAGGGCGACATCGTCTACGGGGCGGATGCTGTGCAAAACCTGGCGCGTAGGCGCCAGGTTTCGTGACCCGACGATACGAACTGGGTACCGCCCCTCCCGCCCGCCGGGCACTCGCCGACCGCTTGCCTGTCGAGATTGCCGTTGCCGCGGCTGAATTCATCACCGGGCCACTGGTCGAGAATCCCCGGAGGGTAGGCAAGCCGCTCCGAGACGCCCTGGCCGGGATCCACAGCGCCCGGCTCGGTCGTGATTGGCGCATTCTCTACGAGATCGACGAGCCAAGGCATCTCGTGATCGTTCTCGACATCCGCCACCGCTCGAAGGCATACCGGGCACGCTGAGGCTCGAAGTGCCTACTCGCGGGGCCATGACCGCCCCACCGTCGATTGAGCGAGCTCGCCCGGTGCGACGTCGACACACGTCGGGACACAAGTTGTCGGTCGACGCTACTGTGACCGACGAATGGTCGGGGTTCGCCTCGATCGTCCGATCAACGAAACCCAAAAATTGTGAAATGAATCAGGGGAATCCAACGGTGGTCGTCTTTCGCAGGACCTCGGCAGCGTCACACCGACGAAGCAGGATTCCACGGTGATCGTTCTCCACGCAGTGTGGCTCGAGTCCATCAACCGTCTTGCCCTCTGGGCGGAAGACGGCAGCCGGCCTCGAACTGCTCCGGCTCGTCGTGGACGCCCGCCTCGGCAGCCTGGCCCGAGGCCCCATCCTTTTGTCCTGGACGCCGAAGGTATCCGGCTCGCCTCCGGCGAACTCGGAGGGTATGGGTTGGATAACCTGGTTGGGGCGGGCGAGGTGGAATTCATGCTCCGGCTGGCCGATGCAGGCGGGGGTCCGATCGGCTCACCGTGGCTCGAGGACGAACCCACGGGGTCACCGCCTGAGCCCTCGGGTTCCCCGCAATCCCTCCTCTGGTGGATGGCCACGGGGCTCATCCTCGAGTGGCGCGATGTCTGGCTCGTCCTCTCGAGGATGTCGACAGCGGCCGGTGACCAGGCCGACCGCTCGACATCCGACCCGTCCAGCATCATCCTCGCCGCCGACTTCCGTTTCGCGACAAGGGCGGCGGAGATGGCCCTGGAGCTGGCCACCCGAGGGCGTATCGTCCCTTCCCTCGAGCCAACCGCCGACGGATGGCGGGCCCGCTGGCGACCGCTCATCGACGGGTACGACCGGGGCAGGATCGAAGCGCTGTTGTGGTCGCTTCCCGCTTCGTTCCTGGCCGCGGGCCCGGTCTCGGGGGTGCAGGGTTACGGTCCCGGCGAGCCGGAGCCAGGGACACCCGACGAGGTCCTCCGAGCTCTCATGTGGAGCCTCACCGACGCGATGGGCCGCCAATTCGCGACGGGCGGTGCGGCCTCCCCCCAACGACGCCGGTCTCGGGCACAAGGTGCCGTCGACGCGTGGCTGGCCGCCCTGGTCTCGCCGGAGGGAATCGTAGAGGCCGATGATGACGAACTCGCGGCGCTCGCCGAGAAACTCCATACCTGGCAGGCGACAGCCAGCCTGCCCGTCGAATCAGTGCGAACCTGCTTTCGTATCGTCCCCCCTGGCGACGAAGCGGCAGATCTCCCCGAGGTGGGAGAGGGCGCTCCCGAACGGGTTGAGAAGCGCAGTCCGAAAGGTCAACCCGAATCAAGCGACACATGGCGGATCGAGTTTCTCCTGCAGGCCGTGGACGACCCGAGCCTGCTCGTCCCCGCCGCCGCAGTATGGACGGACGGACCTGAGCTGACGGCATTGGAGCGCCATGTGTCGCACCCCGACGAATCCCTACTCCGTGGCCTGGGCCGGGCCGCGCGGCTCGTCCCCTCACTCGGCCCGGCGCTGGCGGAGATGGCACCGTGCGACCAGACAACCGATGCCACCGGCATCCTCACATTCCTCCGGGATGGAGGCCCGGTCCTCGAGGAGGCCGGATTCGGTGTGTTGGCGCCGCCCTGGTGGCGTTCCTCACGGGCACGTCTCGCCCTCCGGCTCCGGGCCCGGACCGGCTCGAAGGTCGCCGCCTCGACGGGCACCATCGGGCTTGAAGGGCTCTGTGACATCCGGTGGGAGGCGGTACTCGGGGACGACAAGCTCGGTCTCGCTGAGCTACGTCAACTTGCCCGTCTAAAACAACCTCTTGTCCGGCTGCGCGGTCAGTGGGTGGAGCTGCACGAAGAGGATCTCGTCACCGCCATCACCGCGGTGACCAAAAGAGGGACGAGTGCCGAACGCATATCGGCCGGCGAGGTAGTGCGGATTGCCCTCGGTCTCGGGCAGGCCACGGGTGGCCTACCGGTGACCGAGGTCGAGGCGGACGGCTGGCTCGGGACTTTCTCGCCGGTGCCGACGACGAACGCCTACGGGCGATTCCGACACCTGACGGCTTTGCCGGGGAGCTGCGTCCCTACCAAGAGCGCGGCCTTGGCTGGCTCGCGTTCCTCGGCGACCTCGGTCTCGGAGCTTGTCTCGCTGACGACATGGGGCTGGGGAAGACTGCCCAGCTCCTCGCCCTGCTGGTTGAGGAGCACGACCGTGGGGTGAAAGCTCCGGCGCGCCGGAGGGCCAGTGCCAGGGCGAAACGGCAGCCCGGCACGCTCGCGCCGGGCCCGACCCTGGTCCTGTGCCCGATGTCGCTGGTCGGCAACTGGCAGCGCGAGGCGGCCCGGTTCGCTCCAAAACTCTCGGTGTATGTCCATCACGGACCGGAGCGGTTGGACGGGGACGCCTTCACCCGGCACGTCAGCACGGTGGACCTGGTCCTGTCGACTTACGGGCTGGCTGCCCGTGACCAGCAGCTGCTGGCCACGGTGCGATGGCGACGCACGGTCCTCGACGAGGCACAGCAGATCAAGAACAGTGCGGCCCGCACCACTCAAAGTGTGCGGGCGATCCCTTCTGAGCGCCGGATCGCCATGACCGGGACGCCGGTGGAGAACCGGCTGTCCGAGCTGTGGTCGATCATGCAGTTCCTCAATCCGGGCATACTCGGCTCGGAGAAGGCCTTCCGCGCTCGATTCGCCATTCCCATCGAGCGCGAGGGTGACGATGAGGTGGCAGCCCATCTTCGCCGAATCACCGCCCCGTTCGTGCTCCGCCGTCTGAAGACCGACCGGTCGATCATCGCCGACCTCCCCGACAAGCTCGAGATGAAGGAGTTTTGCAACCTGACCCGGGAGCAGGCCACTCTCTATCAGGCCATCGTCGACGACATGCTGGCCCGGATCGACGAGGCGGAGGGAATCGAACGCCGTGGGTTGGTCCTGGCCACGATGTTGAAGCTCAAGCAGGTGTGCAACCACCCAGCCCAGTTCCTGTCTGACGGCTCGTCGGTCGCAGGTCGCTCGGGCAAGGTGTCGCGTCTCGTCGAAGTCCTCGAGGAAGCGGTGGCCGAGGGCGACCGGTCCCTCGTCTTCACTCAGTTCACCCAGATGGGGGACATGCTGGAACGGCACTTGCGCAAGCGGCTGGGCTGCGACGTCCTCTGGCTCCATGGCGGGGTCTCGAAGAAGGCCAGGGATGTGATGGTCGAGCAGTTCCAGAGCGCGGCGGGGCCGCCGGTGTTCCTTCTTTCGCTGAAGGCCGGTGGCACCGGTTTGAACCTGACGGCGGCGACCAACGTCGTGCACTTCGATCGGTGGTGGAACCCGGCGGTGGAGGATCAGGCGACCGACCGGGCCTTCCGGATCGGCCAGAAACACAATGTGCAGGTACGGAAATTCGTCTGCGGGGGAACCCTCGAGGAACGGATCGATACCATGATCGAGGCCAAGCGCGCCTTGGCCGACCGCATC
Organism: Acidimicrobiales bacterium; assembly: GCA_036489495.1. Taxonomy (GTDB): domain Bacteria; phylum Actinomycetota; class Acidimicrobiia; order Acidimicrobiales; family RAAP-2; genus DASZIT01. The sequence goes on along the minus strand of DASXFR010000076.1, from coordinate 42,552 downwards.
GTCGGTTCCGGCGAAGGCTGGATCACCGAGCTGTCTACCGAACAACTCCGCGAGGTCGTCGCCCTGTCGGCCGACGCGGTCGGGGAGGACTGATGCCGCCCCGCCGCCCGAGATCCGGTCGCCCCTCGACCGGGCCCAAACGACCCTCTGACGGGTGGTGGCCTCCTGCTTCCACGCCCATCACGGTCGAGGGTGGCCTTCTGGCTCGCAGTAAGCGGGGACGGATCGGCGACACCTGGTGGTCGCAGCGCTTCATCGCGGTGCTCGAGGCCTTCGGCATCGGCAGCCGTCTCCAGCGGGGCAAGCGCTATGCCCGAACTGGCCAGGTGCTCACCATGGAGGTCACCGCCGGCCAGGTAAAGGCCTCGGTACAGGGGTCGCGGACCAAGCCCTACCGCGTCTTCATCGAGACAAAGGTGCTCTCTGTGCCGGAGTGGGAAGTGATCGAGTCCGTGATGGCGTCCAGTGCGGTCTTTGCGGCCCGGCTGCTGGCGGATGAGATGCCCGAGGCGATCGAGGATGCGTTCGCGGACGCGTCGACCTCGCTATTCCCGGCGACGCCGGAGGAGCTCGAAGCAGCCTGCTCCTGTCCGGACTGGGAGAACCCCTGCAAGCACATCGCCGCCGTCTACTACCTGTTGGCGGAAGCATTCGACGGCGACCCGTTCCTGATCTTCGCCTGGCGAGGCCGCACCAAAGAGGAGCTGCTCACTGGCCTGCGGACCCGCCGACGTGGGACGGAACCAAACGGCGGCTCTCACCCGGATGCCGTGGCCGCAACGCCGGACAGCGGCATGTTCGGGTGGCCAGTGGCGGATCCTGAGCGCATTGCCGCAAGGCAGCTGGCCGAGTTCGTTTCCCCCTGGGGAGTAGTCGCCGACCTGGCCGCGATCGAGACCCGGCCCCGCCTGGCTGTCGCCCCCGATCTGGTCCTCCGTCAACTCGATCCGGCGCCGCTCACAATCGACGGGACGAGGATCACCGAGGAACTGCGTCCGCTGTATGAAGCCATCACGGCCGGTGCGGCCGCCCTGACCCTGGACGAGGAACCGGAGTAGAGGAACCGCGATTCCGCCTCACTGCGATTCGGGTCCGCCGGGTCAGGCCTCCATCCGGGTGAGAAGCTCATCGATGAAGTGGACTGCCCGCTGGCACGCCGCTGCGTATCCCTCCGCCTCGATGCGCGGCCCGAGCATCTCGAGTTCGAACGCACCCTGGTAACCGTTGTCAAGCGCCAACCTGACGATGCGTTCGAGGGGGATCACTCCGTCTCCGGGCACCGCCCGGTCGGGGATGGTGGCACTCGGGGTCACTAGGTCGCTCAGCTGGACCGCCGCGAGCCTTCCCGCCCCCGCCGCCGAGCCCACTGAACCTTCGAGGTCGCGCTCCGCGAAGCAATACCCGGCTTCCAGAACCACCCCGATCCCTTGGCCCAGACGGTCGGCCAGGGTCACGCTGTCGGCGAACGAGTGGACGAACCCGACTTCCACCCGCACCGGCAGGGTCTGTTCGATGGCGACGGTGATCGACCGGCGATGGGCATCGGCCAGCACCGGCTCAAGGGCTTCGGCCAGGGCGGCCGCCGCCTGGTCCCACTCCAGACGCCCCGCGGCTCCAGTGGTGATGGTGAGTACCGGGGCACCCAACGACTCGGCCACCTCCAGGGCGCCGAGGAGGCGTCGGCGATCGGCGGCCCACGATCCGGGGTCGGCGGGGACGACCCCCCGTGCGAACACATGGTCGACCGCCAGCGCGGCGTCTTTCACCAGATCGACCGCCCGGTCCTCGCCGCAGGCCACCAACTTGTCGAGGAACAACCCGGCCCGGCGCACCCCGAGATCGGCGTAGAGCTCGAGGTCCCGCTCCAGCGGCCAACTGGCTGTGCTCAGGCTGTTGAGCCCGAGCCGGGGATGCACCTGGCTCAACCTCCCAACCATCCGGCCAGCACCTCCGTCTCCCCTTCGCCGAGTGCCGGTGCCGGCGAGTGCAGCCGCCCGGGGGTGGCGGCCAGATGCGGAGCCGGACCGGGAAGGGGGACCGGTCCGTTCGGACCTTGGTCGACCTCGATGATCGACCCGCGAGACCGGACGTGGGGATCGGAGACCAACCGGGCCAGGTCGTTCACCGGAGCCACCGGAATCCGGGCGTCGAGCAGGGCAGCCAGGACCCCCGGCCCATCCCTCGACGCGATCCATCCGGCGACCAGGGCGTCGAGCTCGTCGGCGACCAGCAGGCGTTCCGCCGAACGGCCGAACCGGGCCAGGTCCTCGGGTCGGTTCCGGCCGAGCAACGGCAGTAGACGGCCGACCTGATCGTCGGTGGTGCCCGACACTGCCAACCAGCTGCCGTCGGCGGCCTGGTAGACGTTGCGGGGCACGCCGCCGGTTATCCGGCTCCCGGATCGAACCGCCGGGGGACCGGCTGGGTCCCATCCCGCCAACACCGGGCCCAGCAGGGTGAGGATCGGTTCGAACATGGAGACGTCGACGTGCTGTCCACCCCCGCCCCGGGCGTCGCGGTGGTAGCAGGCGAGGAGGGTCCCGATCACCCCGGACAGCGCCACCAGGGTGTCGCCGATGGGCGCCCCGGTGAGCATCGGCGGCCCGTCGGACATCCCGGTGAGCCCGGTGAGCCCGGCGAAGGCCTCGGCCAAGGAGCCGGCCCCCGGACGCCCGGCGTAGGGGCCGTCGGTGCCGTAGCAGCTGACGGTCACCACCACCGCAGCGGGGTTGCGGGCGGAGATGGCCGCCGGCGTGCAGCCCCAGCGATCGAGCAGTCCTTCGGGTTGGTTGACGACCACGACATCGGCGGCGGCGGTGAGCCCCTGGAGGCGGGTGATCCCCGCCGCCGTGGCGGTGTCGACCACCACGCTGCGCTTGTTGCGGGCCACCAGCGCCCACATCAGCGACGCCCCGCCCCGCTGGGCGCCGAGGGTGCGCATGGGGTCGCCCCCGGGGGGCTCCACCTTCACCACATCGGCACCGAAGTCGCCGAGGATGGCGGAGACCTGGGGGGCGGCCAGATAGGTCGACAGGTCCAGCACCCGGAGCCCATCCAACGCGTCGTTCACCGGTTCGTCTCCAACCGCCGGCCGGTCAGGGCCCGGTGGCCGGCGCGGCGAGCGCCCGGGCGGCGGCTACCGTCACTGTCTCGGTATCCCGGCCGGACCGCAACACGGTGCCGGGAAGCCGGCCGGTGTGCTCGCCGTGCTCGAGGATGGGCTCGCCGTTGACCACCACCGCGGCGATCCCGTTGGCGTCGGCGTAGATCCGCCGAGCCCCGCCGGGCAGGTCGGCGCGGATCTCCTCGGCCATCGGGCCGACGGTCTCGGGGTCGAAGACCACCAGGTCGGCGGCCCATCCCTCACCGATCCGACCCCGGCCGGTCACCCCGAACAGGCGGGCCGGCACATCGGTCAACTCCCGCACCGCCTGCTCGAGGCTGAGCAGTCCCCGCCGGCGCACCGAACCGGCCAACAGCGAGGTCGTGTAGTTGAACGACGACGCCACATCGAGGTGGGCTCCGGCGTCGGCGGCCCCGATCACCGTGCGCGGGTCGGTCATCACCTGCGCCCGAAGCTCCCAACTGCGGTCGTCGTCTCCCACCGGATCGGGCATGAATACCGCCCGCAGGTCGTCCGCCACCGCGATGTCGACCCAACAGTCGAAGGCCGACACCGACCGCTCCCGGGCGATCTCCTCGACTCGGCGCCCGGCCAGGTGCTTGGTGTCCGGATCGGCGGTCTGGACGACGGTCATCCGTGACGGATCGGTGTGGTTGCGGAGCATGGCGGGTACCGCGTCGGAATCGACGCCGGCCCGCAACCCGGCCCGGCGTCCCGGGTCGCGGAGGGCGGCCCGCCGGACGGGGAGGGGGAGGCTGAACAGTTCCGCCCATCCGGGCAGGGCGTCGAGCAAGAAACCGCTGAGGAAACTCACGTAGAACCGTCGGGGGTCGGGGACCACCTCGGCGATCACATGGCCGCCCCGGGCGGCGGCATGGTCGGACGCCGCCAGCTCCAGGCGGGCCTCGTCCCACCGTTGGTGGTAAATGAGCAGCGCGTTCCAATTGAGCACCCGGTCGGCCTCCCGGGACATGTCGGCCATGGTGTCCATCATCCCGGCGGCGAAGGGGCCGGCCCCGGGGTTGATGCCCAGGGAGGTGCCCGGGTGGTGGCGGAGGGCGGCGGCCAGGCTGACCAGTTCGGCCGACTCGGTGGACCGCGACGGCACTGGATGTCCGTCCCCGTCACTGTGGCTGGAGGCCAGCGAGGAGGTGAACCCGAGGGCGCCGTCGTCGAGTGCCTGGTGAAGCCGGTGCGCCATGTCGGTGGCCTGTGCTTCCGTCGGGCTGCCACCGACCGCGTCGGCGCCCATGCTCAGATAGCGGAGGGTGGAGTGTCCCACCGAGAACCCGGCATTCACCGCCACCCGGCCGTCGAATCGCTCGAGCCACTGGCCGAAGGAGGACCACGCCCACTCCGGTCCGTTCTCCAGCGTCTTGAGCGGGATCCCTTCTACTCGGGCCAGCATCCGGCGGACGTAGTCGGCGGCGTCGGGTCGCATCGGCGCGATGGAGAAGCCGCAGTTGCCGCCGAGCACGGTGGTGACACCGTGCAGGGTGGAGGGAGTGGCCAGCGGATCCCAGTCCAGCTGGGCGTCGAGATGGGTGTGGGTGTCGACGAAACCCGGGGCCACCACCATGCCCTCGGCCGCCAGTGTTCGGCGGGCGGGGCCACTGTCGTCGCCTACCGACACGATCCGCCCGCCGTCGACCCCGACATCGGCCCGGCGACCGGGCGAGCCGGTGCCGTCGATCACGGTGCCGCCGACGATGCGGAGGTCGATCATGTCCCCGGCCCCGGCCGGCTCAGTGTGCCCATGCCCGCACCAGGCACCGCACGTGGTGCCCGTCGTCCTGGTACGCGGTGCGGTTGTGGAGGATGACCGAGTTGTCCGCCACCAGCGCGTCACCGGGCTCGAGCAGAAGTTCGACATCGAGGGGCCGGGTGTCGAACAGCTCATCGATGGCGTCGAGGGCGGCGGACATCCCGGGATCGAGATCGACACCGATGCGCCGGGCTCCGGTCTCCATGAAATAGCGGTTGAATCGGATCCGGGCCCTTCCGCCCCGACCGATCACCACCGCGGCGGCTTCCACCGGTTCCGACGACGACACCCCGTCATCGTCGCGGGCGAAGGGTGACGGCATACACAGCGACGCGGCCAGTGCACCGTCTCTGGATCGCAACTCATTGAGGAGGGTATGCCCGCTCACCAGCCGGGTGTGGCCACCGCGGGCCGCCCGCTGGAGGGCGAGCAGTCCGAGAACCCCCGGGAGCTGCTCGACGGGGGCGGCGGCTTGGTCGGTGTGGAAGAGGAGTTCGCCCGAGCCTTTTGACCCGTACTGGCGATCGTCCCCGAGGCCGGTCGTGCGGACCAGGTGGAGGAGGTCGCCGTGCACATCTTGGGCGAGAAGTCTGCCGAAGCTGCTCATCAACGAGGCGAACAGCTGGGTCGCCCACACGCCGCCGCCGTCCACCGGAAAGCCCTTCACCACCGAGAACCCCGGACCGTCGGTCAGTCGCCGTCCGACTTCGGTGACCAGCTGATCGAAGCCGGCCGGCAGGATCGGCGCGCCGACCTCGCCCCGGAGGATCGGTTCTCCGGGCGACGGGCCCGGGTTCCCGGGTTGCTCGGTGATGTCGACGAATCGGTCGAGCTCGACGGTGTAGGCGGCGTCATCCAGGGTGGCGGGATACCAGGCCGCCGCCCCGGTCTGTTCCGGAGGGGCCGGCGGGTATCGACGGGTTGTGGTCAACGCGCCAACTCCTTCCTCTCGCTCCGGCGCCAGGCTAGGCCGGGATCCGACAGGAGTCAATCAAACGTATGAAAGAGAGTCAGGGGGCCTCGAACGCCCCGGTCAGGAAGTCGATCAGGTCCTGGCGGATGCTGTCCACCGCCGGCGGATAGTGGCGCTCGATCCAGGTCCGCAGGCCCCGGGCCGGCTCGGACACGGTGTTGAGCACCAGGTGGAGGGCGAAGCACACCCGGTTGACCAGGGCGGCCTGGTCGAGCTCGGGGCGGGCCCGGCGGAGGGCGTCGAAGTAGGCGTCGTACTGATTGGCGAAATACCGCTCGAGGGCCGGCACCATGGTGGGATCGTCGAGCAGGGCGGCCAGGAACCCGACGTAGGCGGTGTCGCTCTCCTCTTCGTGGCCGGCCACGAACTCGAAGGTCGGGTTCACGATGGCCTCGGCCACCGCCCGGACCGACGGGGCTTCGGGACCGAGGGATTGGAGGTACGAGCTGCGCCGCTCGCCCAGCCGCTCGGCCCGGTCCTCCATGATGGCGTTGATGAGTCCCTCTTTGGACTGGAAGTGGTAGTGGATCGAGGCCGAGTTGGTGTCGGCGGCGGCGGTGATGTCCCGGACCGACACCGCGTCCACCCCCCGCTCGGCGATCAGCCTCTCGGCCGCCTCCATCAACCGGGTCCGGGTGGCGTCGCCGACGGCCGTGGTTCGCCCCCGGGGGTCGGTGGCATCGGAGCGGCTGGTTGCGGTCATCGGCCTTCCTCGCATCGCCGCGTCGCCGGATGGCGACGGGATGCACCGGGAAGACTACTGCTCGGTCGGCGGGACCCCGTGGGGCCCCGTCGGCGATCGCCGCGGGCTCGGGTCACGTTGACGTTCCCGGCGGCACGCGGGTCAGGACCACATTGCCCCACGGGTCGATCGCGGCGTGATGGGAGGGAGGAGCCACCACCGTGGTGTCGACGCCCTCGATGATCGCCGGCCCGGCCAGTCTGGTCCCCGGGCCGAGGTCGGACCAGAGATAGACCGGGCAGGAATCCATCACCGATCCGGCGAAGGCGACGGTCCGATGGGCGGTTGGCTCCGGAGGGGCCACCGGTCCTTCGACCGGGTGAGGCACCGGCGCGAACTTCTCCACCGTGCGCAACACCCGGGCCCGGAAGCTCACCAACTCCTGGGGGCCTTCCATTTCGATCCCGTAGGTCTCGTGGTACTGCCGAATGAAGGTGGCGGTGACGGTCTCGAGGGTCTGGCGGGTCACCGGCTCGGTCGGCGCCGGCACCGTGAGCTGATGGGCCTGACCCCGGAATCGGACGTCGACCGCCCGGCTCACCACCAGCCCGCCGTCCCCCCCCGGCAACTCGGCCACCGCCTGGTCCTCCAGCCGGGCGAAGATGGCCGCCACCTCGGCCGGATCGGCGGTGTCAGCCGGCATCAACCGGGTGAGGATCCGGTCGGCAGCCAGGTCGGCGGTCACCAGCCCGACCGCCGAGGCCACCCCCGCGGCCCGGGGGATGACCACGCTGGTGATCCCGAAGGTTTCCGCCAGTTCAGCCGCGTGCATCGGGCCCGCCCCGCCGAACCCGACCAGGGTGAAGCTCCGCGGGTCGATCCCCCGCTGGACGGTCACCACCCGGATGGCCGCGGCCATGCTGGCATTGGCGACATCGTGAATGGCCCGTGCCGCCCCGGTGACGTCGAGGCCGAGCGGGCCGGCCACCGCCTGCTGGATGGCCTTCTCGCTGAGCTCGGGGTCGAGCGAGACCCCACCGGAGAGGTTGCCGGGCCGGAGATAACCGAGGACCAGGTTGGCGTCGGTCACCGTGGCCTCGGTGCCACCCAGCCCGTATCCGGCGGGACCGGGGACCGACCCCGACGAGCGCGGACCCACCCGCAGCGCCCCTCCCGGGTCCACCCAGGCGATGCTGCCCCCGCCGGCCCCCACCTCGGCCAGGTCGACCACCGGGATCTTCACCGGGTAGCCCGACCCCGGGCGGGCCCCGCCGGCGCTGCCGATGCCCCCGACGTGGAAGTCGTGGGTGATGTCGGGTCGGCCGCCCCGCACCACCCCGGTCTTGGCGGTGGTCCCGCCCATGTCGAAGGAGATCACCTCGTCGACGTCGATCAGCCGCCCGACGAAGCCGGCGGCGATCACCCCCGCCGCCCCGCCCGACTCCACGGTGGCGATCGGGCGGCGCGCGGCCAGGGCGGCCGACATCACCCCGCCACTCGATTCCATCACTTCGATGGGGCAGCGGATACCCAGCGTTTCGAGCCGGGTTCCGAGGCCGGCCAGGTAGCCGGACATCACCGGACCCACGTAGGCGCACATCACGGTGGTCATGGCCCGCTCGTACTCGCGCATCTCCGGCCACACCTCCGAGGAGGTGACCACATAGGCGGTCTCCGGCATCGCCGCCCGGCACGCCTCGGCCACGACTTCCTCGTGGGCCGGGTGGGCGTAGGCGTGCAGCAGGCAGATGGCCACCGCCGCGGCGCCGGACCCGGCGACCTCGGCCGCCACCGCCTCCACCTGCGCACTGTCGAGGGGGACCAGCACCCGGCCGGCGGCGTCGATCCGCTCGTTCACCTCGAAGGTGCGCGACTGGGGGACCGGCGGGGCCGGCGTCCGGAAGAAGAGGTCGAACCGCTCGTCCTCCTGGCGGAACTCGCGCCCGAGGCGAAGCATGTCGCCGAAGCCGCGGGAGGTGACGAAAGCGATGTCGGTGCCCCGCTGTTCGAGGATCACGTTGGTGGCCAGGGTGGTCCCGTGCACCAGGCGGACCACCGAGCCCGGGTCCACCCGATGGGCGGCGAGCAGGGCGGCAATCCCCTCGGCGACCCCTTCGCGCTGGTCTTCGGGGGTGGTTCTCACCTTGATGACGTCGACACCTCCCCGGGTATCGGCCAGGACGACGTCGGTGAAGGTGCCGCCGACGTCCACTCCCAGGAACCAGCGGGTCGAGTCGGCGCTCATGAGGCGGCTCTTCCGGTGGCCGCGTAGGGAGCCGGGTCGGAGACTCTGCCCTCGGCGAGGTCCTCGGCCAGCGCCTCGGGGAGGCGGTCGGCGGGCGGCCCCATGCCCCCGCCACCCGAGGTGCGCATCACGAAGACGTCCCCGGCCTCGAGCGGCACGTGCTGCTGTTTGGGGTTGAGCCACTCGGTGGCCCCCCCGGCTCGCTCGATGGCGAAGTGACCGGCGCCCCCCGGCCACCCCCCGTGGGCCCCGGGCGGCGGCATCCCCATCCGGTCGCCGCGCACGGTGAGCTGCGCGGAGGACTCCAGCCGGATCCTCATCTCCACTCCGAGTCCGCCCCGCCACTGGCCGGGCCCGCCGGAGTCGGCGACCAGGGCGCAGCGCTCGATCACCAGGGGGAGTTGGGCTTCCAGCGGTTCGATCTGGGGGATGACCGAACGGCCGCCGAGGAAGTAGGCACCGGTGGCGTCGGGCCCGTCGGCGCCGTGGCGGGCCCCGATCCCGCCGAACTCGTAACCGAGGGACAGCCAGCGCTCGCCGTCGGGATGCAGCCCGGTGAGGGTGTAGACGTGGATGAGGGCACTGGCGGCCACCGCCCGGTCGGGGACCGCCTGCGACAGCGCCTGGAGGATGGCTTCGACCGCGGCGGTCACCGTCACCACCCGTCCGCCGCAGGCCGCCGGTGGGTTGGGGTTGACCATTGAACCTGGCGGGAGCACGGTGTGGATGGCGTCGAAGCATCCCTCGTTCATGGGGATCGACGGGTCGACGAAGCACCGGATGGCGTAGAGGACTCCCGAGAGGGTCTGGGATACCGACGAGTTGATGGCCCCGGGGGACTGGTCGGCGGTGCCGCCGAAGTCGACGGTGATGTCGGCGTCACCCACGTTGACGGTGGTGACGATGTCGAAGGTCCGATCGGAGACGCCGTCGGTGTCGATGGTGAAACTGCCCCGGTAGGAGCCGGCGGGAATGCGCCGGATCTCGTCGCGGATCCGACGGGCGGCGTAGTCGATGAAGTGGTCGACCTGGCGTTCGAGTTCGTCGATGCCGTACCGCTGGGTGAGCTCGTCCATCCGACGGGCGATCACGTTCACCCCGGCCACCAACGCTTGGACGTCGCCCACCACCTTGCCCGGGGCCCGGCTGTTGCGCTCGATGATGCCGAGGACATCCCGGTTGGGCTTCCCCTCCCGGTAGAGCCACACCGGGGGCAGCAGAACCCCTTCGGCGTAGGTGTCCCCGGCCAACGACCCGAGGCCGCCCACCGCCGAGCCGCCCATATCCGCCACGTGGATGAGGGTCCCGCCGAACCAGCGGACCCGGTCCTCGGCGAAGACCGGGCGTAGCACCATGATGTCGTTGGCGTGGATCCCGCCGCGGTAGGGGTCGTTGCAGGCCAGCACGTCGCCGGGCCGCAACTCGTCGAGGGCGATCTCCTGGAGGATCGACCGCAGCCCGCTGCGGAGGCTGGCGCTGTGCATCACGCTGGTGGCCGCCGATTGGGCGACCAACCGGCCGCCGGCATCGAGCAATGCCCCGGCGGCGTCGGCCCCCTCCTGGATGTTGGAGCTGTGGGATGACCGGACGACCACGATGCTGGCTTCCTCGACCGCGACCGCCAAGGCGTTGCGGACGATCTCGGCGGTGATCGCCAATGAGGCGGCCGACGCCGATGCCGCTTCCCCCCCTTCTCGGTCTTCGTGCATGACGCCTTTCTAACGCTCTAACCGGTGGTGAACCGGCCGCCGCTTACCACCAGGGTCTGGCCGGTGATGTACCGGGAGCCGTCCTCGCAGAGGAAGACGGCGGCGGGGCCGATGTCGAGCTCGCTGTCACCCAGACGCCCGAGCGGAATCAGCCCCCGTACCCTGCCTTCCAATTGTGGATCGGCGGCGAAGGCCCGATCCATGGCCGGAGTCGCGGCCAGCGGAGCGATGGCGTTGACCCGGATACCGAGCGGTCCCCACTCCCGGGCCAGGCTCTTGACCAGTCCGCGTTGGGCCGCCTTGACCGCGGCGTAAAAGGACAGTTGTTCGCTGCCGTCGACACCGGCCGGTGAGGTCATGAAGACCAAGGTGCCCCGGCGCTCGGCCAGCTGGCTGAACGCGGCTTGGGCGATGTGGAACGACGCGGTGATCGACACGCTGGCATGCTCGTCCCACCGCGAGAGCGGGGCGGACTCGAGGGCAACCGGCTGGCTCGACTGTGCACTGACGGCGTTATGGATGACGGCATCGATCCCGCCGAACCGGTCGGCGGCCAGCCCGAGGGCCTCGTCCACCTGCCCGGGCGCGGTGACGTCGCAGGCCACGGCCACCGCGGTCCCGCCCCGCTCGGTGACCCGATCGACGACCTCGTTGCCTTTGGACGGGTCCCGCACCCCCAGCACCACCGAGGCACCGGCACCGGCACAGGCCAGGGCCAGGCCGCGCCCCACCCCGCTCCCGGCCCCGGTTATCAGCACCGTCTTGCCCGACAAACTGCTCACGGCGCCATCACCGCCCCCGCGTCGAGGCAAACGGTGGCGCCGGTCACCATCCCGTCCAGTCCACCGGCCAGGGCATTGACCAGCGAGGCGATCGCGATGGCGGGGTCACCGGGAGCCAGCGCCGGCGGGCCGAGGCTGAGCGGTGCCCCCCCGGCCGCCGCCACGCCCGCACCGTCATCCAAGGCTTCGAGGGGGACGGCGGCGACGTTCACCGTGATCCCCGAGCCTCCCCATCGCCGGGCCGCCGACTTGGCCAGGATCCGCTGAGCCTCGCCCGAGGTGGTGGCGGCCACATGGCCGTCGGCCCCGACCAGGGCCACGGTCGGGACGACGACCACGACCGCCCCACCCGAACCGGACAGCAGCTGGTGGGCGGATTGGAGCCCGACAAGACAGGCGCGGATCGGTGCCTCACAGAAGCTGTCCCATTCGTCGTCGGACAGGCTCGTGAGCGGCCGGGGCTGGGCGGCGGCTGCCGAGTGGTAGGCGAGCACCACCGAGCTGATCGGGCCGAGTTCGGCGCACCGGGCCAACCCCGCATCCAGGGCGGGTCGGTCGCCGGGTTGGACACCGGCCCCGATGGCCCTCCCGCCGGCGGCCCGCACCGATGCCGCCCGGGCCTCGGCCCCGTGTGGGCTGACGATGCCGACCGGGTGCCCGCCCTCGGCCAGGCGGGTGACCAGCCGATCGGCCAGACCGGTGCCAGGACCGCTGACCACCACCGTCGCCTTGGTCGCCCCCGATTCGCGGTTCACGGGTGGGCCGGCGCGGTGCCTTCGCTGAACTCGGACGGCAGGTAGCCATCGGGGAATCGGTAGAAGCCCACCGGATTGTCCCAGAGGATCTTCTTCTTGCTCTCCAGGCTGATCTTGTCCGGGGCCAGCTCCAGGAATTCGACGCTGGTGCGCGGGAACTTGGAATCCGGATGGGGGAAGTCGGACTCGAAGAGGATGCGGTCGTCTCCCAGCCAACGGATCACATCGGCGACATAGGGATCCTCACACTCGGTGGTGATCCAGCAGTTGCGAGCGAAGTACCCCGACGCCGACATGGTGAGATCGGGGAATTCGCGGGCCCCGGCCATCTCCAGGTGCTCGTCGATGCGGTGGAGCCAACTGGGCAACCAACCGCAACCGGCTTCGAGGTAGGCGACCCTCAGGCGAGGGAATCGCTCGTAGACCCCATGACAGATCATCGCCACCATCGCCCCCATCGCCTCGAAGGGGTGGACGACGGTGTGCCACTCCGAGTAGCCCCGGAAACGATCACTGCCGAACGAGTTGCCCCGCAGGCCCATGAACTCGTGGGTGGAGAAGGGAACGTCAAGGTCTTGGAGCAGCTCCCAGATCGGGTCGTAGTAACGGTCGCCCAGGGTGCGTTGGTTGAATTGGTCGGGGCGGGCCCAAAAGGCGCGGATCCCGAGCTCGTGATAGGCGTATTCGATCTCGTCCACGGCCCGGGTGACGTCGTTGAGCGGGAGCGGGCTGGCGGTATGGACCCGGCCGCCCGAGGACTCGCGCATCTCCGCGCCCCACCGGTTGTAGGCCCGAACCATCGCCGCCTGGAGATCCGGATCGATGCCCTCGAACCACAGGTCGTACTCCGGCCCGTAGATCACCGAGAGGTCGATCCCATCTTGGGCCAGGGCTCTGGCCACCCGGTCGCCGGTGAACCCGCCGAGGACCAACTCTTCGCCGTACTTGGCGATCATGTCGTCCTTGGTCCAGTCGATGTACTTCTGGAACTGGCCATAAAGGATGGTGTCGTGCTGGGTCCAGCGGCCGTCGACGGTGACCGGGTTATAGGTCTCGAATCCGGGGACCGGTTGCCGGGTACCCACCCGGTCGACATAGCGGGGGTCGAGAAACCGCGGCCACAGGTCCACCGGATAGAGGACATGGGCGTCTGCGTCGAAGATCTTGAAGCCGTCGCGCAAGGCCGCACCTCCTGAGCAGGCGCCATTGGTCACTCTAACGTTTGTTTGAGCAGGCTACCGAGCAGCTCACCCGGTGTCAACCAGGTCTGCCGGGATCAGTCGGAGGCCGAGGGGACGAGTCGTCGAACACCAGCCGGTAGGCGACCGCCTCGGTCAAGGTGCTATCGGCCTCGAACCGGCTCGGGGACTCGAAGCTCCCAGGGGAGAGGCGGTCGAGGAAGGCGACGACCGGAACCTCGGGTCCGTCTCCGGCGTGGAAGAGCCGGACCCCGACCACCGTTCCGGGGCCGGTCTTCAGAAGTCGATCGGCAAGGGGCGCGAGCTCACCCGAGCCGGTGGGCACCCGGGCCCGTATCAGCCCATCGGCCCCGGAGATGTCGCCAGCCGATCCGACCAGGGTGGCCACCGTCCGCTCGTAGACCAGCGACGGGCCCAGCGCGTCGGGCATCGGGGTCCCGGTTGTGGAGTGACGGAGGAATGTCGGGGTGTCGAGCACCGCCGCCGAGTCGAGGTCATAGACAGTGAGGTAGCGACCGGTGCCGCGCCGTCCGTCGGTTCGGACGTAACGCCGGGCCCGCAGAACCCCGGGAAGGGACAAGAGCTCGGCATGGTGGTGGTCGCACCAGGCATTGAACAGTTCATCGACCTCAGGGTCGACGTCGGATTGCAACTCGAGCATGGCCGACGCTCGAACGGGGTGAGTGGTACGACCCACGTGTCTGGCGCCTCTCCGGGTTTGGGGACGCGGGGACCTTCCCACAGGCAGTTGAATGAGTCAATGAGCGGCGACGTCCTCGAGCGGATGGGTCTGGGTGGCCGGGTGGTGGTGGTGGCCGGAGCCGGGGGTGGAGGGATCGGCACCGCCATCTGCCGGGTGGTGGCCGAGGCGGGTGGAAGCGTGGCCGCCGTCGATGTCGATGGTGACCACCTCGGCGCGGTCGAGATGGCGTTGGCCGGCACCTCCGGTCCGCACCGCCTGTTGGTGGCTGACGTCCGCCGACCTGACGAAGTGGAGCAAGCGGTGGCGTCGGCGGAGGATCTGGGTCGGCTGCACGGGTTGGTCCACGTGGCGGGGGGACTGGCTCCCGACCTCTGGGGCCCGGTGCTGTCGGTCGCCCCGGCGGCCTTCGACCAGGTGCTCGAGCTCAACCTCCGCGCCGCGCTGCTGACCTCGCGGGCCGTCGGGGCTCGGCTGGTCGCGGCTGGAAGCGGCAGTATCGTCCACCTCTCCTCGATCGTCGGACTGTCCGCCCTACCCTTCGGTGCTGCCTACGCGGTGGCCAAGTCGGCGATGTTGGCGCTGATGCGAACGGAAGCCCTCGAGTGGGCCCGGTTCGGGGTCCGGGTGAACGCGGTGGCCGCCGGCACCATCCGCACACCGGCCAGCGATTCCCACCGTTCGGATTTACCGGACGCCGATGCCGAGCGACAGGCGGTCCCGCTCGGACGGCGGGGCGAGCCCGAGGACGTGGCCGGTGCCGCCCTGTTCTTGCTGTCGGACCTGGCCGGGTGGATCACCGGGCAGGTGGTGGTGGTTGACGGGGGTTCGTCGACCCGGCCGTCGTTCCTCGACCGGGACGACCTGCCGGTCTTCGTCGCCGACTCGCCGCTCCGCCAGCGACTGGGCGGCCCGGACAGGTCTTGATTCAAACGATTGACTTAGTTAGTCTGAGTATGGCGCTCGCCGCGCCACGTAGGTGCCGGCCGACGGAGGGGATGTAGGTGTCGCAAGGGATTCGCCGACCGTGGCAAGCCGTGGACTACGGCACCCTCACCCGTCTGTATCCTCCGCCGCCGGAGTACTTCGCCACCGCCTGGTTCGACGATCCCGACACCATCGCCCGCAAGCAGCTGGCCCGGTTGCGAGAGCGGGCCTGGCAGGCCTACCGGGTTCCCTTCTTCCGGCGCCGATGGGACGACGCCGGTTTCCATCCTTCCGCCCTGCACACCCTCGACGACCTGTGGAAGGCACCCGCCTACACCGTGGAGGACATCCGGCTCAGCATCGAAGCCCATCCGCCCTGGGGCGACTATCAGGGAGTCGAGCCGGCCGATGCCCTGCGCGAGCCGATGCGGGTGTTCATGTCCGGAGGCACCACCGGGGTGTCGCGCCCCACCTTCTATACCGCCTGGGACCGGGAGGTCGGCGGTCTGCTGCTGGCCCGCCAGCTGTATATGCAAGGCGTGCGACCCGGGGACGTCGTCCTCAACTCCTGGGCCTATGGTCTCCACAACGGAGCCTTCTCTTTCGAGGAGGCGTTGCACCGGTGGCTCAACTGTGTGGTGCTGACCGTCTCGACCGGGAACGTCACCTCGAGCCAGCGCCAGGTCGAGCTGGCCATCGCCTACCAGGCGGCGGCGGTCATGACCACCGGCGACTATCTGCTCCGGCTGGCCGATGTGGCCCGGGACATGGGTTTCGATCCCCGCACCGACCTGAAGCTCACCGCGATTCCCAACATCGGCGACAAGGAGCTGCTGGAGGAGACCTTCGGTCTCGAGTACTTCGCCACCTACGGGTTCCATGAGGTACAGACTGTCGCCATGGAGTGTCCAGCCCACGACGGACTTCACATCTTCGAGGACGCTTTCGTGGTTCAGGTGGTGGATCCCGACACCGGGGAGGCCCTCCCCGACGGTCAGTTGGGCTCTCTCTGCGTGACCGAGCTGTACAAGACCGGGAGTCCCCAGTTCCGGTACAACATCATGGATCTGTCGTCGCTGGAACCGCCCGGCCAGTGCGCCTGTGGGAGTTGGCTCCGGCGGATCTCCGGATTCGCCGGGCGGGCCGACAACATGGTGAAGCTGCGCGGTGTCAACGTGTGGCCCGAGGCACTGGGCGACATCGCCCAGACCGTGCCCGGGACCACCAACGACTTTTTCGTTCGGGCGGTCCGGCGCGACAACCGGGACGAGCTGATCCTGTCGGTGGCCAGCGACCGCCCGCCCGACGCCTATGTCGCAGTGGCCACCGAGGTGAGCGATCGCCTGAAGGATCGACTCGGTGTGAGCATCGGGGTAGAGGTGGTGGCCCCGGGTTCGCTCGACGACCTCACCGAGGTCGACGTCGCCGCCAAGCTCAAGCGCTTCCGCGACGAGCGCCCGGGACCAGGGTGAGATCGATGTCCACCGGCATGGTCGACACCCTGTGCAATGCCTTTGGGGTCGAACGCCGTGCCGCCTGGGAGGCGGCAGTGGCCGGCCAGGGCCTCCCGCTCAAGGTTCGACAGGACGCCGACGACAGCTTCGCCGACCCCGACGCCATGGTGGAGCGGATGGATGAGCTCGGCGTCGCCACCTTGCTGGTGGTGACCAGTGACGTCCACCGTCACGGCACCGATTTCGATATCTCTTCGGTCACATCGCGGTGGGAGGAGACCGAGCGGCTGGTCGAGCGGTTCCCCGGCCGCTTTGCCGCGGTGTGGGGCATCGAACCGCAGTTGGGCACGACCGGGGTCCGGCGCGCCGAGGAGGTGCTTGCCGTCCCCTGGGTGGTGGGCCTCTATCTCCATACCCACAGCTTCGACCGTCCATTCGACCACCGCGACCACTATCCGTACTACGGGTTGTGCGACCGGTTCGGCGTCCCGATGATGATGCAGGCTGGAAGTTCAGGGGGGAGGTTGCCGAGCGAGGCCGGCAAACCGATCGGGATCGACCGGCCGGCCCTGTACTTCCCCGACGTCTCGTTCGTCCTCTCCCACACCGGCTGGCCCTGGGTGGAGGAGGCCATCGCCATGGCCCTCAAATTCTCCAACGTCTACTTGGGGACCGGCTCCTATCCACCGGGTCACTGGCCGGCGGCGCTGGTTGACTTCCTCCGGCGGCCGGGACGACGCAAGGTGGTGTTCGGTACCAACTTTCCCACCGTGGGACATCGCCAGACCCTCGATCAGCTGGATGCGCTCGGGCTTTCGCCCGAGGTCCGCGATCTGCTGATGGAGGGGAATGCCCGTGCGGTGTTCACCCGGCTCAACGGGCTCGCCGGCCCGACATGAGCAGTCCAACCAACCAGGAGCGACCGATGATCGGAAACGTCTACGCCATTCCGCCTCAACCTCCGGTGCCCGAGTACACCCGCTACTTCGCGGCCGGCAACCTCTCGATCGGGGTGGAGTACCGCGACCTCGACCCCGAGGGGCTGGTGGACACCTACAAGGAAAATCCCGCCCACCTGGCCGAGCTCCTCGAGCGCTCTCCGGCCGGGGGGTTCACCGACGAGGGACTTTCACTCCACGTCTGCGGCGCCGAGGACGGCCACGAGTACCTGCGCTTCGACGTGTTCGAGCGGGAGCCTCACTACCACTACAACCATCCGGGCGCCGAAGTGGTCAACAATGTGATCCAGTTCGACTCCGCCGCCAACGGCGACATGCTGCCTTGGGCGCTGGAACGGATCGAGCACCATCTTCCCGACATGCTGGCTTCGGCCGGTGGTGGCCACCTGGTGGCCGGTCTGGATCAAGCCGCCGTCGCCAACGCCCTCTCTCAGTTGCGGGCGGTCGCCGCCAAGGCGCTGGCCGGGGCCCGTTCGGGCGACGAAACTGACGGTTGATCACCGCCGGGCGCCGGACCAGGTCAGCGAGGGAGCGGACCCAGGTTTCGAAGCAGAGTGAGGACGGACCGGTTGCCGGGGGTGGGCACCCCGTGCCGTTCGCCCAACCGGACGACCGCGCCGGTGAGTTCTTCGCACTCGAGCCGGCGCCCGGCCAACCGGTCGTAGAGCATCGAGGTTCCCATGGTCGGGCCCACCCGGCGAAAGCCGTCGACGACACCGGTGGCGAGCTCGTCGGTCATGGCCACCCCACAGGCTCGGGCCACCGCCGCCGCCTCCAGCGCCAGTTCGGCGGCCAGTTCGGCGATCTCGGGCTCCTGCATCACCTCCAGGCGCCGGCCGGTAATGGCGGTCAGCGGGCCGGCAGTGATGTTCTGCACGAGCTTGCGCCACCGCTCGAGCTCGAAGGACGGAGAGACGGTGACGCCGGTCGGGCCATTGCCGAACAGCCGGGCGACCGCCCACCCGAGGTCGGAATCGGGGACGATGAGCGAGGAGAAACCATGGTGACGGACAAATCCGGGCTCCAGCGCCTCGGCGCCGCACAACACCACCGCCGGCACCACCGGTGTGCCACCGACGAAAGGGGCGACTCGTTCGACGTGCTCGACCCCGTTCTGCAGCACCAGCACCCCGGTCGGGTGGTGCCCGCTCGCCGTCACCAGCCAGTCGGCCGCGCCCGCCGTCTGGTGTCCCTTGGTGGCCAAGACCACCCAGTCGGCGTTGGGACAGTCGCCGGGGTCGGTGATCACCGGGGCGTCCACCGTGTGGACCGCGCCCTCGGTTTCGACCCGCAACCGGTCGAAGGGTTGGCGGGTGCACAGGACCACGTGCTGTCCGGCCTTTTCGAGGGCGAAGGCGAAGTACCCGCCGATGGCTCCGCACCCCACGACGGCCACCGTGCGAGCCGGGGGTTCCGGGCCCACGGGCTGGTCATCGGTCATGGGCCAAGCTATAGCCGGTCGGCTCCGCGTTCAAACGATCGTTTAAGTTGTAGCCTGACGGGCAATGTCCTTCGCTGACGACCCCCTCCGCTGTGATGGCCGGGTGGCCCTCATTTCCGGGGCGGCCCGCGGCATCGGAGCGGCCACCGCCACCCTCCTCGGGCGATTCGGCGCCAGCCTCGCCCTCTGTGACCGGGTCCCGGAGGTCGGCAGGGCGTTTTCCCACCAGGCGGACGCCGATCCTGCATCGGTGATGGCGAGGTTGCTCGACGTGCGTGACCCCAGCCGGGTGAACGACTTCGTGGACGAGATCGTGAGCCGGTTCGGAAAGATCGACGTTCTGGTGAACAACGCCGGTGGGAGCTTCGCCGCCGAGTTCGTCGATGTAACCGAGAAAGGTGAGGCGATGCTCATTGCCGAGAACTTCACCCAGGTTTCCCATCTGGTCCGCCGGGTGGTGCCGTCCATGGCCCCGGGTTCTTCCATCGTCAACATCACCTCGATCGAAGCGCATCAGGGTGCCCCCGGCTTCTCGGTCTACGCGGCCATGAAGGCCGCGGTCGACAGTCTCACCCGCACCTTGGCTCTGGAGCTGGCCCCTCGCGGGATACGGGTCAACGCAGTGGCTCCCGATGCCCTTCCCACCGCCGGGGAAGGAACGGCCCGCGACGAATTCCTCGGCAGCTCGATCGACTTCGAGCCCGCGGTGGTACCTCCGCTGGGCCATTTCGGGACGCCGGAGGACGCCGCCGGCGCGGTGCTGTATCTGACCAGCGACCTGGCCCGGTTCGTCACCGGCACCACCCTCCATGTGGACGGTGGAAACCACGCCGCCGGCGGTTGGCGACGGAAGGTCGAGGCCGAGCATTGATCCGTCGACGACGAAGCCGCCCCCGGTTTCTCCGAACCACAAAGGGCCTGCAGTGAAGATCGCCGTACTCGTCAAGCAGGTCCCGAAGGCCGAGACGATGACACTGACATCCGATGGGCGGCTCCAGCGCCAGGGCGTCGAGTTGGAGATGAACGCCTACTGCCGGCGGGCGGTCAGCAAGGGCGTCGAGCTGGCCGCCGCCAACGCCGGTCGATGCATCGTGTTCACCCTGGGTCCCCCGGCCGCCGAGGACATTCTCCGGGAGGCGGTGGCCTGGGGTGCCGCTGAGGGAGTGCTGGTCAGCGATCCGGCGTTCGCCGGGTCGGACACGCTGGCCACGGCCAAGGCGTTGGCCGCCGCCCTCCGCCATCACGGGTGGTGGGATCTGATCCTGGTCGGCCGGAACTCCATCGACGCCGATACCGGGCAGGTCGGGCCCCAGGTGGCCGAGCTACTCGACCTTCCCTTCGCCGGCGGTGTCCGGAAGCTCCACCTGGCCGAGGGGGTTGCCGACGTCACCTGCGAGCAAGACGACGGCTGGCGGACCTGCCGGGTCGGGTTGCCGGCGGTGCTGTCCACCGCCGAGCGGCTGTGTGAGCCCTGCAAGGTCCCGCCCGAGCGCCGGGCTGATGTGCCGACCGACCGGCTCAGGTGGCTGCGGGCCGACGACCTGGGGCCGGGCCCCTGGGGGGCGCAGGGGAGCCGAACCGAAGTGGGAACGGTGCGCACGATGGACATCGACCGTCGCGGCGTCGTGCTGTCGGGCACCCCCGCCGATCAAGTGACGGAAGCCGTCCGGCTCCTCAACGAGTGGAGCGCCCTCCCCGCCATCGATCACCGCCGCGGCAACGGCGAGGGGTCGACGGCGCCGGGAGCCGAGCCGGCGGAGGCCGCCTGCGGCGGCACCGGGCCGGGCATCCTGGTGGTAGCCGAGCCCGGTCGCGCCCGGCTCACCCGGGAGCTCCTGGGGGAGGCCGTCCACCTGGCCGCCGGACTCGACGGAGTGGTGACCGCCATCGGCCCCGCCCCGCCCGACCCGCAGTGCCTGGCCGAGTGGGGCGCCGACGCCGCGGTCGAACTGGTGGGGGCCAGGGTGGAAGAGGACGTGGCCGCGGCGGTTGCCGACTGGTGCGGTGAGCATCAACCCTGGGCCGGCTTGGTGCCGGGAACGCTGTGGGGGCGGGAGGTGGCGGCCCGGATGGCGGTCCGTTTGGACGCCGGGTTGACCGGCGACGCCGTCGGGTTCGGTGTCGACCACGGCCGACTGATCTCGTGGAAACCGGCGTTCGGCGGCCGGTTGGTGGCGGCCATCACCGCGCTCTCACCGCTACAGCTGGCCACCGTCCGGCCGGGCATCCTCTCCCTCCGCCAACCGAGGGTGGTGACCGGCCCGGTTCCGGTGGAGCAGGTCACCGTGACGCCCCGGGGCCGGCTCGAGGTGACCGGTGAGGGTCGCGACGATGAGATCGAGGCCCTCCTCGTCGCCAACACCGTGGTGGCGGTGGGTACCGGGGTGTCCCCCGACGACTACCCGAAGCTCCAGCCGCTGATCGTCTCCCTTGGCGCCGAACTGGCGGCAACCCGCAAAGTGACCGACAAGGGTTGGTTGCCCCGAGCCCGGCAGGTCGGGCTCACCGGCCAGAGCGTGGACCCGGCCCTGTTCCTGGTCATTGGTGCTTCCGGCAAGTTCAATCACATGGTCGGGGCCCGGGGTGCAGGAATCATCGTGGCCATCAACAACGACCCCGGTGCCCTGGTGTTCGACTGGGTCGACATCGGGATCGTGGCCGATTGGCAGGAGGTGGCGCCGCTTCTCGCTGCCGCCCTGGCGGCGGAATGATGCCCGGAGACGGGTGGGGAACAGGCTGGCGATCAAGCCAGCTTCGGGGAGCCAGCAGGTAGCCTGGAGGGGTATCGAACGCTCGCCCGAGCCCCACCGACCCGGCCACTGGCGCACAGGCATCGGGTCCCGACACGCTGGAGGAATGGCCCCATGAACGCCGCATCGAGTCCGAACGGACTGCCCCTGCTCCTGTCGGGCAAGGTCCGGGAGATCTACGACGCCGGTGACGGGCAGCTGTTAATGGTCACCTCCGACCGGATTTCCGCCTTCGACGTGATCATGAAGGAGCCGATCCCCGACAAGGGCCGGGTGCTGACGGCCATGACCGTCTTCTGGCTCGACGAGCTCTCCGACCTGGCCCCCAATCATCTGGTCAGTGTCGACCCCGCCGATCTTCCCGCGGCCGCGGCCGGGCTGGATGGCGGGCTCGACTACCTGGCCGGACGTTCGATGCTGGTACGCCGGGCCAAGATGCTGGACATCGAGTGCATCGTCCGCGGTTACCTGGCCGGATCCGCCTACAAGGAGTACCAGAGCCAGGGCACCGTGCACGGCATGGCCATGCCATCCGGATTGCGACACGCCGACCGACTGCCCGAGCCCATCTTCACTCCGTCGACCAAGGCGACCGAGGGACACGACCTGAACATCGGGATGGCCGAGGCCATCGACCTGGTGGGCAAGGAGTCCGCCGAGGCCGCCGCCGCGCTGTGCCTGGCCGCCTACTCGCGGGCGGCGGTCCGGGCCGAGGAACAGGGCGTGGTGATCTGCGACACCAAGTTCGAGCTCGGCTTCATCGACGGGAAGCTGTCGATCTGTGACGAGGTGCTGACCCCCGACTCGTCGCGGTTCTGGCCCGCCGACGACTGTGCCCCGGGCACCAACCCGCCGTCGTTCGACAAGCAGCCGCTGCGCGACTGGCTGGAGGCCCAACCCTGGGACAAGAAGCCACCACCCCCGCCCCTTCCCGCCGAGATCGTCGATGCCACCTCCAGCCGGTACGTCGACGCCTACGAGCGGATCTGCGGGAAGAAGTTGAGCGACTGGTACGGTGCCTGATGGTGGGTTCCCAGGAGACGTTCTCGGTCCTGGTGGAGGTCCGCCTGCGCCCGGGGATCGCCGATCCGCAGGGCGCCACCATCGAACGGGCGCTGCCCGCCCTCGGACTCAAAGGGATCGCCGGAGTGCGGGCCGGAAAATCGTTCCGCTTCGACATCGTGGCTGACGATGAGGCGGCGGCGCTGGCCCAGGGCACGGTGGTCGCCGAACGGGTGCTGGCCAACCCGGTCATCGAGGAGTCGTCGGTGACGGTCACCGGCAAGGCGGTGGCGGGCTGATGGCCGCCCGGGTCGGGGTGGTGATGTTCCCGGGGACCAACTGTGAACACGACGTCATCCAGGCCATCCACCGTCTGGGCGGGGAGGCGGAGCTGGTGTGGCACGGCGATTCGTCGGTGTCCGACTATGACGCCCTGATCCTCCCGGGTGGGTTCGCCCACGGCGACTACCTGCGTCCCGGGGCCATTGCCCGGTTTTCACCGGTGATGGAGGCGGTGAGCAAATTCGCCGCCGACGGCGGACCGGTGGTGGGGATCTGCAACGGATTTCAGGTCCTGACCGAAGCCGGCCTGTTGCCCGGGGCCCTGCAGAAGAACCGCGGGCTCCGGTTCCTCTGCACCACCGTCGATGTGCGGGTGGAGACCGACCGATCGGTGTTGACCTCGGATGTCTCACCCGGCACGGTACTGTCGATCCCCATCAACCACTTCGAGGGCAATTTCACCTGCGACGCCGAAACCCTCGCCCTCCTGCAGCGCGACGACCGGGTGATCCTCCGCTATGTCGACAACCCCAATGGCTCCATCGACGGCATCGCCGGGGTGTGCAATGAAGCCCGCAACGTGGTCGGCTTGATGCCCCACCCCGAACGCGCCTCGGACCCGCTGACCGGGTCGGTGGATGGAGCCGAACTGCTCTGTTCGTTATTGACGTCGGCCCTGACCGCGGCCCGCGCCGACGTCGCCTGAATCGCCGGGGTTACCGCCGGGTCCGGGGGATCTTCGCCTGCTGCAGGACGGCGGCGCTGACCCCGACGGTCCGCCAGGCCGAGTAGGAGATGCCCTTCCGGTCCCCGTAGACGCGGGCCACCTTGATGAAGTTCCGCTCCAGCGCGGGGAGATCGACGGTGGTCCCGGTGGTGTTCAGTTCGTCTTCGAGCCGCTGCTTCTCCTCGATGAGGTGGAGCCGGGCCAGCGGATCGGCGTCGCCGATAGTGGAATCGATGGTGGCCAACCGGCGGCGGATGGAATCCGGGGTGCGCTTCCGGCCCCGGCGAGGCTTGGCTGCCTCCAGCCCCTCGAGGTAACGGCGAACG
This sequence comes from Acidimicrobiales bacterium, assembly GCA_036489495.1. Lineage (GTDB taxonomy): Bacteria > Actinomycetota > Acidimicrobiia > Acidimicrobiales > RAAP-2 > DASZIT01. Next base: position 18,750 of record DASXFR010000076.1, on the reverse strand, counting down.
ACTCTTCCCTCTTCCCGGCCCTTGGCCAACGCCGCCTTGTGAGCGGCGGACATCGCCTCTTTTTTACGCCTTTTCTTGGGGGGTGCGGTAGCCATAGATACAGCCTTCCAGAGTCGGACATAGGGATCAAACGGGGCCCTTCGGGAATCAGATTTCTCCCAAATGGGGTGGTGTGAGTTGCATAACTCTCTGAGCTCGAGGCGACTTGATAGAGGACTTGCCTCGAGGGAAGTGGCGGAAATAGGCGGGTCAGTCCCGCTTCGCGGTTCTCAAAGACGATGTGCAGAGGGGAGAGAGATGCCAATCAATGGCTCAGACTTCGGAGCAAGGTGGCGAGTTCGAGTTGCGCGGTCAATTTGACGATCCCGACCCGGTTTAGGGGACGGCGCAAGCGGGTACTACTTTGCTGGCGGGCCAGATGTATCCGGACCTAATGCGAAACCGGAGCGTTCATAGTCTTCCTTACCGAACATGGTGAATTCGGCTGAAGCTCACGACCGTCGCGGTCGAAATGCCGGGATGGTGGTCACCGTTGCCCTGATCGCGGGCTTGGTCGCCGCCGTGGCGGTGGGGGTGGTGCAGCGAAACCAGGGTTCATCGGTCAAGGTGTCGCCGCAGTTCACCGGCCGAGACGTGTATTCGCCCGACGTGCACCCGAACCCGAGCGGGAGCGGGTACCTCATGTGGTACGCCGGCTGGCAGACCCAACAGACCCTCGATTCCGGCCAACTCGACACCATTTACCTGCGGAGCTCGCCGACCCCGGACGGCCCCTGGTCGGCCCCGGCCACCGCAATTATCGCCGCACAGGTGGCTCCTCAGGTGGCGGAAGTGAACGATCCGTCGGTGACCATCGTCACCGCCAACGGATCTCGGCAGTTCACCATGTTCTTCACGACCCTGGTCTGTCACCCGGGAACCGCCGGATGTGCGACGACGGCCCAGCAGGCCGCCAACTCCGAGGTGTGGTCCGCGACGTCCGACAACGGGCTGCGGTGGGGATCGTTCAGGAGGCTGTCGGTGGCCGACGCCGCCCGAGTGGGTGTCTCCGGACCGTCGGCGGTGCTCCAACCCTCGGGGGACCAGCAATGGGTGGTGTTCTACGGCACCGGCTGCCTCATCGGGATGGCCAGCGTGAATGCCAACCGGGACGTACTCACCTCATCCATCGCCTATCGGGACAACGGCATCCGCTGCATGTCCAACCCGGTGGTGTGGAGATCGGGGTCGACCTGGCACATGTTGGTCAATGTGCTGGAGCCGAGCGGCGGCGACGCGGTTCGTTTCGACATTTGGAGCACCAGCTCCGGCTCGTTGACCGACTGGCTGCTAGCCGGGGCCTCACCGATCGTGGTCGTCCAGGGCGGCCGGTTCTGTGGGGCGTTGACCCCCGACGTCCTGCCGGCCGGCGCGGCTGACTACGACCTCTACTTCGGCTTGGTGACCCCCGGCGCCACCGGGGTCTGCGACGACCTGACCCAGTCGACCTCGATCGTCCGCACCCGAATCGCGGCGTCGATGCTCTGAGCGTCAATGGTCGGAGGTAGTCGGCGGAGGTAGGGGAGCGGGAGTCGATCTTCCCAAGCTCCCGGGTAGAAAAATGCAGGTCAGTGGTAGCCTTCCCGCGGTGTTGAGGAAGGCGATCGTCGTAGTGCCGACCCTGGCCCTCCTCATGACTCTGGCGCTCACCCTGGCGCTGCCGGAAAGCACTCTTTCCGCCGACTCTGCCCCGTCGGTGCCCAGCACCCAGCAGTTCACCGGGAGGGACGTGTACTCGCCCGATGTCCTGCCTGACCCCAGCGGCAGTGGCTACATCATGTGGTACGGAGGTTGGCAGACCCAGCAGACGGTGGATTCCGGTCAGTTCGACACCATCTACCGGCGCACCGCCCCCACCCCTACCGGACCGTGGTCGGGCCCGACCACCGAGATCGTCGCCTCCCAGGTGGCGCCTCAGATCACCGAAGTGAACGATCCGTCGGTGAGCATTACGTCGGTGAATGGCTCGCTCCAGTACACGATGTTCTTCACTTCATTGCTGTGCAAACCAGGCACGCCGGGGTGCAGCACCGTTCTCCAGCTGGCCGCCAACGGGCAAGTCTGGTCGGCCACCTCCGCCGATGGGATCACCTGGGGCTCGTTCCAACCGGTGAATATCCCCGACCCCCAGCACTCGGGAATCGCCTCGCCTTCGGTGGTATACCTCCCCTCCGGCGCGCAGCAATGGTTGGTCTACTACGGCAGCGGGTGTCTCATCGGCGCCGCCAGTGTGGACGCCAACCGGAATGTGCTCTCCGCCTCGATCGTCTACACCGGTCCCGGCACCCAGTGCATGGCCAACCCGTTCGTCTTTCTGAGCGGCACCGCCTGGCACATGTTCTTTGACGTGCTCGAGCCAACCAGCATCGACTCGTTCCGGTTCGATATGTGGAAGACGAGCTCCCCGTCGCCGACCGACTGGTCGGGGGCGACCTCCACTCCGGTCGACGTCGTCAATGGCGTCCAGCAATGTGCGGCCATCACCTCGGCGGTCCTGCCCGTCAGCGACAACCAGTTCGACCTCTACTTCGGGCTGGTCGTCCCCAGCATTGCCGGCGTCTGCAACGACCTGACCAAGTCGCAATCGATCGTGATGAGCACGATGACCGCCAGCCAGCTCAACGCCACCGGGTCGGCGACGACCCCCACCACCAACCCAGGCGCCCCGACCACCGCGGCGCCGGCAGCTCCCGCCCCCGCCGCGCCGCTCAGCAACGCGGTGCTGGGCCATGGACCGATGGCCCTCAACCAACCCCTCGTCGGCATGGCCACCACCCCGGACGGAGGCGGGTATTGGTTGGTATCCGGCGACGGTGGCATCTTCAGCTTTGGCGACGCCGGCTTCCACGGTTCGGTGGGCGGGACGGCGTTGAACACCCCGATCGTCGGGATGGCTTCGACCCATGACGGCCAGGGCTATTGGTTGGTGGCCAGTGATGGCGGCATCTTCGCCTTCGGTGACGCCGCCTTCGACGGATCCATGGGTGGGACGCCCCTGAACCAACCGATCGTCGGCATGGCCGCAACTCGAGATGGCCACGGGTACTGGTTGGTGGCCCGGGACGGCGGCATCTTCAGTTTCGGTGACGCCAATTTCGATGGCTCGGTGGGCGGAACACCGTTGAACCGGCCGATCGTCGGCATGGCCCCGACCGCCGACGGCCAGGGGTACTGGTTGGTGGCCAGCGACGGCGGCATCTTCAGCTTCGGCGATGCCGGCTTCGACGGCTCGATGGGCGGAACACCCCTCAACCGACCCATCGTCGGGATGGCGTCGACCCATGACGGCCAGGGGTACTGGTTGGTGGCCAGCGACGGCGGCATCTTCAGCTTCGGCGACGCCGGTTTCCGGGGCAGCGCCGGTGGCCTGCCCCTGGCCCCGGTGATCGGGGTGGCGTCCAAGGGCGCCGGTGGGGGCTACTTCCTGGCCAGCCAGGACGGCGCGGTGTTCTCCTTCTGATTTAGACCTTCGTAGCCACCGGAAGGACGCCCCTGGCCCGGTACGCTGTAGGCAATGGCAGCCGGTGCAGCGAACAGTGGTTCCGACCGACAGCCATCCTTGCACCGGGCCCTCGGACTCACCGACGGTGAGCGGGACGAGATCGAGACCCTGCTCGGTCGGTCCCCCAACCACCTGGAGCTGGCCCTCTTCGCGGTCATGTGGAGTGAGCATTGCTCCTACAAGTCGTCCCGGGTCCATCTCCGTCGGCTTCCCACCACCGCGCCCCATGTCCTGGTGGGTCCGGGCGAGAATGCCGGGGTGATCGACGCCGGCGACGGCATCGCGGTGGCCATCCGCATCGAGAGCCACAACCATCCATCGGCCATCGAGCCCTACCAGGGAGCCGCCACCGGGGTCGGCGGCATTCTCCGGGACATCTTCACCATGGGGGCCCGGCCGATCGCGGTAATGGATCCCCTGTTCTTCGGGGACCCGGCCGAGGCCCGCCAGCGGTGGTTGATCGAGGGGGTGGTGGCGGGCATCTCCGGCTACGGGAACTCGGTCGGTGTGCCCACCGTCGGAGGCGAGCTCTCCTTCGACCCCTGTTACGCCCAGAATCCCCTGGTCAATGTGTTGTGCATGGGTGTCCTGCCGGTGGAGCGGCTGGTGCTCGGGCAAGCCTCGGGCATCGGGAATCTGGCCGTGCTGCTCGGCTCGTCGACCGGGCGGGACGGGATCGGGGGGGTGAGCGTGCTGGCTTCGGCCGGCTTCGGCGGCGAGGACGATGCCGGCTCCGAATCCAAGCGGCCCAGTGTGCAAGTCGGCGACCCCTACGAGGAGAAGCGACTCATCGAGGCCTGCCTGGAGCTCCTCGATGCCAAATTGGTGGTCGGTATTCAAGATCTGGGTGGTGCCGGGCTGGTGTGCGCCACCAGTGAAACGGCGGCGAGAGGCGGGGTGGGGATGGACGTCGACGTCTCCGCGGTGCCCCGACGCGAGGACGGCATGGTCGCCTACGAGGTGATGACCTCCGAGAGCCAGGAGCGGATGCTGGCCATCGTCACTCCGGAAGACCTGCCCCGGGTCCAAGCCGTGTGCCAGCGTTGGGAAGTCCGGGCATCGGTGGTGGGTCGGGTGACGGAAGCTCCCGACGGAGCCCCGGGCCGGTTGCGGATCCTCGACGGATTCGACGGCGAGGTGCTCGGCGACGTTCCGGCGGTGGCCCTCAGCGAGGATGCTCCGCTCTACCACCGGCCGCTGGCCCGGCCGGGCGACCATGACGCCCGCCGGGCGGACGATCCCGGGGCGTTGGCGGCTCCGATCGACTGCGGGCGGGATGTGCTGGCGCTCCTGACCGATCCGTCGTGGGTCTATCGCCAGTACGACCATCAGCTGTTCCTCAACACCGTGGAGGCACCGGGCGGCGACGCCGCGGTGTTGAAGTTGGCCGCACCCGGTCTCCCACCCTCGGAGCGGGGCCTGTCGCTGTCCACCGATTCCAACCCGCGTTGGTGCTCGCTCGATCCCCGGCAGGGAACCGCCGCCACCGTGGCCGAAGCCGCGCTCAACGTGGCCTGCTCGGGGGCCCGGCCGATGGCGGTTGTCAACTGCCTCAATTTCGGAAACCCCGAGCATCCCGAAGTCATGTGGCAGCTCTCCGAAACCGTCGACGGGATGTCGGAAGCCTGCCTGGCCCTGGGTCTCCCGGTCATCGGCGGCAACGTCAGCCTCTACAACGAGAGCGCCGGCGTCGATATCGATCCGACCCCGGTCATCGGGGTGCTGGGACTCATCGAGCGGCTGGCGGTGCGCCCGCCCGGCGTCACGCTCATTCCCGGGGCGTCACTGGTCTTGCTGGATGGGGGTCCGGGAGTCTCCTCCTACCAGCCCACCCCTCCCTCGCTCGGAGGGTCGCGATGGGCCAAGGAGATCAGGGGCCACCGCGACGGAACGCTTCCCCCGCTCGACTTGGCTGGTCATGCCCAACTCTTGTCGCTGGTCACCGCCCTGGTGGGGGAAGGGGTAGCCGGCGGTGCGCCGCTGGTAGCGGGTATCCACGACGTGTCGGGGGGAGGTCTCGGGGTGGCCCTGGCGGAGATGGCGGTGCGGTCGGGGATCGGCCTCCGGGTGGCCGGTATTCCCGACCATCACGAGCTGTTCACCGAGTCACCGTCCCGGGTGCTGGTGTGCACCACCCAGGTCACCGAGCTGGTGTCCCGAGCGGCCGATGCCGGGGTGCGGTTCCGGGTGCTCGGGTCGACCGGCGGCGACCGCATCACCGTCGAAGGACTGGTCGACGTCAGCGTGGAGGAAGCCACCACCGCTTGGCGTGACCGCTTGCCGTCGCTCCTCGACGAGTTCGAGCCCGCCGTCTCCAACTGAGGTCGGTCAGGGATCAGGCGGCGTGGGCCGGACGGCGGGCCTCGAGTTCGGCCAGCACCTGGTCGGGCACCTTCAGATCCCCCTGCCCGGTGCCCACCGTGAGGTCGGGCTTGATGGTGCCATGATGATCGGAACCGCCGGTGGCCACCAGCCCGAAGCGCCGAGCCAGGTTGGCGAGGTCCTGACGTTGGCGGGGTGAGTAGCGGCCGTAGATCGCCTCGATCCCCGCGAACCCGGCGGCGGCCAGTTCGCCGACCACCGCGGCCAGATCCGCTCCGTCGAGTTCGAGACTGTAGGGATGGGCCAGCACCGCGACGCCGCCGGACCGATTGGCCAGGCGGGCGACATCCAGTGCCTCCAGCCGCGACTTCGGAACGAACCCGGGACGGCCGTTGGCCAGGTACCGGTCGAAGGCGTCCTGGATGGAATCGGCGGCTCCGGCCTTGACCAGTACCGCGGCGAAATGCGGGCGCCCGATTCCCTCCTCGCCCCCGGCCTCTTCCACCACTTGCGAATAGGTGAGCGGGAGCCCCAACGAGGCGAGCTTGTCGGACAGGCGGATGTTCCGCAGGTGCCGGTCGTGGCGCAGGCGGGCCAGCTCCTTGGACAGCGGACCGTCGTCGTCCTCGACGAAGTAGACCAGCACGTGCATCCCGCCCCGCCCGACCGGACGGCACGAGATCTCGCACCCCGGGATCAGGGTCACGCCCAGCTCGTCGGCCCGGAGACGGGCGGCTCTCACCCCCGCCAACGAGTCGTGATCGGTGAGGGCCACCGCGCTACACCCGGCCTTGGCGGCCAGCTCCGGGATGACTTCGGGAGGGTCGGTTCCGTCGGAGATGGTGGAGTGGGTGTGAAGGTCGATCATTCCTGTTGAGGCTACCTGTGGCCCGTCCGGACGTCACAACCTCGACGCACGATGGGGTATCGCGGTCCCAGGGTGGGGATTTCAGTGAGCAGGCCTTGGGAGTGTTACGTCAGCGCGGCCACGCGGACCACTTCCTTGTCAGGTCGACATGCCGACCGGCTAGGTCCGGTGCGGTCGATGACCGCACCGGACTCGTGGCGCCCCCTCCAACTCCCCGGTCGGCGTCAGCCGATGAGGCTTCCCTTGGCGGAGGACGCCTGCAGGCCACTAGGTGTGCCGTCGAACACGGCTGTGTAGCCGAGCGACAGCAAGATGCTGAGCGTGGCGCCGACCGACACAGACGGGCACTTGGCGAAACCGTTTGCATCGGTCGTGGCCGTGCACAAGGCAGTCGATCCACTCACAAATCTGATCGTCTGGTTGGCGATGGGTGTGTTTCCGGCGGAACTGGTGAGCGTGGCCGACAAATTGTTGATGGTTAACTTCAGCGGGTTGAGTTGGAGAAGGGCCGGGTAGGCCACGAGCTTCGTGGGAACCTGCACCCCGATCGAGAGCGATGCTGTCGCAACCTGCTGGGGGTTGTCGGCGTCACTCGCCTGGACCGTGAAGCTGTATGTGCCTGCCGCGGCGGTGATGGTGCCGGTGATCGCGCCCGTCGCCGAGTTGAGGACGAGCCCGCCGGGCAGTGAGCCGGTCGTGATCGACCAGGTGTACGGAGCCAGGCCGCCGCTGGCGACGACGCTCGATGAGTAGGCAGTACCCGCGTTGCCGCTGGGCAGCGACGTGGTGGTGATCGCCAGCGGGTTCACGATCCGCAGGGTGAACGGGATGGTGGCGTCGGGCACCACGCCGTTGGAGGCCGTGACCGTGAAGTTGTACGTGCCAGCCGTCCCCGAGGCGGCTGTGCCTCCCAGTGTCACGGTGCCGTCCCCGTTGTTGGTGAGGGTCACCCCGGACGGCAGGGTCGTGCTGGCGCTCACCGTCGGCGATGGCGCGCCGGTCACGGTGAAACTCACGCTGCCCGGCTGGCCGACGATGAGCCGCAGGCTGCTCGGCCCGACCAGGGTGGGAGCGCCCTTGCTCGTCTCAACCGACCCGATGTCGCAGTTCGGGCCCTGCGGGCGGGTGACGCCTCGCTGGTCCGTGCTCTGGTTGGAGCACAGGGAGAAGGCCCCGGACAGCACGCTCGTCCCGGGCGGGACCTGGTTGATGACGGGACTCGTCTCCTTCGGTAGCTCGGTCAGCGTGGGCCCGCCGTTGTCAGCGAGCGCGTTCAGCTGCGGGTTTCCGACGACCACGTTCGTGTGGAACGGGCAGGCCGTCGTGCCAGTGGTGGTGTCGGTGCTGTTGTAGCCGCCATCAGTGAAGTTGCCGGCACAGTTACCGCCCGAGTTATCGGCGACGATGGTCCCGGCGACGGAGGCTGCCTCCTGAACGAGTCCACCGCCAGTGTTGTTGTTGATCGTGTCCTCGATGAAGTTGGACGCGCCCAAGCCGAGGATTCCGCCGGTGGCGGCCGAACTCGTGTTGGCGGTAATCGTGGATGCCCGGACCGTTGTGGTGCCCGAGGTCGCCAGCGCCGCGGCACTCACCGCCGAGTTCCCACTCAACGTGCTCCGGGTGATCGTAAGCGGTCCGGCGGTCAGGACGCCGCCGGTGTCACCGCTCGTGTTAGGTGCTCCGCTGGGCGCGGAGGCGGTGTTTCCGGCGATGGTGGTGTCGGCGATGGTTGTCGCGGCCGTAGTCGACAGGTTGTAGATCGCGGCTCCGTCGCCCGTGGTTGCGGCGTTGATGCCGATGGCGTTGTTGGCCGATACCGAGCCACCAGAAACCGAGACGCCACCCAAGGAGCTGATACCGCCCCCAAGACCGGTCTTGGTGGCGTTGGCGGTCACGGTGTTGTTGTTGACGGCCGTTCCCGTGAGGCTGGCGCTGGCACCGTTCCACCACACGAACAGCCCGCCACCGTCCACCGCGCTGTTGCCGCTCATCGAGCCGCCGGTCGCCGTCAGCGTGGATTCCTGCTCCAGCGAGACGCCACCCCCGAGGGCTGAACTATTGTTGTCAACCGTCACACCGGCGAGCTGGAAGATGTCAGCCGAGGCCGTCGAGCCGGCGAAGATGCCGCCGCCCTCGGTGCTGGCTGAGTTGTTCGTCACCTGCGTGCCGGTGATCGTGGCCCGGATGGCCGTGAAGACGCCGCCGCCCTGCGGCGCCGTGTTGTGGTCGATACTTCCGTTCGTCACGCTGAGCGTGCCGGTGCCCAGCGGATAGCTCCAGATGCCGCCGCCCTGGCTACCTGCGCTGTTCCCCGTCACGGTCGAGCCGGTCAGCGTCGCCCCGTTGGCGCCGGTCGGCGCACTGACCAAGCCGCCGCCGGCCAGTCCCGCGGTGTTGCCCTGCAGGGTCACGCCGGTGAGCGTCGACTTGCCGAGACTGTAGATTCCGCCACCGCTGGCACTGCCAGTGTGTGACCCACTCACGTCCACGGCCTTGTTCCCGGTCAGGACGGTGCCGTTCAGCGCCAGTATTCCTCCGTAGTTGAAGATGCCGGCACCGATGCCGGTCGAGCTGGTGTTTCCGGCGATGGCCGTAGCGGTGTTGTTCGAGATGGTCGAGTTGGTGTCGTTGAGGGTCCCGGTGTAGATGGCGATGCCGGCACCGTCAGCCGCGGTGTTCCCAGTGACGGTCACCTGATTGAGGTTCGCGATCCCGCTGAAGAGGTAGATCCCGCCCCCGGCCGACGACGTTCCGGTGCCACCGGTGAACACGATGCCGTTTATGTTTGTCACGACGGCGGCATTGGTCTCGATGAGCAAATCAGACCCCGTACCGGTCGGATCGACCGTCACCGGGCCTGGCTTTGCCGGGTTCGGCTGAAATGTCAGACCCTTGGTCGCGGTCGTCATCGTGAGGTGCTCGGGATAGTTGCCCGTGGCGATGTTGATCGTGTCGCCGTTGGCCGAAGCGGTGATGGCCTGCTGGATGGTCTTGCAGGGCTGGGTCTGCGTGCAGGTGCCGGTGGTGATCCCAATGGTCGGGTCCACGTACCTGGCGGTAGCCGCGAAGGCAGGTGTGGCTGCGGCGACGCCCAGGATTCCCGAGGTCAAACCAACCAGCAGTACCCCCGCCCCAAGTCGACGAACCCCTTGGCTGCGCATGCCGGTATTGGATCTCGATCGCACCATGACTCCCCCTCCTGCGCGCCGGGATCTACCCGACGACGGTTCAGGGAAACAACTCGCCGGATCAGTGCTACTTGCGAGAACCCAGGGTAGCTTCAGGGTTCTTCAGGTACTCTCTGTCCGCTCGGGACGCCGTGCGACATGTCGGCGAAGGGTCCCATAGGATTTCGCCGGAGGTGCGTGCATGGATGTCTTCCGGAACCTGCTGACGTGTCATTCGCGCCCGCTTCGGTGACCGCGGGGAAAGTGCCAACCGGTGCAGAGCGCGATGGAAATTCGCCCCGCGTGATGATCATTGAGGATGACACGGCTCTGCGCCTGGCCATCACCGTCGCTTTGGAGGCGGTCGGCTACACCTCGACCGCACTTGCCGATGGAAGGGGGGTCGATGCGGTGGCCACGGCGTTTCGCCCGGATCTGGCCATCGTCGACGTCCGCCTGCCGGTTGGGCCTGACGGGTTCTGCCTGGGGCAGACGCTTCGTATCGCCGGCGTGCCCGTCGTGTTCGTGACTGCAGCCGATGCGTTGGAAGAGCGGCTGCGGGGATTTGAGATCGGTGCCGACGACTACTTGGTCAAGCCATTCGCGATGGCAGAATTGCTGGCCAGAGTGAACGCGGTGCTCCGGCGGTCGGGCCGGGCTTCGTCCGCTTCGTTTGAGGTGCGCGATTTGCTCATCGATGATGTGAACCGGGTCGCCATTCGAGGGGGCGAGCAACTCGAGTTGACGAAGACCGAGTTCGATCTGCTGAGCACGTTGGCACGAGAACCCGGTCGGGTGTTCTCGAAGATCCAGTTACTTTCGCTGGTGTGGGGCTTCGAGGACTATGCGCCGAACGTGGTCGAAGTACACATGAGCGCCCTGCGACGCAAGCTTGAGATGCATGGGCCCCGCCTGATCCTCACCGAGCGGGGCGAGGGGTATGTGCTCCGACCGTGAACAGCCGGGGCTTGACACGAACGGTCGAACGCTTGATCGAAGCGACGCCAGCGGGGCCGGCGGTTCGCGTGGTGGCGGTCGTTGGCGCGGTTGCATCGACCGTTGTCATCGCGTACCTCGACTATCTGACTGGAATCAACTTGTCGCTGTCTGCCTTCTACCTCATTCCCGTGGCGCTCGTCACTTTGCTGGTGTCACCCGTCGCCGGGTACGCGCTCGCCACACTGGCGGCAGCCGGGTGGACGGTCGCCGACGTTGCCGCCGACGTGCCCGGCCAAAGCGATGTACTCCTGGCCTGCAATGGACTGTTCCGATTTGCGACGATCAGCATCGTGGTCGCCCTCCTGGGCGCGCTACTCCAGACGATGCAGGAAGCGAAGCGGTCGGAGTGGCGCACGAAGGAGTTCCTTTCGTATGCCGCCCATCAACTCCGAACCCCCACGGCCGGTCTTCAGGCCTCGGTCGAGGCGTTAATCCTCACCGGCGAGAACGGGCCACGAGCCGAGCTATTGGCGAGCATCAGGACCGAGACAGGCAGGATGGGCAGTCTGGTCTCTGCACTCCTTCGGATGGCGCGCCTGGACCAGGGCGACCCACTCCAGACCCGAGAAGTCTCTGCCGATGAGCTTGCAGACCTCGTCCGGATCGAGTGCGACCGGACCGAGACGCTCGCGCCACGCCTCCAAGTAGGGTTCGACGTGCGTGGCCGGCTGCCGCCGACCGTCACGATCGACCCGATGGCAACAGCCGAGATCGTCGCCAATCTGCTCGAGAATGCCGGGCGCCACGCCACGACACGGATCCACGTGACTCTCGTGCCCACGACGGACGCAGTGGCAGTTGAGATCATTGACAACGGTCCCGGACTTCCGCCGGGGCAGGAAGACCGCGCCTTCGAGCGCTTCGTGTCTTTCGACGGGCGCGGCGGGTCAGGGCTCGGATTGTCAATCGCCAGATCGCTCGCCCGCGCTCAACATGGAGACGTGGTCTACGCCGATGGGTGCTTCACGGTCACCCTCGCGACTCACGCCCGGCCGGCATTCCGGGAGGACCCGGCGTGACCCGCGGCGGGTGGCGGGCGAGGGATCACCGTGGTGACCGGGCGGGTCCCTGGGCCATCTGCGGCCCGCCCAGGGGATCGGGGAGTCGCCCGCCAGGCCGCTTTGGCGACCTGAGCGAGCAACCGCCGACCTCAACCCACGACGGGTAAGGGTTTGTGGTTTGTAGCACTACCTGGGCTGCTCAGGGCCGGTTCGGGGCCGGGTTGGCCCTACGGCGGTTGTTCACCATTAGTCTATGGAAGAGCGTTTTGTTCGCCTGGCGGGCAGTTCGCGACCGGCAACCTGCCTTACGACCCCCGGTGAAGACGGTGACCAACCGATGATGGAGGCCAAGGAAGCGTGCGGAGTCTTCGGGGTTTATGCCCCGGGGCGATCGGTCGCACACATTACTTTCGATGGCCTGTTCGCTCTGCAGCACCGCGGCCAGGAAGCCGCGGGGATGGCGGTCAGCGATGGCGAGGCCATCATGGTGATGAAGGACATGGGTCTGGTCACCACCGTCTTCGATGAGCGAAAGCTTTCTGCCCTGCGCGGGGACCTGGCCATCGGTCACACCCGGTATTCCACCGCCGGATCCCGCGACTGGATGAACGCCCAGCCGGTGTTCCGGGATGTGGGCGTCGCCGGCTTCGCCCTCGGCCACAACGGCAATCTCACCAACACCGACGCGCTGGCCGAACAGGCCGGGATGCTGCCGGGGCTGGTGGACTCCGACAGTGATCTGGTCGCCGAGCTGCTGGGCCAGGTCTTTCCCCCTGAAGACCCCGACCGGCCACCGGCCGACTCGGCCCAGGATCTCGAGACCGCCCTCACTGCGGTACTCCCGCTGCTGGAAGGGGCGTTCTCCTTCGTGCTGCTCGACGCCGACCGGCTGATCGGCGTGCGGGATCCCAACGGCTTCCGCCCCCTCTGTCTCGGCCGGATCGAAGCCACCGAGGAATTCGAGGAAGGCTGGGTTCTGGCCTCCGAGTCACCGGCCCTCGATGTCATCGGGGCCACCTTCATCCGAGAGGTGGAGCCGGGCGAGATGGTCGTCATCGACGGCAAGGAACTCCGCTCGGTGCATCCCTTCCCGCCCGAACGGTTCAACCCCAAGCTTTGCGTCCTCGAGTTCGTTTACTTCGCCCGGCCCGACACCATCCTCTACGGCAACGAGGTCCACGGCGCCCGCCGGCGCATGGGTCAACTGCTGGCCGCCCAGAAGCCGGTGGTCGCCGACTTGGTCATGGGGGTTCCCGACTCCGGGATTCCCGCCGCCGAGGGCTACGCCTTCGGATCCGGCATCCCCTACGGGCAAGGCCTGGTCAAGAACCGCTACATCGGTCGCACGTTCATCGCCCCGACCCAGCTGGAGCGGGCCGACGGCGTCCGTCGCAAGTTCAATCCGCTCCGGGACAACATCGCCGGCAAGCGCCTGATCGTGGTGGACGACTCCATCGTGCGCGGGACCACTCTCCGGGCCCTGGTCATCATGTTGCGGGAGTCCGGCGCCCGCGAGGTCCACCTGCGAATTTCCTCGCCGCCGTTCCGCTGGCCTTGCTTCTACGGCATCGACACCCCCGACAAGGATGAGTTGCTCGCCTCGGTCAAGACCCTCGACGAGATCGTGGAGTTCCTCAACGTGGACTCGCTCGAGTACCTCACCCTCGACAACCTCAAGACCGCTATCGATGCCCCCGGTGCCGGCTTCTGTGACGCCTGCCTCACCGGGAACTATCCGGCCCCCGTCCCCGTGCCCGTCGAACTGAGCACCCATCATCCGCTCGGTGCCGTCGCCACCGGGTCACCGGCGTGACGGAACCGGCCGCACCGGACCCCGCCATTCCTTCTCATCTCTCGCCGGCCACCTACGCCGGAGCCGGAGTGGACATCGACGCCGGGGAAGCCGCCGTCGACCGGATCCGCCCGTTGGTGGCGTCCACCCTGCGGCCCGAGGTGCTCGGCGGGATCGGCGAATTCGGGGGCCTGTTCGCCCTCGCCACCGAGAACTACCGCCAACCGGTGCTGGTGGCCGGCACCGACGGGGTCGGCACCAAGGCATTGGTCGCCCAGGCAACCGGTCGCTACGACACCATCGGCATCGATCTGGTGGCCATGTGCGTCGACGACCTGGTGTGCCAGGGGGCCGAGCCGCTGTTCTTCCTCGATTACATCTCCACCGGATCGGTCGACCCCGATCAGATGGAGGCGTTGGTGGCGGGGGTCGCCGACGGTTGCCGCCAGGTGGGGGCAGCACTGCTGGGCGGCGAGATGGCCGAGCACGCCGGGGTGATGAAGCCCGGCGAATTCGATCTGGTCGGCTTCGCCGTCGGGGTGGTCGAACGCGACCGGATCCTGAGCTCCGAGCGGGTTCGGGCCGCCGACGTGTTGATCGGTCTCCCGTCGCCGGGACTCCGGTCCAACGGCTACACCCTGGCTCGCCAGGTATTGCTCGAACGGGCGGGTCTGACCCTCGACTCCCCGGCCTGGAACGGGGCGGCCACCTCGCTGGCCGACGAGCTCCTCCTCCCCTCTGTGCTGTACACCCCGGCGGTGCAGGCGGCCATCGCCGCCGCCGACATCCACGCGGTAGCTCACATCACCGGTGGCGGGATCCCCGGCAACCTGCCCCGGGCGCTTCCCGACGGCCTGCGGGCGGTGGTCGAGACCGACACCTGGAAGATCCCGCGCATCTTCGGCGAGGTACAGCGGCTGGGCCAGGTGGAAGATGCCGAGATGCTGCGGGTGTTCAACCTCGGCATCGGGATGGTGGTAGTGGCGTCCGCCGACACGGCTGATGTCGCCATCGATGCGCTGATGGGCGCGGGTCTCGATCCGATGGTGGTGGGTTGGGTGGAGCCGGGGGACCGAGGGGTGGAACTGGTCGGGCCGAGTCTCTTCCCGTCCCGATGAGCGACACCCTCCCGTCCACCGAGTTCGAGGCACTCCGCCGGCACCTGCTCGAACATTCGGTGAAGCGAGGCGACTTCGTCCTCAAGTCGGGGCGGCACAGCAGCTGGTTCATCGACTCCAAGCAGACGGTCTGCCGACCCGAGGCCATGGTGTTGGTGGCCGACGGGATCCTGTCCCTTCTCCCCGACGACGTCACCGCCATTGGCGGGCTGACCATGGGGGCGGACCCGGTGGCCTTCATCACTGCCGGGGTGGCGGCCAGCCGGGGCCGGATGCTGAAGGTGTTCAGCGTGCGGAAGGAAACCAAGGACCACGGTGGCGGCGGGCGGATCGCCGGTGCCCTCGATCCGGGTGACCGGGTGGTGGTGACCGAGGACACGGTGACCCGCGGTACCTCTTTAATTGAGGCCGCCCACGCCATCCGCGATGCCGGCGCCGAGCCCGTCCTGCTGGTGGCGGTGGTGGACCGGGGCGGAACCGTCGAGGCGATGGCCGCCGCCGAGGGGCTCCCGTTCCGGGCGCTGTTGACTGCGCCGGATCTCGGCTTCGACTACGAGGGCGCCTGACTCTCCAGCGTTGACAGGGGCGTCGAATTCAATCCCCTCAGCGCAGCGTCGTCACCTTCTGTAGGCTCCCGCCACTCCGCGGAACCCTGCGGCTCAATAACACAAGGGGGGCGGAATGAGCGATTCCTCGCAAGGCCCAGGTTGGTGGCAGGCGTCGGACGGCAAGTGGTACGACCCAAGCCTCGTTCCGGGATACTCGCCAACTTCTCCCGATGCCCCGCAAACACCGCAAGCATCGCAAGAGCCGCAACAGCCGCAGGTTCCGTGGTACCGGAGGAGGTGGTTCTGGTTCGTATCGATACCGGTGGGCGTATTCATTGTGGCGGTCATCATCACAGCCGCAGTTGCGCCGCCTAAATCCAAAAACACTGCGGCAACTTCAGTTACGACTACGTCCGTAGCCCATCCATCGACTACCCGTCCGCCAGCGACGACACGTCCCCCCTCAACCACAACTCATCCCACTACAACCACGACCCGCCCCCCGGCTACCACCACCACAGTCCCCCCAACGACGATTCCACCTACGACCACCTCGCCTCCCACGACTGCCCCGCCGCCGCCCACGTCGGCTCCTGCCGTCGCCCCCCAGGGCTGCACGCCAACCACCAGCACAGGAAACTGCTACAAAGCGGGAGAATTGTGCAGCACCGCGGAACGTGGCACCAGCGGCATTGCAGCTAATGGCGAGGCCATCACGTGCGAGAACAACAACGGGTGGCGCTGGGAACCCTCCTGAGCTCGCCGAAGATCAAAATCGGAGGCTTCGACTACGAGGGCGCCTGACCCTCGTCGACCCGGGCGCCCAACCGCAGCGCCGTGGAATAGTGCGGGCATGGACGAATTCACCTCTGCTCTCGACACCGCCGCCGCCATTCGTCGGAAGGAGGTCAGCCCGCTCGAAGTCCTCGACGCCACCCTGAGCCGGGTCGACCGGCGAAACCCGGAGCTCAACGCGGTGATCTGGCGCAACGACGACGACGCCCGGGCCAAGGCCAAGGCGCTCGGCGACCGGATCGCCGGCGCCGACGGCACCGATGACCTTCCTCCCTTTGCCGGGGTGCCGCTGCCGATCAAAGACCTGTGTGCGGTTGAAGGTCAGCCGCTGACCTACGGCTCCCTCGGCGCGCCGGACGGGGTGAGCGACCACAACGACCTGGTGGTCGATGCGATCCTCGGCGCCGGGTTCATCCTCACTGGCCGAACCAACACCCCCGAGTTCGGATCCATCACCGTCACCGAGAACCTCCGCTACGGCCCCACCCGCAATCCCTGGAACCCCGACCACACCCCGGGCGGATCCAGCGGCGGTGCGGCGGCGGCGGTGTCCTCGGGGATGTTCTCGGTGGCCCACGCCAGCGACGGGGGCGGTTCGATCCGCATCCCGTCGTCCTGCTGCGGTCTGGTCGGATTGAAGCCGAGCCGGGGTCGGGTGCCGTCGTTGATCCCGGGTTGGCAGGGAATGGCCGCCGACGGGGCGGTGTGCCTGACGGTGGCCGACGCCGCCGCGCTGCTCGACGTGATGAATGTTCCCGATCCCGGCAACTGGTGGCAGGTGCCAGTGCCGCCCGCCCCGTTCGCCACCCAGCCCGGGAAGGACCCGGGACGGCTCCGGGTGGCGTTGAACACCGTGTCGGGCCTGGGCATCCCGGTGGCCGACGAAGCCGTTGCCGCCGTCGAGCTCACCGGGAAGCTGCTCGAGCAGGCCGGCCATCATGTCGAGCGTCTCGACGCCGACATCTTCGAGGCCGAGTCGTTGGCGCCGTTCCTCCACGTGGTCACCGCCGGCCTGGCCGAGAATCCCGGCATCGACTGGGAGAAGGTCGAACCCAACAATCGAGCCGGCTATGCCGCCGCCCATGACGTGGACAGCCGGACGTTTGTCGCGTCGGTGGCCGAGCTGCACCGACTCTCCCGCCCGATCGTCGCCCGATGGGGGAGCGAGTTCGATCTGTTGGTCACCCCAACCCTGGCCATCGAACCTCCGCCGGTCGGTGTCCTGAAAGCGGTGCACGAATCTCCGGAGATGCCTCCGCTCGAAGTGATGTCGATGGCTGCTTTCACCGCGGTGTTCAACATCACCGGGCAGCCGGCTGTCAGCCTCCCGCTCCACACCGCCGCGTCGGGGTTGCCGGTTGGGGTGCAGCTGGTGGCCGGGCCCTGGCAGGACGACCGGCTGTTGCGGGTGGCGGCCCAGCTGGAAGCCGCGGCTCCCTGGTCCGACCGCCACCCCGCGGTCAGATAGGCGGGAGCGCGACGGGAGACCCGAACCAGGCCACCGACGCCGGGTCCGCCGTGAGTCACCGGCGCTGTAGGGTGCAACCTATGGCCGACCAGGCGGATTTCACCGACCTTGCCATGGAGTTCATGCCCCCGCTGTACTCGGCCGCGCTCCGCATGACGCGCAACCCCGCCGATGCTGAGGACCTGGTGCAAGAGACCTATCTCAAGGCCTACCGCGCCTTCGGGGGCTTCGAGGCCGGTACCAACCTCAAGGCGTGGCTCTACCGGATTCTCACCAACACCTATATCAATTCCTACCGGGCCAAGAAGCGGCGGCCGGAGATCGCCGACGTCGAGGATGTGGAGGACCTGTTCCTCTACCGCCATCTGTCCGCCGACCAGCCTTCCGGGCTCGGGCGCAGCGCCGAAGAAGAGGCGTTGGAACGCATCACGGACACCGAGGTCAAGGACGCAATCGAGTCGTTGCCCGACACCTTCCGGCTGGCCGTGCTGCTGGCCGACGTCGAGGGTTTCTCCTATAAAGAGATCGCCGAAATCACCGATGTACCCATCGGCACGGTGATGAGCCGCATCCACCGTGGAAGAAAGGCCCTGCAGAAGGCGTTGTTCGAATTCGGAAGTGCTCGCGGCCTGGTCGGCGCTTCCGGCGACGGCAAGTAGGGAGACAGACTCGTGGGAGAGCAGAAATCCGAAGGCGCCAAGGGGGCCGGCAGCAACCCGGCCATGCCGGGCGGTGCGCATGTCGCCGGATTCGTCAACTGTGAGGAGACGGTCGAGCGGCTCTACTTCTACCTCGACGGCGAGCTCACCGAGGAGCGCCGGGTGGAGATCACCCGCCACCTCGACCTCTGCGGGCCGTGCGTGGACGCGTTCGGCTTCGAGGCCGAGTTGCGCAAGGTGATCGCCAACCGTTGCAAGGATCACGTGCCTGAAACCCTGCTCGAGCGGGTCGCCCACGCCCTCCGCGACGAACACGCCAGGCACGGCCACTGAGCCGGTTTCTGGCCGTCTTCCGCCCCTGGCGCCGGTGACCCGCACCCGACCCGCCCCGTACCTACACTGGTCTCTGTGACCCCACCAACCGGTACCGCCCTGGAAGAACCCACCGTGTCCCCGGGCCCGGGCCCGGGGG
>DASXFR010000087.1:0-122365 GCA_036489495.1 Acidimicrobiales bacterium | reverse complement strand
CTCCCGGTTCGTGGGGTTGGGCATCTTCGTGTTCGTCGGCGACCTCTCCTACACCCTCTATCTGGTGCACTTCCCCGTGTACCTGGCCCTCCAGCCCAACGGCACCCACTGGTCGTACTGGCCCACCGAACTGCTCCGCCTCGTCATCATCTTTGCCATCGCCATCGGCAGCTGGTTCCTCATTGAGAAGCCGTTGACCAGTTTGCGCCGCCGCTCCGACCCAGCCTTGAGTCCGCCATAAGGCCACTCCCGACCCCGGAACGGCTGGACAACGACGCTACAATCCGCCGGTGGCAGATCCTGTGGAGACGGATCCCGCGGCCACGCCGGTGAGCGGGGGACCTGAACCCTCGGTCAACCGCATCCCCGCTCTCGACGGCGTCCGGGCCTTGGCCATCGCGCTGGTCCTGCTGTTCCACGGCGGATTCAGCTGGGCCGGCGGAGGCTTCTTCGGGGTGGACGTCTTCTTCGTCCTCTCCGGATTTCTCATCACCGGGCTGCTGGTCGGTGAATTTCGCCAGAGCGCCGGCATCGGCCTGAGGCGGTTCTGGGCTCACCGGGTCCGGCGGCTGGTCCCGGCGCTGTTGGTGATGCTGGCCGGGGTGGCCTGCTACGCGGAGTTCTTCGCCCCGCCCGACACCCTCGGCCAGTTGCGCAGTGACGCGGTGGCCACCTTGCTGTACGGGAACAACTGGCACCTGGTGACCGGCACCCAGGGCTATTTCGCCGCCCTCAACACCCCCCGACCGCTGCTGCACACCTGGTCGCTGTCCATCGAGGAGCAGTTCTATCTGGTCTGGCCACTGGTGGTGCTGGCCATCATGAAATGGACCCGATCGCTGCGGGTGCTCCTGACGGTGACCGTGGTCGGGGCGGTGGCCAGCGCCACGGAGATGGCCTACTTGTACCACGGGGGAACCGGCGTCAATCGGGTCTACTACGGGACCGATACCCGGGCCCAGGCCCTGCTGATCGGAGCCGCCCTGGCCATCGTGCTGGCCCGACCGTTGGCGAGCGGGCGGCCCGAAGCTGTGGGTGCTTCCCGGACGCTGTCCCTGGTCCGATCGACCTCGTTGTCGACGCCGGCGAGATGGATGTTGATGGCCCTCGGGGGCGCCGGGTTGGTGGCGGTCGTGGTGATGACCGTTGCCGTCAACAGCGGGACCGGCTGGCTGTACCAAGGCGGGTTCGGTCTGGTCGCCCTGGCCGCCGCCGCGGTGGTGACGTCGGTGGCGTTGGTACCCGACAGCCCCTGGGCGCGGTGCCTGTCCCTCCGTCCGGTGCGGTACCTGGGTGCCATCTCCTATGGGCTCTATCTCTGGCACTGGCCGGTCTTCGTGGTGCTGGACAACGCCCGGACCGGTCTGGCCGGCTGGCCGCTGTTCGGCGTTCGGGTGGCGGTGTCGGTGGGGGTGGCCGCGCTGTCCTTCCACCTGGTCGAGATGCCCATCCGCCGCGGTATCCTCCGGGGCTGGCGGGCGTGGGCCGCCACCCCGTTGGCGGTGGGCGGGGCGGCCGCCCTGCTGGTCGCCTCCACCGCCGGCGCCGCCCCCGCCCTCAGCGCCCAGTCCGTCAGTAGCGCGCCGAGCCCGGCGGCGTCCGTCACCGCTCAGGACCCCGGGACGAGTGCCAACACCCCGGTGGTGGCCGCCGGCAGCGGCGGCCCGTACCGGGTCCTGCTGGTGGGGGACTCCGAGGCCAGCTTCCTCGGTTTCGGGTTGGGCCCGGATTCGGGGAACTACAACGTGGCCTACGCCGGGGACGGGGTGCTCGGCTGTGGGCTCCTCCTCGGCGAGACGACGCTCCACAACACGGTGGACCCCGGTACCGTCGGCACCCGGGGCGGGCAGATCGAAGTGCCCTGTGCCAGCCAGTCCGTCCGCTGGAAGGCGGATGTGGACGCCTTCCAGCCCGACGTGGTCGTCCTGGCCGACGGTGAGTACGACGTGCGGAACCGCCGGCTCAACGGGCGCTGGACCCACATCGGCGAACCGGACTTCGACGCCGCCGAACTCCAAGCCATGCGGAGCGCCATCAACGCCCTCCGTTCGACCGGTGCTGCGGTGGTCCTGTTGACCGCGGTGTACTACCAACAGCCGGAACAGGCGGACGGATCAACCTGGCCGGAAGACGATCCCCAGCGGGTGGATCGCTACAACGCCCTACTCCGCCAAGCCGCGGCGGAGGCGGGGAGCGGTGTGACGGTGGCGGATCTGAACGCCCATCTCGATCCGGGCGGCCACTACGTGCAGTACATCAACGGGGTCAACGTGCGCTACGCCGACGGCATCCACGTCAACGAGGCCGGGGCGAAATTGGTGGCTCCCTGGCTGCTGAGCGACGTGGCCCGCATCGCCGCCGAGAACCGGGCCAAGCCGCCTCCACCCTGACCGGTATGACGCTTCGTCGGGGGACTGATCTCGAACGGCTGAATTGTCAGCTCCGGCCAGCGTCGGGTCGGGTGATGGCGACGGCGATGTTGCCGACCCGGCCCACGTAGCCGGGCAGCCCGGTCGCCCGGGCCGTCCACGGCCACAGCTCGATGTCGGCGGCTTCGTTCCCGGTGGTCAGGTAGCCGGTTCCGAACTGGGCCTTCCACGCGTGGTTCACCTGTGGGTTGTACCCCTGCTCATCGAGCTGGTTGACCAGCCCGATGAACTGCTCGACCCCCAGGAGCAGTGGTTGCACCCCGTTGTCGCCGACGAAGACCGACTGTTGGTGGCTCAGGGAGGGAGTCACCAGCGCGTCGAGTCGGCCGACGGTCGGATCCGAGACGGTGCTCAACGCCGGGAGCGAGATGACCCGCACCGCCAGCACCACCCCGACCAGCACGGCCAAGCCGCCGAGGGTCAGGCGCTGCGCGGGGGATGATGTCGCCAGCCGGGGCCGGATCCGGGATTCCGGCCCCGGCCAACCCACCAGGCCGAGCCCGACGAGGGCGGCGATGGGCATGGCGATCTCCCATGCCACCAGATAGCCGAAGATCTGCCCGATGACGTGGGTGACGGCCAGAACGGTGGTGACGCAACCAACCAGACTCAGGGCACCCAGCCCGGTCGCGAATCGGCGACGTTGACGAATGCCGGTGGCGGTCACCGCGATGCCGACGAGCACCACCGCGATCCACGCCACGACGGTGATGGTCGAATGATGGGGAGGCCCGCCCAGGAACGAGCTCATGACCTCCGAGGGACCCTCGACGAGGATGCCGTTGACCGCGGCGACCGACCAGAGGGCGGCATGGAGCGACCGTCCCGGCTGACCACTGGTAAAGAAGCGGTAGATGAGGGTGAAGTTTCCCGGATGGTTGGTGAATTGCTGGATGATCGGTGGCGTCCACATCCCGGCAAACACCGTCAACCCGACCGCCACCACCCACCACCGCGGTCGGTGATGGTCAGGGGGAAGCGATCTCCGCCGATCCCGGAACAGGGTGACCAACCACCCGACGGCGGCGACGACGAACACCGCGGTCACCACCGGAAGGGTGGAGATGTCGGTCTGGACGATGAAGGAGCCGACCAACAGCGCGCCCAACAGTGACAGCGCCGATCGGTCGAGCGCCGCCGCACAGAGGATGGTGAACAGCACCAGCGGGAGGATGACGACCATCGGGTTCCAAGGGCTGACCAGCGCGCCGAGCCCGCCTTCGGAGTAGGTCGTGCTTCCGGACCCGGTGACGGCCAAGACCCCGGCCAGGAATCCGACCCAGACTGCCGCCCAGAGGGCCCGGGCCGGGGTGGTTCGCCGGCGGACCACCCCCACGCAGGCCAACGCGGCCAGCGCATTCACGAGGGTGGCCCCGAAGAACTCGGCCCTGGCGCCGGAGCCGAGCACCCGGTAGGACAGCGAGAGCAGGTAGAAGTAGCTCGGTCCTGGGTGGTTCCAGTTGTTGTGGTCGAAGACCCCGAGCTCCTGCCGCCAGCGGAGCGCCTCCCGGGTATGCAGATCGATGAGGGCCAGATCGTCGGGCAAGTAGATGGGCTGGCCCGACGAGACCAGGAATCGGATGAGGATGATGGCGAACGGGATGGCCAGGATGGCAAAGGCCAGGGCCGTCATCCACGACCCGCGTCCCCATCGGGAAGCGGGCTCCGGCTCGAGAGATGAACCCGGAGTCCGGTCGCCCGATGCCTCGAGAAGGGGGCGGGTGGTCGCCGGGTCCGGATGCATGTTCCGCCGATTGTACGAGCCGGGGCGAGGCGAAGCCGGTAGTGGCGACGAGTGGCTCAGGCGCTGTTGGTGGGCACCGGGGTCTTGAGGGACGAGGACCCGGAGCCGTAGACGGCCTGCCAGTTGCCCTGGGAGGGTTGGGTGGCGCTGGCCGGTCCCATCCCGATCACCGAGTACAGGTTCTCCATCACCCGCAGCAGGGGTGCCGTCACCCCGGGGATCGCATCGGGCACCACGTTGGGGGGGATCAGGGTGCTGTTGACCAGCGCGCCGATCCAGGTGGCGTTCCCGGTGGAGAAGACGCCACCGCCGTTGGGCACCGTGTACCAGGTGACGTCCGAGTAATTGCTGCCGCGGTTGGGCACGATCGAGTGGGCCAGCACATCGAGGTTGGAAGGGCTCGAGGCACCGGGGACGTAGCGGTCGAACTCCCCCAGGACCACCTTGGGCAGGCTCTGGTTCTGGGTGAACCCGGTCCCGGCGAACACCCAGGCATTCGGTTCGGTGACCACCATGGCGGCGTTGGCGGCAACGTCCTGGTAGGTGCTGCCGATCAGCTCGCTCTCGGGCTTGGAGACCGGAGCCTCGGGCCAGTTGACGGTGACCTGGGTGTTGTCGACTCCGGTGAGCGGGTCCTCGCTGGCGGACTTGTAGCAGACCTGCTGGCGGTTGACCCCGAGATCGGACGGTTGAAGCCGGATCTGCCGGTAGCAGGCGTTGGCGCCGAGAAACGCCATGTTCACCCCGCCGGCGACCGACTGGATCCCACCCGTCCGCATCTCCCGCGACCAGTACTCGTCATGGCCGAGGCTGATCAGTGCCTTGTGATTGTTCAGCAGTTGAGGCCGGGCGTGGAAGTCGATATCCGTCCAGTAGGTGACGTCGAGGCCCATCTGTTCGGCCTGATAGATGACCGGGAACTCGTTGCCGACAAAGTCGGCGGCGCCCGACGCCCAATCGTGGTCATACGGGCGGTCGAAGGTGACGACGCGGGACCGGTGGTCGTAGTCGCCCCCGCCGGGATTGTGGGTGAACGACAGGGCGCCGCCCTGGTTGCCGTAGTAGAGGCTGTACCCGCCCCATCGGTTGTAGGCCTGCCAGGTGGTCACGCTCGACTGGATCACGATGGCCGCCTTGGAGGTGTCATCCCTCACGCAGAGCGGCACGTACTGCTGCTCGTTGTTCGGCCCGACCAACTTCAACAGGTAGGCGCCGGGCGGCCAGGTCGAGTTGACCGGGACGCCGATGGACGGTTTCCAATTGCACTGAATGGTGTTGGTCGGCGCGACCACGGTGGGTTGGGCCTGGCGGACTCCGGGGGCCTCGTCCGACTGCCACACCAGTCGGGCGCCGATGCCCTGGTAATAGCCCATCCGGTAGGCCTCGACATGAAAGTGGGCCGCCTTGGTGCTGACGAACAGGGTGACGGTCTCACCGATGGCGGCGCTGCACTGATTGGAGTAGCCCTCGATGTCGCCGGCCTGCTGGGGGGTGTTGACCCACCAGGCATGACCCGTCTTGGCATTCTCGGCGACGATGGCCGGATTCACCGGGATGGTGACCCCGTCGGCCAGCTTGGTGTTGATGACCTTGGCGGTGGAGGTGGCCGGTTTCTTGGCTCGGGCGGGTGTCGTGGTCGGGGTGGCGGTGGGTTGGCCTGAGCCGCCGGCGGTCTCGGCGACGGCCAGGGCCACTGCGCCGGCGGCGACCACACCACCGGTGGCGGCCAAGGTGATGAACCGCCGACGGTGCATCCGGGCCCTCGACGTCATGATGGCGTCGTAGAACGGGGTGCCCGGGGAAGGTGGCGGTCGGCCCCGGGTGCGGGTATCGGGCGGCGCACTACCACGCTCAGGTGCAGCCTCGGGATCCACCGTCCTACTGTACCGGGCCTCCAGCCCACAATTTGCTCAGTATCCTCGGGAACCACGCGGCTTCGGACGGTGCGCGAAAGGATGAACACCCATGCGGTTCGGACTCATTCCCCCTGTCGGTGGACGGGTCACCGCCGACCCCGGCGGGACGGTGCCGATGACGGGCGGAGCCGGATGATCGGACGTCATCGGGACCCGGATGACCACCGGCGTGACGAGCTCGAGCTCCGCGGGCTGTCCACCTCCTACGCGGCGGCGGTCGACTTCCGGGACGGAGACCGCTTCGCCGGGTTGTTCGTCGAGGGCGGTGAGTTGGTGGTGCCGGACTATCCCGCCGACTTCCGGCCGGTGATCACCCGGTCGGGGTACGAGGAGTTGTGCCAGATCCCCGGCCGGCTGGCGCACTACCGGTGTACCTTCCATCTCGTGTCGAATCACGAGTTCGCCATCGATGGTGATACCGCCAACGGCAACGTGAAGTGCGTCGCCCATCATTTGACCGCGGCCGACCCCGACACCGCTGCCGGGGCGTCGGCGGAGTCATCGGAGGGCTCGGACTTCATCTGGTACATCCGCTACAGCGACGACTACCGACGGGTGGACGGCCATTGGAAGTTCGCTCGCCGGTCGCTCCATCTCCAATGGGTGGAGGAGCGCCCGGTCCTCAAGATGGCACCGGGCCGGAACTGATCTATCCGCGGGTGGGGACCGGCTGGGGTGGCGGCGGCCCGACATACCGGGCGGCCGGCCGGATCAGCCGGTTGTCCTGCGCCTGTTCCATCACCTGGGTGGCCCAACCGATGGTCCGGCTGGAGGCGAAGGTGGGAGTGAACATGTCCCGGGGGATGCCACAGGTGTGCATGACGACTCCGGCGAAGAACTCCACATTGGTATAGAGCTGTCGCCCCGGCTTCAGTTCGGTAAGGACATTTACCGTCGTTCGCTCGACCTGTTCGGCGAAGTCGACCAGCGGGCCTCCCAACTGCTGGGCCACGCCCCGCAGAAAGACCGAGCGGGGGTCGTCGGTCTTGTAGACCCGGTGGCCGAAGCCCATGATCCGGTCGCCGCGCTCGATGGCCCCCCGCACCCAGGCCTCGGCCCGGTCGGGGGTGGCGATGTCGTCGAGCATGTCGAGGGCCCGACTGGGAGCCCCCCCATGGAGCGGGCCCGACAGCGCCCCGATGGCCCCGGTGACGGCGGCGGCCAGGTCGGCTCCGGTGGAGGTGATGACCCGGGCCGTGAAAGTGGAGGCGTTGAATCCGTGGTCGATGGTGACGATCAGGTACTGCTCGATGGCCCGAACGTGCTCGTCCGGCGCCTCCTCCCCCAGCAGCATCCAGAGGTAGTTGGCGGCATAGGACAGGTCGTCCCGGGGTGCCACCGGCTGGAGTCCGATCCGGAGCCGGTGGGTGGCGGTCAGCAGGGTGGGAACCACCGAGCAGAGGTGCAGGGCCTGGCCCCGCAGCTCGGCCCCGTCGATGTCGTGGGTCGGCCGCCAGCCCAGCTCGGCACCCAGAAGCGAGACGCCGGTGCGCAGCACATCCAACGGAGTGCCACTCGAGGCCAGGGCCGGCAACAGTGACGCCAGCCGGTCGGGCAGCGGGCGCAGGGTGGCCACCTCGACGGCGAAGGCGTCGGCGCGCCTCGGGTCGGGGAGCTCGCCATCGAAGAGCAGCTGCCACACGTCCTCGAGCGATCGACGGGCCGCCAGCTCCACCGCCGAATACTGCCGGTAGTGGTAGAAGCCTTCGAGGCCGCGGACGTCGCCCACCGACGTCTCGGCCACCACCACCCCTTCGAGCCCTTTGGGCACGTCGGTTCCCGACTCGTTGGCCGGCCGGATCTGCGCCACTTCCAGCAGATCCCGGATGGAGACCACGCCGATCAGTTTCCCGCCCTCGACCACCGGCAGGTGACGGTAGTGATGATGGGTCAGGCTGGTCCACGCCGCGCCGGCCTCCTCGTCGGGCGCCAGGACGTCCGGGTTGGCGGTCATCCACAGGTGCACCGGCTCCATCAACGGATCCGCATGACCGGCCGCGGCTCGCAACAGGTCGCGCTCGGTGACGATGCCCGTCACCTTGGCGCCGTCGGTGACGACGACCGAACCGATGTCGTGGCCGTGCATGGTGCCGGCCGCGTCGGCCAGCGAGGTGTCGGGGTCGCAGGTGACCGGGGGGGAGGTCATCAGATCTCGCACGGAAGTGGGCATCGGTACTCCTGGGGGGTCTGGGCACCGCAGGCCGGTGCCGAATTCGGTTTCTGTCTGTACCCGTCCAGTGTGGACCGGTTTCGATGGTCTGTAAACGTTGATCAAGTCAATGTCAACAGGTAGAGTTCCCGGGTGGATCGGATGCTGGAGAGCGAGGAGGCGGCCCGGCGCCTCGGCGTCAAGACCGCCACTCTCTACGCCTATGTGAGCCGGGGCCTGCTCCCCTCCCATCCGTCGCCGCACAGTCGACGGAGCCTCTTTGATGTGGACGACATCGAACGGCTGGC
Organism: Acidimicrobiales bacterium; assembly: GCA_036489495.1. Lineage (GTDB taxonomy): Bacteria > Actinomycetota > Acidimicrobiia > Acidimicrobiales > RAAP-2 > DASZIT01. The sequence continues at coordinate 113,819 of DASXFR010000087.1, read as the reverse complement.
TGTCCGGGCCCGAACCGGGAAGACGGTCGAGACCCGGTTGGCCACCGTGACCACCTCCATCACCCAGCTCCGGGACGACGGACCCGCCTACCGGGGTTTGGCCGCCGTCCAGTTGGCCTCGTCCGCCTCCTTCGAGGAGGTGGCGGAGTGGTTGTGGAATGTCGACCCCGACGACGGTTCGTCGAGGCCGGCGAGCGGGCCGAACCACCCTGCGGACGGATCGGGTGGCCGGCCATGGGAATCGCTGCGGTCGGGCGACCACCCGGAGATGGGATCGATGGACATGATGCGCTGGGCGGTGGTGATGGCCGGGGCCAACAACCCGTTGCGGGCCGACCTGCGACCGGTCAGCGTTACCCGCACCGCCCGCCGGGTGGCGGCATCGATGGTGGAGTTGCTCCCGGGACCTGCCGGCCCACCGGTTCCCCTGGAGCTGCCGGACGGCGTCGATCGGGGCGGATCCTTGGCCGAGCGCCTGGCCGGCAAGCTGAGCCCGGCCCCCACCCCGGGTCTGGTCAGAAGCGTCAACGCCGCCTTGGTGTTGATGGCTGACCACGAGCTGGCCACCTCTACCCTGGCGGTCCGGTTGGCCGCCTCCACCCACGCCGATCTCTGCGATGCCCTCATGGCCGGGCTGGGAACCATCGCCGGACCGCTCCACGGCGGGGCCAGCCAGCTGGCCTACGGGCTCCTGGTCGATGCCGAACGCCATGGGGTCGAACGGGCCCTGGACGACACGTTGCGATGGCAACGGGTGCTGCCGGGCTTCGGACACCCCGTCTACAAGAACGGCGATCCTCGATTCGAGGCGCTGCTCAGGTTGTTCAACCAGACGGCCACTGCCGAACAGATCGAGCTGGTCAAGGCCATCATCGATCTGGCCGAGACCAACGGGCTGCCGGCGCCCAACGTCGACCTGGCCCTGGCCGCCATCACCTGGTCGGCGGGGATGCCCCCGGATGCCGGGCGCACCACCTTCACGGTGGCCCGAGTGGCCGGCTGGACCGCCCACTATCTCGAGGAACTCGGAGAGCGCCCGCTCCGCTTCCGGGCTCGGGCGGTCTACGCGACGCCGGGCCGAGCGCCGGCCGAAGGGGTCGTCCAGCCCTAGTCATCGGTCGGATTCCGCCATGGCAGCACCAGGCGCAGGCCCCCTACGATGCGGTTATGACACTTCCCGCCCCGAGCCCAGACCGCACCTGCCTTGTCACCGGAGCCTCCTCGGGAATCGGCGCCGAGATCGCCAAACTGCTGGCGGCCAAGGGCCTCGGGGTGACGCTGGTGGCCCGCCGGGAGCCCAAGCTCCGGGCGTTGGCCCAAGAGTTGGCGTCGAAGCACGGGGTCAGGGCCGAAGTGGTCGTCGCCGACCTGACCGACGAGTCGTCCCGCGCCAACATCGTCTCCGAAGTCGCGTCCCGGGAACTGGCGGTGAACGTATTGGTCAACAACGCCGGGCTCTCCACCATGGGGGCGGTGTACCGGGGAGAGGTGGCTGGAGAGCTGGCCATGATCCGGACTGATGTCGAGGCGGTGGTCCACCTCTGTACCGCCTTCCTCCCCGGGATGGTCGAACGCCGGAGCGGGGCAATCCTCAATGTGGCGTCGACGGCGGCCTTTCAGCCGCTGCCGGGTCAGGCCGGATACGGGGCCAGCAAGGCCTTCGTCCTGTCCTATGGCCACGCCATCCGGGCCGAGCTGCGGGGCACCGGAGTCACGGTGACGACGTTGTGCCCCGGTCCGGTCGAAACTGGTTTTGGCGAAGCTGCCGGCCTCACCGACGAAGAGGCGGCCGGGTCGCTACCCAAATTCATGTGGGTGCCGCCCGAAGAGGTGGCCGCCGCCGCGGTGGTCGGCCTGGATGCCGACCGCGCCGTGGTCATCCCCGGGATCTTCAACCGGCTGGGCGCCGCCGGTGGCTGGCTGACGCCACGCCGGTTGATCACCCCCCTGTTGGCCCGGCAGCACCCGGCCCTGAAGCACTGACCCCTGAATCCCAGACCGGTCGCACGATCTCGGGCACTGATGAGCGACCGGTCACGATCGTGGTGGGGTTGGGGCTGGGAGGACCAGGCGCTCACCGCCGACCAGATTGAGGGCCTCACCGGCCTGGTGAGCTCCTGGTTCGGGTCGGAAGGGGTCGAAGTCCGCCCACCCCCTCACCTCGACCACCTCTCGCTGCGCCGATCGCGGGTGACCCCTCCGGCGTCGCTGGCCGGGATCTGCCGTACCGACGTGGAAGACCGCGCCGCCCACACCCACGGCAAGGCCTTCCGCGATGTCGCCCGCAACCTGCTCGGCCAACTCGACAACCCTCCCGACGTCGTGGCCCACCCCACCACCGAGGGCGAGGTGGAGGCAGTGCTCGATTGGTGTTGTACCGAGGGATTCGCCGCCATCGCCTACGGCGGAGGCTCGTCGGTGACGGGAGGCGTCGAGGCCCGGGTCGGTGACGGCTATCCCGGAGTGGTGTCGATGGATCTGACCGCGCTCGACCGGGTCCTCGACGTCGATCGCATCAGCCGGGCGGCCCGCATCCAGGGTGGCGCCCTCGGACCGGTGTTGGAAGACCAACTCCGTCCCCATGGTCTCACCTTGCGCCACTTCCCACAGTCGTTCGAGTTCTCGACGTTGGGAGGCTGGTTGGCCACCCGGGCGGGTGGCCACTTCGCCACCGTCTATACCCACATCGATGACCTGGTGGAGTCGATCCGGGCGATCACCCCGACTGGCGTGTTCGAATCCCGGCGCCTCCCGGGTTCGGGCGCCGGTCCCTCGCCCGACCGGATGCTGCTCGGTTCCGAGGGCACCCTGGGGATCATCACCGAGGCCTGGATGCGGCTCCAGGATCGACCCCGCTGGCGCGGGGCCGCCTCGGTGCATTTCTCCACTCGTGAGGAAGGGGTGGAGGCCACCCGGGCTATCGCCCAGGCGGCCCTGTTCCCGACCAACTGTCGCCTGCTGGATTCCGGGGAGGCGCGGCTGTCGGCCGGAACCCAGGTGAGCGGTGGCCTGCTGGTGCTCGGCTTCGAGTCCGCCGATCATCCGGTGGAGGTGTGGCTCGACCGAGCCCTCGAGCTGTGCCGGGATCACGGCGGCACCCTGCCGGAAGGCGCCCGTTACTCCGACGACGATGCGGCCAACCCCGATGGCGAACCGGCCGGTCCGGCCGGCCGGGAGGGCGCCTCCGGTGCCTGGCGCAACACCTTTTTGCGGGCTCCCTATACGCGTGACGCCCTGGTCCGGATGGGGGTGATCGTGGAGACCTTCGAGACCGCCTGCACCTGGGACCGCTTCACCGAGTTCCACGCCTCGGTGTCCGAAGCCGCCAACCAGGTGGTGCAGCGGGTGTGCGGGGACGGCATGGTCACCTGCCGGTTCACCCATGTCTACCCGGACGGCCCGGCTCCCTACTACAGCGTGTTCGCCCCCGGACGGTGGGGCTCGCAGGTCTCGCAGTGGGACGAGATCAAGGCCGCGGTGTCCGAAGCCGTGGAGATTGCCGGCGGAACCATCACCCACCACCATTCCGTCGGTCGGGACCATCGCCCCTGGTACGACCGTCAGCGACCCGATCCGTTCGCCGACGCCCTCCGGGCGGCCAAAGCGTCGCTCGATCCGGCCGGCGTGTTGAATCCCGGGGTGCTGTTGGACCCACCGAACTGAGGCACGAGCCGTCGCGGCCTCGCCACGAGCTCGAACCGGTCAGGCCGAAGGCGCTCCCACCGGCTCGACCGGTTCGACCAGCACGCAACGGGTGCCCCGGTAGATGGTCGGCATACACTTGTTGCAGTGGATGCAAAGCGACTCGCTGGCCGTTCCTTGGTGGAATTTGTTGACCAGGTCCGGCTCGCGCAAGAGGGCTCTGGCCATGGCCACAAAATCGAACCCTTCATCCACCGCGTGTTGGATGGTGTCGAGTCGGTTGATCCCCCCGAGGAGGATGAGCGGCATATCCAGGGCGTCCCGGAATTGCCGGGCGTAGGGCAAGAAGAACGCTTCTTCGAACGGATAGGCCGGCATGAACCGCTTCCCCAGGACCCGGAAGCCCAACCGGATGGCCGGGGGCAGGGTGGCGCCGAACTCCTTGAGCGGCGCTTCGCCCCGAAACAGGTACATGGGGTTGGCCAGCGAGCTGCCTCCGGTGAGCTCGAGGGCGTCGAGGGCGCCATCGGCTTGGAGCATGCGACCGACCTCGACACTCTCGTCGAGCCAGAACCCTCCCGGCACCCCGTCGGCCATGTTCAGTTTGGCGGTGACCGCGATGCGATCGCCGACCGCGTCCCGAACCCCTTCGGCCACCCGGCGGGGGAATCGGGCCCGGTTCTCGAGGCTCCCTCCCCACTGGTCGGTCCGGCGGTTCAGTTTCGGGCTCAAGAACGCGCTGAGTAGGTAGTTGTGACCCAGATGGATCTCGATGCTGTCGAAGCCGGCGTCGAGCACCATGAGGGCAGCGTTCCGGTAGTCCTCGGTGATCCGGGCGATGTCCGCCTCGGTGACCCCCCGCAGACGGGTGCCCATCGGGCTGAAGCCGTTCGACGGTGCCAGCGATGGTGCCCGGTTGGATCGGGAGTTGGCCACCGGGCCGGCGTGACCGACCTGGGCGGCGATGGCGGCTCCCTGTTCATGTACCGCGTCGGTGAGCCGGCGGAGACCGGGAAGGGCCTCGGGACGGAGTGAGATGCAGTGCCGGTCGGTGCGACCTTCGGGGGAGACGGCGAGGTAGGCAACCGTGGTCATGCCGACGCCTCCGGAGGCCACCTTCCGGTGGAAGTCGACCAGCGGCTCGGTGACCAGACCCTTGGGCATCACCCCTTCGAAGGTGGCCGCCTTGATGATCCGGTTGCGCAGGGTGACCGGACCGAGTTTCGCCGATTCGAAGACTTGGGGGCTCACGGACGTCACCGTAGTGCAGCGCGGTTGGGGGCACATCGTGGTACACAACAGGCATGAGCGATGACACCGGCGCACGTAGCGATCGGCCGGGTCCGAATCGACGGAGCCACGAGGACTTCGATGCGTCCTATGCCGGCACCCCTCCCTGGGACATCGGCCGACCTCAGCCGGCCTTCCTCGAACTCGCCGAGGAGGGCGTACTGCGCGGCCGAGTCCTCGACATCGGCTGTGGGACCGGAGAACATGCCCTGATGGCTGCTCGGTTCGGCCACGAGTCAACCGGCATCGATATGGCCCCGACCGCCATCGCCATCGCCGAAGGCAAAGCCCGCGAACGAGGCCTGACCGCCCGGTTCCGGGTTGGGGACGCCCTGCAGCTCTCCGATCTCAACGAGCAGGTCGACACCGTGCTCGACTGCGGACTCTTTCATGTCTTCGAGGACGATGACCGGGTCCGGTATGTCGACAGCCTTCGGGCCGTTCTTCCGCCCGGCGGACGCATGTACATGCTGTGCTTCAGTGACCGCCAACCGGGCGACTGGGGACCCAGGCGGGTCACCCAGGACGAGATCGAGGCCAGTTTCGGTCATGGGTGGCAGGTGGACTCGATCGAAGCCTCCAGGATCGTCATCAACATCGACCCCGACGGTGCGCGCGCCTGGCGAGTGTCCATTCGCCGGAGCTGACCAGCGGCGCGAACGCTCGCCGTCAACCCCGTGAACCACCACCACCGGGGACGGTAACGGTGTCGGTGTCGACACCCGACCGCAGCACGGTCCCGGGTGTCGCCCCGGTGAACTCACCGGATCCGGCGATCTCCGTGCCGTTCACCAAGACGTGCTCGATGCCGTCTGCCTCGGCATAGAGCCGGCTGGCCCCACCGGGCAGATCGGTCCGGGTGTATTCCTGGCCCTGCCCCACCCGGTCGGGGTCCAGCACCACCAGGTCGGCGAACCATCCGGGGGCGACCCGGCCCCGGTGGCGCAGGCCGTAGAGGCGGGCAGGGACGTCGGTGAGCTCGTACACCGCCGCCTCCCAGCTCAGCAGCCCCCGCTTGCGCACCCCGTCGCCGAGCATCGAGGTCGAGTAGATGGCGCCGCACATGGTGTAGAGATGCGCACCGGCATCGGAGCCCCCGACCACCGTGCGGGGGTCCTGCCACACCTCGGCCCGAAGATTCCAGTCCGCCTCCGACTCCGGAATCGGGGGCCGGAGCCCGGTGCGGAGGTCATCGGCCAGCACCACCTCGACCAGGGCGTCGAAAGGCTCCTGATCCCGCTCGGCAGCGATGTCCCCGACCGTCCGTCCGGCCAATCCGGCGTTGGCGGGACTGAACGTCTCCTCGACGATCAGGTTCTGCCAGTTGGCCAGGGCGCCGAGGATGCCGGCCTCCTTGGAGTGGGACGCCTCGTCCATCCGCCGCCGCACCTCGGGATCGGCCAACTGCTTCATCCGCTCGGGTATCGGCAGGGCGAACACCTCGCGCCAGCCGGGGAGGCCGTCGATGATGGTGCCGTGCTCGAATGACAGCCGGATCTTCATGGTGTGGGGGAGGGTGAGGGCCACCACCTTCGCCCCCCGGTCGGCCGCCGCCGTCGACGCCTCGAGCTGGTGCTCGCAGGCACCCGGGTTCATCGACGACACCCCGAGCACGTTCCAGTTGGCCGGTCGGTTGGCCAACAGCGACAGCGAGGCCATCAGGTCGACCTCGTCGTCGGAGAACCCGTTGAGACACCCGGGCACGATGAGCTCGAGGGTGGTCCCGGCGTGATCGCCCAGGGCCGAGCAGAGCGCTTCGAGCTCGGACCGTCCCGCCGCCCGGGACGGCACCGGCTGTCCGTCGCCGTCGTTATGGGTGTGGGCCTGGGAGGTGGAGAACCCGAGGGCCCCGTCGGCGAAGGACCGTTTGGCCAGCGCCACCATGTCCTCGACCTGTTGGCCGGATGCCGCCATCCCCACCGCGTCATCGCCCATCACCGACCGACGAAGCGTCGAGTGCCCGACCAGGAATCCGGCGTTGACTCCGACATGGCCGTCGAGGCGGCTCAGCCATTGCCCGAAGGAGCTCCAGTTCCAGTCGAGATGCTCGAGGGCGGCGAGGGGCATCCCCTCCACCCGGGCCATCATCCGGGCCAGGTAGTCCGAGTGCTCGGGTCCCCCCGGCGCCAGCGAGAAACCGCAGTTGCCGCCGATAACGGTGGTCACCCCGTGGAGGGGTGAAGGGCTGGCCGACGGGTCCCACGACAGCTGGGCGTCGTAGTGGGTGTGGATATCGACGAACCCCGGGGTGATCATCAGCCCGTCCGCCTCGATGGCGGCGGCGGCCGGCTCTTCGACGGTGCCGACGGTCACGACCCGGCCCTCGTGCACACCGACATCGGCCTGGCGGGACGGGGCCCCGGTGCCGTCCACCACAGTGCCGCCGCGGATGACCAGATCGATCACGGAAAGACCTCCTCCATTCCCGCCCCCCAGGAATCGTCCAGTTCGCCGATGCTACCCTGCGGTCCGATGGCCAACCAGGTTGCCAGGAGTGAGTCGGCTCGTGGTCCGGCGTTGCTGCCCGACCCCCAGCCCCGCCCGATCCGGGTGCCGGTCATCTCGGTGGATGACCACCTGATCGAGCCGCCCGACCTGTTCGACGGTCGGGTCATGTCCGGCCTGGCCGACCGGGCGCCCCGGATCGTCGAAGCCGCTGACGGCTCGCAGTACTGGGACTACGAGGGTCGCCGCTATCCGAACATCGGGCTCAATGCGGTGATCGGAAGACCCAAGGAAGCCTGGAGCATGGAGCCGGCCCGTTTCGAGGACATGCGGCCGGGCTGCTTCGACATCGACGCCCGCATCGCCGACATGGACATCAACGGCATCTGGGCGTCGTTGTGCTTCCCGTCGCTGGTGGCCGGATTCTGCGGCTCGGTGTTCTTCCGGTCGGAGGATCCGGAGCTGGGCCTGGCCTGCCTGCGGGCCTGGAACGACTGGCACGCCGAGGTGTGGGCCGGGACATTCCCGGACCGGATCATCCCGCTCCAGCTCCCGTGGCTGGTCGACGTGGCCGTGGCCGCTGCCGACGTCCGCAGCAATGCCGAGCGCGGATTCAAGGCGGTGAGCTTTCCGGAGTTCCCCGCCCAGCTCGGCCTGCCTTCCATCTTCACCGATCATTGGGATCCGTTCTTCGCCGCCTGCGAGGAGACCGGCACGGTGGTGTGCCTGCACACCGGTGCCTCCTCCTGGGCACCGCTGCCGTCGCCCTCGCCTCCCTTCGAGCTCCTCCCCACCCTGTTCCCGGTGAACGCCCTGATCGCCGCGGCCGAGTGGCTCTGGTCCGGGGTGCCCCTGCGGTTTCCCAACTTGGCGGTGGCCATGTCTGAAGGCGGGATCGGCTGGGTGCCGATGCTTCTGGACCGGGTCGACTACGTGCTGGCCCACTCGGCGTCCGGCGCCGAAAGCATCTCCTGGCCGTCCGAGCTTCGGCCCAGCGAGGTCCTGAAGCGCAATTTCTGGTTCTGCACCATCGACGACCCTTCGCTGGTGGAACTGAGGCACATCATCGGTGTCGACCACATCATGGTGGAGAGCGACTATCCCCATGCCGACTCCAGCTGGCCCGATACCCAGGCCACCATGCTGGCCACCCTGGGTGGGCTCGACGAGCCGGAGCTGCGAATGATCGCCGCCGGCAATGCCGCCGGCCTCTTCCGGCACCCGATGCCACCCCGCGACGACTGGCGGTAATCGGCTCAGGTCATATACCCGGTAGGTTGTCGCCATGGGGATAGACACGGGGATTGGGTCATTTGGGGGAGCACGGACCGGTCGGCTGAAACGGGAATCGGGTCTCTCCCAGACGTCGGACGACTCCGAGAACCCAGAAGACCCGGACAGCCCGGGAGCACCTGACAGCCCGGACGAACCGGAGACCTCCGACGGTCGACGGCTCCGGCGGAGCCGAAACCGGGAGACAGTGGTCGATGCGCTCCTGGCGCTCTACCGCGAAGGAAATCTGGATCCCAGCGCCGCCGATGTGGCCGAGCGATCGGGGCTGTCCCCCCGATCGCTGTTCCGTTACTTCACCGATGTCGACGACCTGGCGCGGGCGGCGATTTCCCGCCAGTACGCCATCCTGCTGCCCATGGCCGTGATCGAACTGGATATGGATGCCCCGTTGGAGGAGCGAGCGAAGTCCTTGGTTGAGCGGCGGGTCAACGTGTTCGAGATCGCCGGCAAGGTCGGTTTGGTGGCCCGATTGCGTGCGCCGTTCGAGCCGGTGATCGCCGAGCAGCTGACCGGGATTCGGACCCAACTGCGGGCCCAGGTCGAGTCGCTGTTTTCCGAGGAGCTGAAGGCGCTGGGAGCCGCCCGCGGCCCGACCGCCCTGGCCGCCATTGACTCGCTCTGCACGTTCGAGGCGTATCACCTCTGGCGCGGGGATCAGGGTCTCGAGACGACGCAGATCACCACCCTGATGACCGGTGCGATCCTCGCCCTCCTCGGCCACCCGCCGAACTGAGCTACAGGAGCCCGGCCGACCCGCTCGAAGGTAACCAGCTGTCCGAACCCGCATAGGTGGCCGTGACGCCATTGGCGAGAATGGCCGCGACCTCGTCGAGCACAGTGATGTTGCACCTGACCGCGCCGGTAGAGGTGGTCACCCCGCTGCAGACGGTGGTGGATCCGGTTTTGAACGTGACGGTCTGGCCGGCGATCCCCTTTGACGGAACCCCGCCGGCGAGGGTGGCCGACACCGAGCCGAAGGTGATGGTGAGGCCGCTCGACCCGAAGCCGATCAGGACCGGGTTCACGGCCAAGGAGGTGGTGCCCTTGGCGATGGCGATCGACAGCGGCTGGGTGGCCGTCCCCGTCGGGCTGGCCGAGTCGGTCACCTTGACGACGAAGCTGGTCGTACCCGACGGCCCGGTCGGCCTACCGGTGATCGCCCCGCCGCTGGCCAGCGACAGGCCGGCCGGCAGCGACCCGGAGGCGATGCTCCAGGTGTAGGGCGCGGATCCATTGGTGGCGGCCAGGGTGGCTGAATAGGCCACGCCCACTGTTCCCCCGGGAAGCGAGGTGGTGGTGATGGTCACCGGCGGCAGCACGGTCAGGGTGAAGGTGAGCGTGGCGTCGGGACCCTCGCCGTTGTGGGCGGTGATGGTCAATGGGTAGGTCCCCTGGGTTCCGACCGCCGGGGTGCCGGCCAAGGTACCGGTCCCGCTGCCGTTGTCGGTGAAGGTGACGCCGCTCGGCAGGGCTCCGGACTCGCTGACCGCCGGAATCGGAACCCCGGTGGCCACGAAGCTGTCCGAACCGGCATGGTTCACCGTGAAGGTGTCACTGGCGGGACCGGAAATGGCCGGGGCCTGGTCCACGGTGAGGGTGAACGGCAGCGTGCCGTTCGGGGCGGTTCCGTTGTTCGCGGTGATGGTGATGGCGTAGGTCCCGGTGGTGCCGGCCGCCGGGGTGCCGGAAACAGTGGCCGTGCCGTCGCCATTGTCCGTGAAGGTGACACCGGTGGGGAGCGCGGCCCCACTCTCGGTCAGATGGGCGGTGGGTGTGCCGGTCGAGGTGAACACCTGAGGCGTCCCGGCGGTGCCGACCACGAAGGTGGCCGCCGACGGACCGGTCAAGGCTGGCGCCGAGACCCCGACTTCGACCGAGCCGATGTCACAGGTCGCACCCTCGGGGCGTGGCGATCCGCGTTGGTCGGTCGACCCGCTCCCGCACAGAACCACCGGGCTCCCGGTCACCGCATCGTTCACGCTGGTGGTCGTGTTGAGGGGGATTTGGTTGATGAGTGGGCTGGTTGCCGCCGGCACCTCGGTCAGGGTCGTTCCGCCATTGACTCCGAGCGCGCCGAGCTGAGGGTTGGCCAACACGTCGTGCTTGGCCGCGGTGAACCCGCAGCTGGAATCGCCCGCGTTGATGCCGTTGTAGCCACCGTCAATCACCGGGGACGAGCAGTTGTCGAAACTGTTGCCGGAGATGTCGCTCCCCGAGACACTGATGGCGCCCGCGACTTCGACGTAGAGACCGCCGCTGGCGCCGGCCGGCGAGGTATTGCCATTGATGGTGGACGACACGATCGTCACCGGGTCAAAGGCGGCAATCACCCCGAAGCTCGGGCCGCTCGAGTTGCCGGTGATGGTCGAGTTGGTGATGGAGGACCCGTTGGTGTCCCCCGAACCGCTGGAAAGGGTCAGGAGGGCGCTGGCGGCGTTGGCCGAGTTCCCCGACAGGGTGTCCCCGTTGAGGACCAGAGTCGTCGCCGTCGACGCCGTCGAGGTGCCGCTGTAGATGCCGCCGGCGAGCCCGGTGGTAGTGGGATTGCTGGCCGAGGGGATCGCCTTGTTGCCGGTGATCTCGCTGTTGGAGATGGTCAGAGCGCCCGAGTTGAAGATGGCGCCGCCGTCACTTCCATTGGCGGTGTTCCCCGAGATATCCGCGCCGGTGATCGATGAGGTGGCACCTCCGGAGATGAGCAGCCCACCACCGGCCACGCTGGTGTTGTTGTCGATCGATCCACCGGTGAGGCTCAGGGATGCGTTGGTTGCCACCGTCGCGGCCCCGCCGTCGAGCGGCGTGCTGTTGCCGTTCATGGTGACATTCGTTCCGGTGAAGACCGGATGGTCGGCGGCGACGACGGATCCGTCGAAGACCGCACCGCCGAATCCGGCTGCGGTGTCGCTGGTGAACGAGGTGTCGTGGCTGGTGTCGGTGCCCGCCATGTAGAGCCCGCCGCCGCTGTTGGTGGCCTGGTCCTGGCTGAACGTCGTACCGTTCTGCGTCGTCAACGTGGATGACGAGTTGACCGCCACGCCACCGCCGAGGACGCCGATATCCGAGGTGAAGGCGGTGGAATCAATCGTGGCCGCCGGAATGTCGCCGGCCGCCGCCTTGCCCACCAGCAGCCCTCCGCCGAGAGCCAGGGTCGACCCGGAGGCGGTGTCACCGGAGAAGGTCGACCCGGTGAACGATCCGGTACCCCCCACATAGGCTCCCGCCCCATCGATGGCGGTGAGGCCGGAGAAGGTGTCCGCCGTCCCGGTGAACGTGGCGGCCGAGGCCGCAAACCCCGGGGCCACCGTGCCCAGGACGTTCCCGGTCACCGCGATGCCTCCCCCGACCGCGGCGTTGGTGCCGGACGCCAAGGCGCCCCCGCTCACCGTGCTGTTGGCCAGGGTGAAGGTGGGAGCGTTGCCCGCCGCCGCCGGCCCTTCGAAGACGGCACCGCCCCAACCGGTGGCTGTCGATCCGCCGGCGGTGTCGGCCACCGCCTGGTTGCCGCTGAGGGTTGAGTTGCCGGTGATGCTGAGGCTGCCGGCGTCAAAGATGCCGCCACCCAGCCCGGCGTTGGCCGTCGATCCCGAGCTGGCGACGTTGTTCGACACGGTGGCGCCGACGAACGAGGCGGTGGCCCCTCCGACGATGTAGAGCCCACCCCCGTCGAACGCCTTGTTGGAGCCGAGGGTCCCACCGTTCATGGCGAATGTGGAGTTGGCCGCGGAGAAACCTCCACCGCCCACCAGCGCCGCGGTGTTTCCCGACAGCGTGTCATTGGTGGCGGTGATCAGCGGTGTGTCTGCCGCCGCGACCTGGGATTCATAGAATCCTCCACCTTCAAAGGCGGAGATGTTCGAGGAGATCGAGGTTCCGACGATGGTGGCGGTGCCGGCGTCATAGATGCCGGCACCGTCGGTACCGGTGTTCGAACTGACTGAACTGGGAGTTACCCCGTCCCCGGTCAATGCCAGTTGACCGCCGCTGTAGTTGGCGATTCCGCCGCCGACCGCGGCGGCGTTGCCGGTGACCTGCGTGTCGGTGGCGTTGAGGGTCGCAGTGTCGGTAGCCACCGCCTTGGCCAGGAAGATTCCTCCGCCAAAGGTCGTTCCGCCGGTCGAATTGGCCGAGATGACCGTATTGGTCATCGTTGTCGGCCCGGCCAGATAGAGCCCTCCACCGTTGAAGTTCGTAGTCCCGAAGGCGACGGTCTTGTTGTGCGAGATGGTGTCGCCGTTGAGGGTCAGTTGTTGGGTGGTGCCCAGAGCGGTCCCGATCACCCCGATGCCGCCGCCGCCCGCCGACCCGGTGATGCCGCCGGCCTCATTGTTGGTGATGGTCGAATTGTTGACGACCATCTTCCCGGTCAGGAGCTCGATGCCACCGCCAAACTTGCTGATACCGCGCTGAATGGTGACGCCATTGACGGTCAAGGTGTTGGGGTCGGCAGTCGGCAGCGACACCAGCATGGCCGATGCACTCGATGCCGAGGGAGTTGTCTCCGCGGCGTCGATGATGGAGACGCCCTGACCGGCTCCTTGGATGGTCACCGCTTTGGTGATCGTCAGGGCGCCGGTGTAGGTACCTCCGGCCAAGGTGATGGTGTCGCCGTCACTGGACAGCGCCAGCGCGTGAGTGATCGTCTTGCACGGCAGTGCGGCCGTCGCGCAGGCGTTGCTGTCGGAACCCGTCGTCGGGTTGACGAACCAGTTCGAACCGGCGGCCCACGCCGTCCCGGACGCCGCCACCAGGAATGACCCTGTCAGGGCTCCGGTCACCCCGAGGACCAGTGATGCCCTCGCCACCGCGCCAATCCGCCCCCGTGGTTTCGAACTCATGAGCCCCCTCCGCATCGACCAGACTTGCCAACACGAGGGACCGATCTGGACCAGACGTGCCCCCAGTGAACTGTTCTCAGGCGGGATGATTGCGGTGGCCGCCATATCCAGGCACGAAATAATCTGCGGCGTGGTCCTGGCGGGGGCTTTGACCCGCCGATGGCGGACGTCGACCTGGCCGGTCTGCCTCGGGGCCCCGACCGCACCGTCCCCTTGCCCGTGGACCGGGCATCCACCTCCGACCCGTGTGGCCCAGCGCCGGGGCGACCAGCCGCCCAACACCCCCCTGAGCAGGTCATAGGTGAAATGACCGCTGGCTCTGGCTCTTCGGCGGTGGACAACCTGTTCGTTTTCGATTTCGTCTCCGGTTTCGTCGCGAAATGTTCACGCAACGATCACCTAGAGGTCGCTGGATTGTCGATTCCCGTTCACTTGCCCTTCATACGATGCGGTGAGGAGGTCGCTTGCTGCCATGCCGACCACATCTGACCGCACCCCTGGGGATCCCGACGAGGACGACGCCGACGCGGTCGAACCGGTGGTCGAGGACCAGGTGCGGGTCCTGGTCGTCGAGGACGAGGAATCCTACCGACTCGCCCTCGAATCGGCCCTCCGCCTCGAGGGGTACCACGTCGAGGTGGCCACCGACGGGGCCGACGGGATCGCCCGGTTCACCGAGCACATCCCCGATATCGTCCTGCTCGACCTGCTGCTACCCGACACCTACGGGACCGACCTCCTGCGCCGGATGCACGCCATCGCCCCGGTGCCGGTGCTCATCATCAGCGCGGTGAACGCCGAGCTGGACGTGGTGCTCGGCCTCGAACTCGGAGCCGCCGACTACGTCACCAAGCCGTTCCGCCTCCGTGAGCTGGTGGCGCGGATGCACACCATTCTCCGGCGGGTGTCCCCCCCGGGGACGGTGGTAGACGAGCCTCCGGCGCACCGGCGGGCCCAGGGCGCCGGTCGGGGGATTGCCGCCCAAGCCCGGGCGGCCACGGCCGCGGATCGGCCCGACATCCGCTTCGGGCGGGTGGTGGTCAGCTTCGCCCGGCGCCAGGTCACCGTCGACGGGGTGCAGGTGCACCTCTCTCGACGGGAGTACGACCTCCTGGCCGCGTTGCTGTCGCCACTCGGGTCGGTGAGAACCCGGGACGAATTGATCGATCTGCTCTGGCCCGACAGCGAGTTGACCGACAGTCGAACCCTCGACACCCACATCTACCGGCTTCGGTCCAAGCTCGAGATCGATCCGTCCTCGCCCCGAATCATCGTGACCGTGCGGGGGGTGGGATTCCGGATCGATGTCGACGAGGTATCCCCGCTGGCATCTTCCGGGTCATCGGCCAACGGCTCCCCGGGTGCCGATGGCGGCAATGGCGGATACGGCGGACCCGTCGAAATGCCCGACTCCTGCGCCTGACCCAGCAGGACCGGGTCCGGCGCTCACGCTCTGGCTCAGCCGAACCGCCCGTTGACGTAATCCAGGGTGCGGGGGTCGTCTGGCTCGCTGAAGAGCTTGGAGGTGGGGGCGTACTCGATGAGCTCGCCGCTCCGGTCGTCAGCCATCAGCAAGAAGGCACACCGGTCAGACACCCGCATCGCCTGTTGCATGTTGTGGGTCACGATGATGATGGTGACCCGGTCCTTCAACTCACCGATCAACTCCTCGATGCGCTTGGTGGCGATCGGATCCAGAGCCGACGTGGGCTCGTCCATGAGCAGGACTTCGGGTTCGACGGCCAATGCCCGGGCGATGCACAACCGTTGTTGCTCCCCACCGGACAAGGTGCTGGCGCTGACCTTGAGGCGTTCGCGCACGCTGTCCCACAGCGCCGCGGCAACCAGGGCCGACTCCGCCGCCTCGTCGAGGAGTGACTTCTTCCTCACCCCGTTGAAGCGCAGCCCGGCCACCGCATTTTCGTAGATCGACATGGTCGGGAACGGATTCGGGCGCTGGAAGACCATGCCGACCCTCGAACGCAACAAGGTTGGATCGGTTGACCGGTCGTTGACGTTGGTGTCCCCGAGCATGATCTTTCCGGTCACCGCCGCGGTGCGCTCGGTGTCGTGCATGCGGTTGAGCGCCCGGAGCAGGGTGGTCTTCCCCGACCCCGAGGGGCCGATGAGGGCGGTGACCTCTTTCTCGTAGGCGTCGAACGACACCCCGCGCACCGCCGGTCGACCGCGAAAGGTCACCGTCACGTCCTCCAGGCCCATGACCTTTGTCGTCCCCGGCTCTTGTGCCACAAACACCTCTTGAGTAGTCAGACCGATGGTCTGGGTGATGTCGCTGGGCGTAGTCATCTCTTCGCTCACCGTCGCTCTCTTCTCAGTCGGGCCGACGCCAGTCGGGCCCCTACGTTCAGGACCAGGATCACCGCCATCAGCAACAGAGCCCCGCCCCAGGCAATCTCGATCAGATCGTTGTAGGGCTGGCTGCTGTAGGAGTAGATGGCGATGGGAAGGGCTTCCATTGGTTTGGAGGGATTCGTCTGCAGGAACTGATTGCCGAAGATGGTGAAAATCAGCGGCGCCGTCTCTCCCGCTCCTCGGGCCACCGCCAGCAGAACCCCGGTGATGAGGCCGGGGAGCGCTACCGGCAGCGTGACTTTGCGGGCCACCGTTGCCTTCCGGGCCCCGAGGGCGAGCCCGGCTTCGTAGAGGTTGATCGGCACCCCCCGCAGGGCGGTCTCGGCCGCCCGCATGATCACCGGCACCATGATGATGCCGATGGCCAAGGCCCCCGCATAGCCGCTGTAGCCGAAGTTCTTGACCCAGATGATGTAGCCGAAGATCCCGATGGTGATGGAAGGGACCCCGGTCAGGACATCGGCGGCGAACCGGACGGCGCCGGCGACCGGACCGTCGGATTCGGCCAGGAACAGACCCCCGAGGACCCCGAAGGGGACGGTGACGGCGATGGCGATGGCGTCAATGATCACGGTGCCGATGATGGCGTTGTAGAGGCCACCACCGGGGATGCCTTCGGGCAGCATGTTCTTGGTGAAGAAGGCCGAGTTCCAGGCGGGCAGGCCCTTGGCCACCGTGTAGCCGATGATGGCCAGCAACGGGATGCACGCCACGATCAGGCACAACAGGCAAACGGCGATGCCGATCCTCGAGTAGACCCGGCGGCGCTTGACCGACGACGAGGCGATCTTCTGGATCTCCGCCCGGCGGGACAGGATCGGGTCGAGGCTGGAGTCGAAGGAGAGGGTGGTCATGCCACTGCCACCGACTCGGCGCCACTGCGCTTGACCGATCGGACGAACACCCGGGCCAGAACGTTGACGCCGATCCCCACCACCAACAGCACCAGCGCCGCGGTGAACAGGACGTTGAGCTCGGTGCCGGTTGCCTCCCCGAAGGTGCTCACGATGAGGGAGGGGATCGTCGCCGCGTTGGCCTTGAGCGAGGTGGCCAGGTGGGTCGAGTTGCCGATGACCAGGGCGACGGCCACGGTTTCACCCAATGCCCGCCCGGTGGCCAGGGTGAAGGCCCCGAGGATTCCGACCCGGGCCCCGGGGACGACCACTTTGCGCAACAACTGCCACCGGGTCGCCCCGAGGGCCATGGCCCCTTCGACCTGGTCGTGGGGTACCGCGGCCAGGACGTCCCGGGAGATCGCCACCATGGTGGGGAGCACCATGATGAACAGGATGACGCCGGCCAGCAGCAGCCCGACGCCCTCGTTCGCCCCTCCGAACAGGCCGGTCCATCCGAAGACGGAGGACAGTCCCGGTTCGATCTGGGAGCGGAAGAAGGGGGCCACCACCAATAGTCCCCAGAGTCCGTAGACCACGCTGGGTACCGCCGCCAACAGCTCGACCGCGGTGCCCAGCGGTGCCCGCAACCGGCGGGGGGCCAGGTAGGCGAGGGCCAGGGCGGTCCCGAGACCGATGGGCACGGTCAGGATCACCGCGATGGCGGTGGTCTCGATGGTCCCGACCATGAAGGGCAGGATGCCGAAGTGGTTGTGGGTGGGGTCCCAGTTCGAGCTCCAGAGGAACGAGAACCCCAGCTTGGAAAAGGCGGGTACCCCCTGGGTGGCCATGGCCACCACGAAGCCGACGAGGATGAGGACGAAGATGCCGCCGACAACGCCGAGGAGAATCTTGTAGACGCGGTCAGACACCCCGAGGCGGTGACGCCTCGGGGTGTCTGGGGATGGTGATGCTGCGGGGGACAATCTGGTGTCTTCTATTTGTTCCGGCCTTTTGTCAGTGGTCGGGGCGGTTTACTTGGTCAACAGCGGGGCGGTACCGGTGGGACCGGTGACCATCAAGAGGCTCTGACGGGCCAGCGTCTGGATGTTGGCCGGCAGCGGCACGTAATCGAGGCTGGCGGCTTGATCCTGGCCACCCCCGGTGTGAGTGAGCCAGTCGAGCACCTGGACGAGGGTCTTGCCGACCGCGGCGTTGGACTGCTTCTGGGCGATGAGGGCCCAGCTGTAGCCGGAGATCGGGTAGCTCCCCGCCCCCGGCTGGTTGGTGATGGAGAAGTCGATCGAGGTGACGTTCGGCTTCTGGGCGGCGTCAGCGGCCACCGATTTCAAGGTCGGCATCACGAAGGAACCAGCCTGGTTCTTGACCGCCGCCACCGTGAAGTTGTTCTGCAGCGCATAGGCCAACTCGACATATCCGATCGAGTACGGGGTCGATTTGATGCTCCCGGCCACTCCGGAGTTGCCGCTGGACCCGACACTCGAGGCCGGCCAGGTGACCGTCTTGCCGGTTCCCGGTCCGGCGGCCCAGGCCGGCGACACGTTGGCCAGATAGTCGGTGAAGATGTAGGTGGTGCCGCTGCTATCGGAACGGTGGACGGTGGTGATCGGCTGGGATGGGAGGTTCACCCCCGGGTTGAGGGCGGCGATGGCCGGATCGTTCCAGGTGGTGATGGCTCCCGAGAAGATGCTGGAGATGGTGGCCGGGTCGAGCTTGAGCCCGGTCTTTACTCCCGGCAGGTTGTAGGAGAGGGAGACACCGCCCAGGGTGTCGGGCACCTGCACCACGCCGCCGAAGATGGCCGGGGCCGCGGCGACCATGGCCTGGGTCAGCGGGACGTCGGAGGCACCGAAGTTGACGGTGTTGCCGTCGAAGGCAGTGATCCCCGCCCCGCTACCGACCGCCTGGTAGTTGACGGTGACCGCCTGGTTCTTGCTGGTGTAGGTGAAGAACGCCTTGGTGAACACCGGTTGCACGAAGGTGGAGCCGGCTCCGGTCAGCTGGGCACCGGCGGCCTTCAGGTCGGCGGTGATGTACGGGTCGCTGCTGCCCGAGGCGTTGGTCGAGGACGTCCCCGAGGCGGGGGTGGACGAGGAGCTGCAGGCGGCGAGCAGCAGTCCGGCCGTTGCAGTGGCGAGCGCCAGGGAGCGGGTGACCCGCTTGGCCCTCTTTCGGGACGTCGATGCCGCCGGGGGAAGGGGCGCCGAGGGGGTGATCGGTGCCGCCGGGGTGATCGGTGCTTGGTCCACTGTGGGGGTGACCTCCGTAAGGACGTTGAAGGCCGGGCGCCCGCTGTCTGGGTGGGTACCGGCCCTGCTTGGGATTTCCATTACCGCCGACAGTAGGGATCCCGAATGAACGAACTGCCACGTCCAGATGTTCCTCAGGTAAACAATCAGCAAACTCTTCTTGAACGAGTGTGAACCCCCGGTTGGGAGGCTCTGACTCCCCATCAGGGGAATTGACTCAGGGGAGCCAGCCGGGTTGGGGACCGCAGGCTGGTCTACTCACCCACCGGCGGCCATGAAACCTGGAGGTGAGCCTGCCCCGGGGCTTGCCCGGACCCTCCGGAGGGCTGACTTTCCCGAGCCCGACGGGCCCAGGAGGACGCAGGGAGCGCCGGGTGCGGCTGGCACAGCTCCCCTGCATCGATCGCGAACGGGAGAGGGGCCCAGCGGCGGGGCCAGGTGGGGGGTGGCAGCTCGTCACCCCGCCGCTGGAGACTTGAGGCTCACCGGACGGGTGTCGCCGGTGGACCAAGAACGGGTGGGACGGCGTCAGTGGCAACTGGCCTGTTGCCGACCCGGGGGTCTGGCTTGGCGGGTGGACCGGTCCGGATCATGGGGTGAGGCCCACGGTGGACGACGGTCCTTCCGGGGGGAATGGCGGCGGATTCCCGCGGCGGGGGCAAGCGCTCGGGGCCTGAACCCAGCCAGAAAGGCCGTCCGCCGGGGGAGGCGGCCGCGCCGTGCCGTCATCCGGGCCTTCTGGCGGCATCCTGGCGAGCCATCTCGCGCATGAAGTCCTGGAACGCCTGGGCGATCCCGCTCAACTCGACAACATAGGACCACGCGGTCTCCGGCGGGGGGGTGGCGAGATTGGTGGTGGCCGGCGTCGGCAGAAGCTCCGTATCGGTGGGGGTCTCTGACGAATTCGCTCGGGTCACCACCCGCGACGATAGGGAACCCAGGTAAACGGGCGGTCATACTCGAGTGGCCGACAGATGAACGATGGAAGAACAGTTCCTGACCGCCTGAGTAGCCTGGCCGCCAGCGGCAAGGAGGTCCGGGTGCGCAAAGGTCTGGCCAGGTGGGCGTCGACACTGTCGGCGGCCGCGGTGCTGGCCTCGCTGATCCTTCCCGCCGCGACAACGGTTGCCGGAGCGGCGTCGACCCCGAGCCGCCCGTTCACCACTGCGACCGCCACCGCCACCTCGGCCGGCGGTTTGCCCTGGTTGTCGGTCAGCCACGGACCCGGCACCGCCCCCCAGATCGTCGACGCCCAGGGGCGAACGGTGATGCTGCGTGGGGTCAACCTGGTCGGGCTCGAAGACGATGTGTACCTGACGCCGAACGGGCAAGAGCCGGGTCCGGCCCCCTTCTGGCCCGAGACCCCTTCGAGTTACGACGGGACCTGTCCGACCAACTCCCACCAGATCAGCGAGCCCCCGGTCTGCGAGGTGCAGGCCGGACTCCCGGAGTACGCCCAATCGGGGTGGGCCGGCTCGGAGAACGACCTGGCCCAGATGCGGGCGCTGGGCTTCAACTTCGTCCGGCTGCCGGTCAGCTGGAGTCAGCTCGAGCCCACCCCCGGCACCTATAGCGTCACCTACATCGACCGCATCGCCCAAGTGGTCGACTGGGCGAGCCAACAGGGGATCCATGTGCTCATCGACATGCACCAGGACAACTATTCCCGATTCACCCCCGAGACCTCCCCGTTGTCGATCCCTGGCCTCGTGGGCCCGACCCAGCAGAGTGGGGGCCACGCCGACGGTGCCCCCCAATGGGCGGTGATGGCCGACGGCGGTCCCGCCCTCAGCCCTCTCGGCCAGAGCGATCTGAACACTTTTGTCGAGACCGCCTTCACCAACTTCTGGCTGAACTCGGTACCCACCGGGACCAATGGGAAGCCGTTGCCCCAGGGCGCCGCCCCGGGCCCCGGGCTCCAGGATCACTACATCGGGGCCATGGCCGCCTTGGCCCAACGATTCAAGGGGGACTCGGCCGTGGCCGGCTACGAGATCATGAACGAGCCGCTGCCCGGGTTGGTCGCCGCCCCCGGCCTGTTCGATCAGGGGTACCTCTATCCTTTCTACCGTCGGGTGATCGACGCCCTCACCGGTACGGCCGACGGAGTGATCTGCCCGACCGGCACCGCTTATGGGGCCGGGTGTGGGTACAGGAATCTCGGCATCCGCGACACCCAGCACCTGTTCTTCGTCGAGCCGACGGCGACCCGGAATCTGACCGATGTGGCGCTGGGCCTCTCGCTGCCCTTTACCTCCTATCCCGGCATCGTTTACGCCCCTCACGCCTACACCCACGTGTTCACGCTCGACACGCTGGTTCCCGGCGGCGTGTTGTCGGGCCTCTACCCGTTGGGTTATGGGCAAGCCATGGTGACGGCCAGCGCCGAAGCCCGAGCCATGGGTGCCGCCTTCTTCATCGGGGAGTTCGGGAACCCCAATTCGGCCGACACCACCATCCTGTCCAGTGAGACGGCGGCCATGGACACAGCCGCAGTCGGGTCGACGCTCTGGGCCTGGAAGGGAAACTGCAACCCGGGCGTCACCGCCGCCGCCTGCCAACCGGGGCTGTGGTCGATGTTCGAGGGGGATGCCTCCACCCTCCCGACCGACAACGGCGCGTTGATCCCGACCCGGGTGAAGTACGTCTCCCGGGTCTATCCCCGGGCGACGGCCGGACAGCTGGTGTCCTTCGCCTACACGCCCGCATCGGGCTCCTTCACCATGAGCGCCATCTCCCGATCAGCAGTGAAGCCGGGCGCCCGCGATCTCGAGACCGAGGTGTACATCCCGGCGACCGATTCCGGTTCGGTCCGCGTGAACGGCGTCGCCACCCTCGATGCGGTTGTCCAGAATCCGGATGGGAGCCGCCTGGCCTGGGTGGCCCTGACCGGGGCCGGCACCTACGGGGTTGAGGTCTCTTGAGCCTGCGTGCTGATCAAGTGAGGTGTCGGCGCACCGGTTCCTATGTCACCGACATCCCGACGATGGGCTGGTTGAGGTGCAGTCCGCCGGTGGAGCCGAAGAAGGAAGCCTCGCCGAAGGCGAAGATTCCCCCGTCCGAGGCCACCAGCCAGTAGCCCCTGCCGCCCGGGGTCACCGACATCCCGACGATGGGCTGGTTGAGGTGCGTACCGCCGGTGGAGCCGAAGAAGGCGGCGTCGCCGAAGGCGAAGATCCCGCCATCCGACGCCACCAACCAGTAGCCCTTGCCGTCCGGCGTCATGGACATGCCGACGATGGGCTGGTTGAGGTGCATGCCGCCGGTGGAGCCGAAGAAGGCAGCGTCGCCGAAGGCAAAGATCCCGCCATCCTTGGCCACCAACCAGTAGCCCTTACCGTCCGGGGTCATCGACATCCCGACGATGGGCTGGTTGAGGTGCGTACCGCCGGTGGAGCCGAAGAAGGCGGCGTCGCCGAAGGCGAAGATCCCGCCATCCGACGCCACCAACCAGTAGCCCTTACCGTCCGGCGTCCTGGACATGCCGACGATGGGCTGGTTGAGGTGCATGCCGCCGGTGGAGCCGAAGAAGGAGGCGTCGCCGAAGGAGAAGATTCCCCCGTCGGATGCCACCAGCCAGTAGCCCTTACCTAGAGTCGGCGGTGGCGGTGGCGGTGGCGGTGGCGGTGCTTGCGTGTAGGTGAACTGATCGGCCGCGCTCGTGGCCGAGGTACCCACCGGCGTCGTCACCGTCACATCGACGGTGCCCGATCCCGCCGGTGCGACGGCCGTGACGGAGGTGGCACTGCCCACCGTGAAGCTGGTCGCGGAGGTGGCGCCGAACCTGACGGAAGTTGCCCCGGTCAGGTTGGTGCCCGTGATGGTCACCGACGTTCCGCCGGCGGCAGGCCCCGTCGCCGGGTTGATAGATGTGACCGATGGCGCATTGGAAACCGGAGTGGCCGATACTTCGTTGGAAGCCGACGAGGAGCCCACGCTGTTCACCGCCTTCACGGTGAAGAAATACGGAGTTCCATTGGTGAGCCCGGTCACCGTGAACGTGTTGCCGCTGACCAGAGTTGATCCGTTGGCCGGTGTGGATGATTCGCCTCCCGAGGCTGTTCCAACGAACACGTTGTAGCCGGTGATGGCCGAGCCACCGTCGCTGGCTGGTGGGGTCCAGGTGAGCGTGACACTGGCGTTACCTGGCGTCGCGGAGACGAGGGTCGGTGCGCCGGGAACGGTGATAACCGGGGGAGGGGCGACGGTGCTGATTTGCACCGCAGGGACGTAAGAGGGAGGCCCCGCCGGAGAAGAGACGCCCCAACAGGCGACTGTCGGCGAGTCAAGCCGGAACGTACCCACCCCGGCGGCCCCACTATCGCAGTAGAACGCCGCATCCGGGCTGTTCTGGAAGACGGTTCCGGGGTTCGGATCCGAACCCACGGAGACATTGGTGGGGTCCTGGGACAGGGCAAGGTTGAGCGAGTCGGCGGGACCCGGCACGCCGGTCGGGTTGGGGCCAAACGTTGAGGTGTCGTAGCCGATGCCGTAGATGAGGTGGGTCGGGAGGACGACGTTGGCGGCGCTGAGATCGAAGACGACGTTGGTGGCGAGGCCGGTGTCGCAGACGCCCGCCGCGTCGAACCACCGGCCGGCGTTGCCCCCCGTGCAGTTGGTGAGGTCAGCGGACGGGCGGAACGGGATGTTGACCGTTTGGGTCAACGTGGTGATGAGGCTCCCGAGCGTATGGAGCGGGTTGACGTTGTAGAGGTTGAGCGTGAACGTCTCCGGGAAGGATGTTCCCGGCGTCGTCACGCAGGTGACCCCTCCACCCGTTTCACAAGCCTGACTGCTCATCGTCACGGTCACCTGGCCGACAGCCAGCGCCGACGGGGCCAGGGTGACCTCATTTCCGAACTCGTTGAAATGCTCAGACTGGGCACCGATACTCGGCAGGTTGCCGGGCAACGGGTTGATCGTGCTGTCGTATTGGACAACGCTCCCGGCGGGAATCCCGCCAACCGGTTGAGCCATCACCAGGGCACCCCCCATGGCCCCAACGACCATGCTCATTGCGGCCAAGACGCTGGCTGTACGGCCCCGCTGTTTCATCGCGCCAACTTTCACTGAGTCGCGACTCGATGCGGGTTCGTGACTCTCCTCCGCGCGCGATGAGTTCAGGGTACCCCCGAAACAACCCGCGGAAATGGGAAACTAATTGCCAAAAACGGTGCCACAACTTTCCTGTCTTGCTTCGATGAAGTTGAGGTGTCGTCGGCATCGTGCCGTCCTGTTCTTGATGGCTCCGACCGGCGCCGGCCCCTACGGGGGCAAGGTCGGGTAGGGCTGGGCGGGTGGGACGGCAGGGACGGCTGATCCGCGGGTCCGGTCGGCGGTACATCCGTCATCAAGTTGCAACAAAAGCTGACTGCACACCGGTGGCGGCACTCGGCAATCATGGGGATGTGCGAGCCCATCGTCCCCGATGCCGGGCGAATCCTCTGGCCAGCCCGCGGGCAACCCCGTGGCCCTGACCGAAGGGGTTGCCGAGGCACCACCGGCGTCGGAGTCCGAGGTCCAAGAGGCGGCCGCCTGGCTCCAGGAGATCGTCGCGGCGGTCGCCGAAGCCGTGGTCGGTCATGACGACGCCATCCGGCTGGCGGTGGCCTGTCTGCTGTCCGGCGGGCACCTGCTGGTCGAGGACGTGCCCGGCGTTGGCAAAACGACTCTGGCCCGTGCCCTGGCCGCGGCCATCGGAGCCCAGTGGCAACGGGTGCAGTGCACGCCCGACCTGTTGCCCACCGACCTGACCGGTGTCCATGTACCCGTCGGCGAGTTGGGAGCGACGGCCCGAAGGGTGGAGCTCCGCCGGGGACCGCTGTTCGCCGAGGTGGTGATGGTCGACGAGCTCAATCGGGCTTCCCCGCGCACCCAGGCCGCCCTGCTCGAGGCCATGGAAGAGCGCCAGATCACCCTGGACGGGGTGACCTATCCGCTCCCCCGCCCGTTCTTCGTGGTGGCGACCCAGAATCCCGACGATTTCGAAGGCACCTATCCGCTCCCTGAGAGCCAACTCGATCGATTCCTCTTCCGGCTCCATCTCGGATTCCCCTCGGTCGACGCCGAGATGGCCCTCCTCCGCCATGGCGGTTCGACCTTCGGCTCGCTACCCGAGGCGGTGGTGATCGAACCGGTGACGGTCCCGGCCGAACTGCTGCGGATCGCCAGCATCGCCGCCCGGGTCTATCTGGCTCCGGCCCTTCGCCGCTACCTCGTCGAGTTGGCCGGCGCCACCCGGAGCGAACCCCGCCTGCACCCCGGGGTATCCCCCCGCGCTCTCCTCGGGCTGGCGGCCGCCGCCCGGGTCTGGGCCGCGGTGCAGGGCCGCAACTATGTCCTCCCTGACGATCTGCTCGAGCTGGTCGAACCGACCCTCGCCCATCGGCTGGGCCTCGGCGTCATCGTGGACCGGGCGGAGGTCAGTGCGCTGCTCGACGAGATCGTCCGGGCGGTGCCGGTTCCGTTCCCGGAACGGTGACGGTCACTTGGCCGGAGACCCAGAGGCAGAGAGAGCGGCTGCCCGGGGACCTCATCATCGAGCTGGATAAGCGCAAAAAACAGGTCGAGGCGTCGCGAGCGGCCCGAGGTCGACGAGGGGCCGCCCTCACCGGCCGGGGACGGGCAGCCATCGCCCTCGGGGTGGCGGTCACCGGCGCCGGGCTGGTGGTCGGCAGTGTGGAGCTGGCGCAGGGCGGCATTGCCGTGGTCGCACTGGTGTCCGGCTGCCGGGTGATGGCGTGGTTCCGGGGGCGGGTCAGCGTGATCAACTTGCGTACCCAGCCGCCGATGGTGGCGGTCGGGATGCCGGCGCAGTTGACCGGCGAGCTCACCGGCTGGCGGCATCGCGCCTCTCGGGTCTCCTTCTCACTCCCCATTGACACCCGGGAACGGGGGACCTTCGCCCTCGGCGAGTCGATGATGTGGCGCTCTGATCCCCTCGGCCTCAGTGTGGTGCGCCAGCGTACCAGCCGTGTCCGCCGGCGGTTCCTCGTGCACCCGCTTCCCCTCTCGCCGGCCGGTGGTCGGCTGGCATTCGGGACCGAAGGCGAACCGAGCGCCGCCCTCAAGCCGTTCGAAGACGGCGACGAGCTCCGCCGGGTGCACTGGACCACCAGTGAACGACTGGGTCACTGGATGGTCCAGATGCCGGACACCTCGCTGCGGGCGACCACCGCAGTGTTGGTCGATCTCCGTCCCGCCGTCCACACCCCCGATTCCTTCGAGCGGACGATCGGGCTGGCCGCCGGGCTCGTCCAACCCCGTCAGGGTGGGGGACCGACCCGATTGGTCACGACTGCCGGGCTCGACAGCGGGCCGCTGGCGACCTCTGCCCGTTTCTCCGAGGTGTTGGCCGCCCTCGCCTCCGAGCGCCCCCGACCCGGGCCCCCTCCGGAAGCGCTCATCGAACGTTTGCCGGCCCTCCGGCGTTGTGAGCGGGTGATCATCGTCACCACGCCCGCCGGGTGTCCGGTCACCGCCCGGCCCCGGCAGAGGACCGAGTACGTGGTGGCCGAGGGGCCCGCGCAGTTGAGATCGAACCCGGCGCGTCTCGGCGGTCTCGCCGACGGAACAGATCCCCGCTCCCTGCTACAACCGGTACCCCTCCGCTCGCCACCCCCGCTTCCACCGGTGGCGGCTGGCGCGATTGGGGTGATCGGGCGCCTCATCGCCAGCGGGGTTGCCATTGCCGCCCTCGGTCTGCTGTTCATGGGCGACGGTTGGGTCGTCCCGTTGGTGGCGGCAGCCTTGGCCGGGCACGGGATGCCTTTCCTCACTGACGCCGGGGCCCGCCTCCTGTCGCGCCGGGGGAGCCGGCGGGTCCGACCCTCGGTAACGCTTGGCGTCCTGGGTGGCGTCGTGGGCACCGCGGTCATCGCCGGGCTGGTGGCCAACGGAGGACACCCCGGGCACCCGCCGATCATCAACGATTTCGCCCCGCTGGGTCGAGCGCTTTGGCGATTGCCGGTCAACCTAAGGCTGACCGGGGTCCTCGCTCCGGAACGCATCCCGCTGGTGGTCGGCTCGACGGTGGCGGTGGGATTGGCCGCCACTCTGGCCGAGTTCCTGACCCGACGCGGAAAGGGGGTCTGGGCCGCGGTTCCAGCCTCGCTGGTGGTGGTGTTCGGGGCCACCGAAGGTGTCGGCCACCTGTCGGTGACGACATGCGGGGTCCTGGCCGCTTCCATGGTGTTGGCCATAGGGCTGCTCGCCGGCGGGAGCCGAGAGATCATCCAGGTCTCGAGGCAACAACAAACCGGTGGCGGCGGTGGGACGTCCTCCTCGGTCCGGCTGGGGTACCCGCGAGACCGGCGGCTTCATTGGATCCGGGTTGCCGCCGCGGTGACGTTCTTCGGGGCATGCCTGGCGTTGGCCGGTTGGCTCGGCAACTTGGCCGTCTCGGCGACCGGAGGTGGCCTGGTGTCGCTCCGGACTGCCGGCCCGGGGGGACTCGTCCATATCGACCCAACCGTCAGCTTTGCCCCGCAGCTCTCGGAGACCGGGGGCCCGGTCCTGTTCACCGTGCGCAGCCCGGTGCCGGACTACTGGCAGCTCCTGACCCTCGACGTCCTCGGGCCGGCCGGGTTTGTCTCCGCCAGTTCGGCGTTTACTCCGTTCGCCTCCGGGCCGCAGCCGATGCCCAATGGGCGGCGAGTGGTCGAGGTCTTCCATCTGGTGGGTCTGGCCAGTCCATGGCTCCCAGTCGGGGGCATCCCGTTGAGCATCTCGGGGATTTCCGGACTGGACTGGGCTCCGGAATCGGAGACCCTGTTCGTTCCCGACCAGGAGCCCGCCGCCCCAGGCGCCACCTATGCGATCGATGCCTTGCAACCGATGCCCAGCGCCGCGGCGCTTGCCGGTGCCACGCTGGTTGCCGACCCTCCCCCGGTCGATCTCGGGGTCCCTACCGAGCCCGATCGGGTTGTCCGCCTCGCTCATCAGGTCGTCGCCGGCCTCACCACGCCGTTCGCGAAGGCAGTCGCCATCCAGAACTATCTCCGGGCCCATGAGACCTATAACCTCAACCCGCCGACCGGGCCGGGCAATCAGCTCGAACGCTTCCTCTTCGTGACCCACGCGGGTTACTGCCAACAGTTCTCCGCCGCTTTCGCGCTGATGGCTCGGATCGACGGGCTGCCCACCCGGGTGGCGGTCGGGACCACCCCGGGTCAACTGGTCCAGGGTGACACCTACCAAGTGACGCCGGCCGACATCCACTCCTGGCCGGAAGTCCTCTTCGCCGGATTGGGGTGGGTACGCTTTGAACCCACTCCTGGACGGGGGCCGCCCGGGAACACCAACTACACCGGAATATTGCCCAGCCAGGTCGGTGCGGCCGGAGGCACCTCGGTCGCCCCGGTGGGAGTTCCGACCCACTCCAGCGGCAACTCGCCTGACCCGTCCGCTCCGCACGGGGAGGCGACCTTGCCGGGGTTGGTTCCACTACCAATCGGCGTCACCCCGACGACGGCACCATCCCCCGCCCGGGTCCCGCCCGGCAGTAGCCGGGCTCCGGAGCCCGGGACCAGCGTCGACTTCGTCGTCTGGGGGGCGGTTGGGGCGGCGCTCCTTCTCGTCCTTCTCTTCTTGGTTGCCGGGCGCTTTCGTCGACGTGTCGCCCGTGCCGTGATTGGGGGTATCCGGGGACCGAAGGGAGCCGGCCGAGAGGGAGGCGTGCCCTACGAACTGCTCCGGGCCTGGGAGCAGGCGTGTGCGACGGTCGGCCCGCTGATCGGGGAACGGCGCTCGGCCGAGACCGCCAACGCCTACGCGCGTCGTTGCCAGGGGCGGGTACCCCTGGAGACGGCTCGGCAGCTCGACGCCTTGGCTACGGCACTCGGGCGGGCATTCTTCGGGCCTCCACCGGTGTCGGCCGTGGTGAGGTGAGCCCAACCGGCGACCTCGGGTGCTCGCCGGTGCCTGCGGCTGCCTCGGTCAGTGCACCGCCCCGGTCACCGCCGGTAGGAGCCCACCGTCACCGGTACGGGTGCCAGCCGGGGTTGGGGTCTGGGGCCCAGTCCCGGTAGTCGGGCGGGTAGACGGGGCGGCTGGGATGAAGCCGGTTCCACCAGCGCAGTGCGGCCGCGCCGAGCAGCGCATCGCCCACCGAGAGGGAACCGAGCGGTCGGCGCAGCGTGCGCCAGACGCCTCGGACGGCAACGAACCCGAGCACGGCTCCCACGCAGAACAGCGCGCCGATAACCGCAGCAAAGGCTCGGGGAGCAACGGCCAGGGCCAGGAGCACCAGACACGCCGCCACCACCATGAAGCGATGGCGGGGAGGCTGACGCCGAACTGGGTCGAGATGCACCAGGCGGAGGTGGGTCGGATGGGTGGAGGGGATGGTCATGGACCGCACGTTACGGAGGGGGTGTGACACGCCCGTTGAGCTGCAGGAATGCCACCAGACCCGGCCACCGGGCGGCTGCCCCTTCGAGACTCGCCGCCCCCTCCCCTTGGCCGGGGACGGGTCCGGGTGCCGGATAGCGCGGATAAGACTGTGGAGGTGAGGTCCCGACCCCGAGGAGCGCCATGACGATCGAACGGCCAACCTTCGCCAGCGACAATTGGTCGGGTATGCACCCCGAGGTGCTGGCCGCGGTGGTCGCCGCCAACGGTGGCCAGGCCCCCGCCTACGGGGCCGACCGGATGACGGCCGAGGCGATCCGGCTCTTCCGCCAACACTTCGGCGACGGGGCGGAGGTGTTCTTCGCCTTCAACGGGACCGGGGCCAACATCGTCGGGCTGGCATCCATGCTGCTTCCCTTCCAGAACGTGATCTGCGCCGACAGCGCCCACATCAACACCGACGAGTGCGGCGCGCTCGAGAGGCAGTTGGGCAGCAAGTTGGTCACCGTACCGACCCCGGACGGGAAACTCACCCCGGATCTGGTCGAGTCAGTAGCGGTCGGCCGGGGCAACGAGCACCACGTCCAGCCCCGGGTGGTGTCCATCACCCAGTCGACCGAACTCGGGACCTGTTACACCCCCGATGAAGTGTCGGCCATCGCCGGTTGGGTGCACCGCCATGGGATGTTCCTGCACCTCGATGGCGCCCGCCTGTCCAACGCCGCGGCGTTCCTCGGCGTCGACCTCGGCGACTTCGGCGCCGAATGCGGCGTCGACGTCCTGTCCTTCGGCGGCACCAAGAACGGCGCGATGGGCGCAGACGCGGTGGTGGTCCTCCGCACCGAGTACGCCTGGGCCCTCCCCTACATCCGGAAGCAGTCCCTGCAGCTGGCGTCGAAGATGCGGTTCATCTCCGCCCAGTTCGTCGCCCTCCTCACCGATGACCTGTGGCGCCGGAATGCCGAAGCCGCCAACGCCATGGCCAGGCGACTGGCTGACGGGGTGTCCGAGGTATCCGGGGTGACGGTGTCCTACCCCGTCCAGTCCAACGCGGTGTTCGCCACCCTGCCGAGAGCGGTGACCGAGAAGCTGCAGCTCGACTACCCGTTCCACCTGTGGAACGAGGTGACCGGGCAGGCCCGATGGATGGCGTCCTTCGACACCACCGAGGAGGACGTGGACGGATTCGTGCAGCGGCTCAAAGAGCTCGCCTGACCGCTGGCCCGACCATCGGCGGCATCGACCAGTCTTAGTTGGGGAACTCCCAGTACTGGAACTCGCACATCATGGGCAGCAGGTACTTGACGTAGATCGAGTGGATCTTGACCACATCCTGGTCGTCGACCTGCAGGTTGATGAGGTCGACCCGGTCGTCCTCGGCTCGGAACGCTTCGGCCCGCTTCTCGATGTTGATCAGCTCATCCAGCGTCCCGACCGAAAACCCGAAATGGTCCATGCGGGGGCCCCGCATCGGATCGTCGTCCGACACCAGGAAGATGAACTGGTCCCAATGGACACAGCTGAGGACCAGGCGACGACGGTCCTCGGTCATGACCTCGATCTCGTCGAAGCCGAGCACCTCGTGGAAGAACCGGCAGATGTCCTTCCTCCCGTCTTCGCCCAGCAGGTCGGCGGGCAGCGACATCGCCACGTGATTGAACCGGGGGTTACCCGAAGGGTAGAAATCGTGCGCCATTGCAGCCTCCTCGTCGATTCAGAGCCATACCTCGGGGACGACCATCACCTTGCCGGCGATC
This sequence comes from Acidimicrobiales bacterium, assembly GCA_036489495.1. Classification (GTDB taxonomy): domain Bacteria; phylum Actinomycetota; class Acidimicrobiia; order Acidimicrobiales; family RAAP-2; genus DASZIT01. The sequence continues at coordinate 82,731 of DASXFR010000087.1, read as the reverse complement.
CGCCCGGTGGCCAGAGCCTCCAGGGCCTCGCCGACTCCGTTGAGGGGGACGTCGGTGGCGTCGATGAGCAAGTCGCCGGGAAACCCCCCGGAGGCCAGCAGCTCCAACGCCTGCTCGAACCCCCCTTGGTCGTAGACGAAGGAACCGGTCACCGTCAGCTCGTTGAGGATCATCCGGTTGGGGTCGAAGGCCGGCGCCTCGATCCCGGCGCCGACCATGACCAGTACGCCGCCCCGCCGTAGCTGGTTGAAGCCGGCCTCGATGGCTGACTTGTGTCCCGAGCATTCCAACACCACATGGACGGCGTGAGCCGAGAGCCGTTCGGGCTCCCAGGGCGGGATGAGTTCGAGATCGGCCGGGTCGAGGACCCGGGTCACGCCGAGATCCCGAGCCAGGCGCTGGCGGCCGTCGTTGGGCTCCACCACGGTGATATCGGTGACGCCCATGGATTGGAGGCCGACCACCGAGAGGGCGCCGATCGGGCCCGCCCCGATGACCATGGCGGTGTCACCGGCGGCGATTCCCGAGCGGGTGATCCCGTGGAGGGCGACGGACAACGGTTCGGCCAAGGCCGCCTGTCGGGCCGAGAGCCCGTCGGGGAGGCGCAGGACACCGGCCGAGGAGACCAGGATGTATTCGGCGAAGGCCCCGTCGGGCCAGTCGGTGATGTTGAGCTGGCGGTTCTCGCACTGGGACGGCTTCCCCTCCCGGCAGCGACGGCACGTCCCGCACCGGGGGGAGGGTCCGCCCACCACCCGCTCACCGATCGACCAGGTATCGACATCCTCGCCCACCGCCACGATGGTGCCCGACCACTCGTGACCGGCCACCGCCCCGGCTTTGAGCCCCCAGCCGTCACGCAACTGGTGGATATCGGAACCGCAGATGCCACAGTGATCCACCGCTACCAACATCTCCTCCGGGCCGGGGGGCGGCACCGCCCGCTTCTCCACGGTGACCACGCCGGGCGATTGGTAGACGGCCGCCGCCATGGTGTCGGGGACAGGCGAGGACGACACGGAAGGTGACACGAGTGTCAAGGATAATGCGGGGTCCCCCCGCCATGCCGACCGGAACCCGACGCTGACCTTCCTTGTCGGTAGCTACCCCTCGGTGGCCAGCGCGGCTTCGGTGACGGCATCGTGAATGTCGATCACCACGTCGGCGGGCTCGGGACCACGTTCGAGGTCGGCCTCGATGGCCGGGAGGATGCCCGGCTGCCGGCGGCTGACCACATAGAGCCACCCGGCCCCGACGAGCATCCAGGCCACGAAGATGTAGGGGAAGATCCTAACCGGGTAGGGGGGCAGCGGGTAGAAGCTGCCGATGGTGGGCACCATCAGCGCCACGCACGCCACCACCGCCAGAACCACGTGGCCGGGACGGAGCTCCCCGATCTTCTTCAGGTAGACCGGCGCGGCGACGGTGATGAGGAAGTAGGCCAGCAGGAACCCGAACGCCGCCAGGGTGCCAGCGTCGCCGAAGCTGGTCAACGGGTTGGTGAAGATCTCCAGGGTCGTCGGCACCAAGAAGATCACCAGCATGTAGACGGTGATGGCGATGTGCGGCGTCCGGTTGGTGGTGTGGGCCTTCCCCAGGTGCCGGCTGAAGATCCCGTGGCGGGCCATCGGGTAGATGATCCGGGACCCGGCGTTGAGGCACGACAGGGAGAGCCCGAAGAAGCTGACCATGGCCCCGATGGACAGCGGGATCTTGAACCAGCTGACCCCGTAGGCATTCGACAGGGTGTTGAGGGGGGCGGCCAGCGAGCTCAGCGGGGTGCCGAGGTGGCGGGTCCCCGAGACTTCGACGTAGCTCATGAAGACGAAGAACAGTCCGGTGGCGATCAGGCTCCAGATCACCGCCTTGGGGACGTTCTTGAGCGGGTTGCGGGCTTCGCCGCCGAGGGCGGTGGCGCTCTCGAAGCCGACCAGGGAGAAGATGCAAGCCACCACGGCCAACGCCATCCCGTGCACCCCGACCCCGTGCAGCTTGATCTGGGAGGTGTCAACGCTGAAGCTGTGCTTGAACAGGATGATGCAGGCCAGGGCGATGATGGTGGCCACCGAGGCGGCCTCCAGCACCAGGGTCAGGATGGAGGAGATCCGGATGTCCTTGAAGGCGATGAACCAACCGGCCACCGCGCTGATGGCGAAGAAGACGATCGGGTGGATGGAACCGTGCCAGCCGAGCGCGCTCAGCAGCTGTCCGCAGAACACCGCGAACCCGCACATGCCGGCCACCGCGATGAACAGGTACGACCAGATCAGGGTCCACCCGGAGAACACACCGGCGGTGGGGCCGAGCCCCCGGCCGGTATAGGCGTACATGGTCCCCGCTCCCGATGACCGTTTGGCGAACTGGTTGAGGCAGAACACCACGAAGAGCAGCATCACCGTGCCGAACCCGTAGGCCAGCCAGGTCCCCGCCCCGGCATTGGAGAACGCCAGAGGGATGATCAGCACCGCGGTCATGGTCGGGGAGATCAGCGCCACCGACTGGGCCAGCAGCGCCGGGAAGCCCAACACGTTGGCCCGGAGGCCGACCGCCTTTTGGATCTTCAGGGTGGATGTGGGCTCTCGGAGCATTGTCATGGTGTCGTTCTCCTTGTACGTGGTCCCCCCCAGGGATGAAGCACAACGGGTGTTAGCTGATGAGCGGTTCGGGGAAAGATTGGTCCTCGAGCAGCAGGTCTTCGTAGAAGGCCCCGAAGGGCCGGCCGGGATGGGCGATGGCAATCTCGAGCACCCACAGATTCGGGCTCGGCGGGAAGTCGACGTCGGCCAGCGACCCGTCGTAGTGGGCCGAGTGGGGGTAATCGGACAGGCGGTGGCCGGAGAGGTCGAGGTTCAACTTCCACCCCAGACCTTCGGTGGTCTCGATGGCGAAGTCGTACAGTTCATGGCCGGTGGTCCCGCGGGCGAACCACTCATTGCGCACCGTGTCCCAGATGGTCCGGACGTCCTGCTTGGCCTGGTGGTGCGCCGGATCGGAGCCAACCACAAAGGTGTCCCCGGCGTCCCCTTCGCAGCCCTTGTACACCGGACCGATGTCCACGAAGAAGATGTCGTCGGCCCCGAGCACCACCCCCGGTTCGGACCGCTCCATGAAGTCCTTCGTGGTATTGGATCCGAAACGCACGATGATGTGGTGCCAGCCCCGCCGCATGCTCAAGCCGGAGAGGGTCTTGCGGGCGCGGGCCTTGGCGTCCTCTTCGACCATGCCGACCTCCACCTGGTCGGCGATCATTCCCACCGCCGCCCGGGTACGGGCCCGCACCGCCATGAGCTGCGTGAGCGAGAACTTCTGTCCGGTCCTTTCCAGGTCAGAGAGCACGGTCATGGTGGTTCCTCCTGTTGGTGGTTCGGGAGCTAGTGGGAGAGGTTCGACGACGGGAACAGGGGGCGGTTGCGAAGGTCGGGTGGAGCGTCGACGGCCACCACCAGCAGCTCGGTGGTTGCCCCTTCCGCGCCCAGCCGGTGGGGCAGGGCGGCGTCGAAATGCGCGCTCCCGCCGGCCGGGATGGAGTGGCTCTCCTCGTCGAACTCGAGTCGGAGACTGCCCACCAGGACGTGGATCCATTCCTCGCCGCGGTGACGGGCGAAGGGTGGCGGGACCCGGTCGGGCTCGATGGTGATCCGCAGCGCATCCAACGTCGAGGAGCCGGGGAATCCGCTGCACGCCGACACCATGAGGCCGTTGGCCAGATGGGTGGGTTCGTGATCGGTGTAGAGGCTGATCGCCGATTCCCCCTTCCCCTCCCCGAGCAGCGCGCTCATGGAGATGCCGAGGGCCCGCGACAGGCCGATCAGCGCGGCGATGGACGGCTGTCGATCACCGGATTCCAGGCGGGAGAGGTGGGCGGTGGAGAGGTCGGCCCGGAGGGCGAGCTGCTCGAGGGTGAGCCCGGCCCGGACTCTCTCCTCGTGCAGGCATTCCGAGATGGACGTGAGGACTTCATCGAGCTCCATGAGGCCGACTATGAAACCTTGTTGCCTCAAAGGCAAGTGCTTTTGCCACAGTTCACGCCCCCGTAACAGTCACGACCCGCGACCGTGACGAGCCGGCGGGCGAGGGGGGAGAAGTAGGTCAGCTGGATGGTTGAACACGCAGGGACGCCAGCCCACCGGTGCGTTCGACCCGACCCTTTGCCCCGTCGACCACCAAACCGGCGAAGCGTTCGAAGACGAGGCGTCGGGCCTCGGCCAGGGACGCCAGGGCGGCGGGCGTGGCAGCTCGGATGGCATCCGGGCCGGCATCGGTCCGCTCGGCGTCCGTCGCGAAGGCGGCCAGAAATCCTTCCACCCCGGCAGCGGTGACCTCGAGATGGAACTGCATTCCCCATGCCGTCGGTCCCAGCCGGAATCCTTGATTGGGGTAATTCGAGTTGCCGGCCAGTCGGACCGCTCCGCCGGGAAGGTCGAAGGTATCGCCGTGCCAGTGCATCACCGTCAGCGTCTTCGGGAGCCCGGCGAAGAGCCGGTCCTCGGCGGACTCGGCAGCCAGGTCGACGGGACCCCAGCCAACTTCGGGGCCCGACGGCCCAGGGAAGACCGAGCCCCCTCCGGCCACGGCCAGCAGTTGGGCTCCCAGGCATACCCCGAGGGTGGGAATCTCATGGTCGACGGCGTCGGCAATGAGGGCGATCTCCGCGGTTCTGGTGGGGAAGCCATGGTCGGAGGCGGCCGACATCGGGCCCCCCATGACCACCAGTCCGTCGAAACCCGAGGTGTCCGCCGGCACCCGGTCGCCGGCGAACACCCGGCGGCCGTCGATGTCCACGCCGGCTCCCACCAGGGCCTCGGCGATGGCAAACGCCGGCTCGGGGGCAACGTGCTGGACAACCAGGCAGTTCGGCATCGGTGATCAGGGCTCGGCGCCGCCTAAGGCGGCGACTCCGGCCCGGCTCCTCTCCACAGGGTCGGTCAGGGTCTGGGTAGGCCCGAGACAGTATGGGACACCCGCCGGGTCATACCAACCCGCACCCGTTTAGTGCGTTAACATCCTGGTAACAAAGAAGGCAGCCACTGGCTTGAACATCTAGGCCACAAGACCGCCACATAGCGAGGCGCAATGTTTCGAAAACTGCTGGTCGCGGTGGATAGCACCGACCGGAGCGAGGTAGCGCTGAGTTTCGCCTCCGCCGTCGCCCAGCAGTGCTCAGCGGCTGTACATGTCCTCCACGTGAACGAATTCGTTGTCGGCGCCCGGGGGATCACCATCTTCTCCGATGAGCGGGCCGTACATCTGGTGACCGAAGCCATCGAGCAGCTGCGGTCCGAAGGCATCCGAACCAGCGGAAGTGTACGGAGGGCCCTCTACCGTCACGTGGCCCCGTGCATCGCCACCATGGCCACCGAGGTCTCCGCCGACGCCATCGTGCTCGGCACCGGTCGCAACCGTCACTTCGGGAGGTTGTTCTCGCCGCAGGTCCGGGAGCGGACGATCCGGCTCACCTCGCTACCGGTGATCGCCGCCCCCGCCCCTCTTGGCCTCGGCTCGAACGGCCAGCTGGACGTGGGCGAGCTCACGCCGGTTCGGTTGGACCACGAATGGACGCTGTCGGTATAGCTGCGGCACCCTCGGGCACGTCCCGACTGCCAGACTGAGTCATGGCGTTCGGTCAACCGTCGGGACCCCCGGCCTCGGGCCGGCAGGTACAGGAGTTGTTGTCGCTTCTCCGCGATGCCGGGCACTCCGACTTCCGCGACGCCCGCGGTCCGCTGGGTTTCACCCAACGCCAGGCGGCCGGCAAATTCACCCGCGACGAGATCGAAGCCTTCATCGAGCGGTTACAGAACGACGAGGCCGATGGCGACGGGGCTCGTGCCCCCAGCCCGGCGACGCCTCCCACCCGGGTATCCGCCGCCCAGAAATTGCTGCGGACCATGCCCGCCGGGGAGCTCGCCGCCGAGCTCCAGCGCCGAGGTTGGACGATGTCCGAACCGTAACGCCCTGGGCGCAGTTCCCCGGCTCGGGCGGATCAGGGCCGTCTCCAGGCACCGGCTGCGGAGGCTCGGTTCGATCAGCCGCCTCCGGACGGCGGTGGTGATCCCGCCGGTTGATTGGTGACGACGTCGAGCTGGTCACCGGCCCGCTCGAGCAGCCAACGCGCCACCGGTGGGAACAGCAGTTCCGACAACAGCCCGGACGCCAGGAGGGCGGCGGCGGCGGCTTCGTCGAGGATGTGCAGGTCGGTGGCGATGGAAACCACCACCACCAGCACCGTCAGGGTGCTGGAGAGCAGGAGCCCGAGGGCGACCGCCCGGTCAGTGCCGATCTCCCGTCGGTGCCGGAGGGCGGGGAGGCCGCGGGCCACCAGCAGCGCCACCAAGATGGCCGGAATCAGCAGAAAATGCCTGGGCTGCTCGATGAGCCGACGGAGATTGAGGTTGATCCCACTGGAGATGAAGAAGACGGGGATCAAGAAGCCGTAGCCGACGGCGTCGAGCTTGATCACCAGGTCGTGGTCGCCGGCGAAGCCCCGGCGATCGATGACCTTGATGATGGCGCCGGCGGCGAAGCAGCCGAGTATCGCGTCGAATCCGAACAGGTCGGCGATGGCGGCAAAGCCGATGAGGATCAGTATGGCGAGCCGGACATCGAGCTGCCAGCTGCCGCCTCGGAGGCGCCGACCGATATCGAACAGCCGGCTCGAACGGATGGCCCGGGCCATGACCAGATCAGCGACGACCAGCAGGATGGCAAAGGCCACGAACAGCCCGATGCGCACCCCGGGCTCGCTGTCCTCGGAGGAGAAGAACACCGCCACCAGGATCAGCGACCCGAATTCGCCCATCGACGCATGGGCGACCGCCATCTGGCCGAACTGGGTCTGGTTCTCGTGGGCGTCACGGAGGATGGGCACCAGCACTCCCAGCGAGGTGGAGGTGAGGGCGAAGCCCAGCAGCAGGGGATGGCTGATCGGCTCGATCCGGGCGATCAGGTAGGCGGCCCCGATCCCGAGCACCGCGGATATCGCGTAGTCGGTGATCACAGTCCCGGCGTGGGTGCGGATCTCGACGGGATTCAGCTCGAGGCCGGCAATGAAAAGGAGATAGCCGAGACCCAGGAACGAGAGCACGTCGGTGGCCACGTTGGGACTGATCAGGTTGAATCCGAACGGCCCGGCCGCACAGCCGAGGACCACTTCGACGACCACCGCCGGGATCCGCAACGAGGGCTTCAGGTCGACGATCATCGGAGACAGCACCGCGATCAGGGCGATCACCACCAGGGAGACGAAAACCCTCGGCTCGCCGACCACCACTACCGCGATATTGGTGAGCGGGGCCGGGACCATCGGCCGAGCCTATAGAAATGCCCGGCGAATTCCTCTGATTGTCGGCCCGCATTGAACTTTGCGCCCCGAGGGTTCGCGGTCAACACTGGAAGGTACCGTCCAAGGCTCCGAGCCTTGGGAGAAAGGCGCTCCCAAGTGGAAATACGCAAAACGGGCAGGTCCGGGTTGGGGTTGTCGGTGGCCGGGTTGGGTTGCAACCAGTTCGGAAATACCCTCGACCGGGACGCCAGCGCCGCGGTGGTGCACCGGGCGTTGGAGGAGGGCATCACCCACTTCGATACCGCCGACAGCTACGGACGCGGGGCCTCGGAGGAGTTCCTCGGGGCTGCCCTGGGAACGCGCCGCGACGAGGTGATGATCGCCACCAAGTTCTCGTCGGCGATGGGGGAGGGTCCGTATCGGCGAGGAGCCTCGCGTTCCTGGGTACTCCAGGCCTGTGAGGCGAGCCTCCGCCGGCTCGATACGGACCATATCGACCTCTACTATCTGCACCGCCCTGATCCCTCCACTCCGGTGCAGGAGACGCTGGGCGCCCTCGACGACCTGGTTCGTCAGGGCAAGGTCCGTTACGTTGCCTGCTCGAACTTCGCCGGCTGGCAGATAGCCGACGCCGCCCATGTCGCCCGGAAGTTCGGCACCGAGCGCTTCGTGGCCAATCAAGGACAATGGAGTCTCCTGGTCCGGGATGTGGAGACCGAGGTCGTTCCGGCCTGCCTTCACTTCGAGCTCGGCTTCGTTCCGTACTTCCCGTTGGCGGCCGGGCTCCTCACCGGCAAATACCGGTCCGGGCAACCATCTCCCCCCGAGGGCCGGCTGACCCGCAATGCCGACTCACCTTTCTATGCCCGCCTCCTGAGCGAACAGAATCTCCAAACGGTGGAGAAATTGTCTGCATGGGCACAGGAAAGGGACAGGTCGATAGTGGAACTCGCCCTGTCCTGGCTGGCCGGGAAGCCGGCGGTGACCAGCGTCATCGTCGGAGCCACCCGGCCTGACCAGGTCACCGCCAACGTCGCGGCGATGGGTTGGCAATTGTCAGAAGACGACTACGCATCGGTCGACAAGCTGCTGAGGGATTCGCCAGCGCCCTGAGTCCCAGAACCGGCGCCGATGACTTCCGGAGCCACTTCAGGCGGGGTTCAGATACCGGATTCGGCGATCACCCGACCGTCCTTGATGGCATCGACCAGCGCCCGGTGATCGATCTCGTTCTGATCCGCGTAGGCGACGGCGAAGTCGGCCAAAGCCCGGTCGAAGCCGGCGTTGGCGCCAAGATAGGCGGCCAGGGTGACGGCGTCGCCCGAACGAGCATGGGCCCGGGCCAGCGTCCATGCGCACATACCGGCGTAGACGCCCAGCAGTTCGGGGTCCATGCTGTCGACATCGGCCGAGGCCTTCCAGTCCCAGAGCTGGCGGACATAGAAGTCCCGGGTGACACCGTCGGGCGCGGGGCTGCGCTGCCATCCGAGAAATATGTCGCTGGCCGCCTGCATGAGCCGCTGGCCTTCGACTACCCGTTGCCCGTGGTTGGCGGCGAGGCTTTTGGTGGTGAACCGCTCGAGGACCGAAGCCTCGGCTTCCTTGATCTGGAGAAACAGCGGATCGTCGTTGTCCCTCCCGACGAACAGGGCAAGCCAACATCGGGTGCCCACCGAGCCCACGCCGACCACCTTCCGGGCCGTCGCCACATAGCGGAAGGTGTTGAGCAGGGCTCTCCGGTCGGACGAAATGGTCCTTCGGTAGGAGACGAAGGCTGCACGCAAAGTGGCCTCGAGGCTTGTCGCTTGCTCGGGTGGGAAGACATCCTCGATAGGAACCAGAAGCGGCGGGTCGCTCCGGAACTCGAGCTGACCGTCCACCGTCTGGGTCAGCTTGTTCCGGGCCTTGAGGCGATCCTTGGAGCCAGCCTTGGTGACCGCCTTCTGCAGGCTGGCCAGAGTCGCACCGCCGGTCTCCTTGCCCCAGATGGCGAGGACGGCAGGTGCGTCCAGCTTGGCGTACCAAATGTCGAGCTTGGGTAGCTGGGAGAGGCCGCGAACCGTTTCGCGATAGGTGCGCACGGCCTGGAGAACGATCGACCGGTTGGTGGCGGCGTCGAATCCCCGTCCCCGGCCGGCGATCTCGAGGCTGGCGGCCAGCCGCTTCACGTCCCACTCGAACGGACCCGGGTTGGTTTCGTCAAAATCGTTGACATCGAAGACCAGATCCCGTTCGGGAGAGGCAAATCCCCCGAAGTTGGAGAGATGGGCATCGCCGCACAGTTGCACGGGGACGCCGGTGCGGGCGATGGCGGCGAGGTCGGCGGCCATGGGAAGGGCGGCTCCCCGGAAGTAGGCGAACGGCGAGGCAGCCATGCGGCCGTAGCGGATCGGGATCAGGTCCGGTACCCGGGAGGCGTCCTGCTCGGCCAGCAGGGAAAGCGGATCCACCGTTCGCAAGGCGGAGGACCACTCGGCGTGGCTCGACCTCGGGCAGGTACTCCGGGCGGCCTTGCCGGCGGCGGCCCGCTGAGCGATGGTGGCGGTGGTTTCGTCTTGGATCCGCCTCGTAGCCATCGATTACCTCCAGACTTCGTCCGATGCAACCTACGCCTGGCGCCGGGTATGACGCTGGTCGGAGCCTCAGCCGAACGCCGGGGCGGTGTCAGAGCTAGACATGACGATCGATGTGCCGTTGGCTGGCTGGAACTCGGCAGATGACCGGCCCTCCGATTCCTGACCGTGTTGCAGCCGGAAAGTCGGTCGTCGTCCCCTGTGCGAGGATCACATGACCATGAGATCCACGGCACCCTTCGCGGCCGGCTCGGTTTCTCTCCGGCTGTACCCGCACAACGAGCTCGAGGCCGGCGGCATCGTGCGCGAGCTCTGCGACCAGGCGGGGTTGGGCCTTTCGGGTGGGTTCGACGGGATCATGTTGAGCGAGCATCACGGCGGGTTCGCCGGCTACCTTCCAAATCCGCTCCAGATGAGCTCGTTCATTCTCGAGGAGAACGAAGCGGGGTGGGTCGCTCCTTGCCCGCTGCTTTTGCCGCTACGGCCGGTCGCCCAGGTGGCCGAAGAGGTTGCCTGGCTCGATTCCCGGCACCCCGGCCGGGTCGGCCTCGGGGTGGCGGCCGGGGCACTGCCGCTCGATTTCGAGGCCATGGGGATCCCGTTCGAAGCGGCGGTGTCGTTGTTCAAGGCCGGGCTTCCCCGCATCGTCGACATGTTGCGGGGCAAGGATCTCGGGGTGCTGAAGGGAGACCCGGCGCTGCAGCGTTGTGCCGGGTCGCCCATCCCGGTGTTGAGTGCCGCGGCGTCGACGGCGGCGGCGACCCGGGCCGCCAGGTGCGGTGCGGGCATTCTGACCGAAGGCATGTCGAGCACCAGGCGGCTGAGGTCGTTCTGTGACGCCTATGACGCCGCGGGGGGCACCGGAGCGAAAGTCATGATCCGTCGAGTTTGGATCGGCGAGCCCAGGACTGAACTGGTGGCTCAGCAGCGAGCCGTCTATCAGAGTTATGGGGCCGGCAACCGGCCCCTGAGCGAGGACGAGACAGTGGTGACCACCGACCCCGCCGAGATGGCTCGACGGCTTTGGGCCAGCTGCCTCGAAGCCGGAACCGATTCCATCAATCTCCGGGTCCACCTCCCGGGGATCACCCCCGCGGAGGCCCGCCAGCAGATCACGATGCTGACCGAGAGCGTTCTTCCTGGCTTGCGGAGGCTGATGGCGAAGCTGGAGGGCGCCTGATGGCGAGCTATCACCTCGCCACGACGGATCGAAGCTAGGGAGCCTCGTGGTGGGGAGACGGCGGTCGAGGTCGGCGCACGGGGCCGCAATGTGCCTGGCGGCGGCATCACTGGTGCTCATCGCCTGCACCGGGCCTCCATCTTCCAGCCGGTCGACGAAGACCTCGGTTGTCGCTGCCGGGTCCCGATCCACCGGCTGCGGACCCCGGACGCTGGCGGGTGCGGTTGCCTCTGGCACCACTCAGAACCGAACGTTGAGCACCGGGGCCGTCACCGGCTCCTACGCGCTCACCGTGCCTCGTTCGTACCGACCCGGAAGCCCGATGCCGTTGATCGTTCTGTTCTACGGGTTCGGGTCCGACCCGGCGCAATTCTCTGCCCTCACCCACCTCCCTTCAAAAGGCTCCTCCGCTGGCTACGTGGTCGCCGTGCCGCAGGCCCAAGGGTCTGAATGGCAGTTCAGCGGGCAGGGCACCGACGCGACATTCGTGAACCAAATGTTGCAGGAAATCAGCAGCTCCTACTGCATCGATCAACGAAGAGTGTTCGCGGCCGGCTTCTCCGCCGGTGCCGCCTTCGCCATCTTCTACATTTGCGCCCACCAAAGCCAGATCGCCGCCATCGCCACGGTGGCAGTGGAGTTTCAGTTGGGTTGCACCCGTCCGATCTCGATCCTGGCCTTCCACGGCACCGAGGATCCTCTCGTCCCTTACCAGGATGGTGCTGTCGGCCTGTCCCTGCCCGGCGTCAAAGTCCGGGGGACCGAGCTCAACATGGGCGACTGGGCCCGGCTCGACCACTGCCGATCGACCCCGACGCAGACCCGCGTCGGTTCGCAAGTTGTCCGGCAGCAGTGGTCTGGGTGCAACGATGGGAAATCGGTCGTGCTCTACTCGGTTCTCGGCGGAAGTCACTCCTGGCCGGGTGCCGACCCCAAGGCTTCGGTTGGACTCACCACGGAGCAGGTCAGCGCCACCGCCCAGGCCCTGGCTTTCTTCGGTCGTTCGTGACGAGCGGCGCGGTGGTCCAACTGACTCCGAGCGGGCTGTGCCCATTGGAGCCGCCGACAGCCTCACGTACACTCGCTAGATGTCGACGACTTCCATTTCTCCCCAACCCGGCGCCTTCCGGCTGCCGGGCTATCCCATTGCAGTGGGGCCGTTCACCCACGTGGCGAAGGAGCGGGACAGATTGGCGTCGCTCCGATGGCGGCATCTCGAGGTGCGCCAGCTGGGATCGACCATCGGAGGCGAGATCACCGGTGTCGACCTGTCGACGGATCTCCCTGAAGCGGTCGTCGTGGAGATTCGCCAGGCCCTCCATGACTACAAGGTCATCTTCTTCCGCGACCAGCCGCTGACCCCGTTGCAGCACGTGAGGTTCGCCCGGCGATTCGGGGAACTCGAGACCCATCCCTTTCTCCCCTCCAATACCGGCGAGCCCGAGTTGGTCCGGTTCGAAAAGACCGCCGAAGTCAGCGGTTACGAAAACTCTTGGCACCACGACGTCACGTGGCGGCAGTGCCCGTCCATGGGCGCGGTTCTGCATGCCGTCTCGGTTCCCGATGTGGGGGGCGACACGCTCTTCTCCGACATGTATGCCGCCTATGACGGGCTGGATAATGAGACAAAGATTGAGGTCGATTCGTTGCAAGCAGTCCACGATTTCACCCAGACGTTCGGGCACGCCATGACGAAAGAGGAGCGCCGGAAGGCGCAGGCGAAATACCCGCCGGTACGCCACCCAGTGGTGTGCACCCACCCGGCGACGGGAAAATCGCATTTGTATGTCAATCGGCCATTCGTGAGCCATATCGAGGGGTCGGATCGCGACGCCAGCCTCGAACTATTGGACCGGCTGTGCCGGCAGGCTGACGCCCCCGAGCATCAGTGCCGCTTCAGTTGGACGAAGGATGCGGTGGCGATTTGGGACAATCGGGCGGTGCAGCACTACGCCTCGAGCGACTATTGGCCAAATCGCCGGACGATGGAGCGTGCGTCCATCGTCGGACCTCGGCCCTACCGAGAGGGTCCCGAGACCCAGACGATGGCCTCAGAGGATCCTAAATAGGGAGAGAGGTGCCTTGGCGGAGGCTCCGGCAACAATGGGGCAGGCCCTTGACGAAGATCTTGCCCGTTCGGGGACCTTGAGCGGAGCGAACGGTCAGAGGCCCTTTCTGACCGTTCGCTCCAAGATTCCAAGCGTGGAGCGCAGGGCCAATTCGGGCACGATGGGGAAACGTTCCTTCAGGTCGCCTCCCACCTTCGACCAGTCATAGTACGACGTCACGTTGGTGACCCCGTCGTCGCCGGGAGCCAGGCGGTAACCATAGAAGTGCGGAACTGGAACCTCCGGTCCGAGATCCCAGGCGATCTCCTTGTCGCGCTCGAAGAGGATGATGTTCACGGTCACGTCGTACTTCCCAAGGGGGACGTCATTGAGCGACTCGCGGTCCATGTGGATGACGAACGTATCGCCGACCTTTTCCGCCGGCTCGCCGCTGAAGTCCTGCAACATTCCCGACGCGTCGATAGCTACATGGCCCGCCGGGCTACGCAAGATGTCGAAGATCGCGGCGGGTGGCGCCGGGATAGCCCGGGTCACCTCCATTCGGTCGGACAGGAAGACGGTATCGGGCATGTGGAACTCCTAGTGACGTGAGTGGGCTCGTCGGCCACCCTCGAGGTATTTGGTCCGACCAGCATCGCGCGCCGACCATGCGGCCTGCTGCGGTAACCGGCAAGAACCCTTAGGACATTTGGTATAAGGGCCTCAGCCGGCCGGAAGGCACATGCGCGGGGTCGCCGATCCCGCACCGAATGGGACTCAGAACAGGTGCCGTACCTCCCCGGAGGTGGACCTTCGGAGACCACAGAAACACCCTCCGACTACGTGGGCCGTGCGAGTCTCGATCTCGCCACCTTGGGATTAAAAGTCCCCTGCTCTACCCGATGAGCTAACGGCCCACCGGGAAAACTACTTGGCCTGATTGCCCTTGGACGCAAGATTCAGGATGCCAGTCCAAGATGACGGCCGCGTTCTCGTTCATTGCTCTGTGGCGGAGTCTCCGGGACCCCATTGCCTCAAGGGTTCACGTCGATGCGCCGATGACCTACCACTCGTGTGTGGCGGACGCATTCCATCCGGTGCGCAACGAGTTGGACCAATCCGGTCGAAACCGGGAGGTCGAAGACGCCGTAATGGCTGGTCTGGAGCGCGCGCCCGATGAGCGATCCTCATCGTGCGATCGGTGCCCCTGACCTCCAATTCAGCGACTTTGTCCTTCGGTGTGACACAAATATCGAAAGGTAACCGTGGCAGCCAAGTTCCCCTTCCATGGCTCAGACGCCCAACGGGGGCTTTTCGCCATTGGGCGAAGGCATCGCGCGGTCAATGGACGACTTCTTTGCGGTCGTGGGATGGCATCCGCGACCAGCGGTTCAGGCATGCCTCCGTACCTGCGGGGAGCAGTCGTGAGGAAGTCCGTCGTGTGGCTCTCGTTGCTGGTGATGGGCGTCGTTGCCAGTGCGACATTTCAACTGGCGATTCCAAGAAGCGCGCAGGCAGCCATTGTCGAATCGCCGGCTGGTGTCCAACAGTTTTCGGGACGCGACGTCTACAACCCGGACGTCATGCCCAACCCCAATGGCCAGGGTTGGATCATGTGGTACGGCGGTTGGCAGACCCAACAGACGGCCGATTCCGGGCAGGGGGACACCATCTACGAACGGACCGCCCCGGCTTACAACGGACCCTGGTCGACTCCGACCACGGTCTTGGTTGCCGCCCAAGTTGCCCCGCAGATATCCGAAGTGAACCATCCCGCCGTCAGCGTGGCCGCCGTGGGGAACTCGCTCGTCTACACGATGTTCTTCACGGTGCTGGCGTGCCAATCCGGCTCATCGGTGTGCCTCAATGCGCAACAGTTGGAAAGCCACGGGCAAACTTGGTCAGCAATATCCCTCGACGGCGTCAACTGGGGTTCATTTCAGAGATTGAGTGTTTCTGATCCGAACCAGTCCGGCGTCACCTCGCCGTGGAGCGTCGTCCAACCCTCGGGAACGCAGCAGTGGCTGGTCTACTACCACTCGGGCTGCCAGATCGGTGTCGCCAGCGTCGACGCCAACCGAAACGTGCTCTCGGATGGCATCGTCTTCAAGGGCACCGGAAGCCAATGCATGGCCAGCCCCCACGTCGTCCAGGTAGGCAACACCTGGTACATGTTCTATAACGCGCTGGAGCCAACCTATGGGGACTCCATTCGTTTTGATGTCTGGCAGGCGAGTTCCAACTCCCCGACGGATTGGTCCAACTCGACCCCGTCGGTCGCCTTTCAGGTGGACGGGATCAATTCGTGCGCGTTGCTGGCACCCGATGTGGTCCCAGTGAATTCCAGCCGGTACTTCATCTACTACGGACGGGTAGGTACCGATGCGTCGGGTCGATGCAGCGATTTGACCCAGTCACGTTCAATGGAGCTGGGCTCGGGTGCATTTCCCACTGATCCTCCGGCCACCTCACCGCCGGGCCCGTCCCAGGGTTGCGTGCAGATGGCTTCGGGCTCGGTGGTGGGGATGTATGGCACCCCGACTGATTTTGGTTACTGGGTTGTTGACAACATGGGTCATGTGGACGCCTGTGGTGACGCGTCCGCTAGCTACGGCGAAATTAATTTCCCTCTGACCAAGCCAGTTGTCGGAATTGCCGCGACTCCCGACGGGAAGGGCTACTGGCTGGTGGCCAGTGACGGAGGCATCTTCACATTCGGAGATGCTGGATTCTTCGGATCAACCGGCGCGCTGGCCCTGAACAAACCGATCGTGGGCATGGCACCTACGCCCGACGGAAACGGGTACTGGCTGGTGGCCAGTGACGGGGGCATCTTCAGTTTTGGGGATGCCGCCTTCCATGGCTCCACCGGCAACCTGTCACTGAACCGGCCGATTGTCGGCATGGCCGTCGACCCCACCACCGGCGGTTACTGGATCGATGCCTCCGACGGCGGGATCTTCGCCTTCGATGCTCCGTTCTATGGCTCAATGGGCGGGCGGTCGCTCTCTCAGCCGGTCGTTGGCATGAACGTGAATCTGGTCAACGACTCGTACTACCTGGTGGCCGCCGACGGCGGCGTCTTTGCCTTTGGGGCGCCGTTCTTGGGCTCGACCGGCAGCATCCGATTGCACAGCCCGATCGTGGGGATGGAATCCGCCCCGTCCGGTTTCGGTTACCGGTTCGTGGCCAGCGATGGCGGGATCTTCTCGTTCGGCAGCAGCATCTTCTACGGATCCGCCGCCTAGTTACTGGCGTTGCCACCGCGGTCCGATGTCGGCCGCTGGCCGGGCGCTCGGGAGCGGGTAGGAATTGAACTGTGCACGTGCTCGACAACCCGGTATGGCATGCGCTGACCGGGCCCCAGGGAGTCCTCGGCCGCACCACCGAGTTGGCCGGACGCTTCGACGAGGACGTGGGTCCGTTCGGCGCTTTGGCCACGGGGTCGGACACCGCAAGAGCCTGGAAGGATCTGGGCCGGTTGATCGGGCCGAAGGGAACCGCTTCCCTCACCGGTGATCTACCCACTCCACCTCCGGGTTGGAAAGCCATCTCCGAATTTGACGGGGTGCAGATGGTTGGAGATGGCGGGCCGGGAGTCGGTGCCCGAGGCGACTGCACGCAGCCTGACCTCGAAACTCCAACCACGCCCGGATCTGCAGAGAGAGCCGCCCTCGTCTTGCTGCCTCTCGGTGGCGATGACGGACCAGAGATGTTGTCGCTGGCCGCCGCCGCCCAGCCGGGCCCGTTCGAGACGCGGACCATCGAGTTCGGGGGTTACCAGGGCATCCGCATCGGCGGGCACCTGGTCGCGATGGCCGGTGTACGGCTTCGCCCGCCGGGATATGCGGAAGTCAGCGCGGTGGCTACCCACCCCGACTTCCGGCGCCTCGGCCTCGCCCGGCAACTGGTGGCGGCCGTGGTCGACACGATCGCCCAGGCTGGCGACATCCCGTTTCTGCATGCGTCGGCGAGCAACCCCGCCGTCATTCGCCTCTACGAATCGCTCGGATTTACGATCCGGCGCCCGATGCGGTTCGTGGTCTTTCAGGCACCGGGATAACCACCGACGAGGGTTGGCCGCCCACCGTCACGGCGGTACCCAGCACGCCGCTGGCCAGGTTGAGAGACACCAGCACTCCGTTCCCCCCGCAGACCCAGGCGGTGCGCCCGTTGTCGGAAAGCGCCAGGGCCTCGGCGGTGGTGTCGACCGCCAGGGGAGGGCGGGCGACCAGGTGATCGAGATCCACCGGGGTCACACTGTCACCGCCGCTCACATAGGCCATCGTCTGTGACGGCCAGAGGGCGATGCCGGTGGGATTGCCCGCCACCGGGATGGCCTTCCCGGTGGTCATATGCGAGAGATCAAGGGGGGTCACGGCGCTGATTTCGAAGTCGGACACCAAGCCGGTGGAGCTGTCCGGCCCGATCACCACGTCGTCGGGCTCGGGTCCGGCCGGAACCGGGGCCAGCGGCGTCAGCGTCGGGATCGAAATGGGAGTCACCGTACTGTCTTGGTAGTTGGCAACCAGGGCCAACTTTCCGCTGGGGGCGATGGCGATCGCCACCGGCTGGCGGCCAACGCGGATGGGGGACCCGGCTTTCATGGACGGAAGGGCTACCGGGGTGACGGTGTTGTCTCCGAAGTTGGCCACCAGCGCCAGCGATCCATCCGGTGTGACCGCCACGGCGTCGGGCTCGAGTCCGACGGCGGCCTGACCAACCGAGGTGCCGGTCGCGATGGAGATGTCGCTCAGCCGGTTGATGCCCTTTTCGGCGACCAGCAGGTGGGCACCGTCGGGGGTGGCGGCCATGGCCGCCGGGAGCGAGCCGGTGGTGATGGTGCCCAGTGCCCGGGAGGCGGCAGTATCGACCAGGCTCAGGGTGTCACCGGGGTCGGCCAACCCGGCCAGGTTGGCGACGTAGGCCACCGATCCGGCCGGTGCCCCCGAGGTCACCGACCCACCGCACCCGGCCACGGCCATCCCGGCGCCGGACATAACCAAGAGGG
Source organism: Acidimicrobiales bacterium (assembly GCA_036489495.1). Taxonomy (GTDB): domain Bacteria; phylum Actinomycetota; class Acidimicrobiia; order Acidimicrobiales; family RAAP-2; genus DASZIT01. Next base: position 64,637 of record DASXFR010000087.1, on the reverse strand, counting down.
CCAGGACCCGCGCCGATCTCCGAACCCGGGGGCCCGGCTGCACAGGCCGGCGCGACCCGGGATGGATACTGCTGGGCAAAGGCGCCTCCGTCACCATCGTTCAGCCCCGGGCGCACGAGGCGCCCAACTCTCGGGCTGCATCCCGCCACCCGGGAAGGTCGGTCACCGGGAAGTAGTCGCCGGTACCCAGATCCTGCTGGTAGTCGACCGGCTCGGGCCGACCCGAGGCCAGGTCGGCGACGGCTGCCAACAGGGCATCGATCTCCTCCCCGGAAGTTCCCAACCCCGCGCTGGCCCGCACCGCCCCGGGAACGTTGCGATGGTCGCCCCGGAGCACCTCGTTCCGGTAGGCGTCGACGGCGACGTCGTCCAGGCCCAGCAACCGCACCACATAGGGATGGGCGCAGAAACATCCATGGCGCACCGCGATGCCGTACTCGGCGCTGAGCCGGGCCGCCACCCGGGCGTGGTGGACCCCGGCGATGGTGAAGGCGGCCACCGGCAGGGTATCGACACCGCTGTCCGCCGCCGGCCCCAGGAGGTGCACCCCGTCGATGCCGTCCAGTCCGTTTCGCAGCCGGCCGACCAAGGCGTGCTCGTGAGCGGCGATCCGGTCCCAGCCGATGGCCCCCAGCCCGTCGATGGCGGCATGGAGCGCCACCGCCCCGATGACGTTGGGCGAGCCGGCCTCTTCCCGGTCGGGCGGGGCCGTCCACACCACTTCGTCCAACCCGACCAGGTCGACGGCCCCACCTCCGGCCAGAAACGGATCGCCGGTCTCGAAGGTCGACCGGGGTCCGATCAGGGCACCGGATCCGAACGGGGCATAGAGCTTGTGCCCACTGAAGGCGAGGTAGTCGGCAGTGGAGGGCAGCGGCCGGTGGGGCGCGAGTTGGGCGGCGTCGACCGCCACCGGGATGCCGCGCCGATGGGCGCTCTCGATGATGGCGTCGAGGGGCGGCAACCAACCGGTCACATTCGATGCGCCGGTGATGGCCAGCAACTTTGGTTTCGGCTCGGCATCGAGCGCCGCCTCGACGTCCTCGGCGGTAAAGGTGCCTTCGGTGGTGCACTCGACATAGCGGCGTTCGGCCACCCGGCCCCAGGGCAACAGGTTGGCGTGGTGTTCGACGACGGTGGTCACCACCACATCGTCGGGGGACAGCCGCAACCGGTAGGCGAGATGGTTGATCGCCTCGGTGGTGTTGCGGCACAGCACGGCTACGTCGTCGCCGTCGGGATCCCGCCCGGCGAAGGCCAACACCGCCCGGCGAGCCTCCTCGTAGGCGGCGGTGGCCCGGCGGGAGCGGTAGCCGGCGCCGCGATGGACGCTCGAATACCAGGGGAGGAACTCGGACACCCGGTCGGCGGCTTCGGGCAGGGCCTGGGTCGAGGCGGCCTGGTCGAGCTCAATGGCCGGCCGGTCGGTTCCGTCGAGGCAGGGGACCAGTTGGCCGGTGCCGATGAGCCGGGTCACCGGGTCGGCCGCTGACGAACCGGCGTTGGATGTCGGGGTGGGACCGCTCATAGGGACTGGGCGTGCTGCGAGAAGCCCACGGCTTCAGCCGTGGGAGAGATAGCCCCACTCGGGGCGGAACCCCGAAGCTCATTGACGGACATGGGTGTCACAGTTCTCTGGGATCGTAGGCGGTGATGAAGACGGTTGAGGCCCGTTACAACTATCGGCTCCGGGTGAGGTCCCAGGAGGCTCAGCTCCTCCAGGGTGTCTTCGACTCCTGCCGGTTCGTGTGGAACCAGGCATTGGGTCGCTGGTCAGACCTGTGGCGGCACGAGGGAGTGACCCTTAACCTCGTTGACGCGGACAAGGAGCTGAGCGACTGGCGCAGCCGGTTCGACTGGTTGGCTGCCCAGCCGAGCGTCCCCGAGCAACAGGTCCTGCCGGACCTCTACCGCTCAATTGCGCTTTCTTTGACAAGTCAAACCCTGCCGGGCGGCCCGCCTTCAAGAAGCGACGGGACGGCTATGCCACCGCCCGGTGGACGAAGAACGGGTTCAGGGTGACAGGTACGGGACTGGGCCAGCCCGGTGAGCGGCTGGCGGTGGCCGTAGGCGGAGGCCGCTTACCGGTCGAGTGGTTTGGTCGCGGCCGCTGCCGGGCAAGGCCACCAGCGTCACCCTTTACCGGGACCCGGCCGGGCGCTACTGGGCCAGCTTCGTGGTCCGGATCGAGGTGCCCGAGGTCCCGGTTGCACACGGAGGTAGCTCCACCGGTCTCGACGTCGGACTGACCACATTCGCCACCACCGAAGACCCCGGCAGCGACATCGAGAACCCTCGGTTCGCCCGCGCCGGCGCTAAGTCCCGGGCTCGTTCCCAGCGAAATATGGCGAGGAAGCAGAAGGGATCGAAGGGCCGGGCCAGAGCAAAACGGCAGGCGGCACGGGAAGCGGCCAAGGTGGCAACCAGCGGACCGACTTCCACCACAAGGCCGCCAGGTCATTAGCCGCCACTTATGACCGGATCGGCATCGAGGATCTCTCGATAAAGGACATGTCGAGGCGGGGGAAAGAGCGGCACAAGGTCGGCCTCAACCGGTCGATCGCTGATGCGGGGTGGGGGCATTTCCTGGCCATTTTGCAATGGCAGGCCACCTAGGCCGGAACCGAAGTCATGGTGCTCCCTTCGAGGTACACCACGCAGACATGCAGTTCTTGCGGGACGAAAGCCAAGCCCCGCATGGAATTGTCGGACCGGGTATTCCGGTGCCGGGCATGTGGGCTCGTCCTCGGACGTGACCGCAATGCGGCCCGGAACCTGAATCCGGACCGCATCGGAGCACCGACGGGCTGGTCTGAACCCGTTGATGCTGCATCTCCGGTGGGCGAAGATGGTAAGAAGACCAAGGTCCCTGCGGGGATCTTGGCAGCCTGAACTCCAGAATCCCACGGCTTCAGTCGTGAGAGCAGACAACCTACGGGTAGCATCCGCGGGATGGATGCCGACCTCAACCCGACGGACACCCAGGTCGACGAGGGCGGGGCGATCGACAGTGGAGTCACCGACGCCGACATCGACGCGGTCGACGCCCTCCTCAACGAGGTCGAACAGTCGCTGGCCCGCCTCGACGCCGGCACCTACGGGAGATGCGAGGAGTGCGGCGAACCCATCGACGACGCCCGGCTCGCCGAACTCCCTACCGCCCGCCGGTGCGGCACCTGCCCGGTCTGACGCCTCTACTTCTTGGTTTCCCAGAAGATCTTGTCGATCGCGGCGATCTCGGTCAACAGGCGCTCGCCGACCTTGGCGTCAGTGGTCTTCTTGGCCTCGCCGGCCGTCTTGGTGGCCTTCCAGAACATGTCGTGAAGCTGCGGGTACTTCTCGAGGTGCTCGGGCTTGAAGTAGTCGGTCCACAGCACCCAGAGGTGGTGCTTGACCAGGTCGGCGCGCTCCTCCTTGATGATGATGGCCCGGGTCTTGAAGACCTCATCGTCCGAGTCGTTGTACTTGTCCATGGTGTTCTTCACCGACTCGGCCTCGATGCGGGCCTGGGCCGGGTCGTACACACCACAGGGAAGGTCGCAGTGGGCGTGCCCCGTCACCGGTGCGGACAGATGGTCGAGGGCGGTCAGCAGGCGGTCGGTGATTCGCATGGGGCAAGGCTCCTTCGGTTTCTCTGGGGCAGAGTGGTTGAGATGCAATTCCGGCCCACCTTAACCAGGATGCCCTGATGGCGGCCCGTCCTGGATCTTCTACCCCGACGGCGTCCCGGGCAATCCTGGCCGGAGTCGTCGCCGCGCTCGCCGCCCTAGTGGCATTGTCCCGGGTGGTGCGCCGGGTGAAGGTGGAGGGTCGGTCGATGGCGCCGGCCTTCCTTCCCGGTGACTGCCTGGTGGTCGTCAAGCCGGTGCGCCGGAGCCTGGCGGCGTTGTTCGGAGGAACACCCGGGGTGAAGCCCGGGGAAGTGGTGGCGGTGCGCGACCCTCGGCATCCAGGCAGGGTTCTGGTCAAGCGGGTGTCGTCGGTGGACAGCAAGGCCGGCACCGTCGAAGTCCTCGGCGATGCGAGCCAGGCCAGCACCGACAGCCGGACGTTCGGTCCGGTCCCGATGTCGTCGGTGCTGGGGCGAGCTGTCTACCGCTATGCCCCGCCTGGGCGCACGGGCCGTGGCCCCTGGGCTGCGGAGTACGATCGGGGGTAATGGCGAGTCTCCAGGCTGACCTCGGTCGTCTTCTTACCGACTCCTACCTCCAGGGTATGGAGTCGAAGTCGCTGGACGACATCCGGTCCATGCGGGCCGAGTGCCAGGAGGCCGAGGTCGCCCTCTCCTACCTCCGGCGCCTGGCCCAGGGCCGTCTCGACATCGTCCAGGCCTACCTGGTCCGCCCGGCCGGCGACGATGCCGGTCCCGCCGAGCCGCCGGATCTGGCCGCGCTGGTCGAGGGGTTGCCGGCCATCCTGGCGTCGGGCCCGGGGCGCCCACCGGGTCCGGGTCACATGATGACGGTGATGGCTCCCGACACCGAGGAGTCCGACCTCACCGCCGAGCTCGACGCGGTGGTGAGCTCCGACCAGATCGGGCATCTGGGGGAACTGAGCCAGGAGCAGCTCAGCTCGATGGCCGACGGGCTCGAGGAGATCGAACGCCGGGTGTCGACCGAGCGCCGCGGGCTCCATCAACGCATCGACGCCCTCCAGGCGGAACTGGTGAGCCGTTACAAGTCCGGCCGGGCCTCGGTCGACGGGCTGCTGTCGTGATCGTGAAAGGCAAGAAGGACTCTCCGGTCGAAAGGATCCCGGGCGTGAAGGAACTCCCCGAGCGGTTCAACGAGCTCGGTTCGTTCATCCGCGAGCAGCGGGGGAGCGCCCGCCTGTCGTTGCGTCGACTGTCGGAGCTGGCCGGGATCTCCAATCCCTACCTGAGCCAGATCGAGCGGGGGTTGCGGCGACCGTCGGCGGAGATCCTCCAGCAGATCGCCAAAGCCTTGCGGATCTCGGCCGAGACCCTCTACGTCCAGGCCGGCATCCTGGAGAAGCCGGATGGGAACACCGACCTGGCCCGCCACATCTTCGGCGACAACAACCTCAACGAAGAGCAGAAGCAGGCGATGATGCGGATCTACCTGTCCTTCCGGCATGAGAACGAGGACAACGCCGAGGTGGCCGGGGCGGCGGCGGGGGCGGCGGCCGGGAAGGCCGGGGGAGACCCCGGGGCGGGAGATGGGCCGGGCACCGGCCCGGGCGGCGATCCGGGAGATGGGGCAGTGGCGGCCGGAGCCGGGGGTCCGGGGACGAGCGGAGCCGATCGCGCCGCTCAGCGGGGGTCGGCCGCCAGCTGATCTGCCCACCGGGCGGGGGGCGTCGATTCCGGCGTGCCGCCGACCGATCGGGCCGTCCCTATAGGCTCGGCGACGCATGAGGCGCCTGGCTGTTCTGTCATTGCATACGTCGCCGCTGGCTCAACCCGGAACCGGGGACGGCGGCGGCATGAACGTGTACGTGCGCGAGCTGTCTGCCGCCCTGGCCCGGTCCGGGGCGGAGTGCGACGTCTTCACCCGGGCCTGGTCCGACATCCTCCCGGCCACTGTCACGGTGGAGCCCGGGTTCCGGGTGCACTATGTCCCCGCCGGTCCGCCGACCCCGATGGCCAAGGAGCTGCTGCCCGGGGTGGTCGACGAGTTCGCCGAGGGCGTGCTCAAGTCGATGGAGTCGGCGGGGGGCGGATCGGACCCGGAGGACCTGCCGTTCGACGCCGTGCACGCCAACTACTGGCTGAGCGGCGTCGCCGGTCACACCATCAAGCATCAGATGAACATCCCGCTGGTGTCGACCTTCCACACCCTCGACCGGGTGAAGGCGGAGTTCAGTCCCGAGGAGGTCGAAGCCGACTCCGCCCACCTCCGGGCGGAGGCCGAAGCCGCCACCATCAACTGTTCGGACACCGTGCTCGCCTCCTGCTCGGTGGAGGCCGAGCAGATCTCCGAGCTCTATCACGCCGACCCGTCCCGGATCCGGATCGTGGCGCCCGGCGTCGACCACGCCTTCTTCGGTCCCGGCTACCGCCCTCAGGCCCGCGCCGCGCTCGGCTTGCCCATTGCCGGTCCCTTGCTGTTGTTCGTGGGCCGGATCCAGCCGCTGAAAGGGGTCGAGGTGGCGGTGCGGGCCCTTTCCTCTCTGGCTGCGGACCGGCCCGACGCCCGGCTGGCGATTGTCGGCGGCCCCAGCGGGCCCCGGGGTGACGTCGAGCTCGATCGGATGATGGAACTGGTCGGCGAGCTCGGGCTGTCCGATCGGGTGGTGTTCGTCCCGCCCCGGCCCCACGAGCTGCTCTCCACCTACTACCGGGCCGCGGATGTCTGTCTGGTCCCCAGCCGGTCGGAGTCGTTCGGCCTGGTGGCGTTGGAAGCCGCCGCCTGCGGCACCCCGGTGGTGGCCTCGGATGTGGGCGGGCTGCGCACCCTGGTCGACCATGGTCGCACCGGTTTTTTGGTCGAGGACCCGACCCCGGAGGCGTTCGCCGCCTGGATCCGTCAGATCCTGGCCGAGCCCCTGCTGGCCGAGCGGCTGGGCACCGGGGCGGTGCTGCGGGCCCGCCGTTACACCTGGGCCCGGGCCGCCGCCCTGCTGCGGGAGATCTACGAAGACCTGACCGTCGGGCGGCTGGTCGAGTGCTCGTGATGGTTCCGGTGCGGGCCCTGGGGCTGGTCCTGACCATCGGGCGATGACCCCGGCCGCCGATCGGTGGGGTGGCATCCTCAGCCAGGCCGAGCGGGAGGCGGTGTGCGCGGTCATCGACGGTTGGGCCGAGCGGGAGTTGGCCGACGAGTCCAGTGCCCTGGTGGCCGCCGAGCGCCAGGAAGGCGGGGATCCGGTGACCGGTGCCGCCCGCTGGTATCTGCGGATGCGCGGCGATGAAAAGGATTTCGTGACCGTCTGGCTCACGCTGCGCCAGCGCACCCTGCACCACGAGGCGCAATTCATGCCGGCTCCCGAGACCAACGTGGAGGCGACCTGGGAGTACCTGCTGAAACGCAATGCCGACCTGTTGGGGATGAGTTTCGCCCTCGGCCCGGAGGCGGCCATCTACCTGGTGGGCCGGGTGCCGGTCGAGCGGGTCGACGACGAGGAGCTGGATCGGGTGATGGGGGCGTCGCTGGCCTATACCGACGAGTGCTTCCCGACCGCCATGCTCCTCGGCTACGAGGGCATGTACCGGCGCCGGCCGCGGGCGGCTAGGAACTGATCGGCCGGCGACGGTCCGGGCCGGCCAACTGGGCGTTGTCGGCCCGCTGCTAGCGTCTCGCGCATCGCACCGAAACTTCTGCTCGTGGGTGGCGGCAAGATGGGTTCCGCCCTGCTCACGGGCCTGCTGGCCGGCGGATGGGCCCAGCTCGACGAACTGGCGGTGAGCGACCCCGACCCGCTGCAGCGCCAACGGCTGGTCGGTGCCCACCCGGGGCTCACGGTGGTGGATACCCCGGTGGCCGCGGCTGACGCCCTGCTGGCGGTGAAGCCCGAAGCCGCCGAAGGGGTGTGCCGCACCCTGGCCGGGTTCGGGATCAACCGGGTCCTGTCGGTGGTCGCCGGGTTGCCGTCGGCGCGCCTCGAGGCGGTCCTCAACCCCGGGGCGGTGGTGGTACGGGCCATGCCCAACACCCCGGCGCTGATCGGCGCCGGCGTGGCCGGGATGTCCGGCGGCAGCCACGCCACCTCGAGCGATCTCGACTGGGCGGAGGGGATCCTGGCATCGGTGGGAACCGTGGTGCGCCTTCCCGAACGCCAACTCGACGCGGTCACCGGGGTTTCCGGCTCCGGGCCGGCCTACGTCTTTCTGGTGGCCGAGGCGATGATCGAAGCCGGAGTCGCGGCCGGGCTCCCCCGGGACGTGAGCCACAAACTGGTGGTCGGTACGTTGTTGGGATCGGCCCGCATGCTGAGCGAGACCGGTGAGGATCCGGCCGAACTGCGGGCGGCGGTGACCTCCCCGGGAGGGACGACCGCGGCCGGGTTGCGCACCCTGGAGTTCAAGGCGGTGCGGTCGGCGTTCATCGAGGCGGTGGCGGCGGCCGTGGAGCGGTCGAGACAGCTGGGTCGGTGACGGCCAGACGCTCGACCCGGGCAGGGTTGGCCATCGGGATCGGCCTGGCCATGGGGTCGGGGTTGGCCGCTTGCGGTGGATCGGCCAAGGCCACCACCACCACCACGACCACGACCGCGCCGACCACCACCACGCTGGCCCCGGCCCAGGCCGCCGCCCTCAAGCCGTTGCTGCTGACCACTTCCGACTTCCCGACCGGATGGGCCCAGGACACCGCCAAGAACGCCGCCGCCACCGAGGGGACGCCGACCTGTGTAGCCAATCTGGTGCTGTTGAAGGGATCGGCCACCAGCGCCAGCGTGGTCTTCGCCAGCCCCGGGCAGAACCCGACAGCGGTGATCCAAACGGCCGGCATGTTCGCCCCGGGTCAGGCGGCGGCATCGGTCAAGTCGCTCAAGTCGAGTTTCGAGTCGTGCAACGGGGGCACCCTGCAATCCGGCAGCGTGACCGCCAGCCTCAAAATCAAGCCGATCCCCGGGGTTTCGACCGGGGACGGCGGGTTTGCCGACCAGATGACCCTGACCGAGGGCAAGCAGTCCAGCTACCTGGATGTTCTCTACGCCGTCAAGGGATCCAACGCCGTCTTCATTGGCTGGTCGACGACGACGGCCGACACGCCCTTCTTCACCCAGCTGGCCACCAAGGCGGTAGCCAAGATCTGAGGCGGCAGGCGTCGGGCTCGTTGGAACGCCCCTCGGCCAGCCGCCCGAATTCTCACTTTCCCCATTAGTCACAGTGGCGTACAGTCGCCACAAGCGGAGGAAGGTGCAGCACCGATGGAAGAGCATGCGACAGCGCGGTTCCTGACCGTCACCGAGGTGGCGTCCACGCTCCGGGTTTCCAATATGACCGTGTACCGGCTGATCAACACCGGCTCGCTGGCCGCCGTCCGGATCGGCAAGTCGTTCCGGATCCGCGAAGACGACCTCAACGCGTACCTGGCCCAGCAGTACACCAAGGCCGGCTGAGGTCGGCGGGATTCCGAGTCCGGTGGCGGGCCCCGGTTCGGCCCCCGCCATCTATTTCCTGTCGGATTACGGCACCGCTGATGAGTTCGCCGGTGTGGTCCGGGCCGTCCTGCAGGTCGGCGCACCCGGCACCCCGGTCGTTGATCTCACCCATCACGTGGCTCACTTCGATGTGGCCGCCGGAGCTGCCACCCTCCTCCGTGCCGCGCCCTATCTGGGCAGGGGGGCGGTCTTGGCCGTGGTTGACCCCGGGGTGGGTACCTCTCGCCGAGGAGTGGCGATCCGGGTGGGTGGCCAGTCGGGCGCCGCGGGCGCCGCGGGTGCCGCGAACTCCGGGCCGGAGTGGTGGGTCGGTCCCGACAACGGCCTGCTGATCCCGGCGGTGGAGTCCCTCGGCGGTGCCGCCGCCGTCCACGTCCTCCACACTGAACTTGGCTCGACCTTCGACGGCCGCGATGTGTTCGCCCCGGCGGCCGCCCGGCTGGTGGGCGGGAGCGACCCGGCTTCGCTGGGCGTGGAAGTGGACCCGGCATCGCTGGTTCGCCTCCCGGACCTGCCCCCCGACCATTTCGAAGGGACGGTCTTGGTGACGTCGGTGGCCCACATCGACAGCTTCGGCAACGCCCAGTTCCATGCCGGGCCGGCTGACCTCGACCGGTTGGAGGTGGCGGTCGGCTCCCGGGTGGAGGTGGAGCTGGCATCGGGCCAGACCCTGGATGCCAAGCGGGTCGAGGCCTACGGCGACCTCGGTCGGGGGGAATTCGGCATGTTGGTCGACGGCAACGGCCGCCTGGCGCTGGTGCTCGATCGTTCGTCGGCCGCCGATCACCTGGGGCTGGACGGCGGCCTCCACCCGGTGCGGCTCCGGCGTTCGGATTGATGCTCCGCTAATCTCAAATTTTGGGTAGAAGAGACAGTGTCAATCCCCTGACCAGCGGCGTAAGCCGGTCGGAGATTCATCGAACAAGTTGAACAGATCGACACCCTCGGACGTAATCCCAGGGAACCAATCGGAGCGAGGTCCACCAATGGCATTGATGTCACCGTTGCAGGGTGTCAAGGGAACCAGTCTGAAAACGCGGTCCATGTTGGGACTGGCGTCCGTCGCCCTGGCGTTGGGCCTGGCGGCCTGCGGAAGCTCGTCCCCGTCGACGAGCTCGAATTCCAACACCACTACCCCGCCGACGACGGCGTCCTCGAACACCGGCGGAGGGTCCGGGAGCTCAACGACCACGACTCAGTGCACGATCCCGCAGAACAACGGCGGCGACCATGACGCTGACAACAACGGTGGGCCCGACGACGGGGATGGGTGCGACAAGTAGTGACTACGGTTTCGACGACCGATCCGAACGCATCGGCTTCCGAGCCGCACGGACTCGTGGCCTGGGTGCGCAGCACCTTTGTCCTGGGCACTTCCCGTTCATCGCCAGCTGTCTACCGCGCCTTCGTCATCGGGACGATGGCGGTGGGAGCGGCGTTGATCGTGGTCACCGGTGCGATCCACCTCCATCTGTGGATGATCGGCTACCAGAACATTCCGAGTATCGGCAATCTCTTCTTGGCCCAGGCGATCTCCGGGTTCGTGCTGGGACCGTTGATCGTCCTGATCCGCCGGATGTACATGGTGCTGGCCGGCGCCGCCTTCATGGCCGCCAGCGTGGGTGGCCTGTTGTTGAGCGCCACGGTTGGCTTCCTGGGACTCCATGACCCCTTGAGCGTTCCCTGGGCCACCCGGTCACTCGTCATCGAGCTCGTCGGGTTCGTCGTGCTGGTGATCTCTGGCCTGGCCTTGGTAGCGCGGCGCTGAGAGCGAAGGGGCTCCTCCTCCCGCTCATCCTGGGAGCCGCGGTTGTCGTGGCCTCCTGCAGCGCCAGCCCCGGGTCACCAGGTGTCGATGCCTTCGGGCTTCCGATCGGTCAGCCGATCACCCGTGCGGAGTTGTCAGCTCATAGCGAGTCACACCTCTTCTATCCAGGTTCCAAAGTGGTTCGTTCCGTGGGCTCGAACCAGATTCCCCGGCCGCAGGAAGGCGAGCCCGACCCCGCCTATGCCGGGGCCATCCTGACCGCCGCGGTGACCGCCGACCAGCTCTATGCGTTCTACGACCGGGAACTCATCGCCAGGGGATTCCACTCGGTGATCGACTACCGGCTCTCGAGCCAGGTGTCGGGCCAGGCCTGGGAGGTGGACCAGCGGGTGCAGGTCCAGGTCGGAATCTACGATCCCGCCCGGCTCAAGCAAGATCAGGGCATCAGCACCGCCCCGGGTCCGGGGACCCTCGTCTACGAGGTGGCGCTGGTCGGCTATGCCAAGCATCCGACCGGGGATTCCCCGCCGTCCACCTAAACGGACGGCTCAGCGATCCTCGCTGACGGTGTTCCGATGTACACCGCCATCGAGGCGGGCGTCCCGTTCTGCCAACACCTTCAGATTCAGGAGCTGTCTACGCATCATGATCAGGTCGCCGGCGGGCAGGATCGCCCGCATCACCGGGCCCTGCAGACCTCGCGGCCAGGCGACCGCCAGCTTCACCACCAGACGACAGCGGCTGGTTTCGGTGTCGGCATCGACAGGGGCACCGTCGTCTTCAGGGGGAATCGCCCGGTAGGTGATCGCCACCCGCCCAAACAGCCAGGAGTTGGTATGAAAGGTGATCGAACGGCCCTCCTCGAAGCTGTCCAGCCGGAAGATCGTCGCCACCCGCTGACCGATCTCGAGCCGGTCGAGCCGGGGAGTGAGCTGGCGCGGGCTGCGTCGACCGAGATTGTCGATCCAGTCGTAGCTGTAGGGGGCGGCGCGGAGCTGGCACAGCCAGCGGAACACCAGGTCGGCGGGGGCGGCGACATCCACTGCCCGGAAGAGGACCCGATCCGGGCGGTCGATGAGGGCGTCGCACGGATAGCTGGCGCCCTGTTCTTCGGCTGAAGAACCCCAGGTGTCAACGACCACGGGCCATCTCACCCCTCTGAAGTTAGTTGCCGACCTGGGATTCATGAACCGAGCGGCCGGCCGCACCGGCCCGTCCCCGGCCTCCTTCCACCTCGGTAAACCCGCCCGATTCCTGGGTCTCAGTTTTCCTCCCCCAGCCCGATGGTCCTACGATCCGTGCCAGTGCCGACCTCACCTGAGCCCAGCATCCCGGCGATCACCGGCGGCCCGGCCGCGACCCCCGCCGGGCACCGTCGGATCCCCGAGGCGACGGTGGGTCGACTGCCCGTCTACCAACGCATTCTCGAGGAGCTGCTCCGGTCGGGAACCACCACCGTGTCCTCGGATCTGCTCGGTTCGTTGGCCAGAGTCAACGCCGCCAAGGTGCGCAAGGACCTGTCGTTGCTCGGCTCGTTCGGCACCCGGGGGGCCGGCTACGACACCGCCTTCCTGGTCGAGCAGATCGACCGCGAGCTCGGCCTCAACCACGTCTGGCCGATGGTCATCGTCGGGATCGGAAACCTGGGACGGGCCCTGGCCCACTCCCAGGGCTTCATCGCCCGCGGGTTCGTGGTGAAGGCCCTCCTCGACGTCGACCCGGAGGTGATCGGGGAGTCGGTTGACGACGTGGTCATCTCCCATCTCGACTCCCTGCCGGCCATCGTCGCCGAACAACCTCTGGCCATCGGGGTGATCGCCACCCCGGCGCCGGCCGCCCAGGGGGTGGCCGACCTACTGGTGGAGTCGGGAGTCCGCTCGATCCTTAACTTCGCTCCAAAGGTCCTCACCCTGGCTCCGGACATCCTGCTCCGGTACGTCGACCTCAGCATCGAGCTGCAGATCATGAGCTTCTACCAGTCGAGGCGCTCGATGGCCGGCGATGAAGGAATGCCGGTCATCCGCTCGATTGGCATGACCAGCGCCAACCTAGACTGAGGCTCACACCGTCATTCCGTCACCGTCCCGACTGGCAACCCGGAGACCGGACCGGCACACTGGATGACCCGGCATGCCGGACCGAATGAGGCAGAACCCAGCTATGAGTCAATGCATCGACCCAGCGACCGAGCGACCGAAGCGGTGACAACGTGTCAGTGATCGTGGTAGGCATCGAGCAACGAGAGGCCCCGCTGCACCTGCTGGAGCAGGTGGCGGTGACCGACGCCGCGCTGCCCAAGGCGCTCGCCGCCCTCCGGGACCGGTCGAACCTGTCGGAGGCCGTCATCCTCTCCACCTGTCTGCGGACCGAGGTCTACGCGGTGGTGGAGCGGTTCCACGACGGGGTCGACGAGCTCCGCGAATTCTTGGCCATCATGGGCGACACCACCGTCGAGGCCCTGAGCGACTACCTGACCATCCGGTTCGACGACGATGTGGCCGACCACGTGTTCACGGTGGCCTCCGGGCTCGACTCGGCGGTGCTGGGGGAGTCCGAGGTGCTCGGCCAGGTGCGCCGGGCGTGGGAGAAGGCCCAGCGGGAGCGGGCCTCCGGCCCGGTGCTGGGCGCCCTGTTCCGCCACGCGGTGGAGACCGGCAAGCGGGTGCGATCGGAGACGGCCATTGCCCGGGGGATCACATCGCTGTCCCACGGGGCGGTGGCACTGGCCGCCAAGCATGCCCCCGGCGGACTGACCGGCGCCCGGGTGCTGGTGGTCGGGGCCGGGGAGATGGGCGACGGGGTGGTCCAGGCGCTGGCCGCCCACCCGCCGGCGTCGGTGGTGGTGGCCAACCGCACCGCTACCCGGGCCGACACCGTGATCGCCGGGCTTCCCGACGGCTTGGCGGCCGGGGCTCGGGCCGTCCCGCTCACCGACCTCGGGTCGGAGCTCGATCGCGCCGATGTGGTGTTCACCTCGGTCAGCACCGTTCGCCCGATCGTGGAGCGTTCGCTGCTGGAGGCGGCCGTGTCCCGGCGGAGCGCCGCCGAGCCCTTGCTGGTGGTCGACCTCGGGGTGCCCCGTAACGTGGAACCGTCCTCCTCCGATCTGGACGGGGTGACCCTGCTGGACATGGACGCGCTGCGAGCGGCGGTGGAGGGTGCGCTCTCCGGCCGGCAGGGTGAGGTCAGCCAGGCCAGAGCTATCGTGGGCGATGAGGTCGAGCGGTACCGGGCGGCGTCACGAGCCCGGGGGGCGGCCCCGGTGGTCTCGGCGCTGAGGGCCCAGGTCGAAGAGGCGCGCCAGGCCGAGTTCGATCGGCAACGGGCCAAGCGGTCCGACCTCACCGACGAGCAGTGGGACCAGGTCGACACCGTCACCCGGGCCATGGTGGCCAAGCTGTTGCATCAGCCGACCGTGACCCTCAAGGATGCCGTCGGCACGCCCCGAGGGGAGCGGCTGATCGAGTCGCTCCGAACCCTGTTCGACCTCTAGGCCGGTGACCGAGCCCGTCGTCGTCCGACTGGCCACTCGGGGGTCACCGCTGGCGTTGTGGCAGGCCCGTCGGGTGGCTCTCCTGCTGGAGGCGTCGGGGGTGACGACGTCGTTGGTCACCGTCGAGACCGAAGGCGACCGCCGGACCGACGTGCCCTTGCATTCCATCGGGGGTCAGGGCGTCTTCGTCAAGGAGGTCCAGGCCGCGGTGGTGCGGGGGGAGGCCGACGCCGCCGTCCACTCGGCCAAGGACCTGCCTGCCGCCCACGAGTTGCAGGTGCCGGGTTTGACGCTGGCCGCCTTCCCGGAGCGGGCCGACGCCCGCGACCTGCTGGTCGGCGCCACCCTCGACAACCTGGGTTCCGGAGCCCGGGTGGCCACCGGTTCCGCCCGGCGGCGGGTGCAGCTGGCCAACCTCCGGCCCGACCTCCTGTTCAGCGACCTGCGGGGGAACCTGGCCACCCGGCTGTCGGTGGCCGTGGACGGCACCGGCGACGTGAGCGCGGTGGTGGTGGCTGCCGCCGGGGTCGATCGCCTGGCATGGCGCGCCCCCGAGGGGATGGAGACGGAGATCCTCGACCCCATGGTGATGCTTCCCCAGGTGGGTCAAGGCGCCCTGGCCGTCGAGTGCCGGGAGGACGACTCCCGGATCCGGTCGGCCCTTGCCCTCATCGACGATGAGCCGATCCGGCGGGTGGTGACCGCCGAACGCGCCTACCTGGCCGAGCTCGGGGGGTCGTGCACCCTGCCGGTCGGGGCCTACGGAAACCTGGCCGATGATGACAACGGCGACCGGGGCGAGGAGAGGGCCATCACCCTCTCCGGCATGATGGCCACCGAGGACGGCCGGATGGTGTTGCGCCATACCGCCTCCGGCGATGACCCCGAGAAGCTGGGCCGGGCGGTAGCCCGGTATCTGATCGACGAGGCCGGCGGCAGCTCGCTGGGAACCGTGGCCGAACCGTGACGGTGTATCTGGTCGGCGCCGGTCCCGGGGACCCGGAGTTGCTCACCCGGCGCGGGGCCACCCTCATCGAGAAGGCCGACGTGGTGATCCACGATCGCCTGATCCCCCAGGAACTGTTGTCTCTGGCCCCGTCCGCGGCCGAGATCATCGATGTCGGCAAGACCCCGGGCCAGCCCCGGCGCCAACAGGAGATCAATGAGCTGTTGGTCGCCCGCGGCCGGGCCGGCCGAGAAGTGGTGCGGCTGAAGGGCGGTGACCCGTTCGTGTTCGGCCGGGGCGGGGAGGAAGTCCAAGCCCTGCAGGACGCCGGCGTCGAGTACGAGGTGGTTCCCGGGGTGACCTCCGCCTTCGCCGTCCCCGCCGCCGCGGGGATCCCGGTCACCCACCGCGGCCTCTCGGCATCGGTCACCGTGGTCACCGGCCGAACCGGTGACCCGTCGGCTCCCGGCGGGGTCAACTGGGACGCCCTCGGCCGGGCCGGCGGCACCCTGGTCGTGCTCATGGGGATGGCGGCGCGCGCCGCCATCGCCGCCGAGCTGCTGGCCAGCGGTCGTCCCGCCACCACCCCGGTGGCGGTGGTGCACTGGGGGACCACCGACCGGCAACGGGTGGTGCGGTCCACCCTCGACGCAATGGCCGACGTCGATCTCCCCGCCCCCTCGATCATCGTGATCGGCCCGGTCGCCGCCCTCGGCGGGTGATGACGGCGGTTTCGCTCCCACTGGCCGGCCGGACGGTGGTGGCCACCCGGAGCCGGGCCCAGACCTCTGCGCTGGTCGACCGATTGGTGGCCTTGGGGGCCACGGTGGTCGAGCTGCCGGTCATCGCCATCGAGGACGCCGCCGACGGCGGTGCGGGTCTGGCGGCGTCGGCTGATCGACTGGTGGCCGGTGCCTACGCCTGGGTGGCCTTCACGTCGGCCAACGCGGTGTCCCGCTTCCTCGCCGTCCTCGAAGGCCGGGCGGTTCCGGTCACCCTGCAATGGGCGGCGGTGGGGACGGCCACCGCCCGTCGGTTGGCCGAGGGGGGATTCGTCCCCGCCCTGGTGCCGTCGGAGGCGGTGAGCGACGCGCTGGCCGAGGCGTTTCCGGCCGCCGGCCCACCGGGTGCCGAATCGAGCGTCCTGTTCCCGCGGGCCGAGAAGGTCCGGGGTGCCCTGGTGGCCGGGCTCGAGGCCAAGGGCTGGAAGGTGGACGACGTCGTCGCCTACCGGACGGTGGCCGGTGATCCCGATCCCGTGTCCATCGCCGCGGCCGCCGCGGCCGACGCGGTGGCGTTCACCTCATCGTCGACGGTCGAGCGCACCGTCGCGCTGCTGGGTGTCGACGGGATCCCCCCAGTGGTGGTCTCCATCGGTCCGGTCACCTCGGCATCGGCTCGCGCCGCCGGTCTCCAGGTGACCGCCGAGGCGATCAACTCGAACATCGACGGTCTGGCCGGCGCCGTCGTCTCGGCCCTCAACCCCGAAGCTGACCCCGATCCAAGGTGAATCCGGCTCTGGGCCCAGCCGGCGTGGCCGCCGTCGGGCTGCCGTAGGCTTGGAGATCGTGGTTCCCGACACTCCGACCCGCCAAGCGTTCCCGGCTACCCGCCTGCGGCGCCTCCGTCGCACCCCGGCGCTCCGGCGCCTGGTGGCCGAGACCCGGCTGTCGGTCGACGATCTGGTCGCCCCGTTGTTCGTGGCCGACGGGCTCGAGGATCCACGACCGATCCCGTCGTTGCCCGGGGTGGTGCAGCACACCCTCGAATCGCTGTCCAAAGAGGTCGCCCGGCTGGCCGATCTCGGGGTGCCCGGGGTGATTCTCTTCGGCCTTCCCCGGGCTGAACAAAAGGATGCGGTGGGAAGCCAGGCGTTCGCCGCCGACGGCATCGTCCAGCGGGGGTTGTCGGTGGTTCGGGACCAGGTGGGCGACTCGGTGGTGGTGATGGCCGACCTGTGCCTGGACGAGTTCACCGACCACGGCCACTGCGGCGTCATCGATCCCCGCACCGGCGACGTCGACAACGACGCCACCCTTCCCCTCTATGCCCAGGTGGCGGTGTCCCAGGCCGTCGCCGGCGCCGATGTGGTCGCCCCCAGCGGCATGATGGACGGCCAGGTCGGCGCCATCCGCTCCGCCCTCGACGGCGCCGGCCATCCCGACACCGTGATCATGGCCTACGCCGCCAAGTACGCCTCCGCCCTCTACGGGCCGTTTCGTGACGCGGTGGAAGTGACGATTGCCGACGGCGGCGACCGCCATGGATACCAGCAAGACGCCCGCAATCGTCGGGAGGCGCTGGCCGAGGTGGCCCTCGACATCGCCGAAGGCGCCGATCTGGTGATGGTGAAGCCGGCGTTGACCTACCTGGATGTCATCGCCGATGTCCGGGCCGCGGTGTCGGTGCCGGTGGCCGCCTACCACGTGAGCGGGGAGTACGCCATGGTCTGCGCGGCGGCCGAGCGGGGCTGGATCGACGGCCCGGCGGTGGCCCTCGAACAGATCAGCGCGGTGAAGCGGGCCGGAGCCGACGTGATCCTCACCTACTTCGCCGGCCAACTGGCCGAGGCCATCGGTGGCTGAGCACACCCGGTCCTCCGAGCTGTTCGAGCGCGCCCAACGGGTGATTCCCGGCGGGGTCAATTCGCCGGTGAGATCGTTCCGTTCGGTCGGCGGGCATCCCTACTTCGTGGCCCGGGGCGAGGGCGCATCGGTGTGGGATGCCGATGGGAACCAGCTACTCGACTTCGTCCAGTCCTACGGTGCCTCGCTGCTGGGCCACGCCCATCCGGTGGTGGTCGAGGCGGTGCGGGCCGCCGCCGGCCGCGGCACCACCTACGGAGCCCCGACCGAGGGCGAGGTGCGGCTGGCCGAAGCCATCTGCGCCCGGGTCGAGGGGTGCGAACAGGTCCGGTTGGTGTCGTCGGGGACCGAGGCGGCGATGAGCGCCATCCGGGTGGCCCGAGGCATGACCGGTCGGACCCGGATCGTGAAGTTCGCCGGCTGCTATCACGGTCACTCCGACGGCCTGCTGGCCGGCGGGGGCAGCGGGGTGGCCACCCTCGGGCTGCCCGATTCCGCCGGGGTGCCTCCGGCCGCGGTGGCGGAGACGATCGTGGTTCCCTACAACGTGGTCCCCGAGCTCGACGACCGGGTGGCCTGCGTGATCGTCGAACCGGTGGCGGCCAACATGGGGCTGATCCCGCCGGTCGATGGATTCCTGGACGGCCTGCGTCGTGCCTGTGACGCCTCCGGAGCGTTGCTGATCTTCGACGAGGTCATCAGCGGGTTCCGTCTCGGGGAGGGCGGGGCATCGGCCTGGTCGGGGGTGCAACCGGACCTGTGGTGCTTCGGGAAGGTGATCGGCGGCGGACTGCCGGTCGGGGCGTTCGGCGGTCGGCGCGAGATCTTGGAGGTTCTGGCGCCCGACGGACCGGTGTATCAGGCCGGGACCCTGTCGGGAAACCCGTTGGCCACTGCCGCCGGGTTGGCGGTGCTGGGTGAGGTGGACGCCGACTCGTACTCAGCGCTGTCGGATCGGGTGGCCGGGTTCGGCGCCGGGTTGGAGAAGGTACTGAACGAGGAGTTGCATCGAGCCGCTCACCTGCCCGGCGACGTTGGTATCGAGGTGCGGGTACCGGTGGTCGGACCACTGTTGGGTCTGTTCTTCGTCCCCGAGGATTCCGGCCCGATCCGGGACTACGACGACGCGGTGGGTTCGGCCACCACCGGGTTCTATGCCCGGTTCTTCCGGGCGATGCTCGACCGAGGTGTCGCCCTGGCCCCCGGTCCTTACGAGATCGCCTTCACCTCGATGGCCCACAGCCAGCAAGACCTCGAACGAGCGGTTGAGGTGGCCGGCGAGGCCATGGCCGACGTCGTGGCTCACTGAACAGCCTGAATAGCTTCTCGTTCCCCCCTGCCGCCGACGGTTGTGAGGTGCCCCGTTTGCCGCCGCCGATAGGGTTGCCAGAAGGGGAAGTCGCCGGTGAGGGAATGGACCGGCGATTTCAGGAGATCGAGGACGCCGCCGAATGTCGGGACCCAACGAGAACCACGACGAAAAGCCGAGTGGTGAACCTCTGTCCCGACCCACCCCAGCCCCACCCCCAGCCCCACCCCCACCCCCACCGCCATCGGCCCAATCCCAACCCGGCGATCAGGAGCCGACCCGACTCCGTTTCGACGGCGTGGTCCTGGCCGGATCCATCGAACCGGGACGACCGACCGCCGACGACCTGACGTTGCTCATCGACGAGCAGGGCGTGGATGTCGTCAGCCGCCAACCCCCGGACAAGCGGAGTGTGCCGTGGTCGGCCATCACCAACGTCTGGTGTGGGCCTACCGGCGTTGATTCGAGTGGTCGGGTCACCACCCCCCTGGACATCACCTCCGCGAACCGAACGGTGCGGTTCTACCTCTACGGCGACCGGGTCGATGAGCAACGACTGGTCCAGCTGAGGTTCCGGTTACCGATGTGGCAGATGGGCTCGTCGGGTGAACCGCCGATTGCAGACCCGCTGAGTCCTCCGCCGCCCTTCGATCCAGCGATCGAGCCCCCTTCCCCTTCCCCTTCCCCTCCACCACCGCCACCGCCACCGCCAGCCTTCGCACCACCGGGTCCCCCCGGGTGGACCCCGACCCCGAACCCGTTGCCCCAACCTTTCTACGGCACTGCCCCGCCGCCACCCTTTGGGGGGCCGCCACCCTTCGCCCTGGCCCCACCGCCGGCTTTCGGCCTGGCCCTGTCCCCACCCCGAAGACGCCGCCGCCGCATCCGCCACCCGGCGATCTTGATGACCTCGCTCGGCCTCATCGTGGCCGGGGGCGGGCTGGCGGCGATTCTTCTCGCCGTGACCAACGACAGCCGGCCATCGACTTCGCATGTGACCCAAACCACCTCGCCGGACCAGGGGCTCGCCAACCAGTTGATGTTGACAGCCAACGACCTTCCGACCGGATGGCAGGCTGGCGACGACAGTGGTGGGACCAGTCAGCACGACCTCGCGGTTCAGGATCAGATCAATATGACGTTCAACCACTGCATGTCGATCGATGCCGATCAGGGCAACGTCGCCTTGGGCGGACAGGCCAAAGATCAGACCGCCCAGGCGTCCTCCCCACCCTTCCTGGCCCCTACTGCGACTTCGCCCGGCGAGGGACCCGGAGCGTCGACTTCGCCCGGCGGGCAACCGGAGCAAGCGTCGACCCTCGAGCTCCAGACCGATGCCAACATCGTCAAGACCCATGCTGACGAGCAGCGGGACTTTGCCCTGTTCACCAGCCCCAAGTTCCCGCAATGCAATGCGGCAGCGGTGGCGGCGGCGCTGCAGCTCGGGTTGAACGATGCCACCGGGGCGAATGCGACGGCCGGGCCGGCCACCGCCAAGGTGGTCGACCTGGTGGCGCCCCGCGGGGAGCAGGTCATGGGCGTCACCATGCAGTTCACCATCAGCGACGGGACGACCCAGATCCCCGCCGAGGTCGACCAGCTGGTCGTGGGTACCATCCGCACCGAGGCACAGCTCCAGGCGCTCGCCATCGGCACCACCTTCCCCTCCGACGTTCTCTCGGCGGCGATCTCGACCTTCGAAATGCGGGTGTCGGCCCAGGGGACGGGCACCACCGCCTGAGACCTCGGACACCCATGATCAGGCCTACCATCTGGGGGTTCGCCCGGTCGTAAAATGCGGTTGCCCACACGAACCCGTCGACTTGGGCCAGTATGAACGGGTACTTTGAGCCGGTATTCCTGTGATCGTTCACCTTCCGGTGACGGTCAGAGAGCGGCGGTCGGAACAAGGTCGGAACAACGAGGGGGTCCGTAGCGGTCTCCCGTGGATGAAGGAGTGGTAGATGGCTGTCGGAGCAATGGAGCTGCCCCCCGAGGGAATGTTGCTTGGCGGGGTGGCGCTGGCGGGCGACCCGGCCCGGGGCATCGAAACCACCGAGGGCTTGAGCCTTCTGTTCACGACCAAGGGGATCACGGTCAAGGGCGACGACCCGGCCGCCGAACGGCACTTCGCCTGGTCGGGATTGGACGCTGCCTCCTGCCACGGCGAGGTGCAGCGCGGGGGTGGCCGCACCGCCACCCCCTTGGAGCTCACCTCCGCCGGGCAGACGATTCAGTTCCTGCTTCCCAGCGAGACGGTTTCACCCGGGCAGGCCGCCTATCTCGACCAGGCCCTTCCGGCCTGGCTCGACCGCTACCGGGGGACGGACGCGCCACCGGCCGCCGAGACGGCGGCAGCCAGCTCCACCCCGACGGGGTCGCCGGCGACTCCGACTCCTCCGACTCCGACCGCCGACGCCCCACCCCCGGCGGCCCCGCCGGCTCCTCCCGCTCCGGCGGCTCCGGCATCGCCACCGCTACCTCGATCCGCCCCCTCCGCGGCTGCCGCCGCGGTCATGGTCCCTCCGTCGACGAGCGCCGAGGAGCACATCGACCCGGTGACCGGCACCCTTCGGCGAGGGGATCCGCTGGACTCACCCGGTAATCAGGGAGGATCCGAGGGCAATTCCAGGGCGGAGCGCAAGGAACGCAGGAAGGCCAGATCCGCAGCCCGAGCCGCCGGGATCCCGGCCAGCGACGAAGGCGACGGCGGCCAGACCGGCGGCAACAACCGCCGCACCCTGACCATCTTGATCGTGATCCTGGTCCTCATCGTGATCGCGGTGGTGGCCTATGAACTCACCAAGAGCAGCAATTCCACCACCAGCAGCACGACCGCCCCGGTGAGCCCGGCTTCCGTGGCAGTGGACAAGGCACTGGCTTCCAGCGTCAACCTGCAGTTGAGTGACCTCCCGAGCGGGTGGACACAGGCGCTCGGCTCGTCTCCGTCGATCTCGGTGACCAGCTCGGCCGGAAAGACGGCTCAGAAGCCTCCCACCACTGCCTTCGCCACCTGCCTGGGCGCGTCAGCTGACACCGTCGGACAGGTGTTCGGAAATACGCCATCGACCGATGAAACGGTGGCGTCAACGTCTCCGGTGTTCCAACAGACGGCCGACAACACCATCGAGATGCAGTCGGCGGTGAACATTGTCCGGTCGTCGGCCAACGCCAAATCCGATGCCACCGTGTTCACCAAGTCCGGCTTCATCAGCTGTTTCACCAAGTTCCAGATCGCCTCGGCCTCGGCCCTGGTTCCCGGCACCACCGCCACGGTGGTGCAGGTGCAGATCCCGGCCCCGAGGGGCGGGGTGGCCTACGGATTCGTGACCACCTTCACCGTTCCCACCCAGGGGACCCGGGTAGTGGGTGACGCCTATGTGTTCGGCGGTCGGATCGAGGCAACCCTGCAGCCGTCCACCCACGGGCCCGACGTGCCGTCCGATGCCTTCAATTCTGCCTACAACGCCATGATCGGCCGGATCTCGGCCAACGTCAGCAAGTAGGCGGCGCCCGGCGGAATCAGTCGGGTTCGGGGACCAGCCCCGCCAGGGTCGCCATCGCCCGGTAAGCGGCCTCGGCCGGGCCGACCTCGTCGGGTCGGACCAGGTTGGCCATGATCCGCAAGATCCAGGTCATCAACGACTCCGAGTACATCCCGGTCCCCACGCACAGCTTCATGAGCTCCGGTTGGCTGATCATCCGCACGAATGCCCGGGCCACCCGGAAGTAGAGGCCATAGGCATCGCCGAGTCGCGCCTCGTACCGTTGGAGGGCGGCGTAGCCGTCGCCGCCCAATGCCTCGCCCAGAGACGCCGCCGCCAGGCGGCCGGTCTCGTACCCGTAGGAGATGCCCTCCCCGTT
This sequence comes from Acidimicrobiales bacterium, assembly GCA_036489495.1. Taxonomy (GTDB): domain Bacteria; phylum Actinomycetota; class Acidimicrobiia; order Acidimicrobiales; family RAAP-2; genus DASZIT01. The sequence continues at coordinate 41,606 of DASXFR010000087.1, read as the reverse complement.
GAATGGGTTGATCGACCCGCCGGCATCCCCCACCACCACGGTGGTGGCGCCGATCCGGGGGCCCACGGTGAGGCCCATCGGCAGCTTGCCACCGGTGGGCGGGCCCAGGCAGGATTCCGGCGACAATCCCCACCCCTTGGGCGCCCAGTTCACAAAATGGTCCATGAGGGTGGAGGTGTTCACCCCTTTCCAACGATTGTCGGTGGACAACAGGCCGACGCCCACATTGACTCGCCCATCGCCCATCGGGAAGATCCACCCGTAGCCGGGGACCACGTTCCCGTCGCTGTCCCGGATGTCGAGGTGGGATTCGATGAACGGGTCGTCGTGCATCGGCGAGGTGTAGTAGCCGCGCAGCGCCATCCCCATCGGCCGGGTGCGATTCCTCGAGGTGCCGAGCGCCCGCCCGAAGCGGGAGTTGGCGCCGTCGGCCACCACCACGTAGCGGGCCCGTATCTCCCGGGTGGCACCGCTCGCCTTCTCCTTGACGACCGCTCCGACACACGACGGCAACCGAGACGCCGCGGTGCCGGCCAACGGCGGCGACGTGACCGTGACCCGGTCGCCACCATCCTCCCGGAGGATCGGCTCGACGGCTTCGGTGCCCTGCCACACGGTGGCCCCCGCCTTGGCCGCCCGCTCGTTGACGATGGCGTCGAGGTCATGCCGGGTGATCACGTAGCCGTAGGAGGGAAAGCTCGGGTGGTCCGGCCAATTGAGCTCGAGGACCTTGCCGTAGGCCAGGGCCCGGAGGCCGGCGTAGCGGTGGGCGCCGGTGAGGGCGCCTTCTAAGCCCATATCGGCGAGTTGACGGACGGCCCGGGGGGTCAACCCGTCCCCACACGTCTTTTCCCGGGGGAACACCTTCTTTTCGACCAGGGCCACGTCCCACCCCGCCTCGGCCAGCCAGTAGGCGCACGACGAGCCGGACGGTCCGCCGCCGATGACCAGCACGTCGTGAATATGCCCAGGGTCAATGGTGCCGTCGGGCCTGGCCTCGGCGGCTGAGGAAGAGGAGCTCACGACATCTCATGGTAGGGCCGGAGCGGCCCGATGGTGTCATCGAGCCGGTCCGGCCGCCCCCGCCCCCGCCCCGGCGGTTCGGGGGTCGCCACCTGGGCGCGTCGATGTGCCCTGCAGAACCGGGGCGTGGTAAAACGACCCCAGTGGACGACTATCTCCCGATCTTTCTCCTCATCCTGCTGGGGTTCCTGTTCGCCGCTGTCTCCTTCGTGGGCTCGGCCATGCTGGCCCCCAAAAAGCGGCCGACCGCGGCCAAGATCGCACCCTACGAGTGCGGCATCGTGCCCACCGTTGAGCCGCCCACCCGCTTTCCGGTGCGGTTCTACCTGGTGGCCATGATCTTCATCATTTTCGACATCGAGATCGTCTTTCTCTACCCGTTCGCGGTGATCTTCCGCCAGTTGCGATCGTTCGGTCTGGTCGAGGTGCTGGTTTTCGCCGCCATCGTCTTCGTCTCCTTCCTGTTCCTGGTGAGCAACGGGGCACTGACCTGGGGACCGGCCAAGACGCTGGTGCGGGCGATGCCGTCCCGCACCTCGGAATCGACCATCGCCCGCATTACCGCCGGCCCGGGGGGGCCCGGCGGACACCGCGGTCCAACCGGCCCCGGCGGTTCCCCGACCACCGATCCCGTCCCCCCGACCACCGGCGATCCGGCCACTCCGGCCGGACCCGTCCGGGCCGCCTAGAGCGGAAGGATCCTTCGTCATGGGACTTGAAGACCTCCAGCACAATTTCCTCACCGGCCGTCTCGAGGACCTGGTGAAGTGGGCGCGCACCTATTCCATGTGGCCGGCCACCTTCGGCCTGGCCTGCTGTGCCATCGAGATGATGTCGGTGGGGGCGGCCGACTTCGACCTCGCCCGGTTCGGGATGGAGGTGTTCCGCGCCTCCCCGCGTCAGGCCGACCTGATGATCGTCGCCGGCCGGGTTTCCCAGAAGATGGCCCCGGTGCTGCGCCAGGTCTACGACCAGATGATGGAGCCCAAATGGGTGTTGTCGATGGGGGTCTGCGCCAGCAGCGGGGGCATGTTCAACAATTACGCCATCGTCCAGGGCGTGGATCAGATCGTCCCGGTCGATGTCTATGCCCCCGGGTGCCCTCCGACCCCGGAGACCCTGATGCACGCCATCCTCACCCTCCATGAGAAGGTGCGCACCAACGACATCACCCGTCGCCCGGGCCGCTACACGCCGACCATGCCCGACGGACGGGGGGTTCGCACCCTGGCCGCCGACGAGGGCGGGGATACCGACGACAGTCGCACCCACAGTGACGAAGAGACGTCGGGATGGACGCCGGATCGACCCGATGCCGTGCACGTGGGCACTCCGAAGCGCAATCCGGTCATCGCCCGCAGCGTCGGGGAGCCCCTGTGAGCGCCGCCGACACCACCGAAACTGACCAGACCGCCGAGACGACCCACACCGGCCCGGTGGCCCCGATCGAGGGCCCGGCCGGGACCGGTGGCCTCAGCGATTCGGGCGGGGGGAGTTCCCGGCGCCCCGGTCGTCCCGTCCAGGAGATCGTCTTCCCGACCCGGGATCAGTACGTCGGGGTGGTTGAGGAGTACCGCCGCAACGGCTTCGAGATGTGCGCCGACCTGTGCGGCGTCGACTACCTGACCCACTTCAACCGGCACCTTCCCGACGGGGTCGCCCGGGAGCGGTTCGAGGTGGTCGTCAACCTGTTGTCGTTGAGCCAGGCCCAGCGGGTGCGGTTGCGGGTGCAGGTCCCGGAGTCGGATCTGGTGGTGCGGTCCATCTTCGACGTCTATCCGGGTGTCGAGGCCATGGAGCGCGAGGCCTTCGATATGTTCGGGATCATCTTCGACGGCCACCCGGACCTGACCCGGATCCTGATGCCCGAGGACTGGGAAGGCCACCCGCTGCGGAAGGACTACGGGGTGGGCCGGGTTCCGGTGCAGTTCAAGGGTGCCCCGGGGCCGAGATGACCGAACCGACGACGGAGTCCCCCGAGGATGGGGCTGCCGGGAGCGACGCGTCGGTGCCGCCGGAGTCCTACCCCCCGGCCGTCGCCCCCGCCCACCCGGACACCACCTTGCCCCCACCGGTCTCCGGTGACGAGTTCCTGAAGGTCGGGTCGGATGGCGCGACCCTCGGGTTGGAGACGGAGACCTCCGAGGGCCACCAGGAGCTGACCCGGCGGTCCACCACCGGAGCCGGCGAGTTGCGTCGAGAGGTCGGGGCCGTCCTCCGGCTCCCCGAGGGAGTCGCGGTCGACCCGTCGAACATCGACGTGGAGCAGTCGGACGACCGGACGATGATCATCAACATGGGCCCCCAGCACCCGTCGACCCACGGGGTGCTCCGGCTGATGTTCGAGCTCGACGGCGAGACGGTCCTGCGGACCAAGCCGGTGATCGGCTACCTCCACACCGGCATGGAGAAGACGGCCGAGGAGCTGACCTATGTCCAGGGGTCGACCAACGTCACCCGGATGGATTACCTGTCGCCGCTCCACAACGAGCTGGTGCTGTCGTTGGCGGTCGAGGCGCTGCTGGGGATCGAGTTGCCGGCCCGGGCCGACTGGATCCGGATGTTGATGACCGAGCTCAACCGGGTGTCGTCCCACCTGATGTGGATGGCCACCAACGGGATGGATCTCGGTTCCACTTCGATGATGATCTACGGCTTCCGCGAGCGGGAGATGGTCCTGGCCTTCTTCGAGAAGACCACCGGCCTCCGGATGAACCACAACTTCATCCGGCCGGGAGGCACCGCCGCCGACCTCCCCGACGGGTGGGAGGACGACGTCAGCATCATCTGCGACACCGTGCTGCCGAGGACCGACGAGTACGACGAGCTGCTGACCGGTCAGCCACTGTTCCGGCAGCGGACCGAGTCGATCGGGCGGCTGTCGGCGGAGGAGGCGCTGGCCCTCAGCCTGACCGGGCCCATCCTTCGGTCCACCGGTGTCCCGTGGGACCTCCGTCGGTCGATGCCGTACCTGCGTTACAACGAGGTCGACTTCGACGTCATCGTCGGAACCTACGGCGACAACTTCGACCGCTACTCGGTGCGCCTCAACGAGATCCGGGAGTCGATCCGGATCATCCGTCAGATCGTGGAGAAGATGCCGCCCGGCGACTACCGGGTCCAGGACAAGAAGGTCACCCCGCCGCCCCGGGCCCGGATCGACGAGTCGATGGAGGCCCTCATCCACCACTTCAAGGTGTTCACCGAGGGCTTCAAGGTGCCGGAGGGAGAGGTCTACACCGCCGTCGAGTCCCCCCGGGGGGAGCTCGGGTGCTACCTGGTCTCCGACGGCACGTCCAAGGCCTACCGGATGCACATCCGCGGTCCCAGTTTCGTCAACCTCCAGGCCCTCCCGTTGATGATGCGGGGCGGCCTGATCGCCGACGCGGTGTCGGTCTGCTCGTCGGTCGACCCGGTGATGGGGGAGGTGGACCGGTGAGCGACACCGCCCAGCCCCAGCCTCAGCCGGCCCCGATGACCGCCCGACGTCCGACCGGCGGGCCGGCCGCCACCCTCGCCCACCTGTCGCCGGCCACCGCCACCCGGGCCCGGAACCTGATCGCCCTGTACCCCGAGACCCGCTCGGCGCTCATCCCCCTCTGCCACCTGGCCCAGGAGCAGGAGGGTTGGCTCACCCCCGGGGTCATGGTCGACATCGCCGCCCTGCTCAACGTCACCCCGGCCGAGGTACTGGGGACGGCGACCTTCTACGACATGCTCCACACCGAACCGGTGGGAACCCACGTGGTGTCGGTGTGCACCAACATCGCCTGCCTCCTCAATGGGGCGATGGAGCTGCTGGAGCACGCCGAGTCCACCCTCGGTGTCAACGCCGGGGGAACTACCCCCGACGGGGTGATCACCCTCGAAGAGGCCGAGTGCCTGGCCGACTGCGACGCCACCCCCTGCGTCCAGGTCAACCACCGTTACGTGGGTGCCCAGACCCCCGAGAGCTTCGACGCCCTGATGTCCGATCTCCGCTCCGGGGCCCGGTCGGCCGACATCCCCAACCACGGGACGCTGAACCGGGTGGAGCGGACCACTGGGCTGCAGGCGGATCGCGGCCAGATTGCCGCCGAGCGGGCGGCCACCGCCGGGGCCCAGTCCGAGCGGGCGGCCGCCGCCAAGCAGGCGGGCAGCTGATGGCCATCACCGACGCCCCGAAGATCATCACCCGCCGGATCGAGCACCCCGACTCCCACACCCTCGAGCGGTACCTGGCCACCGGCGGTTACGAGGGGCTCCGCAAGGCGCTCACCATGACGCCCGAAGCCGTGGCCCATGAAGTGGACACCGCCAGCCTGCTCGGCCGGGGCGGCGCCGGGTTCCCGGCTGGCCGCAAGTGGGCCATGCTCCGGAAGAACCCGGTCACCTTCCTGGTGGTCAACGGCGACGAGAGCGAGCCAGCCACCTTCAAGGACCACCTGCTGATCGAGCGCGACCCCCACCAGCTCATCGAAGGGGTGATGATCGCCGCCTATGCGCTGCAGGTGTCGCAGGTGTTCATCTACCTGCGGGGCGAATTCGCCCTCGGCCTCGAACGGACCCAGGCCGCCCTCAACGACGCCTACTCGCACGGCGCGGTCGGCAATGACATCTTCGGATCCGGGTTCTCGGTCGACGTCGTCGTCCATCCCGGGGCGGGCGCCTACATCTGCGGCGAGGAGACCGCCCTGCTCGAATCGCTGGAGGGCAAGCGCGGCTTCCCCCGGATCAAGCCACCGTTCTTCCCGGCCGCCATCGGCCTCTACGGTGAGCCGACGGTGGTCAACAACGTGGAGACCATGTCCAACCTCCCGTGGATTGTGCTCAACGGCGGGGCCGCCTTTGCCGCCCTCGGCGAGGGGCGGTCCACCGGGACCCGATTGTTCGCCCTGGCCGGCCACGTGAACAACCCCGGGGTGTTCGAGATCGAGATGGTCAAGACCACCTTCCACGACCTGGTCTACGCCCCGGTCCTCGGCGGTGGCATCCCGCACGGGCGGGAGCTGAAGGCGTTGATCCCCGGCGGGGTCTCCGCCCCCTGGTTCGGTCCCGACCAGATCGACCTCCCACTCGGGCAGGACGAGGTGGCCGACGCCGGCTCCATGCTCGGCTCCGGCTCGGTGGTGGTGATGGACGACCACACCTGCGCGGTCCGGGCATCATGGCGGATCACCAAGTTCTTCGCCCGGGAGTCCTGCGGCCAGTGCACCCCCTGTCGGGAAGGTTCGGGCTGGTTGGAGAAGATCATGGAACGCATCGAGACCGGCAACGGCCGGGAAGAGGATCTCGATCTCCTGCTCGATGCCTGCGACAACATCGCCCCCGGCCTCACCTGGCCACCCCAGCAGACCACCATCTGCGTACTGGGACCGTCGATCCCGTCGTCCATCGGATCGGCCATCCAGATGTTCCGTGATGAGTTCCTCGTCCATATCAAGGAGGGGGGTTGTCCCTTTGACTGACCGGGCCACCACCACCGAGCCCGCCCACACCGTGTCGGCGGACGCCCCCGAGGAGTTGATCCACTTCACCCTCGACGGGCGCCCGGCTACGGCCGTGAAGGGCGAGATGCTGATCGCCGCCGCCGAGCGGGCGGGGACCTTCATCCCCCGGTTCTGCTACCACCCGCGAATGAAGTCGGTCGGGGTGTGCCGGATGTGCCTGGTCGAGGTCAGCGGCCCCCGGGGGGCATCGCTGCAACCCAGTTGCTACGTCGAGGCCACCGACGGGTCCGAGGTCATCACCACCTCCGACAAGGTCAAGAAGGCCCAGGACGGGGTGCTTGAGTTCCTGCTGATCAACCACCCGCTCGACTGCCCGGTGTGCGACAAGGGGGGCGAGTGCCCGCTGCAGGATCAGACCTTGGCCTACGGACCGGGGGAGACCCGGTTCGCAGAGGAGAAGCGCCACTTCGAGAAGCCGATCCCGATCTCGGAGCTGGTGCTGCTCGACCGGGAGCGGTGCATCCAGTGCAGCCGCTGCACCCGGTTTGCCGCCGAGATCGCCGGTGAGGCCCAGATCGACTTCATCGGCCGGGCGGAGAAGCTCGAAGTCAACGTGTTTCCCGAACTGCCGTTCACCTCCTACTTCTCCGGCAACACCGTCCAGATCTGCCCGGTCGGGGCGCTCACCGCGGTGCCCTACCGGTTCTCGTCCCGCCCCTGGGATCTCGACCAGGTCGAGTCGACTTGCACCACCTGCTCGGTCGGGTGCCGGGTGGCGGTGCAGTCGTCCTCCAACCGGGTGACCCGGCTGCTGGGTATCGACTCCGACCCGGTCAATCACGGATGGCTGTGCGACAAGGGCCGGTTTGCCTTCGAGTCGGTCAACAGCGACGATCGCCTGACCGAGCCGATGGTCCGTAAGGGCGGTGAGCTGGTCACCGTCTCGTGGCACGAGGCCCTCGATGTGGTGGCCGACGGGTTGCAGGCCGCCATGAAGAACGACGACGGCCCCGGCGGGGTCGGGTTCATCGGCGGCGCTCGGCTGACCAACGAAGGGGCCTACACCTGGGCCCGGTTGGCCAAGGGGGTCCTCGGCACCGACTCGGTCGACGCCCAGCTGGGTGACGGCCTGCCCGCTGAGGTGGTGCTCGGCCTTCCCCGGGCCACCATCGACGAAGCGGCCGGGGCGGACACGCTTATCGTGCTGTCCGGCGACCTCCGGGAGGAGTTGCCGGTGTTGTTCCTCCGGCTGCGGTCGGAGATCGTCGACGGCGACCTCTCCCTGGTGGAGCTTTCCCCCCAGGCCACCTCGCTGACCCCGCACGCCGCGGTGTCCTTGCGCTACATGCCGGGGGTCGCTTCCGAGCTGGCCAAGGCGTTAACGGATCCGGGGGCGGCAGCGCCAAACGGTGTAGACCCGGCCGACCTGGCCGAAGCCCGCCGATTGGCCGGCGCCGACAGCGTGGTCATCGTGGTTGGACGACCCTCGCTGGCCGAAGACGGCGCGCTGGTGGCCGACGCGGCGCAGGAGCTGGCCCGGGCGCTACCGAACGCCACCTTCCTTCCCGCCCTCCGCCGCGGCAATGTGATGGGTGCCCTGGACATGGGTCTGGCGCCCGGATTGCTGCCCGGCCGGGTCGGTCTGGAGGCCGGGCGCCATTGGTTCACCGAGGCGTGGGGCAAGGTGCCCGACACTCGGGGCCGGGGGACCTCCGAGATGCTGCGCTCGGCGGCCGGCGACGACGACTCCGACTCCAAGGGGAGCCGGATCCGGGCGTTGGTCGTCATCGGGGCCGACCCCCTCACCGACTTCCCTGACGCCGAGTTGGCCCGACGGGCGCTGGCCGGCGCCGACTTCGTGGTGTCGGTGGCCACCTCGCCCAGCCCGTTGGGTGATCACGCCGACGTGGTGCTCCCGGCCGCCGAGGCCCACGAGCGCCCGGGGACCTGCACCAACATCGAGGGTCGGATCAGCCGGCTCGGCCAGAAGCTGGTCCCGCCCGGACAATCGTGGCCGGACTGGATGATCGCCGCCGAGTTGGCCGTCCACCTGGACGCCGACCTTCACCTTGACTCGGTCACCGACGTCTGGAACCAGATCGAGCGGCTGGCCCCGGCCTACCGGGGCATCACCCGGGCCATTCTCGACTCACCGGCGGCCACCGACGGAGTGGTGGCGCCCCTCACCGTCACCCCGGTGGCATTCACCCGCCGTCCTGGCGCCCCCCTCCTCGACCCGATCGCTTTCCCCGGGGTCGAGTCGGTGGAGCAGCAGGGAGCCCCACCGAGGGCCGGGTTGGCCGAAGCCCGCACGGCCGAGATCGGCATGGGCGCCTTCGCCGCCGCCACCATCCGCTCCGCAAGTGCCCGGCCGGCCGCCGGACCGACCGCCGAGGCGACCCCGCCGCCCCCCACCCTGTCCGGTCGGTTCGAGCTCGACGTGCCCAGGGTGGTGAACACCGACAGCTACTCGATGCGGTTGGTCGCCTCCCGTCGCCTCTACGACGGGGGGGTCACCGCCGTCCCGGTTCTGGACGCTCTGGTACCCCGGTCGCCCCTCCGGGTCAACCCCCACGATCTCGACGACCTCGGTATCAGCGCCGGCGGCAACGTGAAGGTGCGGACCGCCACCACCTCTCGGGTGCTGGAGGCGATGCCCGACCCGTCGCTGCCCCGCAAGGTGGTGGCTACCGACTTCAACGTCCCGTTGGCGGAAGGGACCGTGGCCGACCTCATCGACGTCACCTCTCCGGTGGTCGAACTCCGGCTGGAGAACCCATGAGCCATCTCCTCGCCGCCATCCCGTCGTTGCTCGGCGCCGATGACCCGCTGTACAACGGGGGAGTCGACTGGGTCGTCCTCCTGATCGTCATCATCAAGGTGCTGGCGGTGTTCGCCTTTCTGATGGTGTCGGTCTTGCTGATGATCTGGTTCGAGCGGAAGGTCATCTCCGACATGCAGAGCCGGATCGGCCCCAACCGGGCCGGACCCTTCGGGGTGCTACAGACCCTGGCTGACGGGATCAAGCTGTTCTTCAAGGAAGATCTGCTCCCCGAGCGGGCCGACAAGGCGGTGTTCAAGCTGGCGCCGTACCTCGCCATCCTGCCGGCGTTCCTGGCCTTCGCCATCGTGCCCATCGGCGGCGAGGTGACCATCGCCCGCCACACCTTCGAGCTGCAGTTGGCTGACCCGCCCATGGGCATCCTGTTCCTGCTGGCCATGTCGTCGATCGGCGTCTACGGGGTGATGCTGGCCGGATGGTCATCAGGGTCGAAGTACCCGCTGCTCGGCTCGGTGCGCGCCTCGGCCCAGATGATCTCCTACGAGGCGGCGCTGGGCATGACGGTGGTCATGGTGGTGCTGATCAGCGGTTCACTCACCACCCGCGCCATCGTCAACGCCCAGGCTCTCCATCTATGGCAATGGAATGCGATCCGGCTCGGGATCATCCCGTTCATCATCTTCTTCATCGCCATCATCGCCGAGACCAACCGACCCCCATTCGACCTGGTGGAGGCTGACTCCGAGCTGGTGGGCGGGTTCGTCACCGAGTACTCGTCGATCCGGTTCGCCCTGTTCTTCCTGTCCGAGTTCATGAACACCATCACCATGTCGGCCATCACGGTGACCCTCTTCTTCGGCGGTCCCGACGGGCCCATCCCCCATATCCCCCATACCCAGTGGCTGTGGCCGATCCTTTGGTTCCTGGGCAAGACCATCGTGTTCCTGTTCGTCTTCGTCTGGCTCCGGGCGGCGCTGCCCCGGCTCCGGTACGACCAGCTGATGGACCTCGGCTGGAAGCGGCTGATCCCGTTGTCACTCGGTTGGCTCCTCATCGTGGCCGGCTTCGTCATCGACGGGTGGTGGGGGTTGGCCATGACCGCCGCGGTGGTGGTGGCCAGTGTGCTCATCACCCGGGCATTCTCCATTGGCATGGGGCGCGAAGAGAGCCACGGGATCCTGCCCCCGGTCGGTGCCCGGTTGTGGAACCGGCCCGAGGTACCGGTCGGACCGTCGTCGGTCGGCTCGTCGTCGGTCGGATCGTCGGCACCGGCATCCCCATCACCCGAGGGAGATGGCTGATGCCGCTACCCGAGCCCCCCAAGCAACGGCAGAACATCCTGGGCGGATTCAAGCTGACCCTCGAGCACCTGGGACGTCAGCCGGTCACCCGTCAGTATCCCGAGGAGAAGCGGCCCAAGCAACCGCGCCAGCACGGTCGCCATGTGCTCAACAAGTATGAGGACGGCACCGAGAAGTGCATCGGCTGTGAACTCTGCGCCGGTGTCTGCCCGGCCGACTGCATCTACGTCCGCGGCCTTGACAACCCGCCCGACCACCCGGTCTCCCCCGGTGAGCGCTACGGCTACATCTACGAGATCAACTTCTTGCGCTGCATCCACTGCGACATGTGCGTCGAGGCGTGCCCGACCGAGGCCATCACCGAAACCAAGCTGATGGAGTTCTCCTTCACTAACCGGAACGACGCCATCTATACCAAGGACGAGTTGCTGGTCGATGACCAGGGAAATCCCCAGCACCTGCCCTGGGAGGACTGGCGGGAGGAAGATCAGCTCCACACCTCGGGATGGATGCGGGCCACTTCGCCGTCGGGCAGCGCCGAATACGAGGGACAGGTCCAGTGGTCGGGGGAGCTCGGCTTCGGGGTCCGGGCCCCGGAGGGCGGCCAGAGCGGCCTCCGTGACGACGCCACCACCGGGTCGCGACAATTGCGGAGCACCCTCGAGCATCACCTGCGCCCCATCGACGTTCCCGCCGCCCGGCGGGGCCCGCGGGGTGCCATCGGTCGGATGATCCAGAAGGCCGAGCGGTTCGCACCCGGAGCCGGGAAGAAATACCGCATCAAGTCCGATTCCGAGTACTCGGCGGCGCGGACGGCCGGGAACACCGAGCGTGATTCCGAGCCGATGCCGACGGCCGGCACCACCGACCAAGCGGCTCCGACCGAAGGCGCCGGCTGATGGCGGTGATCGTCCACGGGGTGCTCCTGGCCGCCGCCACCGCCACCGGTCACGCATCGGCGGTCGACTGGGGAACCTTCGTGGTGGCCACCGCCATCGTGCTGTCGGGGGCGATCGGCGTGGTGATCGCCCGCAACCCGGTGCACGGGGCCCTGATGCTGGTGATGACCCTGTTCGGCATCGCCGTGCTCTTCGTGCTGCAACGCGACGACTTCCTGGCCGCGGTGCAGGTCATCGTCTACGCCGGCGCCATCGTCGTGCTGTTCCTGTTCGTGATCATGTTCCTCGGGGTCGACCGGGAGGAGAACGTCGCCGCCGAGCCGTTGCGGGGGCAGCGCCCGCTGGCCGTCGCCCTGGTGGCGCTGGGGGTGACCGGGCTGTTGTTGTTGGGGGAGATCTCCAAGTGGACGACCGGCGCCCCGTCGGTGGCGGGATCCACCGACTCCTCGACCTCGAACGTGGCCCAGCTAGGGACGTCGGTCTACACCACCTACCTGTTCCCGTTCGAGATCACCTCGGCGCTGCTGGTCATCGCGGTGGTCGGGGCGGTGGCGCTGGCCCGCCGGCCACCGATGGCGGACATCGGCCGGGTTCCTGACACCGAGGCCGAGATCGCCGACGCCACCCCCTCGGACACCGATGACAGCCCCGAGGCGACCGACGGCGCCAGCGACGGCGCCGAGCCCGAGACCGACGTCACCCAGCAACCGACCGATGCCCACCAGGAGGTGATGCCATGACTGCCGCGACCACGGCAATCAACGGGAACATCAGCGGTGAGTGGTACCTGGCCCTGGCCGCGGTGCTGTTCGCCATCGGTGCCTTCGGCCTCCTCATCCGGCGCAACGTGCTGGTCATGTTCATGTGCGTGGAGCTGATGCTGAACGCCGCCAACCTCACCTTCGTGACGTTCGCCAACATGCTCCACGACATCGGTGGACAGGTGCTGGTGTTCTTCGTGCTGGTGGTGGCCGCTGCCGAGGTCGTGGTGGGACTCGGCATCGTGGTCGCCATCTTCCGGCGCCGGGCCAGCGCCACCGCCGACGACTTCCACCTGATGAAGGGCTGACGGCAACGTGCTCCACGTGACCTACCTAATTATCCTGCTGCCCCTGGTCGGCTTCGCCGTCCAGGTGCTGTTCGGACGCCGGCTCGGCGACCCGCTGGCCGGCGCGGTGGCGACGCTGTTCGTGGCGGCGTCGTTCGTGGTCTCGGTCGGGGTGTTCTTCAATCTGCTGTCCCAACCCGGCAGGGTCCGGTCTTTCAACCAGAACCTCTGGACCTGGATCCCGGTCGGCGGCCTCCAGGTCCACGCCGGGCTCTACGTCGACCCGCTGTCGATGACCATGGTGCTGTTCGTCACCGGGATCAGCGCGCTCATCCACTTGTACTCCATCGGCTACATGAAGGGCGACCGCGACTACCCGAAGTTCTTCCTCTACATGAACCTGTTCGTGGCCTCGATGTTGATCCTGGTGCTGGGGAACAACCTGCTGGCCACCTACGTCGGATGGGAGGGGGTCGGGACCTGTTCCTACCTGCTGGTGGCGTTCTGGTTCACCCGCGAATCGGCCGCCTCCGCCGGCAAGAAGGCGTTCATCTACAACCGGATCGGCGACGCCGGTTTCATTGCCGCCGTCTTCCTCACCTTCGACAAGGTCGGCTCGGTCGACTACACCACCATCTTCGCCAACATCGGCAAGATCGGCGCCGGCAACATCACCGCCATCTGCCTGCTCCTGCTGGTCGGGGTGGCGGCGAAGTCGGCCCAGATCCCGCTGTTCCCGTGGCTGGCCGACGCCATGGAGGGCCCGACCCCGGTCTCGGCGCTGATCCACGCCGCCACCATGGTGACCGCCGGGGTGTACCTGCTGTGCCGGATCAACCCGCTCCTCCATGCCTCCCCCGACGCCGCCTGGACGGTGGCCATCATCGGCGCCGTCACCGCCTTCGTGGCCGCCACCATCGCCTGCGCCCAGGACGACATCAAGAAGGTGCTGGCCTACTCGACCATCTCCCAGCTCGGGTACATGGTGCTGGCCATCGGCTCGGGGGCCTACGAGGCAGCCATCTTTCTGATGGTCGCCCACGCCTTCTTCAAGGGGCTCCTGTTCCTCGGCGCCGGCTCGGTCATCCACGGCCTGCACGACGAGCAGGACCTCAAGCGAATGGGCAACCTCCGGATCTACATGCCGATCACCTTCGTCACCTTCGCGGTCGGCTGGTTGGCCATCGCCGGGGTGCCGCCGCTGTCCGGGTTCTGGGCCAAAGGCGACATCCTGGAGAACACCTGGTCGGCGCACCCGGGCCTGTGGGCGGTGGGTATCGCCACCGCCGCCCTCACCGCGTATTACATGAGCCGGCTCACCGGCCTGGCCTTCTTCGGGAAGGATCGCTGGAAGAACAAGGTGCCCATCGACGCCGCCACCGACTTCGCCGACGCCCATCATGCCGAGGGGCCCATCCCCGAGCCGCACGAGTCGAGGTGGGTGATGACCGTGCCGTTGGTCGTGCTGGCGGCGCTGGCCGCCGTCGGAGGCCTGATGGCGTTCGGCACTCCCCACCTGTCGCTGGCCCACTGGGTGGACCCGGTCTTCGGGGGCAACCTCTACGACGACCACGAGTCGACCTCGACCCTCTGGAAGCTGGGGACGTTGGACGGGGTGGTGGCGGTGATCGGGGTGTTCATCGGACTGCGGCTGTGGGTCACCCGGGCCGAGCGGCCCAAGCTGGAGTGGGCCTTCCTCCGCCACTCCTGGTACATCAACCAGCTCTTCGATGCCGTCATCGGCCGGCCCGGCACCCGCCTGGCCGAGTTCTCGTCCACGGTGATCGAGGACAAGGTGATCGACGGCGCGGTGAATGGAACCGCCACGCTGGTCCGCCGGACCGGCAACCAGCTGAAGCGGGTGCAGACCGGCTATGTCCGCAACTACGCCCTCTGGATCGTGGTCGGCGTGGTGGTGCTGTTCGGCTTCATGCTGAGCCGGGTGTGGTGGAGCTAGATGTCGACCACCCCGTTCCCTTTTCTCACCACCCTGATCCTGATCCCGGCGGCCGGCGCCGCGGTGGTCGCCCTCATCCCCCGCCAGCGGGTGGCGGCCTGGGTGCACGAGGCGGTCGGCCTGGCGGTGTCGCTGGTGACGTTGGCCCTGGCCATCACCGTGTTGCTGAGGTTCCAGACCAGCTTCGGGGGCTACCAGTTCACCTCCGACCACATCTGGGCCAAGACGCTGGGAATCCACTGGTCCCTCGGCCTGGACGGGATCTCGCTGTTCCTGGTGATGATGGCCGCGGTGTTGTTCCCGCTGACCCTGCTCGGGGCCCGGGTGAAGCGGGACCCCCGGTCGTTCGTGGCCTGGGTGCTGTTGCTGGAAGCCGCCTGCCTCGGGAGCTTCGTCTCCCTCGACCTGATCCTGTTCTTCCTCTTCTTCGAGCTGACTCTGGTTCCGACCTACTTCATCATCGGCGGCTGGGGCTACGCCCGCCGCGGGTACGCCGCCATCAAGTTCTTCATCTACACCTTTGCCGGGTCGGCATTCCTGCTGGTGGGCATGGTGGCGGTGGCGTTCATCCACCAGTCCCAGACCGGGGTGCTCACCTTCGAGCTCCCGGCCCTGATGCACACCCATCTGTCGGGGACCGCCGGGGTGCTCCTGTTCGTCGCCTTCACCATCGCCTTCGCGGTGAAGGCGCCCATCTTCCCGTTCCACACCTGGTCGCCGGTGGCCTACGCCGAGGCCCCGACCGCCGGGTCGGTGCTGTTGGCTGCGGTGTTGGCCAAGCTCGGGGCCTACGGGATCATCCGCTTCGATCTGAACCTGTTCCCCCAAGCCACCCGGACCCTGACCCCGGTGCTGTTGACCCTGGCGGTGGCCGGGATCCTCTACGGCGCGGTGGTGGCCTGCGCCCAGCGGGACCTGAAGCGCCTGGTGGCGTTCTCGTCGTTGGCCCAGCTCGGCTTCATCATTCTCGGCACCTTCGCTCTCACCTCCCAGGGCCTGACCGGTGGCGTCATCCAGATGGTCAATCACGGGCTGATCATCGCCGCTCTCTTCCTGGTGATCGGCTGGCTCTACGAACGCCGGAAGTCGTGGCAGGCCAGTGAGCTCAAGGGCCTGCAATGGTCGGCGCCGGTGATGGCCGGTGTATTCACCGTGGTGATGCTGGCGTCGATCGGTGTCCCCGGGTTGAACGGGTTCGTCGGAGAGTTCCTCATCCTCTCCGGCACCTTCATCGTCCACCGGTGGTGGGCGGTGGCCGCCACCGTCGGCATCATCATCGCCGCCATCTACCTGCTGTGGGCCTACCAGCAGGTGTTCCACGGTGAGCCGACCGAACGGGACAAGCAGACCCGCGACCTCGGATGGAGCGAGCGGCTGGTGATCGCCCCGCTCATCCTGCTCATCGTCTTCCTCGGCGTCTACCCGAAACCGGTGCTCGACCGCATCACCCCGTCGGTCAACCAGCTGATCGCCCATGTCGACCAGGTGACCCACACCCAACAACCGGCGGTGGCCACCGGTGGGGGGTCGGCCGCGGCGGGAACCGGGACCGGGTCGGGGTCCAACGATGCGATCGGGGGTGGACGCTGATGGCCTCGCTGCTCCTCGCCGCCGCGTCGGTGGCCAAGCTCAAGACGCCGCACATCGATTACCTGAGCATCCTCCCCATCCTCATCATGATGGGGGGTGCGGTGCTGCTGGTCACCGTCTCCTCGTTGTTCCGCCAGGTGATGGGGGTCAGCTCCGCCACCTTCATCACCGTGGTCACCGCGGTGGCCGCCCTGGTGGCGGCGCTGTTCCAGTGGCATCACGTCACTACCCGCGGGGCCCAGGTGACCATCGCCGGGGCGATTGCCTATGACGGGTTCAGCGTCTTCATCCAGATCGTGGTGGCCATCGCCATCGGCCTGACCGCGCTCATCGCCGACGGCTATCTCAAGCGAGAGAGCATGGACGGTCCCGAGTTCCACGTGCTGGCCATGCTGTCCGCCTCGGGGGCCATGCTGATGGGATCGGCCAACGACCTGATCGTGATCTTCCTCGGCCTCGAGATCCTCTCCATTGCCCTCTACGTCCTGGCCGCCTTCAACCACAAGCGGGTGGAGTCGGGCGAGGCGGCCCTCAAGTACTTCGTGCTCGGGGCGTTCTCCTCGGCCATCTTCGTCTACGGGATCGCGCTGGTCTACGGGGCGACCGGGTCCAGCAACCTCCCCCAGATCGCCGACTACCTGTCCAAGAACGTGGTGGCCAGCAATGGGGTGCTGCTGGCGGGCCTCGCCCTGCTGCTGGTCGGGTTCGGATTCAAGATCGCCGCGGTGCCGTTCCACATGTGGTCGCCCGACGTCTACCAAGGGTCGCCGTCACCGGTGACCGGGTTGATGGCCGCCATCGCCAAGGCTGGCGCGTTCGCGGCTTTGCTCCGGGTCTTCGTCTCGTCGTTCGGCACCTTGAGATCCGACTGGCAGCCGATCGTCTGGGGGATCGCGATTCTTTCACTGGTGATCGGGGCGGTGGCCGCCCTGGTCCAAAAGGACATCAAGCGGATGATGGCGTATTCGTCCATCAACCACGCCGGCTTCATCCTCTTGGGGGTGCAGGCGGCCACCGTCCGCGGGGTGTCGGCCTCGCTCTACTACCTGTTCGCTTACACGTTCATGGTGCTCGGCGTCTTTGGCGTGATCACGGTGATGGCCCGGGATGGCGACAACGGGCATCAGATCACCGATTACCGGGGCCTGGGCAAGCGGAGCCCCCTGTTGGCGATGGCCCTCGCGGTGCTGTTGTTGGCCCAGGCCGGGATCCCGTTCACCACTGGCTTCCTGGCCAAGTTCTCGGTGATCGCCGCCTCGGTCGACGCCCATTCCTACGTGCTGGCCGCCATCGCCATGGGGTCCGCGGCGATTGCCGCCTTCTTCTACCTGCGGGTGGTGGTGACCATGTACTCGCCGGTGGGGGCGGTGGGGGATCTGTCCTCCGATGGTGACCCAGCCGCTTCGCCCCTATCGTCTGACGACGGTGGGGACGGTGGCCCAAGCGATGTCTCAACCCCCGAGCCAGGCTCCAGCGATGCCGTCGCCAGCCTGACGGTCCTGACCGAGGCACCACCCGAGACGGTGGTGGCGGAACGGGTGGTGGTCGTGCCCAGGTTGACCACCGCCGCCATTGGACTGTGCGTGGCCTTCACGGTGGTATTCGGCATCATCCCCGGGCCGATCGTCGATTTCGCCCACCAGGCGACTCTGCTCTTCTCCTGATTCGTCCCTGATCGGAGGCGGCGGGGGTCCTTGTCGGCTCAACGCCCCCGAAGTACTCTCGATTGCGTCGACCACCGATGGGAGCGAGTGTGACCAACGTGCAGGGCTTACCCGAGGAGCCGCCGGGGAAGGGTTCGCTCCGAGGGGCGGTCCGGAAGCGGGAGACACGCGACAACGTGCGTATTGTTGCCGCCTTGGTCATCGTCGGGCTGCTGATCGCCTTTGTCATCGCCAATAGTGAGAAGGTGTCCATCCACTTCCTCATCTTCACCAGTTCGGTGCGCCTGATCTGGGTCCTGGTAGTGACCGCCCTCCTGGGTGGGCTGGCCGATCGTCTGGTGGTGATTCGGAGAGCCAGGATACGCCGCGAGGAGGCGAGGAGGGCCCGCCGGGGCTAAGGCGCCTCGCCGCCCGTTCGATACATGAAGGGGAGGCGGATGGCCGGAGGGCTCGTCTACCCTGCGAGCTATGGCTGACATCGCGTTGTTCCACTCGGTTCTCGGAGTCCGACCCGGCATCGTCGAGGCCGCTGACCGCCTGCGGGCCGCCGGCCACCAGGTGCATGTGGTGGACCAATACGACGGACGGGTCTTCGACGATTACGACGAAGCCAGCCAGTTTGCCGAGGCAATCGGCTACCCGGCGTTGATGGGGCAAGCCGCCGAAGCCGTGGTGGACGTGCCGGATGGTTTCATTGCCGCCGGGTTTTCCAATGGTGGGGGCATGTCCGAATATGTCGCGACGGTGCGCCGGGTCAGCGGCGTCCTGATGCTCTCCGGCGCCCTTCCGCTGGGCATGATCGGGGTGGAGGCGTGGCCGGCGGGAGTGCCGGCGCAGATCCACTACACCCGGGATGATCCGTTTCGCCGTCAGGAAGCCATCGACACCGTGGTCTCCCAGGTGGAGTCGGCCAGAGGCCGGGTGGATGTCTTCGACTATCCCGGGGCCGGGCACTTGTTTACCGACCCAACTCTGGCCGCGGAGTATGACCATGATGCGGCCGAGCTGTTGTGGAGCCGGGTCCTGCCGTTCTGCGCCGACCCCGGCGCGGATATTGCCCCGGCGTCTGGTGCCTAGCCGCCTTCGGCCACCGATTCGTTGCCTTCCTTCGCCGGAAGAGCGCCCTTGGCGAGATTCACGTCCAACTTGAGGCCCTCGATGTCGACATTGGGTATGACCCGGTCCAGCCAATGCGGCAGCCACCAGGCGATTCGGCCCAACAGGGCCATGACCGCCGGGACCAGCGTCAGCCGCACCAGGAAGGCATCGACCAGCACGCCTACCGCCAGCGCGAATCCGATCTCCTTGGTCACCACGTCGTCGGAGAACACGAAGCTGGTGAAGACCCCGATCATGATCAAGCCGGCCGCCACCACCACCCGGGCACTCTCCCCGTATCCCTTGATGACTGACAGTTTGGCCTCGCCAGTGTGGGCGAATTCCTCCCACATCCGGGAGACGAGAAAGACTTCGTAGTCGGTGGACAGCCCAAAAAGGGCGGCGATCAGCAGGATGGGCAAGAAGCTCACCACCGGGCCGGTGTTGTGGACGCCGAAGAGACTTCCGAGATGCCCGTCCTGGAAAATACTGACGACCAGGCCCATGGCGGCGACGATGCTTAGCAGGAAGCCGGCCACGGATTTGAGCGGCACCAGGATGGATCGGAAGACCAGAGCCAGCAACACCAGGCCCAACCCCACGACGACCGCCAGATAGATGGGGAGCGCGGCCTGCAGCTTGTTGGACACGTCGATGTTGACGGCGGTAGGCCCGGTGACCAGGACTTCGACCCCGGTCGCCTTTTGGACCTGCACCGCGTCGGTGCGCACCAGGTTCACCAATTGGGACGTCTGGTCAGAAGTGGGACTGCTCTTGGGTGTGACGATGACGATGGTCACATCTTTGGTGGAGTTCTGGATGGGTGGCGACACCGAGGCGACGTCGGGCAATCCACTCAGGCCCTTGACCGCGGCTTCGGCCACCTGTTGCGGGTTGTCCTTCTGAGGGGCGTTGACCACCACGGTCAGGGGACCGTTCACGCCGGGCCCGAAGCCCTCGGCCAGCAGGTCGTAGGCCACCCGACCGGTGGAGCCGGGCGGATCCGAACCGGCATCGGGCAGGCCGAGCTTGAGCCCAAAGGCGGGCAGGGCCAGGAGCACCACGATGACCGCCACGATCCCGATGACGATGAGCGGCTGGCGGGTGAGAACTCTGGCCCAGCGAAGACCGGCGGCGTCGCGAGCTTGTCCCGACCGGGGCCGCGCCGTGGAAACACCGACCGGCTTGATGCGGGCGCCAATGATCCCAATCAAGGCCGGGACCAGGGTGACAGCGATCAGCACCGCGACGATGACGGTGCCCGCCGCCGCGAGTCCCATCACCGTAAGGAACGGGATATCCACCACTGCGAGTCCACACAGGGCCATGACCACCGTGAGCCCGGCAAACACCACCGCGCTCCCCGCGGTGGCGGCTGATCGGGCCGCGGCCTCCCGGGGTTCGAGGCCGGTGGCCAGGAGTTGTCGGTAGCGCTGGAGGATGAAGAGGGCGTAGTCGATGGCCACGGCCAGGCCCAACATGGTGGCCACCACCGGGGCGGCCGAGGAGAGGCTGATCACCGCGCCCAGGGCATTGATGCCGGAGATGCCGATTCCGACCCCGATCAGCGCGGTGAGCAACGGAAGGCCGGCGGCGACCATCGATCCGAGGGTGATGGCCAGGACGATGTAGGCGATGATCAGGCCTCCGGCCTCGGAGGTGTCCTTGGCCGCCGCCGGGGTGACCACACCTCCCCCCAACGCCACCTCGACCCCGGCTTTCTGGGCGGGAGTCGCGCTCTGTTCCAATGCCTGCTGCGCCGCCGGGGTGATTCCGGAGACCGGCACCGCGTAGATGACGGTGGCATAGGCGATGCGCATGTTCAAGGAGATGGTCCCCTTGCCGTAGGGATCGGTGACCGCCTTGACCTGCGATGCCTTCTTGGCCTGGGCGACCGAAGCCTCGACGGCTGACTGGATCGTCGGGTCGGTGAGGGTCTTCCCCGCCGGCACTGCGAAGACCATCTGGGCTGCGGCCCCCGCGGCTCCGGGGAACTTCTGATTCAGAAGGTCGATCGCCTGCTGTGACTGGGTGCCGGGGATGGAGAATGCGGTGCTCGCCGGACGGCTGAACGCGGATGAGAGCGAGATCAAGACGATCAGGAGGAGCACCCACCAGGCGAGCACCAGCTTGCGATGCGAGAACGTCCAACGGCCTACCCGGTACAAGTACGTAGCCATCGGCAGTCCCCCTACCTCGCCCCTCCGGCCCTTCGGCGCAGCGCGAATCCTATCGGTCTGATCGTCCGCGGGCCGGTGACCAGCCACGATCGGCCCCCGGGTCGGCGGGATGGCCCGTCCTCAGAACTACAGTGAGCCGGTGTCACCTGACGAGGGGGTGGAGGGGCTCGGGCCCGACGGCGAAGGGCTCCGCCAGCACCGACTTCAGGTCCGACGACGAGTCCGCCGGGTCTCCTCGTGGATCGTGCTGGTGGTGGCGTGCATCTTGGCCATGACCTCGGTGCTGGTGGTGTTCGTCCGCAACCAGGCCCTGGACACCGATACCTACGTCGCCACCGTGCAACCCCTGGCCTCCGATCCCGCCGTGCAGGCGGCGGTGGCGGATACGGTGAGCGCCCGATTGGTGGCCAGCACCAACGTCAAGCAACAGGTGGCCGACGCCCTGCCACCGACGGCGGGATTCCTGGCCACTCCGATCGCCGTCGGACTCAAGACGGTCGTACAGCAGACCACCCTGCAATTCGTGCAGTCGAACGCGTTCCGCACATTGTGGACGACTCTGAATCGCGCCGCCCACCAGCAGCTGGTCGCCTTGTTGACCGGCACGGCCATCGGTCCGGTCTCGACCGACCGGGGCCAGGTGAGACTCGATCTCAGAAATGTGGTCGCCCGGGTCCAACAGCTGCTCGACGCCAACGGCATCACTGTCTTCGACGGGGTGGGTACAAACGGGAGTCCGCAATTCGTCCTGTTCCAATCCACCCAGCTGGAGCGGTTGCAGAGCCTCATCCGGACGCTGGACCGGTTGGCCCTCCTCCTCCCGATCGTCACCGTTGTCCTGTTCGTCAGCGGAATCTTGCTGACCGTCGATCGCCGGCGTGGCTTCGTCCGGGCTGCCATTGGTCTCAGCCTTGCCATGGCCGGGCTGGTGGCGGCCTTCGCGCTTGGTCGCCACCAGTACCTTGACGCCCTGTCCGGGGCCACTCCGCACAATGCCGCTGCCGCCGCCTACGACATCGTCACCGGCGTCCCGCTGGAGACGGTGCGTACCATTCTGGGTTTGTCTGTGGTGGCGGCCCTGGTCGGCGTGGCCATGGGCAGCGGCTCCATCCGGTCCCGAGTGAGCGAGGTGTGGCCACCTCGATGGCGAGCCGATGGGCGGCTCCAGCGTCTCCTGTCGACCTACGGGCGCCAGCTCGAGCTGGCCCTGTTCGGGATCGGCATGTTGGTGATGGCGATCTGGGACAACGTGGCCGTCGGGTTGCCGATTTTGGTCGTCGCCGGCCTGGTGGCTCTGGTTGATCGCCGCCGAACAGCTGCCGACGCCGGTGCCGGCATCACCACCGGTCTTCGACCCGACGAGGCCGGCAAAGGCGCGGCACAGCCGTGACGGGGACCGGGACGGGGACCGGGACGGGGACCGGGACGGGGACCGGGACCGGGGACAACGTAACGGCGTCGGCTGGGGCTCTCGACGCCCGGGCCATCTGGCGGGGGATCGAGCCACTCCACGCTGTCACCTACTTCGCCCCGGAATGCCGGGAGGCAGCCAAAGCCGCCGGCCTCCCGAGCTTCTGGATGGGATATTTCGCCGCTCGGGCCGCCCCCCTCGGCCCCGTCGGGTCGGCGGCCGTCGCGGCGATCTTCTTCAACTTCCATCCCGGGATGGTGGCTCGGTCGCTTCCCGACGCCTGGGCGTTGGCCGCGCCGGCGGATCTCCTCGAGATGCGGAGGACGGCGGCCGCCCAGGCCCTGAAGGTCCGCGTGCCCTCGGTTGATGATCTGGCCGCCACCGTGGGCCCGATCCTCGATCGGGTGGTCGCCGAGGCCGACGGGTCGGGGAGGGTACTGTTCAGCGCCAACCAGCAGTTGGATTGCCCCGCCGATTCGGTGGAGGGCCTCTGGCAGTCGTGCACTTCGTTGCGGGAGCATCGCGGGGATGGACACGTCGCCATACTCGCCAGCAGTGGCCTCGATGGGTGCGAGGCGTTGGCGCTGTTCGCCGCCTCGGAGGGAATCGACCGCGAGGTACTCCGCCAGAATCGGGGTTGGTCGGAGGACGACTGGACGTCAGCATCCGAACGGTTGCGGGCTCGGGGTCTTCTCGGAGACCGGGGCATCACGCCGGCCGGAAGTGAACTGCGCCGGACGGTCGAGGACGGCACCGATCGGCTGGCCGCCCGTCCCTACCAGGTGCTCGATCCGGACGAGGTCCGGCTCCTCACCGGCCGGCTGGGTTCGGCTGCCGAGGTGCTCCTAGCCTCCGGCGTCATCCCGTTCCCGAATCCGATCGGGCTGCCGCCGACATCTACTGCCCCATCGGGGTGACGATGACGGAGAGGCACCCGTAGGGGTCCGGCTTCCAGCTCGGAGCCGCGATGGTGGTTCGGGCCGGAGTGGACACCGACGACACGGTCAGGAGCACCGCCCCGGCCGGCCCGGGTGAGAGGAAGGTTGCGGTGGGCAGCCCAACCGACCTGAACGCATTCACGTAGGTGCTGATGGGATGACCGGTCTCCGAGCCCGGGTTGATGGCGAACACCAGCCACACCCGCTTCCACTGTTCGAGTTGGGCCAGCTGTCGCCCGTTGTCACAGGGCGTCGAGCTTCCGGTCAGACGGAAATAGCCGTTGGCACCGACGCCGAGGGTCCGGTTGTAGTAGTCGAAGAGGGTCACACCTTCCCACTCGACGAGCACCGCGTCTCCCGGTCGCTCGTGCCGCTGAACGTAGACGTAGGCCTCCCGTACCTCCGTCTTGGTATACGGATGGACAGTTGCCGATGCCGCGCTCCCGAGCTCCGGGACACTAACGACCAGGACGAGTCCGACGAAGAGGAGCTGGACCCCGGCACGGCCCGAGACCAGCACCGTGGCCGCCAGGACCAGGCACACGAACGGGAGCGAGAAGAGAACCATCCGATCGGCCAGGGGGTAATCGTGGGCGATCCCGGCGACCACCGTCACCCCGACCAGGAGGACGATGAGTAACCCGAGGGGAGGCCGGCGCCAGACAAGCGTGGCCAGGCCCACGATGAGCAACGTCGTCACCAACGGGAAGACGGCCAGGTCCCAGGGATAGTTCGCCACCCCCCGAACATCGTGCCCGAACCACGAAAGGGTGGCACCGAGGCCAAAGGGGCGAGGAGGAAAGGCAAACGACCAGTAGCCCTCGAGCCCGCCGTTCGAGTGAAGTTGACGGAGTGACACCGCGTATTCGATGGCCCAACTGACCACCCAATAGAGACTGCTGGCGATGAAGACCGGCAACCCCCGTCGCTGATGCCGGTGGGATCGCACCACGACCACCACCAACGTCACCCCACCGGCGGCGAAGGCGGCCGGAAACGAGCACCAGACCAGCACCACCGCGGATGCCCCCCAGCCCAGGCTCTTGCCGGTGGTCAGGGCCCCGTCGAGCAGCCGCGGCAGAAACCAGACCAGGCCGACGACGACGGCAACGTCGACGCCGTACTGCTTGGCTTCGCCGGAGTAGTACACCAGAGCCGGCGCCACCGCGAAGAGGGCGAGCGCGACGTCGGCGGCCAGCGGGGTCAGCACCTTGTTGGCCAGGTCTCGGAACAGCACCACGCTCACGATGCCGGCGATGAGCGGTACCAGCCGAAGCGCGTATTCGCTGGTGCCGAACAGCTCGGTGGCGGTCTTCTCCATCCACAGGAACCCGATGGGCGCACCTTGGACCACGTCCAGCGGCCGGGTCAGGCCGCCGTATCCCCGATGGAGGATGTTGAAGGCCAGGGAGGCTTCGTCGGTCCAGAGAGAACGGCGAAAGGCGAATTGACGGATGCGCAGGCCGACGCCGACGGCCACCAGGCACCACGAGGTGACCGCCGTCCAGGTCGGGGCCGTGCGACGCCCGGCGCGGTCGGCGGCGGTTACTGGCTTCGGAGGGGAGGGGGATGGCGAGGGGGAGGGAAGCGATGGCGTCCGGTAGGGGTGGACCGCATTTCCAGCCACCGGTCAGCGGCCGGTCGGCACCGACGTATCCACGTCTTCGACCAACTCGGTTGGCACCTGGTCGAGATCGCCGAACGACGCGGCGATGAATTCTTGCGTCTCGTGTTGAGCCGCCAGCATCCGCTTCTCCGCGCCGGCGGCCAGCAGCCGACCCAGAACCGGGATCTCCCAGACCGATTCGGCCCGGAGAATGGCCATGACCACCGGCACCAGGTGCTCGGGGGTATCGAACACCACATAGCGCGGCAACCACTCGGGGTCGTATTTGGCGTTGAACAGCCAGAGCGACTCGATCTGGGCAAAGCTGGACAGGCGCTTGAGGAACCAGCGTTCGGCCCGTTGCATGGCTCCGTCGCCCTTCTCCCCCGCCAGGGTCGACCGCAAGGTGGCGAAGTTGAGGCTGAGGCCGCCGTTGTCGCCATCCTGCAGGTGTTCGATGGTGGAACACAGGGCGAAGTCGAGCAGCCCATTGGGGTGGTTCCCCGGGTCCCGCCTCATGAGGTCGAGGGAGTAGCCGTTGATGCCGGTGGCGGGGACGAACTGGCACATGGCCGCGGCCCGCCCCTCGGGGGTGCGGACCACGGTCAGCAGCAGCCCGGTGTCCCGGGGATCGAACACCCGCCCGAGCATCATCGAAAACCCGCGTTCGTGCTCCCCCTGCCGGCTGAGGCTCATCAGCGCGGCCAGCTCCTTGGACAGGGCGGGCGAGATGTGGGCGGGATCGTGGAAGGAAACCGTGTAGCCCTTCTTCTTGATCCGGTTGTGGGCTTGACGCAGGCCCTTCTTGTTGCCGCCGGCCAGAGAGAAACCCGGGATGTCGACCACGGCTTCGTCACCCAGATACACGTGGTGCATACCCGAGTCGCGGTACATGGGCAGCCATTCCTCCCCGGCCCCCATCACCGCTGGTACCCAGCCGTGGCTGTCGGCGAATCGCCGGAAGGCCATCCACACCAACTCTCGTTCGTTCGCCGGTCCGATTGGATCGGGGGAGATGAGGCAGATGCCGCCGTAGATGGCATAGGCGACCAGGCTGTCGCGATGGAAGAACCATTGCTTGTCGGTGCGAAGGGCGAAGTAGTCGAGGGTGGACGAACCGTGCCGGCGGACGATGTCCCGGGCCCGGAATTCCGCCGCCCGTCCGGTGGTCAGCCGCCGATCCACCACCGGACGGGACACCAGGAACAGCACCGCCCCGGCCAGCGCGATTCCCGACACCAGCAAGGTCGGGTTCAAGACCCGCCCGAGCCGCGCCGGCAGGACAACGGTCTGGATCCCGACCATCCGCTCCGCCGCCGCCCAGAAAGCCTGCCACCAGGGGATGGAAAAGTGCAGGCGGTGGGTCCCGACGTGGGCGAAGAGTTGGATGGACACCGCGGCCAAGGCGCAGATCCCCACCACCCCCATCACCAGGGCCACGATCGCCGACCGCAGTGACGGCCAGTCGGAGCCGGCCTGGAATTCGTGCCGATTGACCACCAACACCACCAAGACGATCAGGGCCAGCCCGGACTCCTCGATGTCGCCGCCGGCCACGATGTGGAGGACCAGGGTGACAGACAGGAGCACCAACGCCACCTGCCAGGCCAGTCGTTGGCCCCGCAGGATGCCGCGGCCCAGGGCGATGAGGGCCAGTCCGGCCAGGGCGACCAGGGTCCCGGCGGCGACGGTGGCCCGGAGGGGGAGGAACTCGAGCAACACGTGCAGCCGACTCCGTAGCGGGGGAGTGATGGCGTCGAGGACGTCCACCAGTCCGGCGAACAGGATGGCGAACGAGGCGATCCGCCGAACCCGGCGGGTACGCCGGTAGGCCAACCGGAGGTCGGGGGCGGGGGGCCACGAGTCGCCCTTCGGGTAGGACGCCACCACCGTCGGGTGGAGGCCGCGTATGACGTGCTCGGCGCTGAGCATCCGCTCCAGGAGGCTCGGGGATCGGAGATCGGTCTCGGCCAACAGCAGACGCACGTGGAGGTCGGCGCCGGTCTCCAGCTCGATCCAGCTGAGCCGCTGCCGGTGGAGGAAGATCGGGGGCAGGCCCAGCCTCCCGGGATGCTCCTCCACCACCTCGGCGGTCGCCCCCACGTTGGCGTAGAACCCGACCCCGAGATTGGTGAGTTCGGATTGGAAGGTGGCCCCGGTGATCAGGCCGGCATAGCCAAGGCCGAGCAGCCGTCGGCCGTTCTCGCGGGCGGTGTCGTTGGCCACAGCTTCCGAAGTGACCGACTTGAGGGCGCCGCCCCCGAGTATCGACCACATCCGGCGGCTCAGGAGCCCGAGCACCACGATGAGCGCGATCAGCACGGCCACCGCGAACAGCGCCGCGACTTCGGCTTGGTCGTCCCAACGGGCTTGGCGGGCGGACCGCAATGCCCGCCCGGGAACGCCGGAGCCCATGTGCTGGAGAATCCATGGGCTCACCGCCACCCGCAGCAACCCGAGGACCACGAACGGCGCCAGGATCCACCAGGCGTAGCGTCCGAGCCGTCGGTAGAGGGTGCGAGAGGTCACGAACCGGGTCAAGGCCGACGGGTCACTGAGACGGTGCAGGCCCTCGAGCCACGGTGCATCCTCTTTGGACTGCCCGGCCAGGTGGCGCCAGCGCTCGCCGGCCAACGCCCGGCCGAGGGCGCCGGGCTTGGCATCGGCAGCGGGATCGTGCCGGGTCTCGCCCACCGGGTCATCCGAGTCATAGGCGTGGTCCCCCGGCTCGATCCGCACCACCCGGAGGCCGGTGGCGGTGTGGAGGTGGAGATCCACCGCGGCGAACGGCTCGACGCCGAGCGCGGTCAACGCCACCGCCACGTTGGGGTCAGTGGCAAATCCGGGCTCGTGGGTGCCGACCTGGCGGATCACCCGTCGTTCCGGCTCTTGGAGAAACGCTCCGATCGAGGCTCGAAGCTCGGGGTGAGCGGCCATGCACCGTTCGGCGTCGACCGCCGGGGAAACGGTGTCGGTGAGATCGAAGAGGTTCCCGGCGACGATCAGAATTCCCGGGCCCTCCCAAGCGTCCAGGGAACGGGCCAATTCGACGGTCAACGCCGTCGACGACGGGGTGGCCTCCGGGGTGAGCAGGAGGTCGCTCACCACCACCACCCGCCGCCCGATGGGGACGTCCACCACCCGGACACCGGGCTCGGCCTCGAGCAGAGAGGTGCCTCCTCGTCGACCGGTCGGTGTCATCTGGTCATCGACCGGCGGTTTGCCGTTCTCTGCTGGGGTGGATGTCGTCACGCTGGCCCAATCGTAGAGTCCCTCGGGCATTAGGCTCGTTCGCTATGGGCCAGGACAGGTTTGACGCTCAGGGGCGAGGGGGAACGGCGTGACCAGGGCGCCTTTGGCACCCGACCCCACCACTCGGGTCCGCATCCGGCCCTGGTGAGCAAAGGGGTCGGCCCCGACAATTGGGCGTGGCGTCAGGGGCCCGTGCAGGAGCCCGGGGAAGCGGTGGTGTTCGACGTGGACGGCGTGCTGTCCGACGCGGTCGGGCGCCAACACTTCCTCGAGCACGGCCGCCGGGACTGGGACAGTTTCTTCGCCGCTTGTGGCGATGACCCGGTCATCGAGGAGCTGGCCCGGCTGATGGACCTTCTCGATTCGCGGTTGCAGGTGATCCTTCTCACCGGACGACCGTTCAGGGTGCAACCCCAGACGTTGGCCTGGCTCGATCGCTACGGGCTGCGATGGGACCTGTTGGTGATGCGGGCCCGGGGGGACTATGCCCACGTGACCCGGTTCAAACGCGAAGAGGTGGCGTTGCTGCGATCGTTCGGATTCGATCTTCGCCTGGCCTTCGAAGATGACCCCAACAACTTCGCCATGTTCCACGCCGAAGGGATCCCCTGCGTCTACATCCACTCGGGGTATTACGAGTAGTACCCACCGGAATCAGGCGTCGGCGCTGCCACCGGGGGTTGCGGCCCGACGGCCCGACGGCCGGCGGGCGGCCAGGAACCATCCGGCCAACAGGGCGAGGCCGGCCAGCGCCAGCGGGGGGACGTCGCCGTAGCGCACATAGACGGTCCAGCCCGTCCGGCGGGACAGGTCGGCGAACACGATCTGCTGGTTACCCAGCGAGGTCCGGGTGACCAATCGCCCCCGGTTGGTGACCACGGCGCTGAATCCGGTGGGAGCGGCTTGCAACAGGTCCCGGCCCTCCTCGGTGGCTTGGATCTCGGAGGCGGCGATCTCTTGGGTGGGGACCTGGGAACTGGCGTACGAAGAGGTGTTGGTGGGCACGATCAAGAGCTCCGCCCCGTTGCGGACCGACGGTCGACCCCGGTTGGCGTAGAACACCTCGAAGGAGATCAACGCCCCGAGCGGGGCGGCCGGGGTGGGCATGAGACCCGACCCGGTCCCGGGGATGGCGTCGAGGGGGACCGACGAGAGGTCGGCAAAATGGGCGAAGAACCCCCGGAAAGGCACGTACTCCCCGAACGGCACCCGGTGGACCTTCTCGAAACGGTCGACCAGCACGCCGTCCGGTCCCCAGGCCACCATCTCGTTGCGAAAGGTGGTGGCCGACACCGACTCGGTGATGCCGACCACCAAGGTGGTGTCCAGAGACCGGGCCAGGGCCGAGAGGTTGGCCGCCTCGGGGGTTCCGTTGAGGTTGGTATCGAGCGCCACCACGTCCTCGGGCCAGAGCACCAGCTGTGGGGCCCGGCCCCCGTCGAGCCGCTGCATCTGTCGGGTGGCCGACTGCTGGGCAGCCAGCACGACGGCGGGATCGACCTGTGACTTCCGGAAGCCGCGGGCCCCGCCACCTTGGACGGCGGCGGCGGTCACCGTGCCGTGGGAGGGGCCGCCGTCGGGTGCGTGAGTGGCGATGATGGTCGCGACGATCAGCGCGATGGCGGCCGCCACGCCGATCAGGGCCATGGGTCCGTGACCGGCGACGGTGTCCCGGACGGTGCTGGGCTCGGCCAATCCGGTGCGGGCAAAGGCGCCGGCCCGTCGTCGGTCGCGGGCGGAACCCAGGATGGCGATGATGACGGCGGCCACCGCCACGCCGCCGATGAAGACCCCGCCGGTCAATGCCAACGGCCCGCCCAACCGGGCCAGCGCCAGGACCGGACCGTCGGCCTGGCCCAGGAACACCCCGCCAATCGGCAAACCCCCGAACGGCCAGGTCTGTCGCAGGGCCTCGGCCAGCGTGAGCGCGGCGGGGAAGGCCAGCGCCCGGGCCCACACCGGTCGGGCGGGGACCACCAGGCACGCCACCGCCGGGAACAGCGCCTCGACGGCGATGAGGACGACGGCCCCGGGCCAACTGAACGCCCGGGCCCAGGCCAACCCCGGGATGAAGCACCCCAGCCCGGCCAGCCATCCGGCCCACAGGCGGGTGCGGGGCCGGAGATCACCCAGGCGCCACCAGAGCAGACCGGCGGAGGGAAAGGCCAGGATCCAGAATCCCCACGGGGGCAGGGACAGCGCCAATCCGACTCCGGCCACGATCGCCGGAAGCGCCACCCGGCCCGGCCCCGGCACCACGCGGCGCTGGAGACGATGCACGAAGCGCAGCCGGGCCGAGCGCCAGGGGGGGGAATCGGAGAGGTCGATCAACGGCGCCGGCGCCGAGGCGTCGGGCGGGAGCCGCGGGTCAGGCGCATCGGGCGGGACAGTGCTCATCCGACCGTCGCCGCCATCGAGGCCAGCACCGCCCGGGCGGCATTCCTCCCGCTACCGATACAGGCGGGGATGCCGACGCCCCGGTAGGCAGCGCCGGCCACGGCCAGGCCGGGAAGATCGGAGACGGCTTCCTCGATCTGGGCCACCCGGATGAGGTGACCCACCCGGTACTGGGGGAAGGCGCCCGGCCAACGGGTCACCCGGGTATCGGCCGGGCCCCCGCGGATCTCGAGCACCCGGGCCAACTCGGCGAAGGCGGCGGCGCTCAGCTCGGCATCGTCGAGCTCGAGGTACCGCTCGTCGCCGTCGCGTCCCACCGAGACCCGGATGAGCTCGTCGCCGGCGTTGGCCAGGTGCGGCCACTTTCGGGACAGGTAAGTACAGCCGGTCATCAACGCCGGTCGACCGTCGATGACCGAGGTCCGGGGGACCAGGAACCCGGTGCCGTCGAGCCCAGCTCCGATGGCGTCGATCGGAATGGCCAGAGTCACCACGCCGACCGAGGCGTACTCGACAGTGCTGAGCAAGCCGGCGGCCACCGGGGCAAGTGGAGCCAGCAGCACCGCGGCGCGGGGGGCGGGAACGGCGAGGACGACGCCGTCCACCAACAGGTCGTCTTCGGCAGCCCCGATGGCCTGGGTCCTCCCGTTCCCGCCGAGCGTGAGTGCCCACTGGTGCGGTGCGGCGGCCGAGCCCGAGCCCGAGCCCGGAACCCGGGTGAGGGCATCGACCGACACGCCGGTGCGAATCGACACCTGCCACCCCGAACCGGGGTCCACCAGTCGGTCGACCAGTCGATCGGCCAGGCTGGCCGTCCCGTGGCGGAGGGACCAGAACACCGGCCCCTGGCTGTCCGGCGCCGGCAGGCGGCGGAGGGCGCGCATGAGGCTGCCGGTCTGATGGGAGGCGGCGATCAGGGCCGGGAAGGTGGCGGCGGCACTCAGGTCGTCGACACCCCCGGCATTGATTCCGCCGATGAGGGGGTCCACCAACCGCTCGACCACCGGGCGGCCCAACCGCTCGCCGACGATGTCGGCCACCGATCGGTCGCCGATCGCCCCGGTGGAGAGGTGGGGCATGACCAGGTCCCTGGCCACCCGGAGCGCCTCGACCGGGCTCAGCAGTCCGGAGCCGACCAGCGGCCGCCACCGGGTCGGGACTCCCAGAGCCAGGCCCGCGGGCATCGGGCGGAGCCGGCCACGGGCCAGGACCGATGCCCCGGACGCCCCCACCGGCACCAGCTGATCGGCGATGCCCAGCTCCTGGCAGAGTTCGGTGGCCTCCGGCCGACGGGCCAAGAAGGCGTCGGCAGCCAGATCGATGGTTCGGCCGGCAAACTCCGCCGCGGCCAGCTGGCCGCCGGCCCGCGGGTCGGCATCGAGGACGACCACGGTCAGGGCCGGACTCCCCGGGAGCCCGTTGGAGGCGGTGGCCAACTCCCAGGCGGCGGCCAGACCGGCGATTCCCGCCCCCACCACCGCGATGACCGGGCCCGGTCGCCTGTCCGCCGCGCTCACTTGGAGGTGGACGGGATGGCGGCGCGGACCACATCAGCGAGCACCTGGAGGAATTCGGGATCGTCGTTGAGCGAGGCAGTCCGGGCGAACGCCAGCCCGAGTGAACCCGCCACCTCAGCGGCTTCGATGTCGAGGTCGTAGAGGATCTCCAGGTGATCGGAGACAAAACCAACCGGGCAGACCACCACCGACGTGGCGCCGTCGGCGGCTACCCGCCTGATCTCGGACAACAGATCGGGGCCCATCCACGGATCGGCGGTTCGTCCCGGGCTCTGCCAGGCCACTCCCCACTCCGGGCCGGTGCCGGTGGCGGTGCCGGTGCCGGCCGGGCCAGTGCCGGGGACGGTAGCGGTGGCGGTGGCGGTGGTGTCGACTTCGGCGGTGTCGTCGGCGGGGTCGAATCCGAGGAGGACGGCGATATCGGACGCCGACTGATGGACCTGATCGGGGTAGGGGTCGCCGTCGACGACCGCCTTCTCCGGGAGGCTGTGGGCAGTGAAGAAGACGGCGGTCTTCTGGCGTTGAGCCGGGGTGAGCCCGTCGAGCGCCACTGCGGTCCTCGATGCCAACAGGTCGGCGAGGCCGGGGGCCCGGTGCCAGGACCGGATGCCAACGAAATCGTTGGGCGGCGCGGTTGCGGCCGCCGCCTCGGCCGCCCGGCGCAGGTACTCGCCGGACCCGAGCGACGACTGATGCGGGGTCAGCACCAGGCCGATGATCTGCCCGACGTGCTGAGCGTGGAGTGCCGCCACCCCGTCTTCGATCCGGGGAGTGGTGTGTTTGGCGCCGTACACCACGGTGTAGACCCCCGGAGCCGCATCCTCGAGGGCGGCGGCCAGTCCTTCCACCTGCCGCCGGGTGCGCTCGGCCAGCGGGGAAGTGCCGCCGAGGGCGTCGTAGCGTCTGACCAGATCGGCCAGCAGTTCCGGGGTTGGCGGTCGGCCTCGGCGGATCGAAGTGTAGAAGGGCTCGATCTCCTCGGGGGTGGCCGGGGTGCCGTGGGCCATGACCAGCACACCGACGGGCGGCGCCAACGCCGAGCCGGTCACGATTCCACCCCGGCCCGGCCCTCGGCGTGGACCAGGGTGACGACTTCCTCGAGGATGGCCGGGTCGGTTTCCGGCAGTACCCCGTGGCCGAGATTGAAGATGTGACCCGGCGCGGTCCCGGCCTGGTCGAGGACTTCCCGGGTCTCGGCGGCGGCCACCGGCCAGGTGGACAGGCAGAGGGCGGGATCCAGATTCCCCTGGACGGCGATCCCGGGTCCGACCCGTCGGCGGGCCTCGTCCAGCGGCACCCGCCAGTCGATCCCCACCACCGAGCTGCCGGCCGTGCCCATCAGCGAGAGGAGCTCCCCGGTCCCGACCCCGAAGAGGATGGTGGGGACGCCGGGATGGGAGCTGGCCAACTCGGCGAACAGCCGGCGGGTGGCCGGCAGGACCAGCGCCTCGTAGTGGCGGGGGGCGAGGATCCCGGCCCAGCTGTCGAAGATCTGGACGGCATCCGCCCCGGCGTCGAGTTGCGATCGCAGGGACGCCAGCGCCAGGTCGGTGAGCACGTCGATCAACTGGTGCCAGAGGCCGGGCTCCGAGTGCATCAGGGCCTTGACCCGGGTGAAGTTCCTCGACGGGCCCCCCTCCACCAGATAGCTGGCCACCGTGAACGGACCCCCGGCAAACCCGATCAGCGGCACCTCGAGCTGCTCGGCCAGGATGCGGACGGCCTCGGTGACATACGGCGTGTCGATCTCCGGTTCGAGGGGCCGAAGCCTCTGCAGGTCGGCCCTGGAGGTGAACGGTCGGGACACCACCGGCCCGACCCCCGGCGCCACATCGACCCCGAATCCGATGGCGGCGACCGGGACCACGATGTCGGAGAAGAGGATGGCGGCATCGGTGCCGTAGCGGGTGACCGGTTGCCGGGTCAGCTTGGCCACCAGTTCGGGCTGGGCAAAGGCGTCGAGGATGCTGCCGGTGCCCCGCTCGGCCCGGTACTCGGGAAGCGCTCGACCCGCCTGGCGCATGAACCACACCGGGACGTGGGGGACGCTCTGGCTTCGGCAGGCTCGGATGAACGCCGAGCTGTCGTGACGGCCAGAACGGGAGAGAGGCACCCTGGGACGCTACCGCCGCGCTTGCGGGGTGAACGAACCGGTGGCTTGCGGGGTGGACGAACCGCCCCGGCCGAGGTGGGGGCCGATGCCCGATCTGAGCCGGTGATCGGCTGACACCGTCTCCCCCGGGCTCAGGCTCCCGGGCGGTGCCGCCCGGATGGTGCCGTCCCGATGAAGACCTCCGGATGGAGGCCTCCCGATAGAGACCTTATGGAGACG
Source organism: Acidimicrobiales bacterium (assembly GCA_036489495.1). Classification (GTDB taxonomy): domain Bacteria; phylum Actinomycetota; class Acidimicrobiia; order Acidimicrobiales; family RAAP-2; genus DASZIT01. The sequence continues at coordinate 7,182 of DASXFR010000087.1, read as the reverse complement.
CGATGGAGAGCCGATGAGGAGAGGTCGGTCACACCGGTTGGAATCGAGGCATACAATCAAGGGTTCCCCTGAGCCGGATGGGGAGGGCAGATCGGAGGTGCCGGTGGGGGTCGATCGTGAGCTACACGCCGAACAGGAGTTCGTCGATATGGCCTACGCGCGGCTCGACGCCATGCGAGAAGATGCCAACTCCATGCTCGGCGGGGTTCTCGACCTCGGGAAGGGCGGGACATTCCAGTCCCGGACCGAGCGTGACGTGATCGTCCGCACCTCCATGGCCCGGCTGGAGCAATTGGACATCGGTGATCAGGCGCTGACCTTCGGGCGGATCGACCGGGTGGTGCCGGACGGTTCGGAAGTCGACGCCAACGGGGATGGTGGACACCACCACGGCGACGGCGACGGCGACGGGAACGGCAACGGCAACGGAGCAGTGAACACCGAGGTGTTCCACATCGGCAGGTTGGCGATCCACAGCGCCGACCTCGACCCTCTGGTGGTGGACTGGCGGGCCCCGGTGGCCGAGCCGTTCTACCGGGCGACCGGACGCGATCCCCAGGGCCTGGTGCTTCGTCGGCATCTCGCCCTCGACGGCCGGCGGGTGGTCGGTGTCGAAGACGAGCGGTTCGCCATCGGCGGGCTGGACGGCGCGCGGTCGGATCCAAATTTGGGCCCCTCCGACCTCGCCTTCGACCCCGACTCCGATGGCAACGCCGACGACAACGGGGGGGAGCTGATTCTCGGCGACGTACCCATTGGGGGGCCGGCCGCGCTGTTGGCCGCCCTCGACCGGGCCCGGTCCGGCCACATGACCGACATCGTCTCCACAATCCAACGGGAGCAGGACGAGATCATCCGCTCGCCCCTCTCCGGGGTGATGGTGGTCCAGGGCGGGCCGGGCACCGGCAAGACGGCCGTCGCCCTCCACCGCGCCGCCTACCTGCTGTACACCCACCGCTTCCCGCTGGAGCGGCAAGGGGTGTTGGTGGTGGGTCCGAACCCACTGTTCTTGCGCTACATCGAACAGGTGCTGCCGTCGTTGGGAGAGACGGGAGTGACGCTGTCCACCATCTCCGGGCTGGTTCCCGAGATTCGGGTGCGCGGCACCGAAGCCACCGGGGTGGCGCTGCTGAAGGGCGATGCCCGGATGGCCCGAGTGATGAAGCGGGCGGTGCGGACCCGGCAGCGACCACTGGGCACCGACATCGCCATTCCCTACGGCGCCCTGCTTCTCCGACTCACGGTGGCCGACACCCGAGACATCGTCAACATGGCCCGACGGCGGCCCGGCACCCACAATGCCCGGCGGCGGCTGGTGTCCCAGGCCGTCGTCCAGGTACTGGCCGATCGCGCCCGCCAGACCCAGCAGACATTGGGGTCGGGGACCTCGGCGGCGATCGCCGCCTTCCCCGGTTACGAAGACCCCTCGGATCTCTCCGAGGAGGAGTTCGATCTGGAGGACTTCTCCCGCAAGGTCCACCGGGTTCCCGAATTCGGCGCCGCCCTCGACCGGATCTGGCCCCGGCTCTCGCCCAACGAGCTGCTCCACGACCTATTCGGGGCCCCGCCGCTGGTGGCGGCGGCCGGCAAGAACATCCTGACCCCCGACGAGCAGGCCCTGCTGCAACGCCCGCGCTCGGCGTCGTTCGACGAGGTTGCCTGGACGGCGGCCGATGCCGCGCTGGTCGACGAGGCGCGGCACCTTCTCGGACCTCGCAACGGATCGGTCGACGACAGCGCCCGGAGCTACGGGCACATCGTGGTCGACGAGGTCCAGGACCTGTCGCCGATGCAGCTGCGGATGGTGGCCCGGCGTTCCCTGTCGGGCTCGATGACCGTGGTCGGCGACATCGCCCAGGCCACCGCCCCGTGGGCCCCGCGCCACTGGACGGACATCACCGAGCACCTGCCCAGCCGGCGTCAAGCACGGATGGTCGAGTTGACCGTCAGCTACCGCACGCCGGCGGAAGTCCTCGAGGTCGCATCCCAGGTGCTGGCGGTGGCCGCCCCCGAGCTCCAACCCCCCCGACCGGTGCGTCGAACCGGGAGGCCGCCCCGGATGGTCCCGGTGTTCGGGACCGACGGGACCCTCGACGGTGCCACCGATGAACGTCTGGCCGAACAAGTCGCCCACGAGGCGGCCGCCGAGGTGGCGGCGCTGGCTCCGGGGCGGGTGGCGGTCATCGCCCCGGCGGAATTGCTACCGGCGCTGGCCTCCGCCCTCGTCGACGTCGGCTTTCCCACCGTCGATCCACAGAACATGCGAAAAGGTGGCCTTTCGGAGCCTCTGGTGCTGCTGGCCGCCGACGCGGTGAACGGTCTCGAGTTCGATGCGGTGGTGGTGGTCGAGCCGCGGGTCATCGCCGGGGAGACGGCCCGGGGACTCCGCACCCTGTACGTGGCCCTGACCCGCCCGACCCAGAGTCTGACCGTGGTCCACCGGGCCCCTCTGGCGGCGATGTTGACCACCGCCAACTGACACCCAAACGTCATGCAATCGCGACCGGACTGTGCCTGAACCGTGCCTGGTTAGGCGAAACGGGCTAGTTGGCCTCAGGGCCCTGGGTTCGTGTAGAAATACGCCGTGACCCAGGCCATCGCCATCGACCCGGCCACCCATCCTCCCCAGCGCCACCGTCCCGATCGACCGCCGATGCTGGCCGTCGGGGTCATGATCTGGCTCGGCTCCGAAGTGATGTTTTTCAGTGGTCTGTTTGCGGCCTTCTTCACCATTCGGGCCCATGCCTCGGTGTGGCCGCCGGTCGGGACTCATCTCGACACCATCCAGGCCGGGGTCTTCACCGTGATCCTGGTGTCGTCGAGCTTCACCATGCAAAAGGCGGTCTGGGACCAGGAGCGGGGCGAGCGACGCCGGGCCAAGCAGTTCCTCATCCTCACCCTGGTGATGGGGTCCCTATTCGTGGCCAACCAGTTCTACGAGTGGATCACGCTGTCCCACGATGCCGCCACTGACCCGACCCACACGGCGTTCGGCTCGCTCTTCTACATCATGAGCGGGCTCCACGGCCTCCACGTGACCCTGGGTCTGGTGGCGATGATCTTCCTCCTCGGTCGATTGAAAGGACCCAAGGGTGACCCGGGCGAGACAGCTGTGTTCCAGGGTGTCAGTTACTACTGGCACTTCGTTGACATCGTCTGGGTCGGCCTCTTCGTCTGCCTGTTCCTGCTCAAATAGATGGCAACCGCAACCGGAATGCGCCGCAGGTTCAAGAGTCGCTATGCGGTCCTGGCCGGGCTGTTGGCCAGCGTGGGCATCTTCGGGTTGATGGCCTTCGCGCCCTCCGCCGCTCAGGCGGACCCCACGACTCCGACCACCTCGCCGTATGGCGTCGGCGGCTTCACCCCGCCTACCAAGTCGTCACCGACCACCACCACCACGTTGGCGACATCGTCGGGCCCGGCTGATTTCGGCACGGTGTCGGTCACCCTGCCCGAGGCGTTCATCGCCCCCGGCCAGGCGCTGTTCGACGCCAGCTGTGCCTCCTGCCACGGCGCCGACGCGTCGGGAACCGCTCGGGCTCCGAACCTCCAAGGGCTGGGGGCGGGGACCGTTGACTTCTGGGTGTCCACCGGACGGATGCCGCTGGCGGATTCGAGCGTCCAACCCGCCGAGAAGCCGTCCCGTTTCAATCGGACCGAGACCTTGCAGATCGCCGCCTTCGTGCAGTCGCAGACGCCGGGGACCGGGGTGCCGGTCCCGATCGTCAACCTCAGCAACGCCAATCTCGAGGCCGGCGGTAGCTTGTTCACCCTCAACTGCGCCGCCTGCCACACCATCACCGGTGCCGGTGACGCCCTGGCCGGTGGCGCCTATGCCCCCAGCCTCCACCTGGCCACCCCGACCCAGATCGTCGAGGCCATCCGGTCGGGCCCGGGCAACATGCCCCGGTTCGGCACCGGCAACATCACCGACAGCGAGGCGCACGACATCGCCGCCTACGTGGCTGGACCCATTCAACATCCCACCAACCGGGGTGGTTTCGGACTCGGCGGCATCGGTCCGGTGGGTGAAGGCTTTGTCGGCCTCCTCTTGGGGGTCGGCCTGTTGATGTTGGTCGCTTTCTGGATTGGAGATCGCACGTGAGCGACGAGCCGCAGGCGCCCACGCTGACCAAGGTCTCCGTCGAGGACCCGCATTTGCAGCCCTACGCCAAGAGCCCCGCCCGGGTCGAGGCGGCTTCGGCCGCGTTGATGGTGCTCGGCTTCCTCGGCTTCATCGGATTCGGCATCACCTACTGGATCAGCGATCAGACCCAGTGGGAAGCCGCCACTCTCGGCGGTGGGATGCTGGCGCTCGGGGCCGGGCTCATCGCCTGGGGCAAGTACCTGATGGCACAGGGACCGTTCGTTGAGGAGCGCCACGAGTTCCACTCCACCGAGGAAGAGCGCGCCGCCATGTCAGCGGCGATCGTCGAGCGAGGTGGCATGGTCGTCCAGCGCCGCAAGGTGCTGTTCGGACTCTTCGGTCTGGGAGCCACCACGTTGGGCGTGGTGCTCGCCTTCCCCTTGATCCGGTCGCTGGGTCCGAAACCGGGACGGGATCTGTTCCTCACCAACTGGAAGACCAACTCGCAGCTGGTGACCTCCACCGGGCGGGCAGTACGGGCCAGCGATCTCGAGGTGGGCGGCGTGCTGACGGTGTTTCCCAAGGGATTCGAAGGGTCGTCTCCCGACCAGACCATCCTCATCCGCCTGGCCCAGCTGGGTCCCGAGGACCCGCCCCTGCAGCTCGACCCGCCGGGGCGCACCGACTGGGGCGTCCAGGGGTACGTGGCGTTCTCCAAGATGTGCACCCACCTCGGGTGCCCGGTCGGCCTCTACCAGGAGCAGACCCAGCAGTTGGTCTGCCCGTGCCACCAGTCGATCTTCAATGTGAAATCCGGGTGCGTGCCTGAGTTCGGGCCGGCCCCCCGGCCGTTGCCGCAGTTGCCGATCAAGGTTGACAATGCCGGGTATCTTCGGTCGCAAGGCGGCTATGACCAGGCGGTCGGCCCCGGGTTCTGGGAGCGCCCATGATCGACAGCTCACTCCGATGGGTCGACGACCGACTCGGCATCGCCAAGGGCGGTCGGGTCTTCCTCGACAAGATCTTCCCCGACCACTGGTCGTTCATGTTGGGCGAGATCGCCCTGTATTCCTTCGTCGTCCTCCTGGGGACCGGCGTGTTCCTGTCGCTGTACTACATCCCCTCCGCCCACGAGGTCATCTACCACGGGAGCTACCTTCCACTCAACGGCCAGAAGGTGTCCGAGGCCTACTCCTCGTCGGTTGGGCTCTCCTTCGACGTGAAGTCCGGGCTGTTGATGCGTCAGGCCCACCACTGGGCCGCCGACATCTTCCTCGGCTCGATCGCCGTCCACATGGCCCGGGTGTTCTTCACCGGTGCGTTCCGCAAGCCTCGCGAGTTCAACTGGCTGGTCGGGGTGAGCATGCTGCTGTTGGGCATCGTCAACGGGTTCCTCGGCTACTCCCTCCCCGACGACCTGGTGTCGGGGACGGGTATCCGCATCGCCTACTCGATCATCGAGTCCATCCCGCTGGTGGGCTCCTACCTGGGCTTCTTCCTGTTCGGTGGGAACTATCCGGGCAATGGGGTGATCATTCCGAGGTTCTTCATCATCCACGTGCTGATCGTCCCGGTGATCATCGCCGGGCTCCTCGCCGCCCACCTGGGGCTGCTGGTCAAACAGAAACACACGCAGTTCAAGGGCCCGGGGAAGACCGAGCACAACGTGGTCGGGTCACCGATGTTCCCGACCTTCATCGCCAAGACCACCGGCTATCTCTTCATGATCACCGCGGTCACCTTCATTCTGGCCGGCTTCGCCCAGATCAACCCGATCTGGCAGTTCGGGCAGTACGAGCCGTTCCAAATTTCTTATGCTGTCCAACCGGACTGGTACATGGGCTGGCTCGACGGCGCGCTCCGGATCATGCCGAGTTGGGAATGGGTCGGCTGGGGCCATACCTGGCCACTCGAGATCTTCCTCCCGGCGGTGCTGTTCCCCGGCATCATCTTCAACATCTTCTTTGTCTGGCCGTTCTACGAGGCCAGACACACCAAGGATCTCGCCTACCACAACCTCTTGGACCGTCCGCGGGACCGTCCGAAGCGGACCGGCGCTGGCGCCATGATGTTGATGCTGATGTTCATGGTGTTCTCGGCGTCGTCGACTGACGTGCTGGCCAACTTCTTCCAGATCGAGCTTAATTACGTGCTGTGGTTCTTCCGGATCGCGGTGCCGGTGATCCCGATCATCACCTACTTCGTCACCGTCAAGATCTGTGAGGAAATGCGCGGCGCCGAGGGCATCGGCAAGCGCAAGCGGGCCAACGTGGTCCACCGGTCCGAGACGGGCGAATACTCGACCATCGAGAGCGATGCCCGTCCGGGTGACGGTCACGAGGAGCTCGAGGCCGTACCGGTCCCGACCTACATCGACATGGTGCCGGCTGACTTGGCCACAGGACCTGGCATTCGCCGGGTCATGCGCTGAACTGACCTCGAGGCAACTGCGGCTGACCTAGCGGTCTGCCCAGGCGGGTGGGCCAGGCGATCCGGGGTATGCGGAAGGCGCTGACCCGGCTCCACTAGCTGGAGCTCCGCCGGGTCAGCCTCGGTCGGGCTTGTCGCCCGGGCCCCGGCTCACTCCCGCTTCGGGACGAGCCGAGGAGCGCGCCGGGATGGGTCAGGGCGCCGACCCGATCGGTTTCGGCCGTTACGGCCGTTCCGGGCGGCGGGTCGTTTGGTCCGCGGTTCGGGCGGGTCCGGCGGGTCGTGCGAGTCGGGATCAGCCCCGGGCGGGATCCACTGCCAGTTGCCCGGCCCTCCGGCCAGGGTGAACCCTCCATGGTGGCGGAGGTCGTGATGATGGGCGCAGAGCTTGGCCAGGTTCCACATCGCCGTCGGCCCGTTGTCTCTGACTTCCACGATCCGATGGTCGATCTCCAACCCGGTGACCGCATCACAGCCGGGGACCACGCAGGTCGCATCCCGTTCGTCCAGGGCCCGCCGGAGGGCGGCGGGGATGGCCCTGCCCATCTTGGTGATGGTGGTGACGTCGATCCCGTTGGTGATGACCAGTTCGCAGAGGGCGTCCCCCATCAGGGCTCGGGCCGTATCGACCGGGATGGGGCCGACGCCGGGGATCTCACAGATCC
>DASXFR010000148.1:0-4285 GCA_036489495.1 Acidimicrobiales bacterium | reverse complement strand
CATCCCATCGGAGGCAACGGGATGGCCTTCGTGGCCGGCTGCAAGAACCTGGGCATCGATGTCCGTATCGGTCCGGTCGCCATCAGCAACGGGCGCTTCGGCAACCGACCGCACTGCATCTACCGCGGGTTTTGCATCCAGGGTTGCAAGGTCAACGCCAAGGCCTCTCCCCTCATCACTCATATTCCCGACGCGCTGGCCCGTGGTGCCGAGATCCGGGCCGACTCGATGGTGCGCCGCATCGATATCGATGCCAATGGACGGGCCCGAGGGGTCACTTATATCCACGACGGTGTCGAGCACCGCCAACTTGCCCGGGTGGTTGCCATCGCCGGCTACTCGATCGAGACGCCCCGGTTGCTGCTCAACTCGGCCAGTCGACGGTTTCCGCACGGCCTGTGCAATGACTTCGACCAGGTCGGCCGCTACGTGATGGTCCAGGGCGCCCCCCAAACGGCAGGCCGTTATGACGAAGAGGTGCGCGCCTACAAGGCGCCGCCGCCCGAGGCCTCGAGCGAGACTTTCTACGAGACTGACCCGAAGAAGGACTACCGGCGGGGATTCTCCCTCCAATGCGTCTCCCCGATGCCCATCGTCTTCGCCGAACACGTCGGCGCCGAAGGCCACTGGGGCGCCACCCTCCGCGAGTACATGCGCGACTTCGTGCACTGGGCGACCTTCGGGGCACTCTGCGAATTCCTCCCCCAGGATCGGAACCGGGTCACCCTGGACGATGAAGTGGACCGTCATGGGATCCGGGTGGCCAACTTCTCCTATTCGCTCTGCGACAACGACCGCGCCCTGATGAAAGCGGCGGCGGCGGTTATGGCCGACATGCATGGATCGGCGGGCGCGGCCGAAGCGATCAACATCGACCGGTACGCCCATTTGGTCGGGGGATGCCGGATGGCCGAAGACCCGGCCCGAGGCGTGGTCGACGCCGACCTGCGGACGTTCGCGGTTCCGAATCTCTACATCACCGACGGTAGCGTCCTCCCTACCCAGGGCAGCGCCAATCCGGCGCTGACGATCATGGCCTTGGCCGCCCGGGCCGCCGACCACCTGGCCTCGGGTAATCGAGGATGAGCGGCGTAGGCTCGAGCCCGACCGGAGGCGGGGTGGCGGTAGTGACCGGGGCATCGGCCGGAGTGGGGAGGGCGGTATCCCGGGCGTTCGCCGAGCGGGGCTTCGATGTGGCCCTGCTGGCTCGAGGAGCCGAGGGCCTGGCCGGAGCCGCCCGGGACGTCCATCAAACGGGCAGGCGGGCACTGGCCCTGCAGCTCGACGTGGCGGCGTTCAAGGAGGTCGATCGGGCCGCGGCGCGGGTGGAACAGGACCTCGGCCCCATTGACGTTTGGGTCAACAACGCCATGACCACGGTCTTCGCCCCTGCGACCGAAATCGATCCGGACGACTTCCGGCGAGCCGTCGAGGTGACTTTCCTCGGGCAGGTTTGGGGCACGCGGGCGGCGCTCGATCGGATGAAGCCTCGTGACCGGGGCACCATCGTCAACGTCGGCTCCGCCCTCGCCTTCATGGGCATTCCCCTCCAGTCGGCCTATTGCGCGTCGAAATTCGCCTGCCGCGGCTTTTTCGAAGCCACCCGGGCCGAACTGCTGCACGAGGGATCCCACGTATCCATGTCCATGGTCCACCTCCCAGCGGTGAACACGCCACAGTTCGACTGGTGCAAGACGGTGTTCTCCCGCCACCCCCGACCGGTCGCTCCCATCTATCAGCCCGAGATGTGCGCCAAGGCCATCGTCGAGACCGCCCTGTCCGGTCAGCGGGAGCGAGTCCTCGGGTCGTGGAACAAAATCCTGGTCACCGGGTCCCGGTTTGTGCCCGGCCTCGGAGATCAGTTCGCCGCCCGAGGGGCCTGGGACGAACAGCTGTCGGATCGACCCGTCCAACCGTCGCGGCCATGCAACCTCTATGCCCCAGCCGACGATGAGACAGATTTCGGATCGCGGGGCACGTTTGGCGACGAGGCCGGCGGGTTCGTCACCCCATCGTTCCTTGCCAGCTTGCCCACCGCGGCTCGGGAATTCATCCAGGCCGCCGCGGCCACCGGTGTCGAACGGCTCCGAACCGCACTGCGTCGCCGACGGGTTCCCTGACGCGATTGAGCCACACCCTGAATGGGTATCACTCAAGTACAGGACCGGCGACGAACTGGCCGTTCAACTTCGTCGGTCCCACATCACATCAGAGTTGAGGATTGGAGCACCAATGACCCGTTATGGCTACTTCCTCTCATCCGAGGAACTCTCACCCGGGGCGATGGTCGATTCCGCCCGCTACGCGGAATCGGTCGGGATCGATTCGCTGTTCGTCTCCGACCATTTCCACCCCTGGCTCGAATCCCAAGGAGAGAGCCCGTTCGTCTGGAGCGTCCTCGGAGCCATTGCCGCCAGCACCAAGCAACGGCTCATGACCGGTGTCACCTGCCCGACTGTCCGCATCCATCCGGCGATCCTGGCCCAGGCGTCGGCCACGACCCAGCTCCTTGCCGAGGGCCGGTTCCGGTTCGGCGTCGGCAGCGGTGAGAACCTGAACGAGCACATCTTGGGCGACCGTTGGCCGCCGGTGGAGACACGCCTCGAGATGCTCGAAGAGGCGGTCGAAGTGATCCGGCAGTTGTGGCAGGGCGGCTATGTCACCCACCACGGACAGTTCTACACCGTTGAGAACGCCCGGCTCTTCTCCCTGTCGGACAAACTCCCACCCATCCTTGTCTCTGGGTTCGGTCCCGAGTCGACCCGTCTCGCCGCTCAGATCGGAGATGGGTATGTCAACACCTCTCCGGAGCCCGATCTCGTCAACGAGTATCGAGACCATGCCGGGAAGGGCCCCGCCATCGCCGCGGTGAAGGTCTGCTGGGCACCCGATGCCAGCTCGGCTCGCAAGCTGGCGCACGATCGGTGGAAATCCTCCGGTCTTCCGGGCCAGCTGAATCAGGAGTTGGCGATGCCTTCCCATTTCGAAGCCGGCGCCGAGCTGGTGAGCGAGGACGCCGTGGCGGAGGCGATTCCCTGCGGTCCTGATCCATCACATCATGCCGAGGTCATCGACAAGTACATCCGAGCGGGATACGACGAGATCTTCATCGCCCAGGTCGGAGACGACCAGCGGGGATTCCTCGATTTCTTCACCACCGAGGTTCTGCCCCTCCTCCCCTAGCCTTCGAGCGCCGATAAGTCCACGTCTCAACCGCAACTGCGTCGGAGAAGATCACATGCGCTCGAGGGCGGCTCCGTCGAACAACGGCATCATGTCCAGCTCGGCGACGTCCGCCTCCAGATCGGCGTCGCTCGGTGCCACGTGCTCACCCTGGGCGGCGGCCAGGATGGCGTCCAGCAAGGTGGCGTCGCTCGAGGTATTGAGGAACAGCTGGGGGTTGGCCAGCACATAGGCCACCCCCCGGGCCAGCGCCTCGCCCTCGGGAAGCGGCTCGTACCAGGCGAAGTGAGGCTGGCTGGAGTCCGGGCTCCAACGGCGCCGGGCGATCGACTTGATGGTCTGGACCGCGACCTGGCGCTGGGCGCAGACCTCGAGGAGCTCTTCCACCGACGAGCGGTAGTCGGGGTTACGCAGCATCATGAAGTTGTAGGGCAGCAGCACCGAATCGAAATCGAACCGCTCGAGGCTTTGCCGGTGCATGCCGGCGATCCGGGTCCCGTGACCGGTGACCCCGATGAAGCGCACCAGGCCTTCGTCTCGGGCCCGGGCCAGGGCCTCGACGGCTCCCCCCGGGGCGTGGGCGGTTTCCCACTCGTCCGGCTCGACCAGGTTGTGCAGCTGGATGAGGTCGACCTGGTCGACTCCCAACCGGGTCAGCGACTGCTCGAGCTGCGCCCGGGCGGCGTCGCCGGTCCGCTCACCCGTCTTGGTGGCCAAAAAGAAGTCGTCCCGGTGATCGGCCAGGAACGGGGCCAATCGCAGCTCGGAGTCGCCGTAGGCGGCGGCGGTGTCGATGTGGTTGAGCCCGGCGGCGAGGACGGTGGCGAGCACCCGATCGGCGCGGTCCTGACGCATGGCGCCGAGGGCGGCGGCGCCGAAGATGACCCGGGTGCTGCGGTGGCCGGTCCGCCCGAAAGGCAGGGAATTGATCATCGAAATCCGACGGTAGCAGTCTCCGCCCTGGGTGTCAGCCGACGGATTCCGAGGGTCAGCTCTTCGGGATCGCGGGGCACGATCCGGCAGGGAGCCTGGGTCTTTTCGCGGAGGTGGTACTGGTGCAGACCCGGTGTTAGCCGTCGGCAACCCACAACGGAATGCCCTG
>DASXFR010000144.1:0-15855 GCA_036489495.1 Acidimicrobiales bacterium | reverse complement strand
GTCCACGAGTGGACCGGCGGGTTCGAGCGGTTCTGGAACGAGAGCTTCGACCGGTTGGACGAATACGTGCAGGACCTCGAGCAGACAAGGCAACAGGAGTGACGATGGCAGCGACAGGATGGGACGCGCCGGCGCAGTCCGCGACGGCCGACCGCGTGATCGTGATCTCCCGGGTCATCAGTGCCCCACGGGAGCTGGTGTTCGAGGCGTTCACCGAGGTCAGGCACCTGTCGCGGTGGTGGGGACCGGAGGGGTTCACCACTACCACGCGGGCGTTCGAGTTCCGCGTCGGCGGGGAGTGGGCCTTCGTAATGCACGGACCGGACGGGACGGACTACCAGGAGTGGATCTCCTGGACCGAGATCGCCCCGCCCGAGCGGATCGCGCTGCGGCATGGTGAGTCCCACGGCGACCCGAACGCCTTCGAGTCGGTCTTGACGTTCGCGCCCGACGGCGCGGCGACCCGGATCGAGATGCGGGCAGTGTTCCCCACCCAGGAGCTGCGGGACGAGGCGGTCGAGAAATACCACGCGATCGAGGGCGGCCAGCAGACTCTGAACAACCTGGCTGCCTATGTCACCGAGATCGTTCGGAAGGGAGTAGAGGGCTGATGGCCGGAAAGGTGTTCTTCAGCGTTTCGATGTCGCTGGACGGGTTCATCGCGCCCGGGTCCCTCGGGGACTTGATGGGGCAGCAGTGGATGGAGCTGCAGCAGTGGATCTTCCCGCAGCGGTTCTTCCGGGAGAACCTGAAGCTGGGCGAGGGCGGCGAGGAAGGGCGCGACAACGACATCGCGCGTGAGACGTTCGAGCGGACCGGCGTGAGCGTGATGGGCAAGCGCATGTTCGAAGCCGGCGAGCAGATGTGGCCGGAGGAGGCCCCGTTCCACACGCCGGTCTTCGTGGTGACGCACGAGAAGCGTGACCCCTGGGAGCGGTCGGGCGGGACGACCTTCCACTTCGTCAACGACGGCATCGAGCCCGCACTCGACCAGGCCCGCGAGGCCGCCGGCGACCGGGACGTCCGCATCGCCGGGGGTGGCGCAACGATCCTGGAATACGTGAACGCCGGCCTGATCGACGAGTTCACCATCGCGCTCTCACCGGTGCTGTTCGGCTCCGGAATCCGCCTGTTCGAGGGCGTGGACGCGGGCCGGGTGGCCCTGGAGCCGGTCGGCGCGGAGCCGACACCGCGGGTGACCCACCTGACCTACGCAGTCCGGGATCGGTAACTGTCTCAACCCACGTTCGGCTTCAACGACTAGGAGCGGCGGTCCCCGAGTTCGCTCACAGCAGCGACGGAATGATTGCCTCAATGACGCTCGGGCCCGGGGTGGCCAGGGCTTTGGCCAACTCGTCACTGAATTCCTCCGCAGTTTCGGCGCGGGCGGCGTGGAGGCCCATGCCGGCGGCGAGTCGGGCGAAGTCGATGTCCGGTCGCCGGAGGTCGAGCATGTCTCGGGCCCGGGGCCCGGAGGCCTCGGCCCCGACCCGGTCCAACTCCATGTTCAGGACCGCGTAGGAATGGTTGTTGAGGAGCACGGTGGTCACGTCGAGGCTCTCCCGAGCCATCGTCCACCACGCCTGCAGCGTGTACATGGCGCTACCGTCGGACTCCAGGGCCACCACCCGCCGCCCGGGTGAGGCAACCGCGGCCCCGACCGCCACCGGGAGGCCCTGGCCGATGGCCCCACCGGTCAGGCAGAGCCAGTCGTGGGGCGGGGCTCCGGCGGTGGCGCCGGGGGCAAACAGGCCTGAGGTGTTCCCCTCGTCGGACACGATGGCACCTTCGGGGAGGAGAGCCCCGAGGGCATCGCATACGCGAGTGGCGGTGAGCGGACCCGTGGGGCGGGCCGGTGTCTGAGCCGCCTGGCGGGGGGCCGTCCCTTCGGCGACGTCAAGGAGTGCCGCCAGTGCCTTCACCGCCCCCTCGGTATCGTCGGTGGGCCGGGCGGCCACGTGGACGGTGCAGCCCTCGGGGACCAGGTCGCTGGGCTTGCCGGGGTAGGCAAAGAACGACACTGGCGACTTGGTGTCCACCAGCACCAGATGCCGGATACCGTCGAGCTGCATGGCGGTGAACTCGGCCAGGTAGGCCAACCGTTCCACCGGAGGCCGTCCGGCTCCCCGTTCGAGTCGGGCCGGGAACGTCTCGGCCAGCAATTTGGCCCCGGTGGCGGCGGCGATGTCCGCCACGGTATCGAGTGCCTTCCCCGAGCAGGCCCGGCCACCGATCAGGATGGCCGACGGTGCTCCCGACCGGAGCACGGCGGCGATGGCCTCGAGGTCCTCCTCCACCGGCGCGGCACCCTGGGTGCCGCCCGGCGGATCCGTCGGCGTCTGGTGCCGGCCGGCCACCTCGCCGCCTTCGGACCAGGAGACATCGGCGGGGAGGATGAGGGTGGCGACCGAACCGGGAGGACCGAGGGCGGCGGCCAGGGCGTCGATGGCGTCGTCGCCCAGCCGACCGGTGGACTCCGAGGTACGCACGAACGACGACACGTTGCGGGCTACCGTCTCGATATCCGATTGAAGCTGGGCGTCATACTTGCGATGGAAGGTGGCATGGTCGCCCACGATGTTGACCACCGGGCTGTTGGCCCGGCGGGCATTGTGCAGATTGGCCAAACCATTGCCGAGCCCGGGGCCGAGGTGGAGCAGGGTGGCGGCGGGCCGTCCGGTCATCCGGGCGTACCCGTCGGCCGCACCGGTGGCCACCCCCTCGAACAGGGCTAGCACGCTATGCATCTCGGGCACGTCGTCGAGGGCGGCGACGAAGTGCATCTCCGAAGTGCCGGGATTCATGAAACAGGTGTCGACACCTTGGTCGACGAGGGTGCGTATCAGCGCCTGGGCGCCGTTCACCGCCGTTCTCCGTCCGCTGATACCGGGTCGAAGATGGTGCCCGGATTGAGGATGCCGTGGGGGTCGAATACCGTCTTGATCCGAACCATGAGGGCGAGTTTGCCCGGGTCCTCGAGCTCGGCCAAGTATTCCCGTTTCTCGGTGCCGATTCCGTGCTCGCCGGACACCGCACCGCCCAGCGACACCCCGGCGGCGACGATGGCGTGGAGGAGCTGGCGGCGCACGTCCGGGTCGGACTGCCACACCGACAGGTGGACGTTGCCGTCTCCGGCGTGGCCGCAGCCGACCACCAGAGACGACGTCCGTGTCGACAGCTCGCTGACGGAGTCCAGGTAGCCGGGGATCGAGGCGCGCGGCACGACCACGTCCACGATGTCGTCGGCACCCGCGGCTTTGGCCGCCCAGAAAGCCCGTTCTCGAGCCTCGACCATCTGGGTGCCGGCCTGCGGCGGGAGCACGTAGACATCGAGGGCACCGAGTTCGGCGAGCTGCTCAGCCAGCGCCTGCGTGTCCTCGTCGAGGCGATCGGCGTGGTGGTTCTCGAGGACGACCACCAGGTAGGCCAACGCCTGGTTCCGGATATCGTCGGGGATCCCCAGGTCGATACCGGCGTTGGCGGTGATCCCCGCCATCGACACCAGGTCGATGTACTCCACCATCAACGGCCCCACCCCGCTGGCCACGATGGGCGGCACCGACGAGGCGATGCCCTGGACGGTGGCGAAGGGAGCCAGCAGCGTGGCCTGGTGGTCGGGTCGAGGGTGCAGCCTGAGGGTCGCCCGGGTTACCAAGGCCAAGGTGCCCTCCGAGCCAATGATCAACTGGGTGAGGTCGTAGCCGCTGGTCGATTTCACGAACTTGCCGCCGGCGGTGATGATCTCGCCGGTGCCCAGCACCGCCTCGATGCCCAGGACGTGGTGGCGGGTCACCCCGTACTTCACCGCCCGCATCCCCCCGGCGTTGGTGGCGATGTTGCCGCCCAAGCTGGCCGACTGCTCGCCGGGGAACACCGGGTACAGCAAATGGTGGGGGACCAGGGCGGCGTCCAGATCGGCCAGCGTCACCCCCGGCTCGACCACGGCCACGTGGTTGTCGGTGTCGATCTCGACGATGCGGTTCATCCGCTCGAACGACACCACCAGCCCACCATCCACCGGGGTGCATCCTCCGGAAAGCCCGGTCCCCGATCCCCTCGGGGTGAGCGGTACCCCCTGAGCGCCAGCCAGCTTCACGATGGCCGCGACTTCGGCGGTCGACCCGGGGCGCACCACCGCCCGCGGCCGGATTGGGGTGGCGGTCAACGCCTCGTCGTGGGTGTCGTCATCATTCACGCCAACCCCGATGTCGACGTTGTCGCTACCGACGATGTCGGCCAACCCGTCCTCGAGCATAGGCCCGGATCCACCTGCTCGGGTAGTGGCCGTGACCGCATGTGCCGATGCTGATTGCGACATCGCCCAACCCCTTGTCGACGTAATTACGACAGGCTATCCCCTGTTGCGAGGTGGCTCACCGGGGTGATGACAGGCTCAGATTCTCAAAATGGCGCTGGGCGGGGAAAGGGCGGGAGTACCGGTCAGGCCGAACCGGTGTTCGTTACCTGGATCCGCCCGATGGTGTTCCCCGACTTGTTGGTGAACCACAGACAACCGTCGGTCGGGTCGCCCCCGGGTTTGATGTCGAAGGGGCCATCGACGTCGGGAGGGCCGCCGAAAAACTGCCACGAGGTCGGGCCGGCAACCCGTGGATCGTGGCGACCGATGGCATTGGACGAGGTGTCGGCGAACCACAGCGCACCGTCGACCCCGCACCACACACCATCGGGGGTCTCGAGCCGTTCGTCGGTCACCCACCGGACCGTGGTCGTCGGATCCGGCACCGTCGGATCGAAGGTCAGGAGGCCAGGACGGTCCTGGGTGGTGACCCAGAGCCACCCGGCCGGGTCGATCGCCCAGGCTCGGGGAGAGCCGAACGTCGGCCACGGGCCCAGAGCGATGATGGAGTCGGCCGGGCGTTCCACTTCCGGGTCGAAGAACCCGATGGTCCCGTTGTCGGCGTTGACCCACCAGACCCTTCCGCCCGGGTCGATGAACAGGGCCGCCGGCCCGGCCACCCGATCCGAGTGGAGCACACGCACGCTGCTGATCGGGTCGGGCGCCGCCGGGTCGATGCTCCCGATTCCGTCGGAACCCCGCAGGCTGAACCACAGGCGGCCCCCGGGGGAGGATTTCAACGCCACCGGCTTGCTCAGATCCGGGTGGGCATAGGTCACGATGGTCAGGGCCGGATCCGGTGCCCTCGGATCGACGGAGCCCAGCCGATCGGACCCCAGGCTGGTGAACCACACCCGTCCATCGATGCCGGGAAAGATGTTGGCGGGTAGCCGGACCCGGTCAGCCGGATCGGCGAAGGTTTCGACCGACCCGGACTCCATCCGGACCCGGCCGATCCTCGCGTTCGCAATGCTAGTGAACCACACGTCGCCTCCGGCGCCGATGATTCCGGTGGGGGCGTCCATCATCCCGGTTGGATCCCGGAACACGTCGATCTGTCCGGCGCTCGGGCACATGGCGTCTCCTTTCTCGGTTTCCAGGTTTTCGTTCGATCCTGATCGCATGTCATCTCCGCGTTTCCGGCGTGTCGGGTCGATTTGGATCTGCTCGTCGTGTCAGATCTGACCTCTCGTCAGTACGGTAGGTTCAACCACTATCCATGACTCCCGACCGCGGCACCGACATCCGCATCAACGTATGACCACCGATATCGCCATCCGGGTGGCCGGGCTCAGTGTGGTGCGCGACGGGACGGCGCTGATCGAGGACATCAACTGGGAAGTCCGCGCCGGAGAACGGTGGGCCTTGCTCGGCCCCAACGGATCCGGGAAGACCACGTTGTTGCGGGTGGTCGGCGCGGCGTTGTGGCCTACCCGAGGGGTGGTGGAAATCCTGGGCGAACGCCTGGGCCATGTCGACATGCGCATCCTGAGGCAGCGGATCGCCACCGTCAGCGCGTCGATCAGTCGGTCGCTCCGGCCTCAGCTGTCCGCCCTCGAGGTGGTGCTGACCGGTCGGTATTCGGTTCTCGAGACGTGGTGGCACGAGTTCTCTGCCGATGACCGGGCCGAGGCCGATCGACTCCTGCGGCTGGCGGGATTCGGGGGTGACTCGTTCGACGGGCGGTCCTTCGGGCTGCTCTCGGAGGGAGAGCGCCAACAGGTGCTGCTGGCCCGGGCCTTGATGGGCCAACCCGAGTTGCTGCTGATGGACGAGCCGGCCGCCGGGCTCGACTTGGGGGCACGGGAACGACT
The DNA here is from genome assembly GCA_036489495.1 of Acidimicrobiales bacterium. GTDB lineage: Bacteria > Actinomycetota > Acidimicrobiia > Acidimicrobiales > RAAP-2 > DASZIT01. The sequence goes on along the minus strand of DASXFR010000144.1, from coordinate 9,684 downwards.
GGTCCAGCAGCTATCGGTGCTGGCCGACGATCCGACCGTCCCGGCATTGGTGCTGGTGACCCATCACGTGGAGGAGATCCCGCCGGGCATGACCCATGCCGCCCTCCTCCGTGAGGGCCGGATGGTGGCGGCCGGACCGGTGGACGAAGTCCTCACCGACACGGTCGTATCTGATGCCTTCGGGATCGATGTCGTAGTGCAGCGGCACCAGGGCCGGTGGTCGGCTCGGGCCTCGCCGGGCAGGCAATGAGTCGAGGACTGTCGATGCCGGCGGTCTACGACGCCTTGACGCCGACGTCGTCAGATGCGGCGAGGGCAGTAAGGAGTTCGCCGTCGCGTTCATAGCTGAGCAGAGCCAGGGCGTCGGCGACACCGAGCCATCGCAGCTCGTCTACCTCTTCGGTGACCGCGAAGCCCTCGTCCTTCTCCACGGACATCATCCAATAGGCGACCACCTTCTGGCGGTCCTTCCGATCGAGGTACTCGGTGTGGCCGAGGAACCGACCCAATCGGCAAATGAGACCGGTCTCTTCGCGGACCTCGCGCAACGCGCACTCCTCCAACAATTCGCCGTCTTCGAGTTTGCCCTTCGGAAACGACCAGTCTTCTCGCACCGGGCGGTGGACGAGTACGACTTCCAATCGCCCCCGAACCATCCGTACCACCAGCCCGCCACCCGCCCGGATGATCTCGCTCGACTGGCTCGATTCCAGCGAAAGGTTCCGACTATTTCCCACATTGCGACCCTACCGCCGTGGGCTGTCAATTAGGCGCATTTGTCGAGCCATTTGCCCGATGACGGTTCGGAGTCGTCAGAACGCGCCCGGGTACGGGCGTTGTAACCTTCGACCATGGCGGACGGAGCGCTCGAAGAGGCCGCGGCAGCCGGCGACGATGTCGAGGTGGAGTGGCAGTTCGACGCCCTCGATCTGCGGCCGGTCGAGCGGTGGATGGCAGCGCTACCCGGAACCCCTCTGGGCGGGGATCCGGCGACTTTTTCGTTGACGGCACTCGCCAAGCCGGCCGTCCGCCAGGTTGACCGCTACCTCGACACCGAGGATTGGCGGATCGGGCGGGCCGGACTCGTCCTTCGGACCCGACGGAAGGGCCGACATGACGAGGGCACCCTGAAGGACTCACGCCCAGCCGACGCCGGGGGTCTTCGCCGCCGGCTGGAGGTGACCGAGTCCCTTCCCCCGGAAGGAATCGGTGCACTCGGACCCGACGGCCCGGTCGGCCGCCGGCTGCAGGCAGTGGTCGGCAATCGACCCCTCCACCAGGTACTTGAGATTCGCACCCGCCGGCGGGCATTCTCGCTGCGGGTAGACGGCGAAGATGTGGCCGAGGTGGCGTTGGATGAGACCACCATCGTCGGCGATTCCGGAGCCAGGCCTGCCCACCTCCGGCGAGTCGAGGTCGAGGTCGTTCATCGGTGGGTCGCCGATCTCGAGCCGGTGGTGCGCGACCTTCGCGATGCCTGCGGGCTGCGTCCGGCCACCCTGTCGAAATTCGAGGCGGGACTCCTGGCCCTGGGCATCACCATTCCCGGACTGCCGGATCTCGGATCCCAAGGCATCTCCCCGGAATCTTCGATGGGTGAACTCGCCTTCGCCGTACTTCGCCGCCATCTCGGGGTGCTCCTGGCCCGGGAGTCCGGAACCCGGCTCGGTGAGGACATCGAAGAGCTCCACGACATGCGGGTAGCCACCCGGCGACTTCGGGCGGCCATCGACATGTTCGTCACCGTGCTGCCGGTTCGGATCCAGAGTGTGCGTAAAGAGCTCGGTTGGTTGGCGGCGGCCTTGGGCGACGTGCGTGACCTCGACGTCCAACTCGAGCACATGGACAACATGGGCGAGTGGAGTATTGCCTGGGCGACCTCGGAGGCCGCCGAGGATCCGCTCGTCCACCTCCGCCACCTGCTGGTCGATCAGCGCATCGAGGCTCGGAGGCGACTGTTGGTGGCGCTTGACTCTGCCCGCTACCAGCGACTTCTGAAGGGGTTCATTTCCCTAGTGGTGCAGGGGCCCTCCCGGCGCTCGGCCCCCGCCGGGGTTCCGGCGGTGATTGCGGTGCCGGATCTGGTGGCGGAACGGCACCGCAGCGTGTCGAAGGGGGCGAGGCGAGCCCGGAGGACCGGGGTGGCCGAGGATTTCCATCGGCTGCGCATCCGGGCCAAGCGGCTCCGCTATTCCCTCGAGTTCAGCGCTGGGCTCTACGGAGGCAGTACCGACCGCTTCGTTCGACGGATGGCTCGCCTGCAAGATGCCCTCGGGCTGATGCAGGACGCCGAGGTGGCCACCGACCAGCTGTTGGCCATCACCACCGAACACGGTTCGGACCTGCCCCCATTGACAATTTTCGCCATGGGGAGCGTGGCCGAGCGGTATCGGGATGAGGCCGCGGACCTCCTGGTTTCGATGTCCCGGCGCCTGAAGGTGCTGAATGGCAGCGAATGGATGGCGCTGGAAGAACTCATGACGGCTCGTCGCGACCAAGCTCTGGACGCGATTCCTCCTCCCCACCCGAGAACCCGGCCGACCCGGTCGAGTCCAGTAACTCCGTCGACCCCGGTTGGCGGCGCGGGGGTGGCGAGTGGGCCACGTCCTATCGTCACCCCGCCCGGGACCGAGCCCGCCGGTGAGACACCCGGAACTCCGGACCGGGTCGCGGCCATCGCCCTGGCGGTGGTGGCCGATGATCCGGAGCCGGCACCGAGCGACGAGCGCCCCGACCCGGGCGAGCGAGACGATCCCAATACCCAGGGCAATGTCGGATTGGTTGCCTATCAGGAGCCACCGCCGCCGACGGAACTCGACCGCGAGAGAGGCCCCGACTCAGTGTCCAACGTGGGCGAGGTCTGACCAGCCGTCAGCCCATGACCAAGTCGGCGGTCGACGCCCTACCGACTGGCTAACGGATCAGCGACACCACCAGTAGCACTTGGGCGACGTGGTAGGTGAGGTGGACCAGCAACGTCCCCTGCCGGATCGGGCGGACGAAGCGGTCGGTGGCCAGCAAGGTATCGGACGCCAGGAAGCAGGCGGCACCCACCGCTGCCAGTGGCCTTCCGACGTTGGTGGCCAGCACCACCATGGTCAGGATGGCTCCCATATAGAGGCACACCGGTCCGACCAGTGCACCCTCTCCGTGCCGAACGATCGATCGGAGGATGATGGAGGCCGGGACGATCTCGATGACCAAGACGACGGCAGACGACAGGGCCAGCCCGGACGATGAGAAGGCGAATGGCCGGGTCGACGGGGAGGAACCGGGCTGGAGGAGCCCGACGATGAAAACGGCGTGGCCAGCCAGGAATGCCGCGAGACCGGGGATGAAGAGGTTCCGCGGAAGCATCAGCAAAACGTCCCCGACCAGGCAGAACGCCAGCGCGACGACGAACCACCCTCGCCGGCCGCTCGAGACGGTGTGGGCGGTGGGGATGAGGGCGGCCGCGGTTACCAGCAGCGCCAGGACCGCCGGCTTGGCGGCGTATTGGAGCCGGTCGTTGGCGGTCCCGACGGCCACCCAATCGGCCACGGCAGCCACCCCAGCCAAGGCAATGAGGCTCCAGACCGCAGTCACCCGCAGGACGATATCGGGTCACCACCCGCCTCGACCTGGACTAATCAGAAACCGTTTGAGCGCGGCCGGCGAACGGTGTACAACAGTGCCAACACAAACGGAGGAGGCCGTGGCGGACACCCTGGTGTTCCATGTCGGCATCGTCATTCTCTGACCATCCACCACTGCGGAAAAGCCTGTCGTTAGGGTTTTTTCAGGAAGAAGGTAGGTCAAGGGGTTGACGCTCATGATCGTTGTGGTGATCCTCGTTGTGGCATGGGGGGTGATTCTTGGTCCCTCGATGTTCCGCAGACGGTCCGAACATGGCACCGGAGTCAACTCGATCTCACATTTTCACCGTCAGCTTCGAGTACTGGAACAGTCGAGGGGAGAGCCGATCGTCTATCCCGCCTTCCGTCTCCAGGCGCTCCCGGGCCAAAGTGCTCCGGCTCAATCAAATTCCACCGAAAGGTCAGTAAGGCCGGTACTCACGGTGGTTGGGGCCAAAGAGCTCCCCCGCCCGGCCTTGGCGTTCCTGGGTGAAGCCGTCACAAGCCCGGAGCCCGAACCCCGCTACCGAGAGGCATTCCCGGAGCCCCTGACAACTCTCCGGTCGGCCAACCCCGAGGCCCGCTTGTTGGCCCGACGGCGGCGGCGGGACACCTTGACGGTGCTGGCACTGGTGTTCACCCTCACGCTGGTCATCGGGAGTATCCCCGGAGCACGACCCGCCTGGCTGGTCACCATCATTGCCGGCGTGGCGTTGGGTGCGTACGTCGCGATGCTGGCTCACATGCAATCAGTGATGGCCGAAGGGGAGCGCAAGCTCCATTACCTGCGGCCCGGAGGGGGTCTCGGCGGGACCCGGGACGAGTACCTGGCGATGGCGGGGATGCAGCATGAGGACAGCCGGTACGTACATCCGGCTGGCCACGCCGTTTCGCGTTGACCGAATCTCTTCCTGCGGCGTTCGATCCCACTTCCTCGTCACTGTCCTCGCCATCCGACACCCGGCTCTCGGAGCAGCTGGCGGTCGTCGGCCCCTCCCTGCGAGAAGAGCTGGCCGGCGCCCACCAGGCCCGGGAAGTCTCATTACGGGCGTGCCGGGACACCATCCGACAATGCAGCTTGGCCATTCGGGCGGTCCACCGGGTCCTGCCGGACCAGGTCCGGGAGCATGCCGCCGCTGCCGAAGCGTCGCTTCGAATCGCTCAGCAGGCCCTCGAGCCGTTCCCCCGGCTGGGCGCCGCCGGGTTCTTGCACGATGCCGAGAAGGAGTACGCCGAGGCCCGCTTGACGGCCGCGCTGGTGGCCGGGTCCCCGCTTCCCGACTACCGGGCGCTGGGGGTGGCCATTCCCGCGTGGCTGAACGGGTTGGCCGAAGCCGCCTCCGAACTCCGCCGGCACCTGCTCGACCGCATCCGGGACGGCGACCTGGCGGGTGGGTCGGCGCTTCTCGATGCCATGGGCGATTGCTATGACGTGCTGGTGACGGTGGATTTTCCTGACGCCATCACCGGGGGCCTCCGCCGAGCCACCGATGCATTGCGGGCAGTCCTCGAGCGCAGCCGCTCCGATGTGACCACCACCACCTTGCAGGTGCAACTCCAGCGGGCCATCGAGGGAATGTCGAAGGTTCCCTTGGGCGACGTGTCAGCGTCGGCCAAGCCGGGCTGGATGGATGCGGCAGCTTCGGCAGCGACCGCGGCTGCTGTGGCCATAGGAGCCGGACCATCTCCTTACGGGAACGACTCGGATGGAGGAGGCGAAGGGGCCATTCTGTGGGAGATCCAGACGGTCGTGGCCTCGAACGTCACCATTCGGCGGGGTTCAGTAGCTGCTGGAGTTGGGCCTTCGGCGATAGCCGAAGAGGCTGCGAATGTGAGCAGGGATGGAACCCTGGTAGCGAGTGCGGTTCCCCGGCCTGTGGCGGAGCCGGTCCAGAGGGGATCAGAGGAGTCGGCGCCCCCGATTGTCCAGGATTCGGTGCAATCCGGGGTAGAAAGACCGGCCGGAACCCGGGGTGATCGAATGCCGCGGTGGTGGAGCCGCTCCCGACGGTCCAGATAGTCGATTCGTCGCGGCTGAGCTGGGGTGGGGCCCCTCGACTGCGGTGGTCGTACAGCCTCGTCTTCGAACCGTTCCGGTTTCGAAGACGAGATCGGTAGCTGACCTGCTCTATTGACTAGGGGCCGGTTGTCTGAAATTGGTGACGGTGGTTCCAATACCGATCGTCCCGTGCCACGACCGAACGGAATTGTCGGTTTGGCTGGCCAACTGAGCGAGAGATTGGGTTTGGGGACCCATTAGTGGTCCGGGACAGCAGACGCAGCCTGAGAATGAATGGCTGCAACGACGCCGAAGAGCCAGATCACTTGAGCCGATAATTCCAGTTGACTCAAGGTTTCTTTGGAAATTGTCGATGTATGTGCCAATAGCAGCGTGTGTTCGGCCAAGAGCATCGCAACGAAAGTCCAAAGGAGACCCAAATGAAGAGGTTTACGAAGAAGAAGAAGCTGGCAGTGGTTGTCCTCACCGGCGCCATCCTGGTTGCCGGGGGCGGTCTTGCGTTCGCGTACTTCACATCGACGGGTACGGGGACCGGATCGGGAGTTGTCGGCACCGCCGGTAACAACATTTCCGTGAATGGCACTGAGACGACCGCCCTGTTTCCGGGTGGCACTGGCGGCACCGTGAATTTCACGGCGGCTAACACCGCAAGCAACCCCGAACAGCTGTCGACCATCCATCTGGTGAGCGTCGCGGCTGACCCCACTCACGTGACCGCCGGCTGTAACACGACACTGGGCGCCTTCACGATGGCCGATGTGAATGTTTCGGTTGCCCACGGCGCGATTGCGGCGGGAGCGACAGCTCAGGTGGTTCCCGAGACGGGGACTCTGTTCATGACCGAAACGGGCACGAACCAGAACGCATGTGAGGGTGCAACCCTGACTTTGACCTTCACCACTTCGTAGGTATCGCGGGCAGGTGGGAGGTGGCTGCGGCTCGCTTCCCCACTCGCGTAGTTCGGTCGAACGGCCGGGTCACAGGAGATTGCCTCCGTGGCCCGGCCGGTCAGATCATCGAAATGGTGAGCGCAGCGACAGGTAGCAGACGTCCCTTGCACATGAGATTGCTCGGTTGTCTCAGCCACGCAACTGCGAGGGCGTGAGGAGCACGTCATGGTATTGAAGTCGCCAAACACCGGGTCGGTGACCACGACAGACGTCACCACATCGCCTGCGCTCGCGGTTGGCCTCGCGGGCATCGGGCTCCAGACAGAGCCATTTCGTCTCACTTCAACTGTGAAGCGGCTCTCACTCTTTGGGATCCTTATCTCGGTTCTCGTCGTCATGGCGCTCGGTGGATCCGCTTGGGCGTACTTCCGGTCCACGGGGTCAGGCACGGGCTCCGCTAGCGCCGGGACGATGCAGGTCGTGACCGTTGCCGCTATCAGCGGCGACACCCCTGCCACCCTCCTGCTTCCGGGAACCAGCGGTGAGGTCATTCTGCGGGTGCACAACCCGAACCCCACCCAGGTGAGGGTCACCGACGTATCGAGTCTCTCCGCGATCACCGTATCCGGGGGGAGCGGCTGCACGGCCGGCAATTCGGGCGTCTCGTATACAAATCAGACGGGTCTGTCGATACCGATCCCGGCCGGTGCCGGTTCAACCCTCGTCAGGCTGCCCGGCGCAGCAGCCATGGCGACCTCGTCCGCGAACGGTTGCCAAGGAGCCACATTCTCGATCCCGGTCACAATCACGGTGCACTTGCCATGAGTCCCGCGGAATCCCTACCGCGCCGGAAGACGCCCTCGATGCGCTCCAGGGCGCTCGGATTGCTTATTGGCTTCGCGGTCGCATTGGTCGCATTGGTCGCATGGGGGGTCGGGGCAGCCTTCGGCTTCTGGTCGACGCTGGATGGGTCGAACCCGGCCGTCGCGATCGCAAATTCGCTGCCAATGGGGGCAACACCCGGGACCCCAACCACCAATCTTCCGAACGGCAAGATCGTGACCGTGACTTTCTCCCAAGCCCTGACGACCGTGGGATCGGTACCCGTGACCCAGTATGTGATCAATCGCCGCCCAGCGGCCGGCGGGTCGGACATTTTGGTGACGAGTTCGTGCACCATTTCGACTGGGATCGTTTCATGCGTCGAGTCGAACGTGCCTGACGGTCAGTGGCGGTATACAGACACGCCCACCTTTGCGCTCAACTGGGTGGGGACCGAAAGCGCAGTAAGCGGAATGGTCCTGGTGGACACCACGCCGCCGACGGTGCCTGCCCCAACGGTGACCGCTGGATACGTTACAACGTTGTCCGTGTCGGTCGTATTGGGGATGGCCACCGACAGCGGTTCCGGTGTGAACCTGGCGACCGTGGTCGTCCAACGCGACCAGGCGACCCTTTCCAATGGCAGTTGCGGCAGTTTTCCGGGCACCTTCGCGACCACTGTCACGTTGGTTGCTGCGCACGATACCTCCATTGCGACTGGAAATTGTTATGAATATCGGGAGCAGGTGGCGGACAACGTCGGAAATGTGGGCACGTCGCCGGCATCCAACATCGTTAAGGTCGACACGATCGCACCGACGGCGTCGGTGACTACGTCTGGCCTGGTGAGCTCCAGCGGCACGATCTACGATTCCGAATCGGCCTACAGCGGAACTATCACGGGAACCGCCAGTGATGTCACCAGCGGCATCGCCTCGGTGGCCGTCAGTATCCAAGAGGGAACGGGCAACTACTGGAATGGCACAACATTCGGATCGGCCACGCAGGTCTTCGTGGCTGCAACCGGAACAACCAGCTGGTCGCTGTCCTTCTCGGCTGCCACGTTCCCCGCAGGTGGCGCATACACCGTCACCGCAAGGGCTACGGACAATGCAACCAACACCGGAACGGGATCTTCGACGCTCGACATCGACTACATCCCCTCCTCCACCATCTTCGTTTCGACCAGTGGTGTCGACACAAACGCCGGGACCACACCATCGGCTCCGGTTCTGACGATCAATCATGCACTGAGCCTCACCACGCCGACATTGAACCTGATCGCAATCAGTTCCGGAAGTTACTCCTCGACGGTCTCGGTGACTTCCACATCGGCCTCGCCCGTCCTCATCCGCGGTGGCTATTCGAGCTCGACCTGGTTGCGCTCGGCACCGGGGACCAGCGCGGTGACTCTCAACGGGGGCACCAATGGCAACTTGGCTAATAGTGCAAGCATGGCGGGGGTCTACGTTGGACCCGGAGAAAATGCCAACCTCGAGCAGCTGACAGTCGCCTCGGGAACACCATCGATTTCGGCGTCCCTGACTCCTGGAAGTGCCTACGCTGTGCTAGCTGACGGCGGGGCAGGAGGAGGAACTACCACGAACTTGATCAATGACGTACTCACCGCGGATCCGGGAGAGCCCGGCGCCGGTGTGGTTCCTCCGCTAGCTGCGTCGGCTGGCTGTACGGGCCTACCTGGTACCGCCGGCGCCCTTGGAGCCCCGGGTGGTGGTGCTGCGTCGTGCGGTGGATCCGGTGTCGCCAAGAGCGGCGCGGGAGGTGCCGGGGGTGGCCTGCTGGGCAATGGTTCACCCGGTACCGCTGGCGGAATCTCGGGATCGGGTTCCGGTGGTGGCGTGGGCGGTGCCGGCGGTAACGTCTTTTTAGGTGGCAATGGTGGGGCCGGGGGCGTTAGCCGCGGCCCGGTCAGTAGCGGAGGGACGGCCGGCGGCGGCGGAACCAGCCTGGTCGGTACCGCCTCTGCCTGGGTCGGGCAATTCGGCAGCGTCGGCAGTGTTGGGGGATTCGGTGCCGGCGGTGGCGGCGGCGGCGGTGGTGGTGGTGGAGTTTTGGGCGCTTTAGGTGGCGGCGGCGGCGGTGCCGCAGGTGGCGGCGGTGATGCGGGCGCCGGCGGCGCCACCGGAGGCACCTTTGGAGGCGGGTCTTTCGCCCTCTACGCGTTCAACACCACTGTGACCGTAACCAATGGAACCGCGACTGCAAAGGCAGGTGGTTCGGGTGGTGCTGGCCAGGCTGGGCAGAAAGGTGGTGACGGGGGTCCTGGCGGAGCCGGCGGTAGTGGCGGCGGCGGCGGCGGCGGAGGAGGAGGAGGGGG
>DASXFR010000113.1:0-12889 GCA_036489495.1 Acidimicrobiales bacterium | reverse complement strand
AAGGGCCCTTGGGAGCCGACCATCTGGGCCTGATCTACGTGAATCCGCAAGGACCCGGTGGCAACCCGGATCCGCTCGCCGCGGCGCCGTACATTCGAGAGACCTTCCGCCGGATGGCCATGAACGACGAGGAGACCCTTGCCCTCATCGTTGGCGGCCACACGTTCGGCAAGGCCCATGGCGCCGTCGCGGAAGAGTACGCCGGCCCTGAACCCGAGGGTGCTGCCCTTGAGGAGCAGGGCTTTGGCTGGCGAAACACCTTCGGGAGCGGCAAAGGCGATGACACGCTCACCAGCGGCCTGGAGGGCGCCTGGACCAACGAGCCGACGAAGTGGGACAACGGGTTCCTGGACAACCTGTTCACCTACGACTGGGAGCTCACCGAGAGTCCCGCCGGTGCCAAGCAGTGGAAGCCCACGAATCCCGAGGCGCAAGGTACCGTGCCCGATGCCCAGGATCCGTCGAAGCGGCACGCACCGATGATGTTGACGACGGACCTCTCGATGAGGCTGGATCCGATCTACGGGCCGATCGCGAAACGTTTCCATGAACACCCGGACCAACTGGCTGACGCGTTCGCCCGGGCCTGGTACAAGCTGTTGCACCGCGACATGGGGCCGATTACGCGCTATCTCGGCCCGTGGATTCCGGAGCCGCAGCTGTGGCAGGACCCTGTCCCCGCAGTTGATCACCAACTGATCGAAGACGGCGACATCGCCGCCCTGAAGGGTATGATCCTCGCGTTGGGACTCACCGTCTCCCAGCTGGTCAGCACCGCGTGGGCGTCGGCGGCTACCTACCGGGGCACCGACAAGCGGGGCGGGGCCAACGGGGCACGGATACGCCTCGCGCCGCAGAAGGACTGGGAGGTCAATGACCCGGCCGAACTGGCCACCGCCCTGTCGGCCCTCGAGCAGGTCCAGCTGGACTTCAACAGCTCACAGTCCGGTGGGAAGAAGGTCTCGCTGGCCGACGTGATCGTCCTCGGCGGGTGCGCGGCCATCGAGCAAGCAGCCAAGAGCGCCGGCCAGGACGTGACGGTCCCGTTTGCGCCGGGGCGCACCGACGCCTCGCAGGAGCAGACCGACGTGGAATCGTTCGCCGTGCTCGAGCCGACCTTCGACGGATTCCGCAACCACCTCCGCGACGGAGAGAAGCGGCCGGGGGAGGAGCTACTGGTCGAACGGGCATTCATGCTCAACCTGACGGCGCCCGAGATGACAGTCCTCGTCGGCGGCATGCGGGCCCTGAACGCCAACGCGGGGCAATCAAAACACGGCGTCTTCACCGACCGGCCTGCCACCCTGACCAATGACTTCTTCGTGAACCTGCTCGAAATGGGCACCGAGTGGAAGGCATCAGCCTCTGGTGAGAACGTGTTCGAAGGTCGCGATCGCGCCACCGGCGAGGTGAAGTGGACCGCCACGGCTGTCGACCTCGTCTTCGGTTCCCACTCCCAGCTCCGAGCCATTTCGGAGGTCTATGCAAGTGACGACGCAAAGAAGAAGTTCGTGCGTGACTTCGTGGCGGCGTGGGACAAGGTCATGAGCCTCGACCGCTACGACCTCGACTGATCGCCCTCGAAGGGGTTTGGTGCCGCGGTTCACGACATCCGGTCGCTGATCTGGCCCAAGAAGTGATTCACCCCGGCTAATCGTCAATCCCTTGTCGATCTCACTATGGTTGGGCGGCATGGGGGCACTCGACGGTATCCGAGTCATCGAGGCCGGCCTCTTGGTCCAAGGTCCCCAGGCGGCGGCAACCCTCGGCGATTGGGGAGCCGAAGTGATCAAGGTGGAGCTGCCAGATTTTGGGGACCAAAGCCGATGGCTTCCGCTGAGCCCACTTGACTCGAGGTCGGCATATTTCATTGGCTGCAACCGGGGCAAGCGGAGCGCAACGGTTGACCTGCGAACGCCGTCGGGGCGCCGGGTCTTCCTCCGGCTGGCCGCCGCCGCCGATGTCGTGATTACCAACTTCAAACCGGGGACGATGGAGGCGTGGGGCCTCGGGTACGAGGAATTGCAGGCCCACAATCCGCGGATTATCTACGCCGCGGGCTCGACCTTCGGTCCCGCCGGTGATGACTCAAAACGAGAGGGAGCTGATCTAAGCGGTCAGGCGGCGGGCGGGTTGATCAGCACAACCGGCGTCAGCGGCGGAGAACCAACCCCGGTGGGTGCGACCATTGCCGACCACATCGCCTCGCAGAACCTGGTCTCCGGCATTCTGGCTGCGTTGATCGCCCGGGGCCGGACCGGCCGGGGCCAACGAATCGACACCTCGCTCCTGGGGGGTCAGGTGTGGGCCCAAGCCAGTGAGTACACAGCCTTTCTGCTGTCGGGGGAGGTTCCGGTGCGGGCCAATCATGGCAATTCCATGGTTCCTGGGCTCTATGGAATCTACCCGACATCGGATGGCTGGATCGCGGTTGTCGGCGTCGTGGGTCCGGCACGGAACCTCTTTTACCAGACGCTCGGAATGCCTGAGTTAGCCGAGCGTTTCTCCCAACTCCTCTACTCCGAGTCCGACAAGGCCGAGTTGTTCCCGCTGTTGTCGGAAGCTTTCTCCCGTCGGCCGACGGTCGAGTGGTGTGAAATGCTGACTGAGGCAGGGATCCGCCATGCTCCGGTTCGGGACTATGCCCAGGTGGCCGCTGATCCTGGAGTCTGGGCGAACGACTACTTGGTTCGGGTCGACTCACCCTCCGGTGAGGTATCGGTCGTCGGCTCACCGGTGCGTTTCAGCGATACACCGGCCGCGCCGGCAGCCACAGCTCCCGAACTCGGCCAGCACACCGAGGAGGTTCTGCTGGAGGTCGGATTCTCCTGGGACGACATTGCCCAACTTTCCAAAGAAGGGGCCATCTAGTTCGATTGCCGAAGATTGTTTGCGACGGACCGGATAACGCATCGGGGCTCGACGAAGTCGGCTCCTTCGGCACGTAAGTTCGAATAGCGCCCCGTTGTGGCTGCTCACAATGGGGCTGGTTAGCGGGGAGCGGTGGCAACGACATGGCTGGACTCAGAATGATGCGTGCGGCATTGTCAGCCCGTGAGTGGGGACGGATGGGGGCCATGGGTATCGTCATCCTGGCCATGAACCTGGCGGGGTGGGGCATCTTCGCGTTCGCCATCCTGCCTCACCACTTCCATTACCAAGGGCTGGGCATCGGTATCGGCGTGGCGCTGACGGCATGGACGCTGGGCATGCGCCACGCCTTCGATGCCGATCACATCTCGGCCATCGACAACGTGACCCGAAAGCTCATGGCTGACGGGAAGCGACCGCTCGGCACCGGGTTCTTCTTCGCCCTCGGCCACTCGACCGTCATCTTCGCCCTCGGGATAGGGATCTCCATCGCCGCCCGGGCCTTTTTCGGGGAAGTCGTCGATCCCAATGGGTCGGTGGCGAGTGTTGGCGGGATCATCGAGACCGCATTGTCGGGTGGATTCCTCTACCTCATCGCCGCGCTCAATCTGGTCGTGCTGCTCGGCATCGCCCGGATGTTCCGGGACATGCGCCGAGGGCTCTATGACGAAGGCGAGCTCGAGCGCCAGCTGGAATCCCGCGGCCTCATGTATCGATTCTTCGGCCGATTTATGCGCTCGATCAGCCACACCTGGCAGATGTTCTTCGTCGGCCTGGTGTTCGGCATCGGCTTCGACACCGCCACGGAGATCCTCATGCTGTCCGCCACCACCGCCGCCGCCACCGCCGGGTTGCCCTGGTATGCGGTCCTCGCCCTCCCCGCCCTCTTCTCGGGGGGGATGGTCCTGTTCGACACGCTCGACGGATGTTTCATGAACTTCGCCTACGGCTGGGCCTTTGCCCGACCGGTCCGCAAGGTCTATTACAACCTGGTCATCACCGGCCTATCGATTGCCGTTGCCTTCATTATCGGGACGATCGAGATGAGCGGCGTTCTGGTACAAGAGCTGCACCTCCGGGGAAAATTCTGGGACTACCTGGCCAACTTCGACATCAATCGGGCCGGATTCATCATCGCCGGCCTGTTTGTCGTCGTGTGGGTCGTGGCCCTCGCCGTCTGGAGGATGGGCAAGGTCGAGGCCCGGTGGGAGGAATCGCTCGCAACGACTGAAGCAACCGAACTCTGAGGAGGTGTTTCCCGGTTAGTCGGCCCGAGCGAATCGCTCTTGCACGACGGTCATCTTGTCGTACAACTGCACGTCGGTGATGACGCCTTGCTCAAGGAGCATCTGCGTGACAACGACGAGTTGGGCCAGCTCTCCGGAAAGACGGGTCTCGACCGTCTCGCTGAGTTCGTCCTCCCGGTGACGCCGTTGCACGTTGTCGATGACACCTTGCGACGACAGGCAATCACACATGGCCTGCAGGCTCGTCGCCCAGGGACTGGGCACGGGGTCTGTCAACGGGTCATCCGCCGCATCTGATTGCTTCTGGAGCTCGACAGCACGCTGAAGCACCTGGTCGGGGACCGCAGAGGTCACCTCGCCCCCTAGCCAGCACCGGACGGAGCCGCCGCTGCGGTCCAGTCCGGGTCGGGAAGGGCGACGCCGATCATGGTGTCCCGGGTCACGATCGCCGCCAACTGCTCCTCGGTCCAACCCTCGGTACCCTCCGGACGCATGGGCATGACCATGAACCGGCTCTTCTGGTTGGAGTCGTGAACCCGGATCTCCGTCCCGGGGGAGATGGAGAGACCGAACTCGGCCAGCACCTCTCGGGGCCAACGGACGATCCGCCGGCGGTAGTTGGGCGTTCGGTACCACTCCGGAGACATGCCGAGCACTGGCCGGGGGTAGCACGAGCACAGGGTGCAGACAATGACGTTGTGCACTTCCGGCGTGTTCTCGAGCACATGGAAGAACGTGTAGTCGCTGGGCGTCCCCTCGCCGGTCGGCTGGTTCCAGTCGATCCCGACCTCCGGACAGGCGGCGGTGGCGTCACTGAGAAGCCGGGCCTTGAAGTCAGGGTCGACCCAAGCCTTGGCCACCAACCGCGACCCTCCGGCGGGTTCCCGCGACTCCGCCCATTCCTTGAAACGGCGGTGGTCTTCCGCAGAGAACAGGCCGTGTTCGATGGCCAGCTCTCGGAGGGCAACCTCGAGGATCTCGAACTCGCTCACCTCTTCGGATGCGGTGATCGGCGTGTGGTCATGGTCGTGGTCGGCGCTCACGTATCCTCCCTCGCGGGCAACAGCCAACTCTCTGAGAACTCGGTTTCGAGGGTGTCGTCAGGGAACGAGTACTCCGGCCACAAGTCGACCTGGCGGAACCGAACCTTGTAGAAGGGCTCGACCCGACCGTCCTCGTTGCCGTAGGCCTCGTCCTCGGGGATCAGGCCGGACTCGAATTGCTGGACGACAGTTCCCGTGCGTCCCCTCGTATAGGCCTGGGTTCGGGTGTAGAAGATCGAGAACTGCTCTCGGATCGTGACCCGGTCGCCAACGTTGTATCGGCTGCTCATGCCGCCTTCCCCTCGTAGCGTGCCCGTACCTCATCCATCTTGTCAGTCAGCTCGGGGAGGGTGATGTGGTGCCTGTCCAGGAGCATCATGGCCACCGCCAGGATCCAGCGGCCGTAATAGGGGATTCCGAGGTACATCGTTCGGCCCAGCTCGCAGTTGCCCAGGCGCCGGCGCTCTTCCGAGTTCCATACGTGGCGCCACCCGAGCGTCTCGCAGGTGACGTAGACGTTGAGTTCCCAATCCTCCTCTTCCTTTTCGAGGTACCGGACGGAGACCGCCGGTTCCCCTCCGAGGTCGTGGTCGATCTGCATCAGGGTTCGGTAGAAGTCGTTCGTGATGTCGTAGGGCCCGTCAAGCGGCGTTCGGATCGCCGGCTCAATGGCCGCGATCTGCTCCTTCAGACGGGCGACATCAGCCGGCTGACTCATGCGTGATCCCCTTTCGACCGAGGCCCAACCACCATCCGGAGGCCCTGATCCACTCAGGCTAACGCAGGCGTGGACGACGGAAAAGTGGTAACTCCGATTGGCCGGGTGTCGGAGGAAAGACCACGAATTTGGCGGGCTCCGGCGCTCAGGCGGAAGGCTTTTTACCCTTCGAATTCAGCGCGACCGCTTCACGAATGAGGTTCTTCAGTGCCTTTTCGTTTACCTTTTCATCCTCTTTGATGTCGATGGCCCGCCTGACCTTCCCCTCGAGGCTGGAGTTGAACAGGCCCGAAGGATCGCTCAACGCCGCACCTTTGAAGAATGTCAGCTTGACGACGTTCTTGTAGGTCTCACCAGTGCAGATTCCCCCGTCGTGGGACCAAACCGGAACCCCGGGGCTCGTGGCTTTCGCCCACTTCCACTCCTCGACGACATCGGGGTCCGCTTCCTTGATGATTCCGCGCACCTTGCCGAGCGCCTTGCCGCGCCAATCACCTAGCTCTTTGATCTTCTCGCCGATCAGTTTGGATGCATCGGTTTTGTCATTTGCCATTTGGATCTCCTACGCGGTGACGACCCTGCCTGACCATCATGACGGTCCCGACGCTCCTACTCGCCCAGCGTTTGTAGCCACAGCGCAGTGTCGTGGTGGTTGGTGAGCCGACCGACCTTTCCCTCTCGAACTGTGAAGACGTGCACGAACGGGGCGCCCATCGATCTTCCGGTTGTCTTGGCGGTCGCCTTCACATGTCCTTCCACCACGACTTCCTCGCCTTCACAGATGAACTTCTCCGGCACCAGCGTGAACTCGGTCCAATCCCGAGAGATCGTCCCAAAGACCTTCTCGGCCACCGCGGCTGGTCCGATAGGCGTCCCCCGGGTGGGGATCCCTACTGCTTCGGATTCGACCCACTCGGCGTTCGGATCGATGAGGTTCAAAACGGTCGGGATATCTCCTTTCGCGAAGGAGTCGTAGGCCTCTTTGACGGTTTCAACGGGTGATGTCGGCATAGGCGACATCATCGCATGTCCTCCGTCCGATCGCTCCGGATGTGAAGCCGTCGGCCTACGGAATCTGGCCATTCACTCGCAACCACGCGACAGTGACCTCCATTGCTTCCCGGAGCGGGCGGGGCTGGTACTCCAGGTCTCGACGAGTGATCGAATTGTCGAACCAGGGTACGGGATATCGACGTTGCGACAACGACACCAGGGTTTCGCCGTAACGTCGGACGTCTTCGGGTTCATCCGGATCGACCCTGGCTTCCGCGATCCGATGAGATACCCCGGCTACCTCGCAGGCCAAATTGAGCCAGGCCGCTGTCGTCCGGGCATCCTCCTGGCCGAAGCACAGATACTTGCGCCCCGGCGCCCCCTTGGTCGCGGCCGCAATGACGGCAGCGGCGACGTCTTCGGCCCAGACCCACGGGACCGGATAGCTCACGTACTCGGGGATCTTGCCGTTGATACCGCCGCGCAGGACTCGGTTGAAACTGGAGGCACCTACGGCGCGGGAGAGCGACAGGCCGGGCCCGAAGGTGCCTCCCGGGATGGTGATGACGATGTCCGCGCCCTCGTCGGCCACTCGGCGCATTGCCTCCACATAGGCGGCTCCCTTGGTCAGGGTGTACGGGTCGTCGCTCCAGCTCGGCGACACCGGTGATTCTTCGGTGAGGCTGGTCGTATGGTCCAGGAACGGGGTCGAGCTCAGGGCCACCACGCGGATCCCGTGCTTGGCGCCGGCGTCGAAGGCGTTGTACGACCCCTCGGCGTTCGTCTTCCGGGACTCATCCAGCTCCTGTCCCGCACCGCCGAGCAGCGCGGCGGCGTGGATGATGACGTCGGATCCCTCCGCCGCCCGGGCAAAGTCGCCGGCCGAACGGATGTCGCCCTCGAAGGCCTCGGCGCCAACGGCGGTCAGCGGCTGGTAGTCGCTTCGCGGCCGGACCAGCACCCGCACCTCGTCGCCGGCGTCCCGCAGCCGCCGCACCACGTTGGATCCAATGAGTCCGGTACCCCCGGTCACCAGGTAGTTGGTCATTGGTCCCCGCTCTGCTGAGAAGCCCCGTGAGGTTCAATCGAGGAGATGAACCCATCGAACGATACCCGGCCGATGAACGGTCCTGGGCTACGTACCCGCAGCTTCTCGAGCTGCCTGGGCTTCCTTGAACTTGCGGTGCTGCTCGAGGATGTGCTGATGGGTTGCTCCCTTGGTCGGAACACCCGGATGGTGGTGGCGGCACAGGATGTAGGGAGTCCCTTCCAACGGGTGATGGCCTATTCGCCAACATCCCTTGGTGTGGCAGTTGACCTTCCGGACCGCGGTGTACACCCCGATGCCGACGGCACTGATGAGAGTCGCCTCGCCGAGGTCGGAGCCGAAGCCGGACCAGAAGTTGTAGTACACGTCGGGCCCGCCGTGAAGCGTGCCGGTGTGAAGGGCAAACCAATGTCGTGCGGCTTGGAAGAACGCAATGAGGAGCGCGATCCCGGCCACCACGAGGACGAGGAAAATGACCAGGACGATCCGCCTGACTCGGGACCCTCTCTCGGGTTCGGACTCGATGCCCGGCCCACTGCTGCTTCCAGCGACGGGCGGGGGAGTGGGCGATGTGGTCGTCCCGGTCACCACCGAGGGGTCAGACATCGTCAGTCCCGCCTCCGAGGGCGGTAGATTGGCTCAGGGTCGAACGGGTGGGCGGGATGTCGCAACGCTAACCGCCCCTGCGCCAGGTGGTGAGGATCATCGCCGCCCGCCTCAGGTGACCTCCGGCCGCTCCTCCTCCACGGGAACCAGCCTTCCGTCCACAACCGCGACTCGGGTCCGGCGGCCGCGGCTATCGGAATTGTCCAGGTCAGTTGGGATGGCTTCCGCGCCCGCCCGCATCCGGAATGACCGGGCGTCGGCAGCATCGGCTCGGCGGTCGGCCCGGGCCGCCTCCCGGCTATCGACTCGCATCCACTGAACGACCACGATCCCGATCGCTCCCAGGGTGAAAAGCTCGCCGACGATCCAGAGGATGGAGCCGCCGGCATGGGTGTCGGCGGTGGTGTGGAACAACGGAGCGATTGACACCCGGCTCTGGGTCAGCGCCAGCCCGAGCACCGCGGTGGTGGGGATTCCCACCGCCAGCGCCCCGAGTTTGGCCGGGAACGACAGCCGCCAACGTGACGGGTCCACCCCGACGATCAGCCACCAGTAGAGGATCCCCGAAATCAGGAAGTGGAGATGGGTGAGCTCATGGAGCAACGGGTGCTCGAGGGAGAATTGGTAGAAGGGCGTGAGGAAGAAGATCAACATCGTCCCGGCGAAGTTGATGACCACCAGTACGGGATGGGTGATGAACTCGATTGCCCGGTTGTGCAGTATCGACAACAGCCGCCCTTGGGTCTCTCGCCCCGATGCCTGCAGCGCCAGGGTCACCGGGGCAGCTAGTGCGTAGAAGATCGGGGCGACGTTCATGAGGAGTAGGTGCTGGACGACGTGCAGCTGGAAGACCGAGTCGTCGTAGGAGGCCAACCCCGACTGGGTGGCCACCACCACCGCCAAGGTGCCCAAGAGGAAGGAGGCGGTGCGCCACGGAGACCAACGTCGGCCCCGACGGCGGAGTCGGACGGTCAACACCACGTACCAGACCGCGATGGTAATTTCGACGCAGAGCGCAGTCAGGCTGATCCAGTCGGTCTGCCATGCGGTGAACAGGTTGTGGATCTGAATCGGGGGCGAGATCTCGTCGGCGAACAGCACAGCGGCTCCTGGCTCAGAGGGGGACGGGCGACGCGAGTGGGGTGAGGGGCGGGGCTAGCACGGTGATGGTGGTGCGACGGGCGAGGGCGAAGCCACCGGTCACGAGCCGCGTCCGATCTTGCTTGGATTGGCGCGGTCGTGTCCAGCCAGCGCGTGGCGAAGGATGGTGGCCTCTTCCGGCGATGCCGTCTCCGCAAACCGGACCAGGGCCGCGTTCCGGTCGGAGGACAGGACCAGCGCTTCGCGCATCAGCGAAACGGTGTACTCCTCCCGGGTGGTAACCGCCGAATATCGATGAGCCCGCTCATCACGCTGCCGGTGGACGAATCCTTTGCGCTCCAGACGATCGAGGACGGTCAGGATGGTCGTATAGGCGTGGCTCGGCAGGTGTTCGGACACTTCCCGGACCGTGCGGGCGTGCCCCATCGTCGCCCACAATTCGTCCATTACTCTCTGTTCTAACGCACCCAGTCGGGTCATCCCACCTCGCCCCCCCGCCCACTTCTTGATGATCCGGCGTCAACTTGATCCGCCTTCATGAAGTCGCTCATCATGTAGTACTACGAACGGTAGAAGGTTGGCAAGGAGCATTGATGATGAAGCCGAGGATCCCGGGGTTGGCCGTTTTGGCCGGCGCCTCGTTGGCGGCGGCGCTGGTGTTGACCTCGTGCTCATCTTCGTCATCCGATCCGCCCGGGCCACCTCCGGCGTCGAGCGGCGTCATTCAGAACCGGGTGATCCCGGCCTCGGTCAGTCAGATTCCGTTGACCGACCAGCACGGACAGACCGTGACATTGGCTTCCCAGGAAGGCAAGACCGTGATGGTCGTCCCGTTCCTCACCCTCTGTTCGGACATCTGCCCGATGACGACCGGAAATCTCGGGCAGGTGGAGCAGGCCCTGATCCATGCCGACGCCGCATCCAAGGTGGCGATCGTCGAGATATCGGTGGATTCGGGACGCGACGATGTTGCTCGCCTGGCTGCTTACGCCAAGATCACGGATGCCACCTGGTACCTGACGACCGAGACGCCGGACGACCTGGCTGCGCTGGCCAAGTACTTCGGCTTTTACTACCAGCAGGTTCCCCAAGACGACCCTCCGGCCAAGGACTGGCTCACCGGCCAACCCCTCACCTATGACATTGACCATTCCGACGGTTACGCCCTCATTAATCCCGCCGGACATGAGGTCTTCGCCAGTGATGCGTCCCCTGACTTCCGTGGCACCCTCCCGGCGAAGCTGAAGGACTTTTTGTCGGACCAGGGGGTCGCCCATCTCCACAATCCGGTCCAACCCTCCTGGACCCCGTCCGATGCACTGAACGCGCTGGGCTGGGTGGTCAAGAAGCCGCTCCCGGCCTTTCCGGCCTGATCACCGTCGGGAGCCCACGGCGTGTTGGCCGCCATGGAGACCGCCGATCAAATGGAACGTTCGTTCCGGATATGGTAGTTTTCCTTCGTAAGCGGAATAGTCAGTTCCGCCTCGAGGGGGACCGAGTTGACGGAAAAGCGCATCCACCCCCGCACCACGTTCGCGGTCCTGGCCACCGCCGCTCTGGCCTTCAGCCTCTTGCAATCCCTCATCATCCCGGCCATCCCTCTGCTGGAGCGCACCCTCCACACCACCACCAGTGGCGCGACCTGGCTGCTGACGGGGTATCTGCTCAGCGCGGCGATCGCCACGCCGATCCTCGGGCGGATCGGCGACATGGTCGGCAAGGAAAAGATGATCGTCGTCGTGCTGGTGGCACTCTCCCTCGGCACGCTGATCTCCGCGTTGGCCACCACGTTCCCGGAGATGCTGGCCGGCCGGATCGTGCAAGGCGCAGGTGGGGCAGTCTTCCCACTGGCGTTCGGGATCATTCGTGATGAATTTCCCCCCGGCAAGGTGGCCGGGGCGATCGGGGTCATGTCGGCCATCCTCGGAGTGGGGGTGGGGGCAGGGATCGTGCTGGCCGGGCCGATCGTCGAACATCTGTCCTACCACTGGCTCTTCTGGATCCCGCTGGTCCTCTCCATAGGCGCCACGGTGTGCACATTCGTGTTCATCCCCGAGTCCCCGGAACGCTCGCCTGGTCGCATCAACTGGGTCGGCGCCTCGCTGATGTCAGCCTGGCTGGTCACCGGCCTCCTCGCCGTCTCCTACGGCCCGACGTGGGGGTGGAAGAGCAGCTCGGTCCTCGGCCTCTTCGTGGCCACCGCGATATTGATGCTCCTCTGGGGCCGTTCCGAGTCCCGCTCCGACTCGCCCACCGTCGACATGACGATGATGCGGAACCCGGCGGTATGGACGACCAACCTGGCCGCGCTGCTGTTCGGCTTCGGCATGTTCTCCATGTTCATCGTTGTGCCGCAGTTCGCCCAGACGCCGGCGCGTGTGGGCTATGGCTTCGGCGCCTCGGTGACCCGATCGGGGCTCTTCCTGTTGCCCTTCGCGGCGGCCATGCTGATCATCGCCCCGCTCACCGGACGCTTGAGCGCCGCCTTCGGGTCCAAGTCCATTCTCATCGTCGGCTCGCTCTTCTCGGCATCGAGCTACGGCCTGCTGGCCTTGGCTCACAGTCAGCCCTGGAACATCTACGTGGCCGCCGGGTTGTTGGGCACCGGAGTGGCATTCGGCTACGCCTCGATGTCGAACCTGATCATCGAGGCGGTGCCATCCAGCCAAACCGGCGTGGCTACCGGTATGAACACCAACATCGGCGCCGCCCTGGGTAGCGGAGTGGCGACCAGCCTGGTGGTCAGTGGTCTGGTCGTCCATGGCTTCCCGCGAGAGCACGGATACGTCCTAGCCTTCGTGGTCTGCGGCGCCTCTCTCCTGGTGGCGGCGGCCGCGGGGCTGATGATCCCTCCGCGCACCCGGCCCTCGGTCGTCCTCAGCGAGTCACACCCCGGGCTCACCGCCGAGGCCGAGGTCATGGTGGGAGCGATGGCCTATGTCGCAGAGGACTGAGATGATCGGGGGAAGCACCCAGGAACTGGAAGGGCTGACCGACGATCGCCCCTTGCGACGAGATGCCGAGCAGAACCGTTCCCGGGTGGTATCGGCGGCACGAGACGTGTTCGCCGAGCACGGCTACGAGGCGTCGATGGAGCAGATTGCCGCCCGGGCTGACGTCGGCATCGGGACCCTCTACCGGCGGTTCCCCAACAAGGCGGATCTCTTTGCCGCGGTGGTGGATGCAGCATCCGAACGGACCCGAATGATCGCCGACGAAGTGCTGGCGGAGGCGGCGCCGCCCGATGCCGTCTTCGAGTTCG
>DASXFR010000092.1:0-6972 GCA_036489495.1 Acidimicrobiales bacterium | reverse complement strand
TACGCGCTCGCCCCCGAACTCTTCAACGTGGACGACTACGGGCAGTCGACGGTGATCGGCGACGGCTTGGTACCCGAGGGGCTGGAGGACAAGGCCCGGCTGGCCGTGGCCAACTGCCCGGAGTACGCCATCGAGGAGATCGCCGACTGAGCCAGCCGCCGCCGGAGCATCGGCGCGACGCGGCAACCATCCTCGCCTTGGCAACGGCTGGGAAACTCACACCGGGGTGCGGGCTTCGAACACGTTGGCCGTCATCCGGGCGCTGACCGGTCCCGACCCGAGCTGTCGCACCATTTCCTCCGAGACGACCGACACCGTGACGCCGAGATCCGCCCGAGCCTCGATGCCGGCCCGGACCGGCGTTCCGGTGCAGAACCCCACCGCCACCTCGGCGGCGGATGCCGCCTGTCCCTCCAGGGTGACCGACTCGGCGACCACGGTCTCCAGACCGCCGGCGGTGAGGTCGCTGACCACCACCTCGCGGTCGGCATAGCCGTGGGGGATGGCTACCAAGAAGTTGGGAGGGTCGCCGGGGAACGCCCGCTCGAGCCCGGCCATCACCGCGGCGCCGAAGCCATGGGTGGAGACGACGTCCCAGCTGTTGAACAAGAGCCACCCTCCGGGACGCAACACCCGGCGGGCCTCGGCGTAGGCGGCGGCTTTGTCGGGGAAGAACATCGCCCCGAACTGGCACACCACCAGGTCGAAGTTCCCGTCCGGATACGGAAGTCGAAGGGCGTCGGCCGGCTCCCAGGCTGCCGATGGCACCCGCATGGACCCGAGCGAGACCATCGCCGGGTTCAAGTCCGTCGCCATCAGCTCGGCGTCCGGCAGGACGGCGACCAACTCACGGGTCAATATCCCGGTACCCGCCGCCAGTTCGAGGATCCGGTCAGGTCGGTGGTGGGCGGCGCGTCGGGCCAGATCGACGGCAAAAGGATGGAAGACCGACGGCCCGAGCCACCGGTCGTAGGCCTCGGTCATCGAGTCCACCCAGACCCGATCGTCGTCGCTCACCACCGCCAGAGGCTAGGCCGCCCAGCGCGCTGGCGGGCTGAGGCCCGTTACGACAGGCGTTCGACGATCATGGCCATGCCCTGGCCACCGCCCACGCACATCGACTCGAGGCCGAAGGTCTTGTCGCCGTCCTCCAAGCCGTTGAGGAGGGTGGTCATGATGCGGGCACCGGTCTGGCCGAAGGGATGGCCGAGGGCGATGGCCCCGCCGTGGACGTTCAGCTTGTCGTAGCTGATGCCCAGCTCCCGGGCCGAGGGGACCACCTGGGCGGCGAACGCCTCGTTGATCTCCACCAGGTCGATGTCGTCGATGGTCATGTTGGCCCGCTTCAGGGTCTGGCGGATGGCGTCGATGGGGCCGAGGCCCATGATCTCGGGATTGAGGCCGGTCACGCCGCTGGCCACGATCCGGGCCAACGGGGTGATGCCGAGCTCGCCTGCCTTGGCATCGCTCATCACGATCACCGCGGCGGCGCCGTCGTTGAGGGGGCAGGCGTTGCCGGCGGTGACGGTGCCGCCCTCCCGGAACACCGGCTGGAGCCCGGCCAGTCCCTCCAGAGTGGTGCCGGGGCGAGGGCCGTCGTCCTTGGTCACCACCGTCCCGTCGGGGGTGGTCACCGGAATGATCTCCCGATCGAAGAAGCCCGACTCCTGAGAGGCCACCGCCCGGAGCTGCGACTGGAGGGCGAACTCGTCCTGCTCCTGGCGGCTCACCTTCTTGAACTCGGCCACGTTCTCGGCCGTCTGGCCCATGGCGATGTAGACGTCGGGAAGGCCGTCCAGCGGCGTCCACGGATCCCCGGCCTTCGGGGTGCGGGCCACGGTGCGGGCCTCGGCCTCGGCGAACCGCGGGTTGTGCGGGCCGGTGTCGGAGGCCCCGTGGCGGTAGCTGCTGACCGCCTCGACCCCGGCGGCGACGAAGATGTCGCCCTCACCGGATCGGATGGCGTGGGCCGCCATCCGGATGGTCTGCAGCGAGGAGGAGCAGTAGCGGTTGACCGTCACCCCCGGCACGTTGGGGAGGCCGGCCATCAGTGCCGCCACCCGGGCCACGTTGTAGCCGGCCTCACCGCCGGGCTGACCGCACCCGAGGAGGACGTCCTCCACCGTTTGCGGATCCAGTTGGGGGACCTTGGCCAGGACTTCCTTGATGACGAGGGCGGCCAGGTCGTCAGGCCGGCAATCCTTCAGCGAGCCTTTGACCGCCCGTCCGATCGGGGTGCGGCCGGTGGCGACGATGACAGCTTCGGGCATGGGAACTCCTGGGGGTTGTGGCGGCCGCGGCCGCGCTGGGCGCTGGTAACGGGGGCCGGGCCACGGCCCTGTCCGGATACCGGGAGCCACGATACCGTCTGGCCGGAGTGGCCAGCCAAAAGGGGGCATCGATGGCCGCTCCGGGATTCCCTTCGCTGGCGCCGGTGCCGGGGATCAGCAAGAATAGAACACGTTCCGTTTTTCCGAGGCGGGAAACCAAGAGAGGGGGCCAGATGGAGATCGGCTACACCGAGGAGCAGCAGGCTCTCCAGCGTGAACTCCGCGCCTACTACGCCGAGTTGCTCACCCCCGAGGTGGAAGAGCAGTTGGTCGCCGGAGCCGGCATCGGCCCCGACATGCGCCGGGTGGTCAAGCAGATGGCCGATGACGGATGGCTGGGGATCGGCTGGCCCAAGGAGTACGGCGGCCAGGGCCGCTCCGCCATCGAGCAGTTCATCTTCTTCGACGAGTCGATGCGGGCCGGCGCCCCGGTGCCGATGTTGACCATCAACACGGTGGGCCCGACCATCATGGACTTCGGGACCCCGGAGCAGAAGGCCGACTTCCTGCCCCGGATCCTGGCCGGCGACATCCACTTCTGCATCGGCTACACCGAGCCCAACGCCGGGACCGACCTGGCCGCCCTCCAGACCCGGGCGGTACGGGACGGCGACGAGTACGTCATCAACGGGTCCAAGATCTTCACCTCCCTGGCCGGAGGCGCCGACTACATCTGGTTGGCCACCCGCACCGATCCCGAAGTCGCCAAGCACAAGGGCATCTCGATGTTCATCGTGCCCATGGACACTCCCGGGATCAAGGTGGTGCCGATGCAGCTGCTGGGCGGCCACAACATCAACTACACCTTCTACGAGGACGTCCGGGTCCCCGCCACCAGCCTGGTCGGGGGCGAGAACAACGGGTGGACGCTGATCACCAACCAGCTCAATCACGAGCGGGTGACGTTGTGCTCGCCGGGGATCATCGAGCGGGCCCTGGCCGACACCCGGGCCTGGGCCCAGGCCACCAAGCTGGCCGACGGCCGCCGGGTCATCGACCAGGAGTGGGTGCAGGTCCACCTGGCCCGCATCCACGCCAAGCTCGAGTTCCTCAAGCTCATCAACTGGAAGGTGGCGTGGACGGCCACCCAGGGTCACCTCGACGTGGCCGACGCCTCCAGCATCAAGGTGTTCGGCACCGAGTTCTACATGGAGGCCTTCCGGCTGATGTTGGAGGTGGTCGGACAGGCCGGGTATCTCACGCGAGGGACACCGGAGGCGGTGCTGGCCGGCCGCCTGGAGATGTACGCCCGCAGCCTGGTCATCCTGACCTTCGGCGGCGGCACCAACGAGATCCAGCGCGACCTGATCGCCATCTTCGGCCTGGGCCTGCCCCGGTCGCTCCGATAGAGGACTGAGGAAAGAACGATGGACTTCTCCTACAACGAAGAACAAGAGGCCGTCCGCCAGCTGACCGATCGGATCTTCACCGATCTGTCCACCCACGAGCGCCTGCGCGAGTTCGAGGCGGAGGCTGACGGCGACCGATTCGACCGCAAGCTCTGGGCCGAGTTGGCTTCCGCCGGGCTGCTGGGCATCGCCCTTCCCGAGGACGTGGGCGGGGCCGGGCTCGGCTTCATCGAGACGTCGCTGCTGGTGGAGGCGGCGGGTCGCACCGCCGCCTACGTGCCGGTGATCGAGACGTTGGCTACCGGGGCCGCCGCCATCGACCGGTTCGGGTCGGATGCCCAACGACAGCAGTGGCTCCCCGGAGTCATCGCCGGGGACACCGTGGTGACCACCACACTGGTGGAGCTGCTGGGGTCGCCGTTGGCCCCGTCGGTGCGAGCCGAGCCGGCCGGGGACGGTTGGACGTTGACCGGAGCCAAGCCGTGTGTCCCCTCCGGGACGGTGGCCCAGGTGGCGCTGGTCCCGGCCGTGACCGACGGCGGGAGTGTCGCGGTGTTCGTGGTGGACCTGTCCACGCCGGGGATCACCCGACAGGCCCAGATCACCAATACCGGTCGTCCCGAGGCGGTCCTGACCTTCGCCGGGACGTCGCTGGGCGGGGACGCCTTGCTCGGTTCCGTCGAGGACGGACCCGCCATCGTCCAGTGGCTGGTCCTCCGGGCTACCGCCGCGCTGTCGGTGGCCGAGGCGGGAGTCACGGCCGCGTCGCTGGCGTTGGTGTCGGAGTACACCAAGACCCGTGAGCAGTTCGGCAAACCGATCGCCACCTTTCAAGCGGTCGGGCAACGGGCGGCCGACGCCTACGTCGATGCCGAGGCCATCCGGCTCACCGCCTGGCAGGCGGCATGGAGGATCGCCGAGGGGCTTCCCGCCGAGGACGCGGTGGCGGTGGCCAAGTTCTGGGCGGCTGACGGCGGCCAGCGGGTCGTCCATGCCGCCGTCCATCTCCATGGCGGAGTCGGGGTGGACCGGGACTATCCGTTGCACCGGTTCTTCTTGCTCACCAAACAGATCGAGTTGACGCTGGGCGGTGCCACCGAGCAGCTGCTCCGTCTGGGATCGACCCTGGCGGCCGAGCCCGTCTGAGCCGCGACCCACGACGAGGCCCCGGATGGGCCTACGTTGAGCCGATGCCGACAGTGAGCCCGCCATGGTGATGGGCCGCCGCCCCGGGGTGGCGACCTCGTCCTGGCCGATCGTCGCCGCCGACCTGGCCGGATTGGCAAGTCAGCTGGCGACGGCCATGGTGCGGGTGCCGTTCCGAAGCCCCTGGGCCGGTGAGGGCTCGCCGCAGCACAACCTGACCGTGGCCGTCACCCGGGAGACCATCCGCTCGTTCATGGGGTACACCTCGTCGCTCCCCATCGACGAGTTTCGCTCGGTCGAGATGGTCCTCGACGATCTGTGCAAGTACGTGATGCCGCCGGTGATCCGGGCCATCGGGGCGGACAGCCACCCGGAGGTCATCGCCGGGGTGCCCGGGGTCCGGTACCGGCCCCGGGGGGTGGAGCCGGTGGGGACCATTCTGTATCTCCACGGCGGCGGCTACGTGGGTACCTCCCCGAGGATGTACGCGGCGTTCACCGCCTGGCTCTGCCGCCACACCGGGTGCGAGGTCTTCGTGGCCGACTACCGGCTCGCCCCCGAGTTCCCGTTCCCGGCCGGTCTGGAGGACGCGGTGTTGGTGCTCGAGGCGCTGCTGCACCGCGGGGTCGACCCGGCCAGGTGCTTCCTGGCCGGTGACTCGGGCGGCGGTGGCCTGGCCTCCACCATGGTCTATGTGATGGAGCAGATCCACCACCGGCGGCTCGCGGGGGTGATGCTGTTCTCCCCGGAAGTCGATCTCCGGCTGGATGAGCCGTCGCTGACGGAGAACGCCGGCAAGGACATCCTCCCCTGGAACATCCCGACCGCCGCCTACTTGCACGGTCGCGACCCCGGGGACGCCTCGGTGTCGGCAGTCGACCAGGACGTGGACGGCTGGCCTCCGGCCCTGGTGGCTTATGGCGCCGACGAGATGTTCCGGGACCCGATCCGGGAGTTCGTGGCCCACCTGGAGGCGGCCGGGGTGGAGACGGTGGCCCTGGAGGAGCCGGGGATGTTCCACGTGTTTCCGATCCTGATGCCGTGGGCCGAGGCCAGCCGGCGGGTGTTCGAGGCGGTGTCGAGTTTCGTGGCTGACCGGCTGTCGGCGGCTGATGCCCAGGGGCGGCGCGATTCGGTGCCGCCAGCCGGTGCCGCGGCACCGTCGAGGACCGGCTGACCTTCCGGTCAGAGGGTGTCGGGAAACTCGATGAAGGTTGACGGCGGGAGGTACTCGTCGGGGACGTCCCGGTACTTCCGGTAGCTGGCCACCCGCACCACGTTCGACACCGAGCCCTCGACGACACCGCAGAGGGTGAGCTCTCGCCCGAGGGAAAAGATGTCGGATAGAGGCGCCCATCCCTCTCGCACGTCTTGGACATCGTCGATCTTGACCCGGGCTACCAGGCAGTACAGGCACCCGTCGGGAGCCGATCCGACCCGGCGGGCCACCATGCAGTGGGAAGCGCCGTCGTCGATCACGTAGACGGTTTCGTCCCCGATGCTCACGGCCAACCGCAGCGCCTCGGGGGCATCGTGGCCGGTCAACGGGCCATGCTGCCCGTGTCGGAGATACTTCATGGCCCACAGCGGACCCGCAGGTATCGACCCGTCCGATTCGCCGAGGGCCAACGGGGTCGAGGTGACCGGCTCCGAGGGGGCACCCCCGGTGAAAGCCAAGTTGGAGCCGAGCAGCGACTTGAACACTCCGCCCCGGCCCGGGGTCTGAAGGTGGGGCAGCCGGTCGGCGACCTCGTCGGGGATGCCGTAGACGACTTCCGGCTCGGGCTCGGGCTCGGATTCGTCGGGTAGCGGCTCGGGATCGGATTCGTCGGGGGCCATGGCGCCGTCACCCGGGCTCGGCCGTCGCCACCGGCGAGCCGCCGCCCCGGCGGGACGAACGACCGCGGACCCAGCTGGCGGTGAAGAAGGCCACCACCGCCGAGGCCAGCAGCAGGGCTCCCGAGGCGGTGAGGGCCAGGTCGAGGCCGTGGCCGAAGGCACCGTAGGCGGCACCGACCACCTCGTTGATGATCTGTTGGATGCTGGCGTTGCCCTTCCCGGCCGAGCCCCGAGCCTGAGACCCGAGCGAGCCGGTGGTGACCGCGGCGATCACCTGGGATCGAAAGGAGGGCGGGATGCCGATGGCG
>DASXFR010000065.1:0-7337 GCA_036489495.1 Acidimicrobiales bacterium | reverse complement strand
CATGTCCTGGTAGCCCTCATTGATCTGGTCGAGGGAATAGGTGCGGGTCACCAGTTCATCCAGCTTGAGCTGGCCCGACCGGTACATGGCCAGCAGGTTGGGTATGTCGAACCGCGGATTACCCGAGCCGAAGATGGTTCCCTTGATCTCCTTGTTCATCATGGCCAGGTCCAGCAGGCTGATAGAAGCCTCGGTCTGCATGAGCGGGGCCACCGACGTGACGACGCAGGTTCCTCCCTTGCCGGTCAGGGCCATTCCCTCGAACATGAGGTCTCCGAGCATCACGCTCGGGACCATGATGACCCGATCGGCCATCTCGCCTCGGGTCAGCTCGCGAACCAGTTCGATGGCCTCGGTCATGCTCGGGGCCGAGTGGGTGGCTCCCAGCTGGAGGGCGGTCTCGCGCTTGAATTCCACCGGATCGACGGCAACCACCACCCGAGCACCGGCCATGGCTGCCCCCTGCACCGCGTTGATGCCGACGCCGCCGACACCAACCACCACGACAACATCCCCGGCGATGGTGCCGGCCCGGCGCACGGCCGAGCCCCAGCCGGTGGCGACGCCACATGACACCAAGGCGACTGCCGTCGGGGGTAAGTCCGAGTCGACCTTGACGACGGATTGCTCCGAGACCAACGTGTGCTCGGCGAAGGTGCCGCACTTGGCCATGATGTTGAGCGGCTCCCCCCGGCAGAAGTGGCGCACGACTCCGTCGACCATCTGACCCGGCTGCATGAGCTGAGAGCCCTGGTTGCAAAGGCTCTGGCGACCGGTCACGCAATAGCGGCACTGGCCGCAGGCGGGGATGAAGGAAGCGGCCACCGAATCGCCCACCGAGACCGAGCTCACCCCGGCGCCCACTTCGACCACCACTCCCGCACCCTCATGGCCGCCGATCATCGGGAACGGGCTGGCCAGCCCGGTCTGCTGGCGCACCTCCGCCGGCATCACGAAGTCCCCAGTGACGAAGTGCTCGTCGGAGTGGCACAGGCCGGCGGCCTTCCATTTGACCAGCGCCTCACCCGGGGCAGGGTCCCCGATGTCGATCTCCTCGATCTGCCAGTCATCTTTGACCCCCCAGAGGATGGCTGCCCGGCTCTTCATGGTGAACTCCCTCCCGACGTCAGGTGATGGCCTCGCCACGCCCGGGTCTCGGACGGCCCTCGTTGATGCCCCCAGAGAATGGCTCATGGTTGGGGGTCCACGCACGTGATCCCGATGAGCGGTTGGCTCGATGCGGTGATGAGACACCTCTGGTGCAGCTCACGGCTTGGTTGTTTTGCGAATGTTCACCATGCAACCAGCGGGCCGTCTGCAGCACCGCCTTGACAGCGAGAGGTGGTCGTGGTCAACTGAATCCTAATTTAAATATTGTATATAGAATTCGATTGCGCATCCAGGGTTGCACGCACGGGACGCTCGTTCCACTGTCTCGAGGGGGAAGAAATGCATCGTCGACTACGGGCATCGGCCGCCGCCATCGGGGTTGTGGTCACCTCCTTGGTCGTGGCCTCCTGCGGAAATTCGACGTCGTCGCCATCCAGCAGCACGACGACAACGGCACCTAGCGGATCGACCGGAGCCGCTAGCAGTACACCGATCATGGTCGGAGGCGACGGCGACTTGGCCCTTGATCCGGGCATGGCTCAGGGCTTCGAAGCCGGCATCGCCCGGTTCAACCAGGCCGGGGGTCTGGACGGTCGCAAGATCCAATTCGCCGGATTCCTGGATGACGGGCTCAGCGCCCAGACCAACCTGACCAATGCGCAACAGCTGGTGGAGAACAAGCACGTCATGGCCATCACGCCCTTCCAGAGCGCGGTGGCGACGGCTTCGACCGGCACATTCCTGGCGCAAAGCCAGGTACCCGTCATCGGGTGGGGCACCAATGTCATCTTCACCACCCAGTCCAACTGGGCCTTCGGCATCAACGGCAATCAGAACAACGACAACGTCCAGGGCCTGGCCGGCGCAACCCAGATACTCGCGGCCACCGGGAACGCCAAGACCCCGAGCAAGGTGAAGGTCGCCGCCATCGCCGAGAACATCAGTCCCGCCATCACTGCAAACAACGCGGTGGCGGGGGTCCTGAAGTCGGCCGGCATGCAGATCGTCTACAAGCAGGCGCCTATCGCCGTCCTGGGCACCACCAATTACGCGCCGTATGCGCAAGCGATTATCGCCTCTGGTGCCAACGTCGCCTTCGAGGTGTTGGACGCACCCGATTGCGTCGGCTTGGCGGCTGCGCTCAAGTCGGCCGGCTTCAAGGGGATCATCGTCAACGGGCAGACCTACACGCCGGGCCAAACGGCGAGCCAACCCAACCAAACGGCTGCGCTCGACGGCGTCTACATCGCCAGCGAGTTCCCGGCCGACGAGAACAACACGCCGGCGACGAAACAGGCACAAAAGGACCTCGTCTCCATCGGGCAGCCACCCCACCTGACGTTTGGTGTGTCGATCGGCTACTGGTCAGCCATTGTATTCGAGCAGATGCTGAAAGCGACGCTGGCCTCGGTGGGCGGTGACCCGAACAAGGTGACCGGGGTCACCCTGCAACAGACGGTGACCAAGGGATTCACCTACACCGACCCGATCACCGGCGGTATCGGCACCGAGGCCTTCCCGGCCGCTTCAACCCTCCCCACCGGGTGCGGCACGCTTTTGAAGTCCGTGGCCACCAGTTATAAGCAGATCGTCCCTTACCAGTGCAACGGCGTCGTCAACATCGTGACGCAGAAGAAGCTGAACCCCCTGACCGGCAAGCCGATTTCGTAAGGGCATGGGTTCGGGGAGGACTCGGTCTTGGGCCGTACTCGAATCTGGTGGTGCCCGAGCCGGAGAATCCGGTCGGTACTGATGAATGGAATGAGAGTCGGTGACTGATATTTCCACTTCGCTCTGGCGCGAGGAGCGCATGTTCGTCGGGGGCTGCCTCGTCGAGGCCGCAGACGGAGCCAGCTTCGACAACGTCAACCCCGCCACCGAGGAAGTCATCGGTAGCGTCGCCGACGGCTCCCGAACCGAGATGAACGCGGCAATCGGCGCTGCGCGAGCCGCCTTTGACGATACGACGTGGTCGACCGACGCCGCCCTGCGGCTTCGCTGTCTCCGCCAGGTCCACGAGGGCCTCCTCCGGCACGCCGAGGAGCTTCGGGGGACCCTGGTCGCCGAAGTCGGCTGTCCGGTGCTTCTCACCTACGGTCCGCAGCTGGCGTCGCCCACCGACGGCGTGGCCTGGGTTGCCGACCTCCTCGAACGGTACCTATGGGAGGAGGACTTGGGCGTCGCCGAACCGTTCGGCCGTCGTACCCAGCGGACCATCCGCCGAGAACCCGTCGGCGTCGTGGGTGCGATCACCCCGTGGAATTTCCCCATGCAGATCAACCTGGCCAAGTGCATCCCTGCCTTGGCCGCCGGCAACACCGTGGTGCTCAAGCCGGCTCCCGACACCCCGTGGGCAGCCACCCTGCTGGGTCGGATCGTGGCCGAGGAGACCGACCTGCCGAGCGGGGTCCTGAACGTGGTGACCTCCTCCGATCATCTCATTGGCCAGCAGCTGGCGGAGGATCCCCGGGTCGACATGGTTTCGTTCACCGGATCGACAGCCATCGGGCGAAGCGTGATGACCGTCGCCGCCCCCACCATCAAGAAGGTCTTCCTCGAACTGGGGGGTAAGTCTGCCTTCATCGTGCTCGATGACACCGACGTGGCTTCGGCGGTAGCTGGGGTGGCGTTCCAGATCACCACCCATGCCGGGCAGGGATGCGCAGTCACCAGCCGGCTGCTTCTGCCCCGGAGCCGGTTCGACGAGGGACTGGAGGCAGTCGTCGAGGCGGTGGGGGCCATGTCTTACGGCGATCCGGCGGATCCGTCGATGATGATGGGTCCGCTGGTGAGCGAGCGACAACGCCAGAGGGTGCTGGGGTACATCGAGACCGGTGTCGCCCAGGGGGCGACCGTGGCCATGGGCGGGGGTATTCCGGCCCACCTCCCGCGTGGCTACTTCGTGGAGCCGACGGTGCTGGTGAACGTGGGCCGTGACGCCACCGTTGCCCGCGAGGAGATCTTCGGGCCGGTGTTGGTGGTCCAGCCCCACGATGGCGACGATGACGCCGTCGCGGTGGCCAACGATTCCATCTACGGCTTGTCGGGCGCGGTGGTCGGCGGCTCGATCGAGCGGGCCCGGGCCGTCGCCCGGCGGCTTCGGACGGGCACGGTCTCGGTGAACGGAGGGGTCTACTACTCGCCGGACGTGCCGTTCGGGGGCTACAAGCAAAGCGGCGTTGGACGAGAGATGGGTCGGGCGGGCTTCGAGGAGTACCTCGAGATCAAATCCATGGCCGAGGGTGCTTGATTCGGCCTCCTACTGGGGAGGGTGGCTCGAACCTCGATGAAGTAGATTGAATCCGCACTCAACAGCGGGTCTTGGTAGTTGAACCAGGCCGAAACGATGGAGCAGCGGCGATGACGGCGAACGGGCTCGAAACACCGAGTCGGCGGGACCTCCGTCGGGAGCGCCATCACGAACTGAGCCGCGCCCAGCTCCTGGACGCCGCCGAGCGGGTCTTCGGCGAAAAGGGGTTTCACGACGCCACTCTGAACGAGATCGCCGAACTGGCGGAGTATTCGGTTGGATCGGTGTACTCGTTCTTCGAGGGAAAAGAAGACCTCTTCAGCCAAGTATTCGTCCGCCGGGGCAACGAATTCATGCCGGCGATGCGGGCGATTCTGAAAGGAACCGGCTCGGCGGCGGACAAGCTGCACCTCCTGGTCGAGTTCCAGGTCGGGTTCTTTCGGGAGCATCCTCAATTCGGCCGGCTCTTCCTCCGGTACACCAACGTGGCGCTGGTGTCCGAGCCGGGTGAGCTGGACGCTTCCATCGCCGGGAACTATGACGAATCGATGCGATTGCAAACCGATCTGATCAGCCGCGGGCAACGATCCGGCCATTTTCACCCGGGTGACCCTGCCGTCCTCGCCCATCTGTTCAGCGGGCTCATCGCCTCCTATCAAGCCTTGGATCCATCGGTGATCTCGGACGAACCAAACGTGCCGGAGCGTCTGTCCCTGGAGGAACTCCAGCAGCTGGTCACCCGGGCCTTCGAAGTATGAGCGCACTGACGAGCGGCATAGAGGGAGCTGCCTGATGACCGAGAATACGCCCCGTCCGCCCGACGGCGATTGGCTGGGCACGCCCTTCGTCCGATTCGAGCGACATGGCCCGTTGGCGCATTGCATCGTCGACCGCCCCGAGGCTCGGAACGCCATGACCGCCTCGATGTACTTCGCCGTCCGTTATGCCGTCGACGTCGTCAATCGCGATCCGGACCTGGCCGGAATGCTGCTAACCGGCACCGGCGACGTTTTCATTCCGGGTGGCGATCTCGGTGGCGCCACCGTCGACGACTGGGGAGGGGTGTCCCGACTGCTCGGCATGGACGTGGTGCCGTTCGAGGCGATCCGCAACTCACAGAAGCCAGTGGTCAGTGCCGTGAACGGTATCTGCCAGGGCGGCGGGCTCCTCATGGCCATGCTCTCCGATGTGGCCGTGGCCAGCGAGGATGCAACATTCCGGTGCCCGGAGTTGTACCGGGGGATCGCCGATACCGGGTACGCCGCCTACCTGCCGGCGCAGATCGGCCCAGCCCGCGCCCGGGACATGCTTTTCACCGGCCGGAAAGTTACCGCCACCGAAGCCTGCACCTGGGGCATCGTCTCCCGGATGGTTCCCCCGGACCGGGTGCTGGAGGAGGCCACGGCGGCACTCGAGGCATGCTGCCGCAGTGCGCCGCAGGCGAGGTCGGTAGTCAAACGGGTGATCAACGATGGCTACGGCCGCTATGACCGGATGTCGATGGATGAAAGCCTGGCCGGTCCGGAGTGTGTCGAAGGATGGCTCGCCTTCAAAGAGCGGCGGCAACCCTCCTGGGTCCCGCAGGAACTGCGCACCGAAGGTCGGCTGTAGGCCGGCCAGGGACAGCTCAGACGCTCTGATTGCAGATTCAGGATTTCGAACTATGATTCAAAAGTAAACCGGATCCCCATCAGGAAGGAGCTGGCCATGCATCCCGATGAGCTGATCATGATCAGCGTGGACGATCACGTGGTCGAGCCACCGACGCTGTTCGACGGTCGACTGCCCGCCAAGTTTCAGGATCTCGCTCCCCGTGTGGAACGCCTTTCGAACGGGAGCGACGTTTGGATGTTCAACGGAACGAAAATTCCCAATATCGGCCTGAATGCCGTTGCCGGTCGGCCGAAGGATGAGTACGGGATCGAACCGACTGCCTTCGAGGAGATGCGGCCGGGATGCTTCGACATCCATGAGCGGATCAAGGACATGAATGCCGGTGGCGTCCTGGGCTCGATGAACTTCCCATCGTTTCCCGGATTCAGCGCCCGCCTGTTCGCCGCCTGCAAGGACAAGGAACTGGCACTTGCAGTGCTACGGGCCTACAACGACTGGCATATCGACGAGTGGTGCGGTTCGTACCCGGGTCGGTTCATTCCCATGGCACTACCGGTGCTGTGGGACCCAGAGCTCTGCGCCGAGGAAGTGCGACGGGTGGCGGCCAAAGGGTGCCATTCCCTCACCTTCACCGAGAACCCGCACAAGCTCGGCTTTCCCAGTTTTCACAGTGAATCCTGGGATCCGCTGTGGAAGGCGCTGTGCGATGAACAGGTAGTGCTCTCCGTCCATCTGGGCTCGTCGGGGGAGTTGGCCTTTACCGCTCCCGACGCCCCCATCGACGTCATGATCACCCTGCAGCCCATGAATATCTGTAGCGCGGCATCGGATCTTCTGTGGTCGCGGGTATTGAAGTCGTTCCCGGACATCCGGATCGCGCTATCCGAAGGGGGGACCGGCTGGATCCCCTACTTCCTCGATCGGATTGACCGGACCTACGACATGCACCGGGGATGGACGGGGCAGGACTTTGGCGACAAGTTGCCGAGCGAAGTGTTTCGCCAGCACTTTCTCACCTGCTTCATCTCGGATCCGATCGGGATTGAACTCCGCCACCACATCGGGATGGATAACATCGCCTGGGAGTGCGACTACCCCCACTCGGACTCGTCCTGGCCGAATGCCCCCGAAGAGCTTGCTGCGGTGGCGGCCGAGGTTCCCGAGGATGAGATCGCCAAGATCAGCTGGCAAAACGCCAGCCGTTGGTTCTCGTTCGATCCGTTCGTGCATCGCACGCGGGAGCAGAGCACGGTGGCGGCCCTGCGGGCCGAGTCCGCCGGCCACGACGTGTCAATCCAATCCTTCGACACCGGACGCATCCAACGGAGCGGCAAGGGAGCGGATCTGGCCAGAATCGCGGCCG
>DASXFR010000093.1:0-5297 GCA_036489495.1 Acidimicrobiales bacterium | reverse complement strand
GGCGGTGGCGGGGCGCTCCTCCCCGGGCTCCACGACCATCACATCCATCTGTTCAGCCTGGCCGCCCGGGATCACTCGATGTTGTGCGGCCCTCCGTCGGTACAGGACCGATCGACCCTGGCCGTCACCCTGGCCGCGGCCTTGGGCGACCTGGAAAGGGATGCATCCCCTTCCACCTGGCTCCGGGGATACGGCTACGACGAATCGGTCACCGGCCCGCTTACGGCCGACGGGCTCGACGACCTGTTGGGAGAGCATCGGTGGCGACCGGTGCGGATCCAGCATCGCAGCGGCCACCAGTGGGTGGTGAACCGGAGCGGGCTGGAAGCATTGGGCCTCACCCGGGCAACGCCGAGCGCACCGGGCGTCGAGATCGGTGCCGATGACCGGCCCACCGGCGCCTTGTACGGCGCCGACGCTGTGTTCCGCCGGGGTCTTCCCGGTGACCTGCCCTCGCTGGCGGCAACCTCGGACCGATTGTCCCGCTACGGCGTGACCGGGGTGACCGACGCCACGGCGTCCAATGGGCCCGAGGAGCTGACCGCCATCGAAGGTGCGGTGAGCGACGGGGAGCTCCACCAGTCCGTGCTCATGTTGGGGGACGCCCTTCCGGTGCGGACCGGTGGGCCGGTCTCCACTGGTGCGGTGAAGCTGATGCTCGAGGACCGACAGCTCCCCGCTCTCGACACGCTGGTCGCCTCCATCCGCGCCGCCGGACGGCGCGGTGCGGCCCTCCACGTGGTCACCCGGGAGAGCCTGGTGCTGGCGGCCACCGCCCTGTCGATGGCGGGCGGCGGCCCCCATCGCATCGAGCACGCCAGCGTTGCTCCGCCCGAAGTCATCGACCTCATCAGACCGCTCCCGGTCACCGTGGTCACCCAGCCGGGGTTCATCGCCGAGCACGGAGACCGGTACCGCCGGGACGTGGACCTTGCCGACCAGGAATGGCTGTACCGGCTTCGGGCCTGGGACCGCGCTGGGATCCCGCTGGCGGGAAGCACCGACGCCCCGTTCGGCCAGCCCGATCCCTGGTCTGCCATGTCGGCCGCCGTCACCAGACGGACCGCCCTCGGTCACCAGATCGGGCGGGACGAACGGCTGACGCCGGAGCGGGCGCTGAACCTGTTCCTGGGTCATCCCGCCGACCCGGGAGGCAACGTCCGCACCGTGTCGCCGGGCAGTGCGGCCGACCTCTGTCTCCTGGCCCTGCCCTGGGCGGAGGCCCGAACCGAACTGGGCCGCCACCTGGTGCGCGCCACCATCCGAGCCGGGCGGATCGTGTACCTGGCCGGGTCCTGATCCGATCCGACGGTACGTTGTCGAGGTGACCAGCTCCTCGGGTGGGCTCCCGGGCATCCTCTCGGCCAGCGACGCACTGGCCCTGGTCGAAGGCGGACTGTCGCCCGAGGCCATCGGGCCCCTGAGCGATCGGCCCATGCTGGCCGTCGCCGTGGACGATGACCCGATGCTGGCCGCGGTGGCCGAGGTCGTTCGTCCCCTCCCCTGTGTGACCGTGGGCGTGGCCCGAGCCGGCGCCGACCTCTCCGCACCTCCCGACTTCGACATCCTGTTGGCCGAGGCGGTGGCTCCGGAGCGACCGTGGGTCGGCAGTGCCGACATCGACCAGGTGCTCACCCTCGTCAGCTCGGCCGTCGGGGAAAGCTCCGCACCGGCGATCGCCCTGGCCCAGCTCCTGCGGTTCAGCGCCGGCATCTCGATGACCGACGCCCTGGTATCGGAATCGTTCGTCTACTCCATGCTCCAGTCGGGGCCCATCCATCGTCAGTGGATCGATCGACGAGGACCGATTCCACACCGAGACCAATCCGAGCCGGCGGTGCTGGCCCAGCGGCAGAGCTCCTCGTTGCTGTTGACCCTCAATCGGCCGGAGGTCCGCAACGCCTACGACGCCCGCATGCGCGACGAGCTGGTGGTCATGCTGCAGATGGCTGAAGCCGATGCCACCATCACGTCGATCACACTCACCGGGGCCGGACCGTCCTTCTGCAGCGGTGGCGACCTGTCGGAGTTCGGATCGGTGCCGGACCCCGTCTCGGCCCACGTGATCCGTACCACTCGGAGCGCCGGCCCCTGGCTGGCTCGGTGCAAGTCCCGGACCACGGCCGTCGTGCACGGCGCCTGCGTCGGGGCCGGCACCGAGCTTCCCGCCTTCGTGGCCCAGGTGGTGGCCCGACCCGACGCCACCTTTCAGCTACCCGAGGTGCCCATGGGGTTGATCCCGGGAGCGGGCGGGACGGTGAGCCTCCCCCGTCGCATCGGCCGGCAGCGGACGGCGTTCATGGCCATCACCGGCTCGACCATCGACGCGGAGACGGCGCTGGCCTGGCACCTGGTGGATCAGATCGAACCGGCCCCATAGCGGTCATCGACCAGCGGTGGGCCACAGGGGCCATGGACATTTAGTAGGACGTGCAACTATTGTGGAGGGATGAACTCCCCCAGTCCGGCCACCGACGGGGCCGACGGGAACACCTCCCTCTACCGTCCGACCCACCCGGTTCGATTCGTCACCGCAGCCAGCCTGTTCGACGGCCACGACGCGGCCATCAACATCATGCGGCGGCTCCTCCAGGCCCAGGGGGCAGAAGTCGTCCACCTCGGCCACAACCGATCGGTCGACGAGGTGGTGGCCGCGGCGATCGCCGAGGATGTCCAAGGGGTGGCCATCAGCTCCTACCAGGGTGGCCACGTCGAGTACTTCAAGTACCTGGTCGATCGGCTGCGAGCCTCGGGGCGAGGTGACATCCACGTCTACGGCGGAGGCGGTGGGGTGATCGTGCCCGAGGAGATCGCCGAGCTGGAGGCCTATGGAGTCCGTCGGATCTTCGCTCCGAGCGACGGGCAGCGACTGGGGCTGGACCGGATGATCAACGTGCTGATCGAGGAGTGCGACCGGGACCTGTCCGCCGAACCGCCGCCATCGCTGGAGCTGCTCTACAGCGGTGACACCGGAGCTCTGGCCCGGATCATCACCGGTATCGAAGCGGGCTCCATCGGGTCGGTGGCCCTGGAGGAGATGGCGGCCACAGCCCAACGGCGGGGAGCACCGGTGCTGGGCGTCACCGGAACCGGTGGGTCGGGAAAGTCCTCGCTGACCGACGAGATCATTCGACGCTTCCGTCAGGATCAAGAGGACAAGCTCCGGATCGCCGTGCTGGCCGTGGACCCGACCCGACGCCGGGGGGGCGGGGCGCTTCTCGGGGACCGCATCCGCATGAACGCCATCGACTCACCTCAGGTGTACTTCCGCTCGCTGGCCACCCGGGGGTCGGTGTCGGAGATCCCACCACCCTTGCCCCAGGTGGTGGCGGCCTGCCGGGCTGCCGGCTTCGACCTGGTCATCGTGGAGACCCCCGGTATCGGTCAGGGCGACGCCGCCATCGTGGACATCGCCGACCTCTCCCTCTACGTGATGACGCCGGAGTACGGCGCTGCCTCACAGCTCGAGAAGATCGACATGCTCGATCTCGCCGATGTCGTGGCCATCAACAAGTTCGACCGACGGGGGGCTGACGACGCCCTGCGTCAGGTCCGGCGGCAGTGGGTCCGCGACCATGGTCCCGGGCCCGACGACGGCGAGCCCGTGTTCGGGACCATCGCCTCTCGCTTCAACGATGACGGCGTCACCGCCCTCTTCCAGCATCTCCGGGACCGCCTGGTCGGATCGGGATTGGTGGCAACCAGCGGGGTGCTGCCGGCTGTCGCGATCCGGGCTTCGACCAAGGCGTCGGTCATCATCCCGGCTCCCAGACGGCGCTATCTGGCCGAGATCGCC
This sequence comes from Acidimicrobiales bacterium, assembly GCA_036489495.1. Lineage (GTDB taxonomy): Bacteria > Actinomycetota > Acidimicrobiia > Acidimicrobiales > RAAP-2 > DASZIT01. The sequence goes on along the minus strand of DASXFR010000093.1, from coordinate 1,501 downwards.
GAGACCGTTCACCGCTATCACGCCACCACGGCCGAGCTGGCCACCGAGGCCCGCCAGGCCCAGCAGATCGACGCGGTGCTGGCCCTGGCCGACCAACAAGGGATGGCAGTCGGTGACCTGTCCACACTGGCCGAGCGGACCGAGGCGGCCCGCGACCCCGAGGGTCGCCGCCTCCTCCAGGAGTGGGAAGTCGTGCGCACCGCGTTGACGCCGGTCGAATCGGATGACGATGCCTCGCCCTCGACCCCGGCCCAGCCGGTGCTGTGGCGGACGTCGCTCTCGGGAAGCCGCATTCCCCGAGTGGCCCTCCCCCGGGTCACCGAGCACGGCGAGCTGTTGCGCTGGCTCCGATCGGAGCACCTTCCCGGTCACTTCCCCTTCACCGCCGGGGTGTTCCCCTTCAAACGTGAGGGCGAAGATCCGGCCCGCATGTTCGCCGGTGAGGGCGATCCCTTCCGTACCAACCGACGGTTCCACCTCCTGGCTTCGGGCCTTCCGGCCACCCGGCTGTCGACGGCGTTCGACTCGGTCACCCTGTACGGGTTCGACCCCGACGAGCGTCCCGATATCTACGGCAAGATCGGCACCTCCGGGGTGTCCATTGCCACCCTGGACGACATGAAGGTGCTGTTCGCCGGGTTCGATCTGTGCGATCCCACCACGTCGGTTTCCATGACCATCAACGGCCCCGCCCCAACCATCTTGGCCATGTTCCTCTCCACCGCCATCGATCAGCGGCTCGATGCCTTCGAGTCCGAGCAGGGTCGCCGGCCCGACGACGAGGAGGAGGCGGCCATCAGTGCTGCGGTGCTGCAAACGGTGCGAGGCACCGTCCAGGCCGACATCCTGAAGGAGGACCAGGGTCAGAACACGTGCATCTTCTCGACCGAGTTCTCCCTCGGGGTCATGGCCGACATGCAGGAATGGTTCATCGAGCACCAGGTGCGGAACTTCTACTCGGTGTCCATCTCCGGCTATCACATAGCCGAAGCAGGCGCGAACCCGGTGACCCAGCTGGCCTTCACCTTGTCCAACGCGTTCACCTATGTCGAGGCCTATTTGGCTCGGGGCATGGACGTTGACGACTTCGCCCCCAACCTCTCGTTTTTCTTCTCCAACGGGATGGACCCGGAGTACACGGTGATCGGGCGGGTGGCCCGGCGCATCTGGGCTATCGCCATGCGCGACAGCTATGGGGCCAACGAGCGATCGCAGCGACTCAAGTACCACGTCCAGACGTCGGGGCGATCGCTCCATGCCCAAGAGATGGCCTTCAATGACATTCGCACCACGCTGCAGGCCCTGTGTGCCATCTACGACAACGCCAACAGCCTGCACACCAACGCCTATGACGAGGCGGTGACCACGCCCTCGGCCGAATCGGTCCGGCGGGCCCTGGCCATCCAGATGATCATCACCAAGGAGTGGGGGCTAGCCATCAATGAGAACCCCCTCCAGGGGAGCTTCATCGTGGACGAGCTCACCGATCTGGTGGAGCAGG
>DASXFR010000084.1:0-5031 GCA_036489495.1 Acidimicrobiales bacterium | reverse complement strand
CGGTTGTAGTCGCGGAGGTGACGCCACACGTCGACGTGGGTGAACGGCGAATACCGGAGGGCACCGAGGCTCTTGCGCAGCCGCTTCAGGTCGCGGGTGGAGGCATCGCCCAGCAGCGAGAGGAAGGTGTCGAACACCACGCCGGCGATGAAGGCGACGGTCACCACGTTCATGGTCCGCACCCGGACGGCGTGGCTGCCCACTACCTCCTGGTAGACGTCGAAGGCCACCGCCTTGTGCTCGGATTCCTCCAGGGCGTGCCACAGCAACAGGGAGCGGACCTCGTCGACCGACACCATCTCCCGGGCCTCCGGGCTCCTCAGCAACACCTCGGCCAGGGTGGCGGTGTAGTGCTCGAGGGCGGCGGTGATCGCCAGCTGGACCCGATTCGAGAGCACCTTGCCCCCCAGGCCCTTGAACAGGATCCCCACCCCCCGATCGATGCGGCGGGTCGGGTAACCGAGCTGACTGAGACGGTCGTTGAAGGCCCGGTGCTCGCGGCCGTGGATCGCCTCCTGACCGATGAACCCGCCGACCTGCTTCTTGAGCTCGGGGTCGACAACCTGGTCCCGGTAGTTGCGCACCGATTGCACGAAGAAGTCCTCACCATTGGGGAAAAGGGCGGACAGCACCGAGACCACGTGGCTCATCACCAGGTCGTCGTTCATGTAGTGGCGGGGCAGGTCGGTGGTCGGATACTCGAAGGCGATGCGCCGGGTGCGGACGGTGCGGCGGGGGACGGTCCGGGACTCCGGGGTTGCGGTCTGGGTCATCGGTGATCTCCTTGTTGGTCGTAGTCGGGCGGGAGTTGCGGTGATGCGGGGGTCGTTTCGACGACGGCTTCCGTCGGCGTCGAGCCGACCGATGAGGCGGCGCTGACGACCAATGCCGGCGCCAGCGCGGTGCACAACAGTTTGAATTGGGCGACGACCTCGGCATGGTGGCCGAGCCGATCGCCGTCGATCGAGGTTTGCAGGGCCAAGCCGTACAGGAGGGCCAGGGTTCCCCTCACCACCGCAGTGCCGATCGGGCTCTGGGCGAGCGCCGGGAAGTAGTCATTGACAATCGCCAGCACGGTTTCGTCCACCCGGTCGGTGAACCCCTCGAAGCTGACCGCGATGACCGGATCGGTTCGGCTGGCCAAGCCCAGTTCGATCACCGCCGTCCAGGTCGGGCTGCACAGGATCCCCCAGAGACCGTCGATGGCTGCCTCCAGGGTGCGCTCCTCGGGACGGAGGGCTTCGAACGCCTCGGAGAACTCCCGGCGATGGCGTTCCAGGAGGTGCTCGCCGACCGCCGCCATCAGGGCGGCCTTGGTCGGGAAATGGTGGACCTGGGCGCCCCGGGCGACGTCGGCCCGGGCCACCACTTCGGGGAGGGTGGTGCGGGCCCAGCCCACCTCGACCAGGCATTCGACGGTGGCGTCGAGGAGCCGCTCCTGCATGGCGGCCCGACGTTCGGGTTGGGGGCGCCGACCCTTCGGCGCGCCAGTTGGGGTGCCGATAGCCGCGCCGAGCGGCGGGCCAGAGGCGGGCGTCGTCCTCACACCGTCACCGACCCCATCGTACCCTCGGCGTCCATCGCCGACGCTCTGGCGGTCCGGTAGCCGAAGACATAGTCGTCGAAGGGAAACGTCCGGCTCGACCGCTCGGCTTGGGCGGCGCTGGTCGGCCGCAGATACGGCGTGTCCCCATGGTGGTCGAAGTAGTAGCTATGGGCCGATCCGCAGTTGTTGGTGTTGAACAGCGACGTCTCGAGCCGTCGGCGCATGTCGGTGGTCCAGCGGTCGGTGGCCTCCTGGCTCACCTCCACCGACGTCGCCTGTCGGCGGCCGGTCTCTTGGATGATGCGGACGATGTGGGCCGACGCGGTCTCGACCAGCTGGTGCCAGGTCCCACCTGTCCAGCCATAGGGCCCGAAGATCATGAAGTGGTTGGGCAGCTTCGGGATGCTGATGCTCTCGTAGGATGCCAGCCGGTGGTCGGCGTAGAAGGTGGCGAGGTCGAATCCGTCGCGGCCCCGCACCGGGGTGCGCCGAAAGTTCTCCGGGTCACTGGCCATCCGGAATCCGGTGGCCAGGATGATGACATCGAACTCCCGATCGACGCCGCCGGCGGTGCGGATGCCGTCGGGTGTCACCCCGTCGATGGGTTCGGTGACCAGCTCGACGTTGGCCCGGTTGAACGTCTTCAGATAGGTGCTCGACACCCCGGGCCGCTTGCACCCGAATCCATAGTCGGGTGTCAGTTTGCGGCGCACGTCGGGATCCTTCACCTGGGTCCGGTACCAGAGATGCCGAGACGAATATTCGAGGCCGTGGGCGACAAAGGGCACCTGACGGTGATGCAGCACCAGGTTGATGAGCATCAGCTCGGTAGCCCGGGTGGTGGCTTGCCGCACCCGTTGCTGGACCGACGGTCGGCGCCGGTAAAGCTCCCTGGTGCGTTCGGGGACCAAGGGGTCGCGCTTGGGGATGACCCAGATCGGGGTTCGCTGGAAGACGGCCAAGCTGGCGACGGCAGGGGCGATCTCCGGAATGATCTGGACGGCGCTCGACCCGGTCCCGATAACGGCCACCCGCTTGCCTCTCAGGTCGTAGCCGTGGTCCCACCGGGACGATCGCATGATCTTGCCGGAGAAGGATTCGACCCCGGCGATGTCGATCGGCTTCGGATCGACGAAGGCGCCGATCGCGCTGACCACGAACCGGGCGGTGAGCTCACCGCTGCCGATTTTCAGTCGCCACAGGTCGAAGTGATCATCCCAGACCCGTTCGGTGACCTCAGCGCCGCAGCGGAGGTGGGGACGCAGATCGAAGTTGTCGGCGCACAGGTCGATGTAGGACTTCACCTCGGCGCCTTCGGCGAAGGCCCGGGACCACTCCGGATTCAGCGCATAGCTGAATTGATAGGCCTGGGCCGGAACGTCGACGGCGATGCCGGGATAGGTGTTGTCCCGCCAGGTGCCCCCGATGTCGTCGGCCCGCTCGAGGATGACGAAGTCGGTGATGCCGGCCTGCCGCAGGGCGAAGCCCATGCCCAGACCGCCGAGCCCGGCACCGATGACAGCGACCTCGACGTCGGGAAGGGCGGAACCTGTCATGCATCCTCCGATGGGCGGTGATCCGACTCCGCCAACCTATGTCCCTCGCCACTTGCGGTCAAGACCGCAAGTAAATAGCCGTGGCTTTGGCCGGCGGGTTCAGCGGCTGGCCACCGCCTGATCCAGGTCGTCGGCCTCCTCCGCCGACAACGGCCGGTAGGCCAGGTCCCGGGTCGGCCGCCACCAGACGGGGTCCGGACCGCGCCAGCCTTCGTTCCGCAGCACCCGCTTGAGCACCTTGCTGGTGGCGGTGACCGGAAGGTCGGAAGCCACGCGCACGAATTTGGGAGCAACCTTGGTTCCGAGATCGGTCTGCTCGGACAGGAACCGGCAGAATCCGTCCGGATCGAACTCGGTGTCGGGCCGGAGCAGCACCGCGGCCATCACCTGGTCGCCCACCGCCACGTCGGGGACGGCGTAGACCGACGCCAGCACGATGTCCGGATGGCGGATGAGGATGGCCTCGACCGGGGCGGCGGCGAAATTCTCCCCGTCCACCCGGAGCCAGTCGTAGTCCCGGCCGGCGAAGTAGAAGAAGTCGTTTTCGTCGCGGTAGCCGAGGTCGCCGGTCCAGTACCAGCCGTTGCGCAACCGGGCGGCGTTGGCTTCGTCGTTCCGCCAGTACCCCTCGAAACCGGAACCACCCGTCTTGGAGACGATCTCACCGATGGCCTCTTCGGCATTGAGCAGCCGACCGTGTTGGTCGAGGCGGGCCCGGGGGCACTCCTCGCCCGTCTCGGAATCGAGGACCATCGTGCCCTCCTGGGCCCGGCCCAGCGCTCCCCGTGGGGTGTCGGGGGTGCGGCTCACCGCCGCACCGCCCTCGGTGGATCCGTAGGCGTCCTGGATGGTGCAGCCGAAACGTTCGGCGAACCGGGCGATGTCGGCCTCGGCGGCTTCGTTCCCGAAGGCCCGGCGCAACGGGTTGTCGGCATCGTCGGGGCGCTCGGGGGTGGCGAGTACGTAGGAGAGCGGCTTGCCGACGTAATTGAAGTAGGTGGCGCCGAAGCGACGGATATCGGGAAGGAACTCCGAGGCGGAGAACCGCTCCCGGATGGCGACGGTGGCCCCGGCGGCCAGCGCCGGCGCCCATCCGGCCATCAGGGCGTTGGAGTGGAAGAGGGGCATCGGGATGTAGCAGACGTCTTCGGCGGTGAGCTCGAACATCTGGGCGACGATGGTGCCGATGCGGGCCAGCCGTCCCTGGCTGCACAGGCAGGCTTTGGGGGCACCGGACGTGCCGGAGGTGAACAGCAGAAGCCCGAGCGAGCTCTCGTCGACCCCGATGGCGGACTGATCGGGGAGCGGGGCGCCGGCCGCCGCGGCCAGCTGCGCACCGTAGGGGGTGCCGGCGCTGGGGTCGACATCCCCGTCCGGGTTGTCGATCACCAGGATCCGCTCGGGCGGGAGGGCGGGTCCGAGGTCGTAACCGTCGACCAACTTGAAGTAGGAGTCGTCGGTGACCAGCAGCTGACACTGGGTATGGGAGAGGTCACGGGCCAACTCGTCCCCCCGGTGGGTGGGGTTCCCGCCCACCACGACCGCCCCGCAGAGCGCCGCGGCCCCCAACCAGAAGACGTACTCGGGCACATTGTCCAACAGCAGGGCCACATGGAATGGCCCCGAAGCCCGCATCCGGGTCAGGACGGCCGCACGGTCGGACTGGGCCGCCACCACCTCCGCGTAGGTCCAGCTGCGGTCGCCGAACAGCAGGCCGGCGTGGTCGTCGCCGGCCCGCGCTCGGATCAGTTCGTCGATGGTGAGCACCGTCCCCCTTTGTTCTCGGGAGCCACCTTAGGCTTGGAGGGGGCCCCGGGCAGGCACAAAAACTGGAACACGTTGCAATTTAGCCGGTGTCCGTGTTACGTTGCGAATGCGCTCGGAGTGAGGATTCCCATCCCCGAGAGCGCCGCGTGGGGAACGAGAGGA
>DASXFR010000050.1:0-16884 GCA_036489495.1 Acidimicrobiales bacterium | reverse complement strand
AATGGAGATGGACGTGGGGCATGTCCAGATCGGTGCACAGCTTGTGTACGACCGACGAAAGCGTGTCCGGGTTGATGGGGCGACTGCCATCGGGCAGGACGGACACGAGGAATGCGTCGTGGACGAGATCGACCTCGGCGTTAACGCTGGCGGCCATGCACTGCTGACGCCAGGCCTCGATGAGGTCGACTCCGAACGGTGCGAGGGTCACCCATCGCTCCCGACCTGCCTTGGTCTTCTTTTCGCCCCGATCCTCGCCCGCCCGGTAGAGCGAGCGGGCGACGCGAATCCGATTCCCTTCGATGTCGGTCCACCGCAGTGCGCAGAGCTCTCCCCGCCGGGCGCCGGTAAGGACGGCGAGCGTCAGGAGCATGCCCCACCGTTCGCTGCGTTTCCGGGCGGCAGCGACCAGCGAACGAACCTCGTCGGGAGTGGGCACCCGAAGCTCGGTGCGTTCGAGTTTGGGTGGCTGGGCACGTTCGGCCGGATTCCGGTCGAGCCATCCCCACCGCACGGCCTGACTCAGGGCTGCCGAGAGCACCGCATGGTGCCGGCGGATGCTGGTCGGCTTCAAGGCTCGGTCCCGCCCTTCGCCGGTTGTCAGCTTGCGGTACCACTCGTCGAGGTGGCGGGTGGTGAGGTCGACGATCTTGATGTCGCCGAACTCGGGATAGATCACGTTTTCGGCGGACCGTTTGGCATCATGGATCGTCCGGGGGGCGCGCCCTCGGGCCTGGCTATGGCGGAGCCACTCCTCGATCAGAGTTCGGACCGTGACATTGCTGGCCCCGATCGGCTGCGCCCGCTCGAGTTGTTGTTGCCAGGTCCGCAACTTGTTCTGCGCCTCGGTCTTGTTCTTGGCTTCGGTCAGCTTGTTGATCTGCAGGGGGCGCCCGGTCTGAGGATCGGTCCCGGTGAAGATGCGCAGTTGCCACTTGCCCGGGCCGCGCTGGCGAACCGTTCCTGTACCCTTGGGTCGTCTTGACGCCTTGGCCCGTGCTTTCGGTTTGGACTCGTCCACTGCCGAGAATATAGGCCATTTATAGGGCAAGAGGCAACGGAGAGGTGCGAGAGCGGCCGAATCGGACTCACTGCTAATGAGTTGACCTGGGTAACTGGGTCCGAGGGTTCAAATCCCTCCCTCTCCGCTTGGCGGTCACACCTTTCGACCGCGTCATGTTCATTCGCCTGGCGCCGCGTCGACCGGCGCGTCGGCAAGATCGTTTTGCGGGATCGCGACCAATGCTTCAGTGGTTGCATGGTGGTCGAGCGAATCGACGGGTGACAAAGACTGCAATTGGGGAGCCGCTAAGTTCTACGCCATGATCGGCCCCAGGAGACGTCGACGCTGGCCGGTGGTGGTCGCCTGCATGCTGGTTGGCATCGGGATCTGCGCCTGCACTTCGTCGGCCCCGAAGGCAGGGACGAAATCAACGACAGGTCCACCGACTACACCGAACGACTATTACGTATCGCTGGGCGACTCGTACGCGGCCGGGTGGGAAGCGACCGGTCCCGGCGGCGCCGGGCAAACCACCACCCATGGATATGCGTACCAGGTTCCCCACCTGGCTGCTGCCCTCGGGTACCACCTCACGACGGTCAACTTCGGCTGCGGTGGGGCCACCACTGCATCGATTCTCAAGAGCCGCGGTTGCGCGATCCTCGGACCGGGTGCACCGAACTATTCGAACCAGACGCAAGCTGCGGCGGCCGAGGCGTTCCTCACCAAACACCAGGGGAAGATCGGTCTGATCACGGTCACCATCGGAGGGAATGACCTGGTCATCGACTGCCTCACCAGTAAGGACCCGGTCGGCTGTGTGATTCAGGCTGCCGCCTCGATCACCCTCAACCTCCCCATCCTCCTCCAAGGCTTGCGCGCCGCGGCGGGTCCGGACGTACCCATCATCGGGCTCACCTACCCGGACGTCATCCTTGGCGATTACCTATCCGCCGACCCGTCGACTCGGGCATTGGCAGCACCGTCGTTGACCTCGTACATGACCATCTTCAATCCGGCGCTCCAAAAGCAGTACGAAGCGGTCGGTGCCACCTTCGTGGACGTGACAGAGGGCTCCGGTGCCTACACGCCGTTCGACCGGACCACCACGCTCGACCCGGTCGGCACCGTCCCGGTTGCGGTGGCTCGGGTCTGCCAACTGACCTTCTTTTGTCAGTACGGCGACGTCCACCCGACCACGGCCGGCTACACCCTCATCGCCGGGCTCATTACTGACGCTCTGCCGAAAAAATGACCGGCCGGCACGACCCGCTGTCGGTATTGCTGACCCTACCCGGGCACATCAGCCGTCGAGCTGGGCCAGCACCTTGCCGATGATCTTGGTGGCTTCGTGGGCGGGGAGTGGGTCGCCGCCCTCCGCCTCGGCAATCTCGGTGGCGAAGTCCTCGACCGAGTGGACTCCGCCGACCAGGACGTGGCGCAAGGCCTCGCCGCAGGCTTTGCGATCGTCGAGCGCCTTCACCGCCGCCGCCACATCGTGGTCGGGGGAGGTGGCGACGGCATGGACCAAGGCCATGGCTTCCTGCCGGCCAGTGGCGGTCGACACCACCGGCTGGCGGTCGGGATTCTGCTCGAGGTCCCAGGCGGCCAGCGCTTCGTCGTAGCCGCCCTCCCCCGGATGCAGCACCCGGGTGGTGGCCACCGCCTTGGCCGGAGCCCCGTCACCGTCTCCACCGTCGGAGGAGCCAGCCGCACGGTCGTCAGTTCCGTGCTGCCGCTCGGGCTCCACGGGGACGACGAGGGTGCCGTCGTCATTCCGAATGATCTCCATGGGCCCCTCCCGGATCGTCGGTGTTCGCACCAGCGGCCGAGACGAACTCCCTCCTCAGCCTGACTGCGTGTCCCCCCAGGAACGCCACGTGCGGTGTTGCCTCAACCCTAATGGGAGGGAATGGTCGTCGCCGAGGGCTGTACGACAGCGCCCCAGGTCCCGGCCGGGAGCTGCTGCGACTGGCGGACACAAGCGCCCGCTGCGGCCGCCTTCCCGGACGTCGGTAGAATGTGCAGATGGGAGAGCGTTTCTGGTTGGAGACGTTGGGCTGCCCGAAGAACAAGGTCGACTCGGACAAGTTGGTGGGCACCCTGACCCTGGACGGGTATGAGCCCGCCGACTCGCCGGAGGAGGCCGACCTGGTGGTGGTCAACACCTGCGCCTTCATCGAGGCGGCTCGGCAGGAGTCGATCGACACCATCCTGCAGCTGTCGGATGCCCGCCGGGACGGTGCCCGGCTGGTGGTCACCGGGTGCATGGCCGAGCGCTACGGCCACGAGCTGGCCGATTCCCTCCCCGAGGTGGACCTGGTGGCACCATTCGGAGTGTCCCTCCTTGGTTCCGCCGCCCTCACGGTGGCAACCGCACCGGGTACGCCGGTGTCGCTGACCCGCAAACCCGCGTCGCTCACCGGCCCGGGCCGGCTGCCGTCCTTCGATCTGTTGAACCTGCCCCGGCCCCCGGCCACCGCTCCCTGGTCGTACATCAAAGTCGCCGAAGGCTGCGACCGGAATTGCGGGTTCTGCGCCATCCCATCCTTCCGGGGCAAGCAGCGGTCCCGCTCCACCCAGTCGATCCTGGACGAAGCCGACCAGCTCGGCGCGGCCACCGGCCAGCTCAAAGAGGTGGTGCTGGTCGCCCAGGACCTGTCCTCCTTTGCCCTCGACCGCTCCACCGGACGGATCGAGCCGCGGATCGACGGGCCGGCCATCGGTGGGCGTCGACCCATCGTGGAGTTGGTGGCGGCGATGTCCGAGCGGGTGGCCTGGACCCGGTTGCTCTACCTCTACCCGTCCACCCTCGACGACGCCCTGGTCGACGCCATCCTCGCCACCGGGGTGCCGTATTTCGACCTGTCGCTGCAGCATGTTTCCCGACCGTTGGTCAAGCGAATGCGCCGCTGGGGCGAAGGCGACCGCTTCCTCGAGCGCATCGGTTCCATCCGCCGGACGGAGCCCGCCGCCGCCTTCCGGTCGTCGTTCATCATCGGCTACCCGGGCGAGACCGAGGCGGACCACGATCGCCTCCTCGAGTGGATCGAGGAGGCCCAGCTCGACTGGGTGGGGTTCTTCCCGTTCAGCCAGGAGGTCGGCACCTATGCCGCCGGGCTCGACGACCAGATCCCCGACCCGCTGGTGGCCGAACGCCTTCGCGAGTGCACCGAGCTACAGGACGCCATCACCGCCCGCCGACGCGACGAGCTGATCGGCACCCGGGTCGAGGTGCTGGTGGACGCCCCCGGCGAGGGCCGCACCTACCGGGAGGCACCCGAGATCGACGGCATCGTGGTCCTGCCCGACCATCTGGCGGTGGGTTCGTTCGTCGACGTCATCGTGACCGGGGCCGACGGCCCCGATCTCATCGCCGAACCGGCGGTCGACCGCCACCGGCTGGAGGTGGTCCGGTGAACGACGACACCTCGACGGCTCCGACTTCGGCGTCGATGTCGGCACCGCCAACCGGGCCCCCATCGGGGCGTTCCGCCCCGATGGCACGCACCCTCACCTTCGGTCCTTCGGCGTTGTTGACCCCGGCCAACGCCATCACCGTCCTCCGGTTGCTGGCCACCCCGGTGTTGATCGTGCTGATCCTGGTGAGGGGGGCCGACTGGGTCAACTTCGTGGTGTGGGGCGCCCTCTCGCTGACCGACGGGATCGACGGTTGGGTGGCCCGGCGGCAGGGCACCACCCGGTCCGGGGCGTTCCTCGACCCCCTGGCCGACAAGGCGGTGGTGCTCGGCGCCCTGTTCGCGCTGGTGGCCAAGAGCATCATCTGGTGGCCGCCGGTAGTCATCATCGCGGTGCGAGAGGTGTACATGAGCATCTACCGAACGGTGGTGGGGCGAAAGGGCGTGTCGATTCCGGCCCGGACCACGGCCAAGGCGAAGACGCTCCTCCAGAGTGTGGCTGTCGCGCTGTGCCTGCTCCCGCCGCTGGCCGGGCACCCCAGCGTGCTGGCGGCGGCCATCTGGGCGGCGGCCGTCCTGACGGTGTTCACCGGCGCCCAGTACTACCTCGACGGTCGCAAGCCGGTGCCGCCCGCCCGCACCCATCCGATGGATCCGAGGGACGGGGACTGAACCAGCCATGAGGATTGAGATCGTGGCGGTGGGGACTGAGTTGTTGCTGGGCCAGATCGCCGACACCAATTCGGCGTGGCTGGGCGAGCACCTGGCCGCCGCCGGCGTCAGCTCCCATTTCCACCAGGCGGTCGGGGACAACCACGACCGGATGGTGCTCGCCTTCCGCACCGCGCTGGCCCGGAGCGACGGCATCATCGTCTGCGGCGGGCTGGGTCCCACCCAGGACGACATCACCCGCGAAGCCATCGCCGAGGTGATGAACGTCGCCCTCCACCGGGACGAGCAGGTGGTCGAGCGGATCAGCGCGATGTTCAATGCCCGCCAGCGGGAGATGCCCCCCTCCAACCTCCGGCAGGCGGATGTGCCCGACGGCGCCGACATCATCCCGCAGACCAAGGGCACCGCCCCCGGCCTCATCTGCCCGGTCGGCCACAAGGTGGTCTATGCCGTCCCCGGCGTGCCCTATGAGATGTCCGACATGTTCGAGCGGGGGATCCTGCCGGACATCCAACGGCGGATGACCGAGAACGGGGAGACGACCGGGGTCATCATCAGCCGGGTGCTCCGCACCTGGGGGATGAGCGAATCGGGTCTGGCCGACGCCCTGGCCGATCACATCAACGAGCTCGACGGTCCCGACAGCCGGGCCACCATCGCCTTTCTGGCCAGCGGTATCGAAGGGATCAAGGTGCGGGTTACCGTCCGGGCCGATGACCGGGAGGCGGCGGCCGGCTTCCTGGATGCGGAGGAGACCATCATCCGGGGCATCCTCACCGGGGTGGCGGGGGATGTGGTGTTCGGCGTCGACGACGAGGCCATCGAGGACGCGGTGGCCCGGTCCCTGGCGGTGGAGGGGCTGACCCTGGGCCTGGCCGAATCGCTCACCGGGGGCCTGGCGTCGTCCCGGCTGGTCAACGTGCCCGGCGCCAGTCGGTGGTTCCGGGGCTCGGTCGTCTCCTACGCCTCCGAGGTCAAGTTCAACATTCTGGAGGTGCCGGAGGGACCGGTGGTGTCAGAGGCGGCGGCCATCGCCATGGCCGAGGGCGCCCGCCGGGTGCTGGGGGCCGACGTGGGACTGTCGATCACCGGGGTGGCCGGGCCCGATCCCCAGGACGACCAGCCGCCGGGCACCGTGTTCGTCGGGTTGGCCCTGCCCAAGGCAGAGCCCGAGGCGGTGGCGTTCCGGGTTCCCGGCGACCGGGACCGGGTCCGCCAGTACGCCACCATCGCCGCCCTCGACCTGCTTCGCCGCCGGGTGGGCTCGCCACCGGGCTGAGCCGGCCGTGGTTGTCGTCAGCCGGTGGGATTGCCGAGGGCCAAGTCAGCCACGAACGGAAAGATCTTCGGCCGGAGCCATTGGCCCCCGTCGAAGGAGATGTGGATCCCGTCACTCCAACGGACGGTGATCCCGTCGATGGTGGAGGCGTACTTGCCGCCGGGGTCGAGCACCTTGTTGAGGTCGTAGACGGACACCACCCCCGGATGCCGGGCGGCCACCGTGCGCATCAGCGCGTTGTAGGCGTCGGCGCGGGAGTCGAGGTTCTCGGGGTAGGTGGTGCCGTCGGGCGCCTCGGTGGTGTCGAGGTAGGGGGTGGTGAACAACACCACCTTGGCCCCGTACTTGGAGTAGATGCCGATGGCCTGGTCCAGTTCGGCGCCGAGATGGTTGTCCCACAGGGGCTCCCCGATGTGGGTCCAGGTGCCCTGGTAGAAGTGGTCGACATCCTCCCAACGACCGAGGAACAGCCCGACGACCTGCGGGCGCTGCTGTTCGATGAGCTTCGGCCATTGGGTCTGCCAGCCCTTGCACCCCGGCGTGGCGTCCCCGACCACACCGGAGGTCCGGACCTGGAGCTGAGGATCGAGATCGCAGCCGAGGGTGGACTCCCCGATCATGTTCACTCCCCAGGTCTTCTTGCTGCCCGGGCCCAGGCCGATCTCCAGGGTCAGCCCCATCGAGTCGCCGAACAGCATGAACTTGATCGGGTTGGTGGTGAAGGCGTTGGTCGCGGCCAGCTGCTGGTGTTGGGAGGCGGACAGCCCGGTCGACGCGCTGACGGGGACGGCCACCGCGGCGGGAGCGGTGGTGGCCAGCAGCACGATGGCGGCGGTGGCCCCGGCGGCCAACGGGGTGACGAGCCAGGCCTTCCAGGAGCGGATGGCCCCCCGGCGGATCGGGATCTCGACGAATTGGGAGGAGAGGACGGCCAGGACAAAGCTGGTCACCGACCGGAGACCGAAGAGCTGCCATCCCACCAGTCCGGTCCGGGCGGCGGTGAGGGTGAGGATGACCGGCCAGTGCCAGAGGTACAAGCCGTAGGAGATCTTCCCGATGTAGGCCAGCGGACGCCAGCCCAGCACCCGGGCGGGAAGGCCGGCCGGGGCCTGGACCACCCCGAGGATGATCAGCGCCACCAGGACGTCGCACAGCAGGAAGCCCCCCCGGTAGGGGAACCCGGAGCTCTCGGTGAGCCGGATCCACTCGACGCCGAAACCGGTGGCCGCCGCCACCACCAGCAGCGACATCCCCCGCCGGCCCGGCGTGGTGGTGGCCGGGCCCCGATGGGCGAGGGCGAGGGCGACGATGGCACCGAGCAGCAGGTCCTGAGCCCGGGTGTCGGTGCCGTAATACAACCGGCTGGGGTCGGCCCCGGAGTGGAAGAGCAGGGCCATCTCCACCGCCGACGCCACCGCCATCACCACGGTGAGCACCAGTAGCGGTCGCAGCCGCTTCCGCCACTTGAGCACGCCGAGGAACACCAACGGCCAGACGAGGTAGAACTGCTCCTCGATGGCCAGCGTCCAGGTGTGCAGCAGTGGGGATTGGACGGCCGTCTGGGCGAAGTAGCTCTGCCCGGAGAAGATCTGGTGCCAGTTGCTGAAGTAGAACAACGTGGCCAGCGCGTTGGTCCTCAGTGACCCCCGGGTGTCGGGCGGGGCCAGCAGCCAGGCGTACAAGGCGATGCCGACCAGCAGGACGAAGAGGGCCGGAAGCAACCGCCGGGCCCGTCGCGCCCAGAATTGCTTGAGTTTGATGGTGCCCGACTTCAGCCATTCCTTCACCAGCAGGGCGGTGATGAGGTAGCCGCTGAGGACGAAGAAGACGTTGACGGAGATGAAGCCGCCGGCCGCCCAGCCCAGGCCGCTGTGGTTGGCCATGATGCCGATGATGGAGATGGCCCGGATGCCGTCGAGCCCGGCGACGTAGGAGAGTTTGGGCCCGACGTCCGGCTGGTCGTCTCCCCGCGGCCGGGGCGGCCCGTCGCCGACCGGCGGGGCGTCGAGGGTCTGGACGGCTACCGCCGGAACCGCGATGGGCTGGTCGTCGGGGGTGGTCATGGTTCGATGCGGCCTCTCATCGCATCTCTGGCACGCGAGCCGCGGAGTCGGGTCGGGCCGCGTCGTCGGCGGTGCCGTCGGCCGCCACGCTCCCGCCGGCGTCAGGTTCGTTGGCAGCCGATGCCATCTCGGTCCCGTCCCGGTCTTGCGCCTCTGGCTCGAGGCGGGCGATGGCCGGCGACGCACAGGCCACCACTGCCCAGGTGGCGACGATCCACCATCCGGTGAGGGCGGGGAACTCGGTAACCCGGTGCACGGTCGTCAGCAACCAGGCGGCGATGCCGCTCGATCCGACCACCAGCGCCCCCCCGACGGCCACCAGGCCGCAGGCCAGCCCGGCCCATCCCCACCCGTCGTTGGCGACCCCGCTCCGGCGCCGGACCCCGGACAGCAGCAGGCCACCCACCACTGCGACCGGCGCGGCCAGGACCAGGACGTGGAGGTAAGGAGCCATCCCATCGGCGGTGGCGTGGGCCCGGGACACCCAGTCGCCGGCCGGTGAGAACGTTCCGGACGTTTGACCCCGGGCATGGATCAGCCGCATGAGGGCCGGCCAGGCGGCCACCGCCGCCAGCTCGACGGCCCCGACCAGAACCGGCCGCCACCACAGCATTCGCCTCCGGTCGGTCGGCATCGTCACCAGCCACCGGAGGGCGACGAGCACGATGAGGGCACCGGCGGTGACGACTCCTTCGTCCTTGGACATGCCGGCGACCAGCAGGAGCACCAGGACGACCCCTTGCTCGGAGCGCCCGGTGCGCATCTGGAGTCCGTAGGCCACCGCCCCCAGCGCGGCCAGCGACCACAGCGGATCGGCGTATCCATTGGTCATGAACGGCTCGGTGATGCCGAAGGCGATGAAGACCAGCAACACTGCGGCGACCACCCCCATCGCCATCGGGACGGCGGACCAGGCCCGCCCGGCGGAGGCGGCGAGCCGACCGGCTGCCCGCCGTCCGCACTCGACCAGGGCGTAGGCGGCCACGGCCAGCCCACAGGTGTTCAAGAGCGCAGTGACGACGACCCCGAGCCGCAAGGAGTGGTTGCCGGTCACGCTCCAGGAGACGGCGGTCGACGCGCTCACCAGCGGCGGGTAGGCGCTCTGCCCGAGGACCAGCGCCGGAGACCGCAGGGTGATCAGCAGCTGTTGGTGGGAATGCAACAACCATCCGGCTCGGGTAAGCCACAAGGCTCGAGCGTCGAACCCGACGGTCGGGGTGGACAGGTCCCGCAGGCACCAGGCGCAGGCGGCAACGATCCCGAGGGCACCCAGCGCCCCGAACGGGCGGTAGCCGGGGATGAACCTGGTGCCCGATCCGGGCTCGGTCGCCCACGGTCGGCGGTCCGGCCACCGCAACCAGACCAACCCGGTCGCCACTGCCACCACCGCGGCCAAGGCGACGAACCAGACCATGAAGGTTCCGCCGACGGCCACGAACCCGGTGGCCGCCACCGCGGCGATCACCGCCCCGGCCAGGGGAACCAGTGGGAAGGTGATCCAGCGCCGGCCGACCAACGCCAGGGTCGGCAGCAGGCCGGCGGCGCCGAGCACCATCATGGCCACGAGGGTGGCGGATACCGTGGTCATGGTTCCCCCGTCGGCGTGGTCATAACGGCGGGGCCGGCGGGGGACCGTGGCCGGGCATCGATGCCCCCGTCCCGACCCGCTGGCTGACGCCCTGCTGGGGAACGGCAAAGTCGGCGACGACCACCGAACCCCGACAGCCACCCGAACCACTGATGGTGCGCAGCGAGAGTTGGACGTCGGCGCTCGACGACGCATCGGCGAAGGTGACCCAACTGCCGATTGCCTTCAGCAGGCTGATGAAGTCGGCCAGGTTGGGGGTGTAGATCGCCACCGACTGGTTCGGGGAGATGAGACTCCGAGCCTGGGTGTCGAGGCACTGGTAGTACTCGTCGTCGATGGTGGCGTTCCGCACGGTGGCGGGTTGCCGCTGAGCGTTGACCGTGTGGGCGCCGCTGACCGCCTGGGCACCCAACCCGACGACGGCGGCCACCACCACGATGAGGCCGGCAACGACGGTCGTGGTCCGGGAGGCGCGACCGCGTTCCCACGGCTTCCTGTTCACGGTGCCCGAGGCTACTCGGGGCATCCCGGCCGGCGGCTGCGTGCCGGGGGCCTCCAGCCGGCCGACCAACGGGCGGGTCACTCGGTCGGAGCGGACCTAGGATCGTCCGGTGACGATCGACCGGCCCGCCATCGCCGAGCTGATCTACCGGTACGCCGAGCTGATCGACGAGGGCGACTTCGCCGGCGTCGGGAAGCTGCTGGCCGGCGCGGTGGTGACCTTCGAGGGCAATGATCATGAGTACCGCGGCGAGGACAAGATCCGCCGGCTCTACGAGCACTCGACCCGCCGATACCCGGACGGGACACCCAAGTCCAAGCATGTGATGACCAACGTGATCGTCACCGAGGAAGATGACGGCTCCGCCGCCAGCCGGTCGTACTACACGGTGTTCCAGGCCGTCCCCGGAGAGCTGGCGCTGCAGCCGATCATCGCCGGCCGGTACCGCCACCGGTTCGAGCGCACCGACGACCAGTGGCACATCACCGGATTTCACGTGATCGTCGATCTGCTCGGGGAGCTCGGATCCCACCTGCTCTTCGACCTCACCTGACCGCCCATCGCCGACGAAAGGAACCCGCAGATGATCTTCGGCGCCCATGTGATCGTGTACAGCCAGGACGCGGAAGCTGACCGTTCCTTCTTCCGCGACGTCCTCGGGCTTTCGTCGGTGGATGCCGGGCACGGGTGGCTGATCTTCGCGCTGCCTCCGGCGGAAGTCGCCGTTCATCCCGCCGATGACGCTGTAGGAGACGAGCTCTATCTCATGTGTGACGATCTGGATGCCGAGATCCGGGGACTGGCGGACAAGGGCGTCCAGTGCTCGGAAATTGAAGAAGCCCGGTGGGGCTCGGTGACCAAGATCCGGCTTCCGGGTGGAGGCGAGATCGGCCTCTACCAGCCGAAGCACCCGTTGGCGATGGTCCCCGGCTCAGCCTGACCCTTCGGAGGCCAACCGGTCCTCGAACTCGTCGGGGGTGATCGAACCTGGTTGGGCGCCGGTGGCGGCCAGCCGGTTGGCCAGCCGCTGCAGCAACGCGTTGACCGGGGTGGGCACGCCGTGGAGGCGTCCGAGGAGGACGACCTCACCATTGAGGTAGTCGGACTCGATGCCGGGAGCCTGGCGGGCCAGACTCTGCCACGATGAGCCGCCCGGACGCGGCTGGCCGGCCACCGGCAACAGCTTGAGCAGATCGCCGCGCCGGGCCCGGTCCTCGTCGGGGGTGGCGGCATCGATGCCGGCGGCGGCCAGGCATGCCTCCCCTTCGGCGGCGGCCCGCCGGCCGATGGTCCCGCCCCGCGCCGCCGGCCCGCAGACCGCCTCGATGGCATTACCGAGGTTGGTGATCAGCTTGCGCCACTTCCACCGGGCCACGTCCGGGACGGCTCGAGCGTCGAAGGTCGAGGCGGCCAACGCCGCCGCCACCTCGACGGCCACGTCGTCGACACCGACCGGATACCGCCCGACATCGAGGATGCCGGTGATCGGCGACGAATAGGCCTGGACCACCCCCGGCTCCAGGTGGCCGGTCGGGCTGGCCACCGGCACCGCGTAGACCCGGGCGAAGCGACGGAGGGCCTCGGGTTCGTTGGCCATGCCGTTCTGCAGGCACACGATCGGCAGCTCGGGGGGCGCCACCGTAGCCAACTCGCCGAGCACCGCCGAGGTGTGCTGGCTCTTCACCGCCACCAGCGCGACGTCGTCGGTGGTCCACTCCACCTGGCTCGGGTGGTCGGCCACCGGTATCGGCAACGTCTGCTCGCCGGTCGGATCTTGGATGCGGAGGCCGCCGTCGCGAAGCGCCCGATAGTGATCGCCCCGGGCGACGAGGACCACTGGGTGACCGTGCTGGAAGAGGCGGGCGCCGACCACGCCACCCACCGCCCCGGCGCCGTAGACCACGAATCGCACCCGGCCAGCCTGGCACGGGGGCGGGGGTCCGGACCAGGTCAGTCGCCCATTTGCCCGGCCCTCACCATCCTAGATAGATTGCTCTAGTGAGCGCGGTGGCAGAAGTCAAAGCGGCAAACCCCCGAGCCGAAGTACCGAAGACCAAGCAGCGCATCCTGGAAGCCACCGCCGAGCTCTTCCGGCGCTACGGCTACAACGGCACCGGGTTGAAGCAGATCGTGGCGGCGGCCCGCGCCCCGTTCGGCTCCATCTACCACTTCTTTCCGGGGGGCAAGCAAGAGCTGGGGGCGGCGGTGGTGCGCCGATCCGGCCAAATGTACGAGGAACTGGTGGTCGGGATGCTGGCTTCGGACCCCGACCCGGTCAGCTCCGTCCAGGCCGCCTTCGCCGGAGCCGCCACCGTCCTGGAGGCCACCGACTACATCGACGCCTGCCCGATCGCCACGGTGGCCCTCGAAGTGGCCAGCAACGATGAGACCCTGCGGCTCGCCACCGCCGATGTGTTCGGCAGCTGGATCAGCACCGGTGCATCCCTTTTCACCGAGATGGGGGTGGACGCCGATCAGGCGGAGCAGGTCACCGTGGTGGTCATCGAGCTGTTGGAGGGAGCCTTCGTTTTGAGTCGGGCGATGCGCAGCACCGCTCCGCTCGACGCCGCCGGCACCGCGGCGGCGGCGATCGTCAAGGCCGCCCTCGTGAACCCGCCACTCGAAAGCGCCAGGCCCGCCAACTCCGAAGGAGGATCACCGTGACCTCGCAAACATTGTCAGCACCCCGCAAGGAAGCATCCACGCCCAAGGAAGACAGCGGAGCCTCCGGCACCGGTGCCGCCATCCACCCGCAATACCCCACCGGAGCCGACCTCGGCCCTCGTATCCACGCCCGGGGTTGGGTGCGCCACTATGCCGGGTTGCTGGGCCGCCGAGGAGCCGTCGCCTCCCAAGTCGCGCTCGAGCGGGACGCCGGGCGGCGCCTGCATCGGGTGGCCGAAGCCGCGGCCCGAGGGGCTGGCCCGCTGACCCGGTCCGGCCGGGCGGCGGCCAACCATCCCCGGATGCGATCGCTGATGGCCGCGCCGGGAGGCCGGCTGCGCTGGCGCGAGGTTCTCTCGCCGCTCCCTCCCGGCCCGTTGGCCGCGGTCGTCCGGCCGGTGGCGGTGGCCACCTGCGACCTCGATCGGGCGACCATGCTGGGCGCGACCCCGTTGCCGCTCCCCCTCCACTTCGGTCATGAATGCGTGGCCGAGGTCATGACCGTGGGCGACGAGGTCACCAGCGTCCGACCCGGTCAGCGGGTGGTGGTCCCGTTCCAGATCAACTGCGGGAGCTGTCTGGCCTGCCTCGCGGGTCACACCGGGAATTGCACGACCGTCCCGCCGATCTCGATGTACGGGTTCGGCCTCTCCGGCGGGCTGTGGGGCGGGGCGGTGGCCGACCAACTGGCGGTGCCCTTCGCCGACGCCATGTTGGTGCCGTTGCCGGACGGAATCGACCCGGTGGCGGCGGCCAGCGTCGCCGACAATGTCTCCGACGCCTTCCGGCACATTGCCCCTCACCTTCCGTCCCTGCTCGAAGCCGATCCCGATGTCGAAGTGCTCATCCTGGCCGGTCTCGAGCGGCAGCCCCTGTTCACCCCCAGCGTTCCCCTCTACGCCGGCCTGGTGGCCAGGGCGATGGGCGCCCGGCAGGTGACGGTGGTCGACGGCCGGGCCCCGGTGCGCGAACTCGCCGATCGGCTCGGGCTACGGGCGTTGGCTCCGGCCGAGCTGCACCGGGCCGCTGCCGCCCCCTTGACCGTCGAGGTGAGCGGTATGGCATCCGGCTTGCGGCTGGCCCTCTCCCATACGGCGCCGGACGGGATCTGCACCAGCGCCGGGAGCCTCCACCACTCGGTCCGGATCCCGCAGTTGAAGTGCTACGGGCACAACGTGACCCTGCACATCGGCCGGAGCCATGCCCGGGCGCTGATCCCCGGCGTGCTCGACCTCATGGTCAGCGGCCAGCTTCACCCCGAGTCGGTGACCACCAGCATCGCCTCGTTCGAGGATGCGGAGTCCGCCCTCCACGACCACTGCCGGGCCAACGCGGTCAAGACCATCCTGGTGGCCTGAACCGGCCGGCTTCGAGGCCGGCGTCGCCGGGGGGGTGTCCGTCAACCCGGGCTGGGGGTGACGGTGACGCCGGCGGGGACCAACTCTTCCCAGGTGTTGCCGGGCTCGAGGGTGATGGGGGCGCCGTTGGCGGCGGTGAAGGTGGCCGGGGAGGTGAGCGACGTCCGGTTCCAGCTACCGGTGATGGCGGCGCCGTTGCGCATGACCACCACCGGACCGCTCCCGGTGGTGGTGACCAGGACCTCGTTGCCGCCCTGCTCGTTCTCGACCCAGCTCCCGGTCGAGGTCTCCACCGTCATGATGACGACATTGGCGGCCGCGGTCTGACCACCGGAGAGGAGGGTGTCGGGGAGGCCGGCGTAGGAGCGGAGGTAATTCCCCCCGGCCGGATTCCAGGTCCAGGTGACATCGGAGGTTCCGGAGAACGGGATGTGGACCCGCGCCCCCGAGCCGGCGGTCGCCCCGGCCGGCAACCCGTTCGAGTACTGGAAGATCGGCGCCGGGGGAGTGACGTCGGTCGGATCGAAGGCCCACAGCGAGGCGGTGTTCACGAAGGTCGAGTACGGAGCCACCCGTCCCGGCTGCAAGATGATGGCCGACGAGTCGCCCCCCTGGTAGAGGTCCTTGTCGATCAGGGGTGAGTTGGCCATCAGCGAGAGCACCGGGGGAATCCCGCCGGCGTGGACGAAGAGCGGATCCGACAACTGGGCGAGGATGCCGGCGTCGGGCTGCCGGGCGGAGCGGAGATCTCCGACCAGCGACGGGGCCTGGCACTGGAACACCGCCACCAGGCGGGTGATGCCGCCCTCCACCGGCTCTTCGAAGACGATGTCGGCGTTGCCGAGGCCGGATGACGGCCGATCGCCCGGATAGTTCCCGATCTTGACGCCGAGGGCCGGCCGGGCCGGCACCACGCCACCCGGGGCCGGGGTGCCGGTGAGGGGACAGCTGGCCACCGGCGGCGCCGCCGAGCTCGCCGGGGTGTGCGCCACGAGTTTCGGGTCCTTGACCGCCGCCGCCCTCGTGCCCGAGGTGGTGAACAGGGCGATGACCACCCCCACCAACACCACCATGGTGGCGCCGACGGCATAGGCGACCGCGTGGGGTTGGCGCGGCCGGGAGTGGGCCCCATGGCTGCGAATCTCGGCCAGCGAGAAGATGACCGGTGGTGCGGGGGTCGCGTGCGAGGCCGCCGAGGGGGCGGCCGAGGCGGTGGTGGCCCTTCTGGCCCTCTTGCCGCCGGAGCGATGCGAGTGCCGATGGTCACTCATTGGGCCGAGACACTAGCCCGAACCCGGTTCTCCCCAACGTGACCCTGGGGCGGAGCGCCACGGCCATCCGGCGTCGGCTGGATCTCCGGAGGGTCCTTGACATCGGGGGGCGAAACGGTCCACTATCGAACATGCGTTCGGGTCTAGAGTGATCAGGTCGAGCGGTATCCATCGGCGCCGGACCCGATCCGGACCCCAGTCGGGTGTCACACCCTCTCCGTAGGGTCAGCCCGGTCAAGTGAACACAGGCATTGAAGGAGAGTGAAGGAAATGGAACGTGACAAGGCGCTCGACATGGCTCTGGGCCAGATCGAGAAGCAGTTCGGCAAGGGGTCCGTCATGCGGATGGGTGAGAACCTCCACATGAATATCGAATCCATCCCCACCGGAGCGCTGGCCCTTGACCTCGCGCTCGGCATCGGCGGCCTGCCCCGTGGCCGCATCGTCGAGATCTTCGGACCGGAATCGTCGGGAAAGTCCACCCTGGCCATGCACGCGGTGGCCGAAGCGCAGCGCAACGGCGGAATCTGTGCCTACATCGACGCCGAGCACGCCATGGATCCGGTGTACGCCAAGGCCATCGGGGTGAACATCGACGACCTGCTGATCTCCCAGCCGGATACCGGCGAGCAGGCGTTGGAGATCGCCGACATGCTGATCCGATCGGGTGCCCTCGACGTGCTGGTCATCGACTCGGTGGCCGCCCTCACCCCTCGAGCGGAGATCGAGGGAGAGATGGGCGATTCCCATGTCGGTCTCCAGGCCCGGTTGATGTCCCAGGCGCTGCGCAAGCTGACCGGCACGCTGTCCAAGTCGCGGACCATCGCCATCTTCATCAACCAGCTCCGCGAGAAGATCGGCGTGCTGTACGGATCGCCCGAGGTCACCCCCGGCGGCCGGGCGCTCAAGTTCTATTCGTCGGTGCGCCTCGACATCCGTCGGATCGAGACCATCAAGGACGGGGCGGACATGGTCGGGAACCGCACCCGGGTCAAGGTGGTGAAGAACAAGTGCTCGCCGCCGTTCAAGCAGGCCGAATTCGACATCACCTTCGGAAAGGGCATC
>DASXFR010000048.1:0-15764 GCA_036489495.1 Acidimicrobiales bacterium | reverse complement strand
CAGGGTCCCGAATCCCCGTCCCGCCCCGGGAACCCACCGAGCCAGGTTTACTGTTCGGGTGCCCTCGGATGGCCCCGGGGCACCAGACCGAAGGGAGAACCAGTGAGCCTCGCCCGACGAGCGACCGGGCCCGGGCGGGTCAACCTCATCGGTGATCACACTGACTACAACCGGGGATTGGCCCTCCCCATCGCCATCGACCTCGGCACCACCGTCGAGTTCACCCCGACCGGGTCGCCGGGAATCACCTTCTTCTCCACCCTCCATCGGGAGGGGATCACCCTTCCCCTCGATGTGCCGTCGGATGCCGAGACGCTCAGCGCCCTCGAACCGCCCTGGGCCCGATTGGTCGGGGCAGTCATGTCCTTGGTCAAGCCCGAGACGGGCGGAGTGTGCCGGATCGTGACCAGCCTGCCGGTCGGCGCCGGCCTCTCCTCGAGTGCGGCCCTGGCCACCGCACTGGCCCGGGTGTTCGGCGCTACCGGGTCGTCGATCTCCGTCGCCCGGCTGTGCCAACGAGCCGAGAACCTCTCGGGGGTGCCAGTGGGAATGATGGATCCTCTGGTCTGCGCCGGAGGGCGGGCCGGGAACGCCTCGCTGATCGATTTCTCCATCCTCTCGGTCGAGTACGTGCCCATCCCCGAGTCGGCCGAGATCGTGGTGGTGGACTCTGGACAGCCACGGGCGTTGCGGGATTCCGGCTACGCGGGCCGGGTAGATGAGTGCGTAGCGGCGGCGGCCACCATCGGCCCGCTGGGTCTGGCCGACGAGTCCGACGTCTCCCGGTTGCGCGACCCCCTCCTCCAGCGGCGGGCCCGCCACGTGGTCAGCGAATGCCGGCGGGTGCGCCAGGTGGCCGAGGCCCTGGCCTCGGATCACCTGTGGGCGGCCGGCGCCTACATGACCGAGAGCCACCGGAGCCTGGCCGACGACTTCGACGTCTCGACCCCGACTCTCGACGCGGTGGCCGATCACCTGAGGTCGATCGACGGGGTCTACGGGGCCCGGATGACCGGGGCCGGCTTCGGGGGCTCAGTGGTCGCCTTGAGCCGGGTCGGCGCCATCGACATCGACGAGCTCCCGACATCGGCATGGAGGGTCACCGCCTCCAACGGCGCCGCCCGGTAGGCGGCGGGGGCCGAGGCGGAAGGGTTGGCCAGCTCTTCCGCTGACCAGGATTTCGCGGTGACGCGGCTCGGGGCCTGCGGACGCCAATCCGAACTGGGCTATGCCACACTCCCGCGGGGAACGACCCACTGCACGGGTTGGCCAGTCAGCGTGGCGATGCGCTCGTAGTCGACGTCGTAGTGCAACACGATGAGTCCGGCAGTTTCTGCGCAAGCGGCAACCAACAGATCCGGGAGGGGAACGGAACGATGTTGCGAATGAGTCGCGAGCCGGGCTTGCACCTCCAGCGCCCGCTCGACGGCCGCATCGGCCACCGGCACGCGGGGCATCGCCCGCAGGACTCCGGCCAGCTCGCGGTAAATAGCCGGACTCGGGGCGCTGTAGAGAAGCTCAAGGTCGACGATGCCGCAGGTCGCGATCCGTCCGGCCAGGATCAGCGGCTCGATCACCTCTCTCACCTCCGGACGGGTATCGCTGCGGGTGAGCGAGCTCTTGTCCGCCAGGTACGTCGCCATACGCGGTCAGCGCCAGGCGCCAGCCATGACGTCAGGGTCGTCAAGCTGGAGTCGCCCAGGGGTGAAGAGCAGCTCAACCAGGCGACGACGCTGCTCCAACTTGATCACCTCGTCAAGGGCCCCATCCACAGTTTCGGTCATTGTCCGAGTGCCGAGGATCTCCTTCGCCGAGGCGACTTTGCCGAAATCGACCTCAAACGATGTCTTGCGCTTTTCTGAATTTGCCACCCATTTAGGATAGCGGTTAGAAGTCAATTTAGATAGGGATTCTTACCTGGTGTCCTATTTGCTTCAGACCGAGCCAGCTGGCCCAGAGGTCAGTTGACACCTAAAAAATAATGAGTAGTCTTAACTTCCATGGGACGAGTGGCAGGAATGACGGTCGACGAGACCCGGGACCGATTGGTCGACGCCGCCACCCAGGTGTTCGCGGAGCAGGGTTACGACGGTGCCCGGACGTCAGACATTGCCCGGCGAGCCGGCCTCTCGACCGGAGCGATTTATTCACAGTACGAGACCAAGGCGGAATTGCTCCTGGAGGCCATTCGGTGCGGCGCCCCCGGCGAGTTGCAGCGATTGCTGGAGGGAAATGCCGACGGGAAGACGCTGCCCGACATCTTCGAGATGCTCGGCGTTGGGCTCCCCGAGCGGTCCGGCAACGTGGCATCGATCATGGTCGAAGCGCTGGTGGCGAGCCGGCGCGACACCCGAGTGGCCGAGGTACTGGCTGACGCCGCATCAACGCGCGAAGCCGCCTTGTCCCGTTTGATCGCCTCCGGACAAAAGACCGGCCAGGTGGCGCCCGACCTTCCGCCCGACGCGGTGGCCCATCTCTGCCTGATGTTGGTCCTCGGGAACGTCGTGGCCCAGACGATTGGGCTCGCCCCCCCAGCCCCCGACGAGTGGGCCGCGGTCATGGGCCGACTGGTCGGCCTCATCCGTCCCACCAACTCGGATCAAATCGAAACGACGAAGGAGAAACCGTGACGACGCTTGACACCAATGCCAATGTCGACCCCAACAGTCCTGACGCCATCATCATGGAGCGATCTGAGCTTGACGCGGTGATCCATCAGATCGACCTGGACAGTGACGTCTTGATGACGTGGGACTACCGACGCGCCCGACCGGCCCTCGAGAAGCTCTACGAGAAGGCCAAAGTCTCCCAGTGGAACGGCAAGACCGACCTGCCCTGGGAGACGGTCGTCGACTTGGAGCAACTTGGTCCCGAATTGGCGACGGCCTCGGGTCGATTCCAGGGCATCCGAGAGGTTAAGGGCTCTCCCATTGCCAAGTGGGGCGACAAGGAATTCGCCCAGTTCGCCGTCGAGATGCAGACGTGGTCGATGTCGCAGTTCCTCCATGGCGAGCAGGGTGCCCTGGTCTGCACGGGTCTCATCACTTCGACGGTTCCCTGGATCGACGCCAAGTACTACGCCGCCACTCAGGTCATGGACGAAGCCAGGCACGTCGAGGTGTTCGGGCGCTACGTCGAGGAGAAACTCGGGGGTGCCTACCCCATCAGTCCTCAACTCGGCGGTCTGCTCGACGACATCGTGTCGGATGGCCGCTGGGACATCACCTACCTGGGCATGCAGAT
Organism: Acidimicrobiales bacterium; assembly: GCA_036489495.1. Classification (GTDB taxonomy): domain Bacteria; phylum Actinomycetota; class Acidimicrobiia; order Acidimicrobiales; family RAAP-2; genus DASZIT01. The sequence continues at coordinate 12,521 of DASXFR010000048.1, read as the reverse complement.
CATGGTGGAAGGCCTGGCGTTGGCCGCCTTCGGCTTCCTCCACATGCTCACCCAGGAGCCATTGCTCAAGAAGCTGCTCCGCTATGTCATGTCGGACGAGGCCCGCCATGTCGCATTCGGGGTTCTGTCGCTCAAGGAGTTCTATGCCGGGCTCACGGAAAGTGAGATCCGATCCCGACAGGAATTCGCGTTCGACGCCGCCCTCCTCCTGCGCAACCGATTCTTCGCCCAGGACGTTTGGGAGAAGGTGGGGGTCGATCCCAGGAAGGTGGTTGCCTTCATGCAGGAGCACGAGCCCCCCGGGTCCCAGGTTTTCCAGAGCATGTTGTTCTCCAAGATCGTGCCCAACTGCAAGAAGCTCGGACTTCTCGACGCCGGCGATGGCTGGCTCCGCGAGAAGTTCACCGATATCGGGATCATCCAGTTCGAGGACTGGGTCGATACGGCCGAGGAGTACGACTCCCTCGACGCGGTAGCCGCCGATCGGGCCGCCGCCTCAGCCTGAACCTGAACCCGCTTAGAGGAATCCCGGGGGATTCGGCCGGGGGGTAAGCCGGCGGGCGATCACCCGCCGGAGGATCACCGGTTTCCGCACGTCACGGAATATCCGGATGTCATCGTCCCCGTAGAGGGTGACTTCGAGCTCCCCGGTGCCCAGCATCCGACGGAACAGCGACTGGGTGGCTTCGACCTCCGCCACATTCGACAACCAGATCTCGGTCGTCCTCGTCGAGGCGACACCGTGGCGTTCGACCAGCCGGAACGAGGTGAGCACCAAGCTGGTCATCCGCCAGCGGATGAACCGGAGGACCAGCCAGAGGCAGGGAATGATGGCGACCACCGTTTCGACCCGGTGCCAGCCCACCGACGTGTGGGGGAAGCCCACCTCGAGGCCGACCGCCAGGCCGACCACCGCCATCGCCGTCAGTAGTGGACCGATCAGGTACATCCAGTGCGGTTTGATGTCGACGAGAATCTCCTCCCCGACCACCATCCGGCGCAGTTGGGTCGGCAACCGATTCAGCCCAGCTTTCCGGCTATCGATCCGGCCGAGCGCAGGACCGTGCCGTCGGCTCCCGACGTCGTGTAGGCGTGGGTCGGACGCTGCCGGGCCTCGTCCAGGAGGTCGGCCAGCAGATCGCCGAACGGGACCGGCGGGTCGACCCACAGGTACCGGGCGAGTGAGCCGGGAATGGTGTTGATCTCGTTCACCATCAGCTGGCTGTCGTCGGAGAGGAAGTCGATCCTGGCCACCCCGCGTAGACCGGTCAGGGCCGCCACCCGGGAAGCCGCCTCCCGGAGGGTTACCTCCAGCGACGGGGAGATCTGGGCCGGGAGTTGGCGGGGGGCGCCGGCCATCCCCTCCCCGGCCACGTACTTGTCCCGGTAGTCGAGGATGTCGGCGGTCGCCGAGGAACGGATGGGGCGCTCCACCGCCGAGAGTTCCAGCGCCGGCCAGCTCCGGACCGCCACCTGCAGGTCGGTCAAGTCGGGCCGAAACGGCTCGAGCACCGCGCCGGAACGAAAATGCGGATTGGCGGTCAGGCGAGCCTGGGCGGTGGCGAAATCCTCGACTACGTCGATGCCGATGGAGGAACCCCCGAACCGCGGCTTCAGGATGTAAGGACCGTCGAACGACGGGGCAGCGGAATCCGCGGTGAGCAGCAGTCGGGGCAGGGTGGGGAGCCCGGCCTCGGCCATCAGCGCCCCGAAGCTGAGCTTGTCCATCCCCACCGACGCCCCGGCCACATTCGGGCCGGTGTAGGCGATCCCGGCCAGGTCCAGCGCCGCCTGCAGGCTGCCGTCCTCACCCGGACCCCCGTGACAGCAGACCACCGCGGCGTCGATCTCGAGTTGGCGGGCCCGGCCGAGCCGTCCGCCGGATTCGGAGAAACCGCCGTCAGGCGCGGCCACCAACTGGAGTTTGGTGGCGCCCCGCGGCACCCCCTCCACGAACGCCTCCGCCTCCAGCCCGGGGTCGACCCCGAACCAGTCTCCGGTCTTCGACCAGTAGAGGGCGGCGACCGGCCCCTGCCCGGCGAGGTCCAGTCCCCGGGCCGCCTGGAGGCCGGTGAGCACGCTCACGTCGTGCTCCGGCGAGGGTCCTCCAAAGATGACGGCGACATCGGGCACAGTGGCTGGCTTCCTGATCGGGCGGACAGTGTTCAGGCCCCAACGGCCGGTCGCACCGGGTGGCCGCTCGAGCCTTCAAGCGCCCTAAGGGTAGTGGTCAGGCAGGTCGTTCTCGTACAGGACGGCGTCGCCCGGACCCAGGTGTTGACGGACCCAGTCCACTGCCTGTGGACGGTTCGCCACCCAGGCCACCGTCATCCCGGCCGACCCGTTCGAGGCCGCCCCCGCCATCAATGCCCGGCGATTGGTCCGGCCCACCACCACCAGGTTGTCGGCCACCGCGGCGATCTCCGCCCCGAAGGCAAAATTCTCCGCGTTCTGCCGGGACCCGAGCTCGACCATCCCGGGGGTGACCACCGCGGCAACTCCGGTGGCTCCCTCCCCTGGCCCTGCCGCCCCGATCGGGCCGTCGAGCCCGCCGAGCGCGGCCAGCCCCGCCCGGGCACCGGCCGGATTCGAGTTGTAGGTGTCGTCCAGGATGGTGAACCCGGACGGTGAACGCACCGCCTGCAACCGGTGACCGACCGCCGGCAGGTCACCGAGCGCGGAGACGATGGAGGCGGTCTCGACCCCCACCGAGCGCGCCGCCCCGATGGCGCAGGCCAGGTTGGAGGGCTGCACCCCGATGGGCAACGCCACCCCGGTCGCCACTGTCTCCGCCCCGAGGGTCACGGTCACCCCGACCGAGCCCGGCTCCCGGATGACACTGACATCGGCGGACGGGTCCGATGCCGAGCACCTGACCACCTGCTTGCCTTCGACGGCGAGCCGGTCGGCCAGGGCGGCCAGCCGCGGGTCGTCGACCTGGATCACCACATCCCGGGCCGGGACGGCGATCTCCGACTTGGCCTCGACGATCCGGTCCTCGGTGCCGAACCGTTCGAGGTGGACGGGGCCGATGGCGGTGATCACCGCGACCCGAGGCGGGCACCACCGGCACAGGTCGGCGATCTCCCCGATCCCGTAGGTGCCCATCTCGGCGATGAACACCGCGGTCCCGTCAGTCAGATGCTCGTTGATGGCCCGGGCCAACCCCGCCCGGTTGTTGAAGCTGGCCGGCGTGGCCACCACCGACGAGGTGCTACCGATGAGGTGGACCAGGTGGTTCTTGGTGGAGGTCTTGCCGTAGGAGCCGGTGATCCCGACCACCGTCGGCGCCACCCGTTGCAATCGTCGTTGGGCGTCAGCGACGAAATGCTCGGACAGGCGCCGCTCGATCGGGGCGGTGATCACACACGCCGCGTCCATCAGCACCGGCACCGCCAAGGCGGCGATGACCGCCAACACCGAGGCCAGGCCGGTGACCAGCCCGATCACCACCACCACGATCTCCAGCGCGGCCCAGACCCCGGCCAGGGTGCGGAGGCGGCGGGTCCAGGCCAGCGGGGAGGTCCGGCCTTGGAGGGAGAGTCCCAGCGGTCCGGCCGCCACCACCAGTGCGGTCAGGACCCCGGCCAGCGGGAACCATACCGACACGACCCCGGCGGCCACCGCCACCCCGGCCATCACAAGGTTGACCGGGGTGATCGTCCACCAACGGGCGGCGAACCGGGTGGACGACCCGGCCAGGTAGTGCTCGCGTTGGGCGACCCGAAGCCAGCGCAGCCCGGAAGGCACGCAGGCGAGCCCACAGGCGGCCACGGTGATCCACGCCACCCCCTGATGGAAGTGGGCCAAAGACACGGCAGCACCTTCCAACCCGGTCACCCGACCTCGCCCGCCTCATGATGATCGGCCCGGCGGAGTACCGACTGCCGGAGGGCGCCGGGTGCCTCGGTGGGGGTGAGATGACCGATGCCGGGCAGGGTCACCAGCGTGGAAGATCTGAGCATCCCCTGAGCCCGATCGGCCACTTCCACGGGGACCTCGCGGTCTTCGGCTCCCCAGATGAGGTCGACAGGACAACCGACCGCGGCCAGATCATCGGCGCCGGCGGCGGCCCGTTCGCTGAGCTCCTTCACGAACACGTCCCGCATCACCCCCTGGGCGGCCCGATAGTCAGGCGAACCGTGCCGTTGGCGCAAGGCCTCCATTCGGTTGTCGCCGACCAGGCCCCGGCGATGGAGGAACCGGCCGAGCCGATAGGACAGCGCCGGAGACGGCCGCGGGCCTTCCCGGACCAGCAACGGCGCCCCGGTGAGCACCAGGCGATCGATGCGATCCGGGACGAGGGCGGCCAACCGGACCCCCACCCGGCCCCCGAACGAGTGCCCGACGATGGTGACTCGTTCGGCCAGGCGGTCGGCACCCTCGAAGAGCGGAAGCAGGTGGCGGGCGTACTCATCGGCTCCCCACGGCTCGGGAGGTGGCGGGGTGGCCCCGAAGCCGAACAGGTCGAGGCCGATGGCGCAATGAGTGTCGGCGAATTCCGGGTCTCCGAACACGCCGTCGAAGTCAGCATGGCTACGCTGCCAACCGTGGAGGGCGACGACGGTGGCGGCACCCGAACCCCAGATGGCGCCGAAGATCTGACCGCCCGCGAACGACTTCAGCACGGGCACACCCTACCGATAGCCTCGGCCTCCGTGGAATCTTTCAACCGGCGCGAACCGGCTTGACCAGCACCGACGAGGCCGGAGGGGATCGCTTCGACGCGGTCTTGGCTGTGCTCACCGACCCGCAACGAGAGGCCGTCCACTCCCCCGCCACCGCCATCTGCGTCCAGGCCGGGGCCGGTTCGGGCAAGACCCGGGTCCTCACCCTCCGGGTGGCCCGCCGCATCCGGGACGGGTCGGCTGAAGCCGACCACAGCGCGGTGGTCACCTTCACCCGGAAAGCGGCCCACCAGCTCCGCCAACGACTGGCCGGCTACGGGGTGAGCGTGGCCATCCCCTCGACCTCCGGTGCCGCCCCGGGGCCGGGGGTCCGGTCCGGTACCCTCCACCAGTTGGCCCTGACCCTCCTCCGGCGCCATGCCCTCGATGCCCGGGAGTCCCCGCCGAATGTGGCCGACCACCGGTTCCGGCGGATCTCGGAGATCGTGGGCGACCCGATGGTGGTGCCGGTGGTGGCGGCCGAGATCGGATGGGCGAAGTCGCGCAGCCTCAACCCTGATTCCTACGGGCCGGCCGCGCTAGCCGCCGACCGGTCCCCGTCCATTCCGATCGACCGGATCACCGACTACTTCCGCGCCTACCAGGACGCCCTGGCCCGGCGACGGGCCATCGACCTCGACGACCTGGTGGTGAAGGCCGCCGACCTCATCCTCGACGACCCCACCTTCGCCGAGGGCGTCCACTGGCGGTACCGGCACCTATCGGTCGACGAGTTCCAGGACATCAATCCGGCCCAGTACCGACTCATCGAGGCATTGATGGGCGATCGTCGCGACCTGCTGGCGGTAGGCGACCCGAACCAGGCCATCTACGGCTGGAACGGCGCCGACTCCGGGCTCATCACCCGCCTGCCCACCCTGGTGTCCGACATGGAGGTGATCCGGCTGGATGAGAACCACCGCTCGACCCCCCAGGTGGTGGCGGCCGCCGCTGCTGCCCTCGGGAGCGGGGTGCACGGCCTCCCCCGGGCCTCGGGACCGTCCGGGCCCATGCCGGTGGTCACCGCCTACGACGATGAAACGGCGGAAGCCGAAGGAGTGGCGTCCCGGTTGCTGCAGGAGATGGAAAGTGGCCGGTCCTGGTCAAATCAGGCGGTGCTGGCCCGTACCAACGACCAGCTGACGGTGATCAGCGGGGCGCTGAAGCGGGCCGGGATCCCGTTCCGGATCGCCCCTGCCCCCGAGGCCCAGCCGGCCACCCTCCCGGGGCGTTCGGATACCGGAGAGAAGGACGCGGTGGAACTGGCCACCTTCCACCGGGCCAAGGGACTGGAGTGGGAGTCAGTGTGCGTGGTGGGCATCGAGGACGGCCTCGTCCCCATCGTCCACGCCACCACGCCGGAAGCCCTCGCCGAAGAACGCCGGTTGCTCTACGTGGCCCTCACCCGGGCATCGATCCAGCTCCACTGCTCGTGGGCCCGGGCCCGACGGACCAATGGTGGTCGGCGGATGGATCGCCAACCCTCGCCCTGGCTGGCGGCGGTGGCCCGGGTGGCAAGGGCCGGCACCGGTCGAATCAACCCCGTCGACGCCGGACGCCGGATCGCGGAGCTGCGGGCAGGTCTGGGTCGCTAAGAACAACCGATCCGTCGACACCGTGGTCATGATCGTCGGCTTCCCGTCGCCGAGTGTCTCGGCAAAGGTCGGGATGCCCGGTGGGGTTGTCGCCCGGCTACGACCGGAGGATCCAGAGTTCTTTCCGGAGTTCTTCGCTGGCTTGGTGGCGGTGGTGGATGAGGCACAGGGCACAGACGGCACCCTGGTTGCCGAGGCCCTCGTCGACGAACGCGGCGGGTAGTGGACCCGCACCGACCGGCTCGAACCCGGCGGGGGGCAAGATCGTGCCGGCCGCCTGCCCCCGCTCAGCGCCGTGGCTCCCGTCGACAATCGGTGCGGCGAAGCGACCTTCGCGGGCTGGGAGCAGAGCCATTGGGCGATCAACCATCGGTGGAGACCCACCCGGATGACCGGGTGGTCTCGGCGGAGACGATCACGTCGATGATCTCGGTACCGATCAGCTCGGAGCGGGAAACCAGGGCATCCCGCAATGCCTCGACCACCGACCGCTCGGAGGAGATGATGTCCCGGGCGGCCTGGTGGGCGGCATGGAGCAGCCCGTCGGCTTCGGCCCGAGCGGCATCGTCGCCCATCACCTTGTCGACCAGCGATCCTCCGAACGGCCCGCCCGATCCGGCGGCGATGGAGAGCAGCGAGGAGCCCATCCCGTAGCCGCCCACCATCGAACAGGCGAGCTGGGTGGCACCCAGCAGGTCACCGGCGGGACCGGAGGAGACGTTGCCGAAGAAGATCTCTTCGGCGGCCAGGCCGCCCATGGCGATACGAAGCAGGGCTTCCATATCCTCCCGGGTTTGCATGAACCGCTCCTCGGTGTCCGAGTGCTGGAGCAGCCCGAGCGAGTCCCGCCGTTTGATGATGGAAAGCACATCCAGCTTCCGGCCTTCCCCGACGACGTAGGCCACCGCGGCGTGGCCGGCCTCGTGGGTCGCCACCCGGGCGCGCTCGGCGTCGGTGTAGACCGCCGGATCGGTGACACCCAGCTCCACCGACAGCTTGGCGGCGGCGATGTCGGCCATGGTCATCTGGGTGCGACCATCGGTCAGCGCCACGATCAACGACTCGTCCAGCAGGCGTTCGAGATCGGCCGGCGAGTAGCCCATCGTCATCCCGGCCAGCTCGTCGATGGCCGCCTCCGACGAGAGCGCTTCGACGTGGCTCTTCTTGGCCAGGTAGTAGGCAATGATGTCGGATCGCCCGGCCCGGCCGGGGAGTCCGAAGTAGATCGACCGGTCGAACCGGCCCGGACGGATCAGAGCCGGATCGAGGTCGTCTCGCCGGTTGGTGGCGGCTACCACCAGGACATTGGGCCGTTCGAGTTGGGGTTTGGTCAGTTGGCGGCCGGCCGGGAGGAACTTGTTGGCCAGGTCGATGTAGAGGCCGGCCAGGCGCTGGCCCTTGGTCGGTTCGTCGAAACTCTGGAGCTGGACCAGCAGCTCGTTGACCACGCCGGAGACCCCCTGGGTGCCGCTGTTGGACATGCCTTGGCGGGCCGATCCGATGGCGTCGATCTCCTCGATGAACCCGATGGCCCCGCCTTCAGCCCGGGCGAAGCGGCGCAATGCCCGGAAGTAGCTGCGGATCTTGCGGTTGGTCTGGCCGTAGAACATCGACTGGAACGAGCTCGACGAGACGAACAGGAACGGGACCCCGGCGTCTTTGGCCATGGCTTTGGCAGTGAAGGTCTTGCCGGTTCCCGGGGGCCCTTCGAAGAGGAGCCCGCGCCGGGGGGCGCCGCCCATGTGATCGCGGAACGCCTGGTGACCGAGAAACAGATTGATGGTGCGGCTGACTTCGGCCTTGTTCGAGTCGATCCCCACCACATCGTCGAGGCCGACGTCGAGCTGGTCGGGGCGGTAAAGGATGTGCGGCGACTTGCCCGCCCCGAGCAGGGGGGCGAGCATCACCACCATCAGGACCAGGATCAGCACCCCGGCCGGAACCATCGGGGCCATGGAGGCAGGGATGTGGGGCATGCTGACCAGCCAGTGGCCGGTCAAGTCCCGGTAGGCGAAGAACCCCAGCGGGATCGCCAACAAGACGGCCGTGCGCTTCAGACGCAACCGGCGGTGGTGCTCTTTGGCCCGGGCCACGTCAACCCCTCGGGTGGCATTTCCCGCCGTCAGCAGCCCGGCCACCGCGTACCCATCAGTCTGGGCCCCAGCGGCGGATTTGGCGGCGTTGATGCCGCCAGCCGCTTTACCGTCCGGATCAAATTCTGGACGCCCCGAAGTTGGCTTTGGCATAGATGACTCCCTCATCTTCCCGTCGCCCCCTGCCATGGTAATCGTGGGCGATCTATCAAAGGAACGGGGCTGGGCGGGAAAACTTGTCATATTCCTAGCGGGGTTCGGATCGGTGTGGTGGTATCATGCCACCATGACGAAGAATTTCACTGTCCGGCTCCCAGACGACGAGGCCTCCGACATCGAAGCCCTAGCCCGGGCAGAAGGAATCAGCCTCAACGAGACGGTACGGCTAGCGCTGGCCGAAGCCGTCGAGAAGCGGCGCACCGACCCCGAGTTCAAGGCCCGTGTCCGAAGGATTATCAAGGAGGACCGCGAACTGCTCGAACGCCTCGCCCGGTGACCGTCCTCTCCCTGGATTTGACCGACTATCTGGCCATCGCCGCCGAGGTCACAGGCATTGACTCCAAAACGCTCGCCCGGATCACGAAGCTGGAAATGGCAGATTCTGCCCTCCATGCACCCGACGCCGGATGGGGTGATGATGATCTCTATCCGGACTTCGTCGACAAAGCGGCAGTGCTCATTTTCCGCCTCACCAACAACCACCCCCTCCCCGATGGCAACAAACGCGCCGCTTGGGTGTCGCTTCGTGTCTTTATCGAGCTCAATCGATGGGTGTGGAGCGAATACCCGTCAACTGATCAAGCTGAAAGCGCGGTGATGGCGATCGCCTCCGGTGATTGGGACGAGACTCGTGTCTCAAGCTGGCTCAGCTCCCGCCTTCGTCCGCCCGAGGAGCCAGCTCAATAGGTCGTAAGGCCTCGAACGAGCCCTCGACGATTAGTGGCGGATGGCCCTCATGGCGTCAACCACGGGGACACAATCCTCTGGCCAGCCACCGGGGCGGGAGAGCCCGTCGTCTCCAGCCGGTGAACTTGCCTGTTCGATCAGCTGGTTCCGCAGGTACGCCTGCAGGGACTGGTGCGCAGCCGCGGCACGGCGACGCAGGACCGCATGAGTGTCGGTGGGCACGTCTTTGATTTGTACGCTGGGCATCGACTCACTATCGCGCCGTCAATCGCCACAAAAAAGTGACTCACGGGTAACGCGCCCTGACCAGCAAGGCGTCACCTCTTCGGCCGAGGCCTGCAGCCGGGCGAGTCGATCTCCCGATTCTTCGGGCCGCGAACCCTTTCGCGGCTCAATGGGCGCGGCGCCTCCTCACGATGGCGAGCAGTGCGAACCCGACGGCGAGCAGCACCACGGCGAGACCCGCCAGCCTCAGCAGGTTGGCGCCAGTGAAGGCCAGGGTCCCCGGGGAGGTCGCCGAGCCCGAGGGGGTTCCCGGAAGGGTGGGTGTCCCCGGGAACGACGGTGTCGAGGGGAACGAGGGCGTCTGAGGCGCATTTGGAGGTGCGTTGGCGGCCACCACCGCGGTGGAACCCGACGAGGTGGTGGTCGTCCCGCCCGGGTCGCCCCCGGTGGCCGTCGCGGTATTGGTCACGGCGCCGGCGGCATCGTCGGCCGCGGTAACGGTGTACGGCGTGGTGGCGACGCAGGTCTCCGAGGCGCCGGGGGCGAGGTCCGGGTCTGGACAGGTCACCCCGGCGAGCTTGGGATCGTTCACCGTGATGTTGGTGGCCTCGACGTTTCCGGTGTTGGTCACCAGGAAGGTGTAGGAGATGGTGTCACCGGCGTCGATGATCCCGTCGTGGTTGACGTCCACCGGCGTCCCGGCCTTCTTGACAACGGTCAACGACGGGTTGGCCACCGGATTGGACGGGTCGCACGAGGTGCAGGTGCCGACCGAGGATGTCACCTGGTTGGACACCGAAGTGGTGCCGGCCGGCAACGGCTTGACAACGGTATCGGTGAAGGTGACGGTCACGCTCTTGCCGGCCGCCAATGTCACGCTCTGGGTGCAGGACGTCCCGGCCGCCGACCCGGCGGCACAGGACCAGCCTTCGCCAGTGCCGGTGTAGGTGGTGTTGGCCGGCACCATCTCCGACAGCTGGGTGGTGGCCGACGAACCGCCGGTGTTAGTGCTGACGATGTCGTAGACCAGGAAGTCTCCGGGGTACACCGGGTCAGCGCTGGTGGCCTTGGTGCCGTTGATCGTGGCCAGTGTCTTGACCGTGTCCAGATCGCCGGCGGTGGCATTGGTCGGCGAACAGTTCGGGGTGCAGACGCTGCCCGGGGCGGTGACGGTGTTGGAGATGCTGGCGGTGCCCGAGGGAAGCGGGTTGGCCACCGTGACGGTGTAGGTGACCGAGGCGGCGGTGTTGGCCCCGACGGGGAGAGTCTGGTCGCAGGCGGTGCCGGTCGGCGACGGATTGGTGCACGTCCAGCCTTCGGCGGTCCCGGTGTAGGTGGTGTTGGCCGGGACCGGGTCGTGGAGGGGCTGGGACCCGGAGCTGCCGCCGGTGTTGGTCACGGTGATCTGGTAGACGAGCACGTCCCCCGCCGCCACCTGGGTGGCTGGAGTCGCCGGAGCCCCATTGTCAGTCAACAACACCTTGCTGGTCGACAGCACCGGGGCGGTCGGGTTGGTCGTCGAGCAGCTGGGGGTGCAGACGCTGCCCGGGGCGGTCACGGTGTTGGAGATGCTGGCCGTGCCCGAGGGCAGCGGGTTGACCACCGTCACTGTGTAGGTCACCGAGGCGGTGGTGTTGGCCCCGACCGGGACGGTCTGGTCGCAGGCGGTGCCGGCCGGCGACGGGTTGGTACACGTCCAGCCTTCGGCGACCGCCCCGGTGTAGGTGGTGTTGGCCGGGACCGGGTCATGAAGGACCTGGGACCCGGCCGACCCGCCGGTGTTGGTCACGGTGATCTGGTAGACGAGCACGTCTCCCGCCGCCACCTGGGTGGCTGGAGTCGCCGCCTTGCCGTTGTCGGTGAAGAGGACCTTGGCGGTGGAGAGGACCGCGGCGGTTGGGTTAGTCGGCGAACAGCTCGGGCTGCAGACAATGCCCGGCCCCGTGACGGTGTTGGCCACGCTGGCCGTGCCCGACGGCAGTGGGTTGGCCACCGTGACGGTGTAGGTGACCGAGGCGGCGGTGTTGGTCCCGACGGGCAGGGTCTGGTCGCAGGCGGTGCCGGCCGGCGACGGGTTGGTACACGTCCAGCCTTCGGCGACCGCCCCGGTGTAGGTGGTGTTGGCCGGCACCGGGTCATGAAGGGTTTGGGTCCCGGCTGACCCCCCGGTGTTGGTCACGGTGATCTGGTACACGAGCACGTCCCCGGCCGCCACCTCGGTGGCTGGAGTCGCCGGGTTGCCGTTGTCGGAGATCAGGATCTTGGCCGTCGACAACACCGGGGCGGTCGGGTTGGCCGGCGAACAGCTCGGGCTGCAGACAATGCCCGGCCCCGTGACGGTGTTGGCCACGCTGGCCGTGCCCGAGGGCAGTGGGTTGGCCACCGTGACGGTGTAGGTGACCGAGGCGGCGGTGTTCGCCCCGACGGGCAGGGTCTGGTCGCAGGCGGTGCCGGCCGGCGACGGGTTGGTACACGTCCAGCCTTCGGCGACCGCCCCGGTGTAGGTGGTGTTGGCCGGCACCGGGTCATGAAGGACCTGGGACCCGGCCGACCCGCCGGTGTTGGTCACGGTGATCTGGTAGACGAGCACGTCCCCCGCCGCCACCTGGGTGGCTGGAGTCGCCGGGTTGCCGTTGTCGGTGAGGAGGAGCTTGCTGGTCGACAGCACCGGAGCGGTCGGGTTGGTCGGCGAGCAGGTCGGGGTGCAGACGCTGCCCGGGGCGGTGACGGTGTTGGAGATCGAGGCGGTGCCCGACGGCAGCGGGTTGGCCACCGTCACCGTGTAGGTCACCGATGCGGTGGTGTTGGCCCCGACGGGCAGGGTCTGGTCGCAGGCGGTGCCGGCCGGCGACGGGTTGGTGCACGTCCAGCCTTCGGCGACAGACCCGGTGTAGGTGGTGTTGGTCGGGACCGGGTCATGGAGGGGCTGGGACCCAGCCGACCCGCCGGTGTTGGTCACGGTGATCTGGTAGACGAGCACGTCCCCGGCGGCGACTTGGGTCGCCGAGGTGGCCGCCTTGCCGTTGTCGGTCAGC
>DASXFR010000071.1:0-6984 GCA_036489495.1 Acidimicrobiales bacterium | reverse complement strand
CCCTGGGGCGGCCACGGAGTCGACCCGGTGCCTGAGGGGAGGACGCCATGAGCTCCCTGAGCCACGACATCGGATCGATCTTCCAGCCGCTGCTCAAGGCGGTCGCCGACCTGTTGGCCATCCTCTACTCCGCCATCCCGGTCTACCCGGTGGACATCGCCCTCCTCACCATCGCAGTGATGGCGGTGCTGACCCCGCTCACCGTCAAGAGCACCAAGAACATGGCGGCGATGCAGGCCCTGGGGCCGGAGATGAAGAAGCTCCAGCAGAAGTACAAGGGGCCGGAGAACCGGGCGGCGCTCAATGAAGAGATGATGAAGCTCTACAAAGAGCACAAAGTTAACCCGGCTTCCGGCTGTCTCCCAATGTTACTGCAGCTGCCCTTCTTCCTGATTCTGTACGATGTGATTCGGGGAATTACCAACACGGTTACCATTCCCGCCAAATCGTCGATCGTCGGGGGACTAAAGACATTTGTGCCCGCCCACGTGGTGGCCGAACCTCGCTATATCGGCCATGGCACCAAGATGTACACGGCGATCACCCACGCCAAGCCGGCGGGCTCCCTGAATGCCTTCGGGATGGACTTCGCCCAGAAACTGTTCTCCCACCACAGTTCCATCCTGGCCGGCGCCCCGTTCCTGTTGTTGGTGGTGGCCTCGGTCGGACTTCAATACCTGCAGATGAGCCGGCTGAATGCCCGAAATCCCGGGGCCAATCAAGCCAACCCCCAGGCGGCAATGTTGCAGAAATACATGCCGCTTATCTTCGGGCTCATTTATCTAAATATCGCCGCAATCATCAACGTCTATTTTGTCTTTTCGAGCGCGATCCGGATCGGAACCCAGGAAGTGCTGTTCCGTCGGGGCATCGTCGGCGGGCCCCCGCCCGCCCCCGCTTCCGGCTCCAAAGCCAACCCGCCGAAAGGGCCCTCGGGTTCCAAGTCCGACCGGAGCGAGCGGGAGATCGCCCGATCCCGCCCCCCGTCGTCCTCGAAACCCAGCGCCGGGACCACCCGGCGAAGTGGTTCCGGGGGATCGGGAAGGCCGACTCCGAAGTCGACGCCGGCCAACGCTCGCGCCAACGGCGCCAACGGCCGGGCCAAATCGTCGGGCGGCAACGGCTCTGCCGCCGGTGCCGGCAAGCCGGCGGCCTCCCGCGGGAGCGGGTCGAACGGTTCGGGAGCCAATCGCAACCCCAAACCGGGGACTGCCCCCCGAGCCAATCGAAACAACCCCAACAGAAACAACCCCAATCGAGCGGGAAGTTCACCGCCGGGGGACGAGACCGCGCCGAAGGAGCATCCTCGGTCGAAGGCCAAACGCGAACGAAAGGCTCGATGAGCTGTGGAGTGGGTGGAAGCCAGTGGAAAGTCGCTCGGTGAGGCAAGGGAATCCGCCCTTGATCTGCTCGGGGTTGCCGAAGATGACGCCGAGTTCGTGGTGCTCAGCGAGCCGAAGGCGGGGCTGTTCGGTCGCCTGAGAGGCGAAGCGAGAGTACAGGCCCGGGTTCGGCCGGTCACTCCCCCACCCAAGCGAGGCCGTCGTCAGCGGCCGGAGCGCCGGCGGTCCGGGAGCGACAGCGGCAGCTCTTCTTCAGGGGACCGGACCGCCCGGAAGGGATCCGGCGACGAAGGGCGGCAGGCGACCCAGTCTCGTCAAGGCGGATCGCAAACCAGGAGTCGCAACGGTTCACGGCGGGGAAAGTCAGAAGCCACCAACGGATCCGATCCCAACCGGCGGGGTCGGGATGGGGTGGCCGCCGCCAATGGTTCGTCACCCGCGGGAGCGGGCCAAGCTGTGCAGCAACGATCCGGACGAGGACCGGAGGAGAAGGAGGGCATCGTGGAGGAGTCACTGACCATCGGCCAGCAGGGGGAGGCGGCCAAGGACTTCATGGCCGGGCTGATCCGCGAATTTGGCATGCAGGCGGAGATCGACGTTCGGGAGCTCGATGAAGAAACCGTGGAGGTTGCTGCCTCCGGCGACAACCTCGGCCTACTGGTCGGGCCTCGAGGGGCGACCCTCTCCGCCGTCCAGGACCTGACCCGGACCTTCGTACAGCGCCAGTCCGAGAGCCGGACCGATCGCATCCTGGTGGATGTGGGCGGCTATCGGGAGAAGCGGTCCGCCGCCCTCCGGCGGTTCACCGAGGGGATTGTCACCGAAGTCAAGGAGTCGGGTTCGGAGCGAGCGCTGGAGCCAATGAGTGCCGCTGACCGCAAAGTCGTCCACGACGCGGTGAACGAGCTGGATGGGGTCCAGACCCGATCCGAGGGGGATGACCCGGCGAGGTACGTCGTCATCGAGCCCGCCTCTTGACCCCCCGGTTCTCCAAATAGATCCCCCAGTGGCATCGGGCTCCGCCCGGTGCCACTGTTGTCTTCGGGCCGAAGCTGGCCCTCCTGTTGAACCCCAGAACCCACCATGCCCCGACCCCCCGACGACCGCCATCGAGACAACCGCGATCTCGCCGAGGTTGTGCAGCCGATCCTCGAACGTTCGGCCGGGATGGGGTTCCTGGGCGGGATGGCCATTGATGAGCAGATCGACCACGCCCTCGGATTCTGTCGAGCCGCCGAGGATCAGCTCGGGTGGGCGCCGAACACCGCTCTCGATGTGGGGACCGGGGGCGGGATCCCGGGCTTGGTGCTGGCGGCGGTGTGGCCGGAATCCCGGCTGACCCTCTTGGATGCCAACCAGCGTCGGACCGATTTCCTCGCTGAGGAGCTCCGGGTTTGGGGGGTGACTGATCGGGTCACCGTGGTCAGAGGGCGAGCCGAGGAGTCCGGCCGACTCCCGGCCTTGCGGGGGAAATTCGAGATGGTTGCGGCGCGATCGTTCGGTTCCCCGGCGGTCACCGCCGAGTGCGCAGCCCCCTTCCTCGAGGTCGGCGGAATCCTGGTTGTCTCCGAACCCCCGGACGGAAACTCGTCGGACCGCTGGCCGGTCGAAGGTCTCAGGGATCTGGGGCTGGTACCGATCCCGGCCGGAGGTCACCGGGGGAGGTTCGGGTACCAGGTGGTCGAGAAGCAGGTCGAGACCCCTGATCGGTTCCCTCGCCGGACCGGGATTCCCGCCAAGAGGCCGCTCTTCTGACTCGGCCTCGGGGTGCCGGCGTGCGGGTTTCACGTGGAACATCGACCATGGGAGGGCCGGCATTGGCGGCCGGTCCTCCACTAGGCACACCCTCCGCTAATCGGCTCTCTGTACCCCAGCCCCGGTCCTCTGGCCAGAATTGACCATGGAGGATCCGGTAATCTGAACTGTCTGATCGACGCCAAAGGCGCGCGACGGCCTGACCTGGACTAATCGAACCCTCAACCCGTTTCACGTGAAACGTCGCCCGGGAAAGACTTGACCTCCCCCCCAATGAAGGGGAGTATGGGGTCCTTGACCCCTGATGCTCTGAGGAGACGATGATGCGCGGCCGTCGCAGAGATCGAGATCCGTCCTCCCTACGGGGAAAGAAAGATCCGAAGGCATCTTCGGGGGTGACGGCTCTGGTGCCTGAATCGCCGGTGAAAGTGGCCGAACCGGCCGAAGGTCCACCCGCCGAGGTTGAGACTTTTGCCGAAGTTGGAGAGGACGCAGGCCCAGTCGCCCAGCCCCAACCGGAGCCAGTCCCGGTGGGTGCGACCCCAACCCCACCCCCCGCCAAGGCCCGGACCGCGGTGGGGACCAAACCGGTGGAGACCCGACCGGCAGCCGCCAGCTCTTCGGCGACGGCCGAACCGGAAGCCGCAGCCGGAGCCGATCCGGCGACCGCGGAGGCCGATGGGTCGCTGGTCCAGGCGGCTTCGAAGAACCCGCTCCCCCGCATCCTGGCCGTGGCCAACCAAAAGGGGGGGGTGGGCAAGACCACCACGTCGGTCAACCTCGGCGCCGCCCTGGCCGAGCTCGGATTCAGGATCTTGGTCATCGACCTCGATCCGCAGGGAAACGCCACCACCGGCCTGGGTATCGATGCCCGGAACTTCGAGCGGTCGATGTACGACGTCATCATGAGGGACACCTCGCTCGAAGACTGCATCGAACCGACCAGTACCAAGAATCTGTTCGTGGCCCCGGCCACCATCGATCTGGCCGGAGCCGAGATCGAGCTGGTGCCGGCGTTCAGCCGGGAGATGAAGTTGAAGCGGGCGATCGAAACGGTGATCGACGATTTCGACTTCGTGCTGATCGACTGTCCCCCGTCGCTGGGGCTGATCACCGTCAACGCCCTTGCCGCCGCCGACGAGGTGCTGGTCCCCATCCAGTGCGAGTACTACGCCCTGGAAGGGTTGAGCCAGCTGATGCGCAACGTCCATATGGTCGCAGCCAACCTCAATGCCGGGCTGGATGTCTCCACCATCGTGCTGACGATGTACGACGCCCGAACCAAGCTCTCGGACCAGGTGGCCGCTGAGGTGCGGGAGCATTTCGGCAACCGGGTGTGTCGGAGCATCATCCCTCGAACCGTCCGGCTGTCGGAAGCCCCGTCGTTTGGTCAACCGATCACCGCATTCGACCCAGCATCCCGCGGGGCGACTGCCTACCGGGAACTAGCCAAGGAGGTCAGCGGTGGCGCGACGTAGCGGACTGGGCAAAGGACTTGGTGCGCTCATCCCCAACGAGGTGGTGAGCGACCGGTCATCGGCGCTCCGGGAGGTGCCGTTGACCAGCATCAAGCCGAACCCGCTGCAACCGCGGGTCCAATTCGATGAGGACACCATGTCGGCGCTGGCGGCATCCATCAAGGAGCTCGGGATCCTGCAGCCGGTGCTGGTCCGTGAGCTGGTCGGGGACCAGTACGAGTTGATTGCCGGCGAACGACGGTGGAGGGCCGCTCGCCGAGCCGGTCTCCAGACCATGCCGGTGTTGGTGCAGGCGTCGAATGAGGCCCACAGCCTCGAGCAGGCACTGGTGGAGAACCTCCACCGCCAGGACCTCAATGCGCTGGAGGAGTCAGCTGCCTACCAACAGTTGATCGAGGACTTCAGCTACACCCACGATCAAGTCGCGACCCGGGTGGGGAAGAGCCGTACCGCGGTGACCAATACCCTCCGGTTGCTGCAACTGCCGGCGGCCGTCCAACGCCTGCTGGCCGAGGGGCAGATCAGCGCCGGTCACGCCCGAGCCCTGCTCGGAACCCCGGACCGGGCCTATCAGGAGTCGTTGGCCAAGCTGATCGTGGCCGACAGTCTGAATGTCCGAGCCGTCGAGGATCTGGTGAGGCAGCGGTCGGCGCCCAGTGAAGAGGCCGAGGCGGCCGGTCCTGATGTCAGGGGGAAGTCGACCTCGACCAAAGGTGGGAAGAAGCCGGAGCCGGCCGAAACCCGGCGACTGCCGCCACCGGGAATTCTGGAGCTGGAGGAATTACTCTCAACCCATCTGAACACCAGGGTCAAAGTTGACATGACTGCCAAACGGGGAAAAGTGGTGGTCGAGTTCGCCACCCTCGAAGATCTGGAGCGCATCTACAAATTGATGGTCAATGCCCAGGAAACCAGTGGAGTGGCCGGTTAAAACTCACGTAACGTGAGTTACGGTTGACATAATGACATGAAGTCGAGCGTTATGCTTACTCAAAGTGGGGATCGTTCCTTAACCGTCAGTAGAGACTCATCCACAACCTGTGCATGAAGTTGTGGATTGTGTTCACGGGGGTCTGCCGTTGAGGTCGAGAGTTGTCAGTTCGGATGACAGTAGTCAACCGGCAGACCTCAGTCCCAGGGGCTGTCGACCCAGTCGGTGAGGGCGCCCACGATGGCCCGGGCCAAGGTGGGGGTGTGCTCGACGACCAACGACGCGGGTCCCACCTCACAGATGACCGCCGGCATCCGGGTTTCACGGAGGACGGGGAGCGACATGCCATGACTGCCGGCGTCGGTGACCCCGAGTTTGGCGGGGAGGCTGCTCTGGAACAGCTCGGCCAACCGCCGACCTCCGGGAGACGAGTAGCGGTAGCCGGTGTAATACGACGTTGAGCAGTGTCGCTTGTTGACGTCCAACCGGAGCCCGACATAGACCTCGGCCCGACTGGCGTTGGCTTCGGACGCCTGGATGGAGCCGTCCGGGTGGTGATGGGTGGTCACCAGGGCGCCCCGCCCGACCAGCAGGCGCCGGAGAGCACCGACGGTGGCGTCGAGGCCGCCCTCCTCGCCGATGGCCAAGCGGCGGCCGGCCATGGTTCGAGGCGCCTGGCGGAGCAATTCCCGATCCCGGACCGAGCTCACCAGCTCGGTGCCCCCGTGGCGGGATCCGCACCGGATCAACTCGGCCACCGTCGACGCCCCGGCGATCCCGTCGACCGGGAGGCCGACGTTGCGTTGGAAGTCGCCAAGCCCGGCCGAGGTGAGGTCGCCGAAGATCCCGTCCACCCGGCCGGTATCGAATCCGAGGGCACTCAGGCGTTGTTGCAGCTCAGCGACGTCATCGCCCCGGAGCATGGGGGTCCGCCGGTAGAGGAAGCGGTCTCCCAGCTGGCGACCGGCTTCGACCAGCGCCGACCACGTCTGAGGACCGCACACGCCGTCGACCCGAAGACCCCGCCGGTACTGGAACGCCTCGAGCGCGGTCCGGGTGCCCCGCCCGAACGACCCGACCGTGTCGAGCCCGATCGAAAGGCCCAGGGCCCGAAGCCGGTGCTGGATGTCGGCGACCGCCGGGCCGACGTCATCGACGGCCAGGTGAATAGCGGAACCGGGACTCACGCCCTCGATACCAGCAGAACCGACGTCATGGCGCCCCTTTCGGGGCGGCCGCCCCTCAGAGGTGCGCAGCCAACTCCTGCAAGAGCTGGCCCTTGCCCTTGGCCCCGACGATCCGGGCCGCCGGCTCGCCGTCCTTGAACAGGATGAGGGTGGGGATGCTCATCACATCGAACCGGCGGGTGACATCGAGGTTGTCGTCGATGTTCAGCTTGGCGATGTTCAGCTTGCCGGCCTGCTCGGAGGCGATCTCTTCGAGCACCGGAGCGATCATTTTGCACGGGCCACACCAT
>DASXFR010000052.1:0-26744 GCA_036489495.1 Acidimicrobiales bacterium | reverse complement strand
GGACAGCAGCGCATCCCGGGCCAGGTGGGCATCGCTCACCGCCGGGAACACCGCCCGCCGCCAGGCCGACTGGGTCTGTATCCGCTTCCGGCGGCTGAGCAGGAGCAGCAGCAGGATCACGGCCAGGACCACCACGACGGCGACGATGATCAGCGCCACCGCCGCGCTGCTCAAGCCGCTGCTGGCCTTCTTTGGCGCAGTGGTCGTGGTGGTGGTGGTCCTCGGCACCGTCGTGGTGGTGGTCCTCGGCACCCTCGTGGTGGTGGTCTTCGGCGCAGTGGTCGTGGTGGTGGTCGAGGGGGTCGTGGTGGTTGTGGTGGTGACCGGGAGGGTGGTGGTGGTGACGGGCACGGTGGTGGTGGTGGCCGCCGACACCGGGACCGCCGACCACAGGGTGAGCGCACCGGCAGCCAGGACGGCGCTGGTCACCGCCAGGCCGATCCGGCCGCGGCGGGAGGACGGCGGATCGGAGTTGGGCGATCCCGTCATCGAAACCTTGTGTGCACCCACTCGACACCCCCCCCCACTTCGTGCCCGGATTTCCGCCGGCGGCCTCACCCTAATCCCGGCCGGCACCGGCGCGGCGGACGACCGATCGCCCCGGTTGGAACGTCAGGTGTCGACCCGGCCGTAGTCGTCCTCGAGCCGGACGAT
The DNA here is from genome assembly GCA_036489495.1 of Acidimicrobiales bacterium. Taxonomy (GTDB): domain Bacteria; phylum Actinomycetota; class Acidimicrobiia; order Acidimicrobiales; family RAAP-2; genus DASZIT01. Next base: position 26,090 of record DASXFR010000052.1, on the reverse strand, counting down.
GTCGTCCTCCCCGAAGTACTCACCGTGTTGGACTTCCACGAAGACCACCTCGGTGGCGGTCGGGTTCTCGATCCGGTGACTGGTGCCGACCGGGATGTCGACCGACTGTCCGGCCGCGTACTCGGCCTGGATCCCATCCAGGGTGACCAACGCCGTACCGGTGACGATGAACCAGTGTTCGGATCGTCGGGTGTGGCGTTGATAGCTCAACCGCTTGCCCGGGAGCACGGTGATCCGCTTCACCTTGTGGCTCCGGCTGTCATCCAGGACCGTATAGCTGCCCCACGGTCGGTGGTCGCTCTCCGGTTCCCCCGACGGAGGTGGCGGGTTCACGACGCCCGCTCGGCGGCGCGCACGGTGTTGCGCAACAACATCGCCCGGGTCATCGGGCCCACCCCGCCGATGCGGGGGGTGATCCACCCCGCCACCTCGGCGACCGACTCGTCGACGTCGGACAGCAGCTTCTTCCCTTCCCACGACGTCCCCGCCCCCACCACCGCGGCACCGGGTTTGATCATCTCCTTGGTCACCAGGCCGGCGCGACCGGCCGCCGCCACCACCACGTCCCCTTGGACAACCAGCCCGGCCATGTCCTCGACGCCGGTATGGACGACGGTGACCGCCGCGTTGCATCCCGGGCGCTTCATGGCCAGCAACAGGGCCAGCGGCCGCCCGATGGTCAGACCCCGTCCGATCACCACGACGTGTTTGCCTTCCACCGGAACGTCGTTGGCCGCCAGCAGCTCGACGATCCCAGCCGGGGTGCAGGGCAGGGGACCGGGCGCTCCCATGACCAGGCGCCCGAGGTTGACCGGATGGAGCCCGTCGACGTCCTTGTCCGGGTCCACCGCCAGCAGCACCCGCTCCTCATCGAGCCCGGGGGGCAGCGGGAGCTGGACCAGGTAGGCGTGGATCCGGCGATCGGCGTTGAACCGGGCCACCACGGCTTCGAGCTCGGTCTGGGACACGTCGGCCGGCAGGTGCTCGTGGGCGGAGAAGATCCCGACCTCGGCGCAGTCGGCGTGCTTCATGGCCACATACCGAGAGCTCGGACCGTCGTCGCCGACCAGGATCGTCCCCAGCCCCACCGTCACCCCGGCCGCCGCCAGCCGGGCGACCCGATCGGTCACTTCGGCCCGGATCCGGGCGGCGAGGAGCTCGCCGTTGAGCAGGGTGGCGGTCACCGGGCTCCTCAGTGCCGGAAGTGGCGTTCGCCACCGGTCATGACCAGGGCCACCCCGGCGGCATCGGCGGCGGCCGTCACCTCGCCGTCGCGGATGGAGCCCCCGGGTTGTACGACCGCCGCCACGCCGGCCTCGGCCAGCACCTCGAGGCCGTCGGGAAACGGGAAGAAGGCGTCGCTGGCCGCCGCCGCCCCCCGGGCCCGGGCGCCCGCCTTGGACACCGCGATCTCCGCCGCCACCACCCGGGAGGACTGGCCGGCCCCGACCCCGACCGCCTGGCCGTCGCCGACGATGGCGATGGCGTTGGAGGTGGTGCGGGCGCAGACCTTCCAGGCCAGGGCCAGATCCCGCCACTGGGCGTCGGTCGGCCGGGTGGTGGTGGCCACCTCCCAGGTCGACGGGTCGGACACGAAGCGATCGGCATCCTGGACCAGCAGGCTCGACCCCAGCCCCCGGTACTGGCGCACGATCGGCTCGGGCGACGGTGCCGACAGCAGGCGGGTGGCCTTCCGTTTCGACGACAGCAGGGCCAGCGCCGCCTCGTCGTAGGACGGGGCGATGATCACGTCGGCCTGGGGGCCGGCCCCGATCGCCTCGGCCACCGCCACGGTGACCGGGCCCCCGAGGGCGACGATCCCCCCGAACGCCGACAACCGGTCGCCGTCTAGGGCCCGCTGGTATGCGGTGGCCAGGGTGTCGGCCACCGAGGCGCCGCACGGATTGGCGTGCTTGATGATGGTGGCGGCCACCTCCGGGCCCCCGGCGATGGCCAGTTCGTGGACGAGTCGCCAGGCGGCGTCGGCATCGAACAGGTTCAGGTACGACAGCTCCTTGCCACCGTACTGGACGACGTCGTCCCACCACGAGTGCTCGCCGGCGATCCGGTAACGGGCGCCGTGCTGGTGGGGATTCTCGCCGTAGCGGAGCGAGCCGGCCCGCTCCAGGGTCAGGTGGATGGTCGGGGGCAGGATGGACGCCTCGGCGGTCGGTGCGCCCCGCTGATCGAACCAGCCGACGATGGCGGCGTCATAGGCGGCGGTGTGGGCGAAGGCGTCCCGGGCCAACCGGAACCGGGTGGCATCGGACAGGGCCCCCTGCTCTCGCAGCTCGGCCAGCACCGCGCCGTACTCGCGGGGGTCGACGACCACCCCGACGTGGGCATGGTTCTTGGCCGCCGCCCGCACCATGGTGGGGCCGCCGACGTCGATCAGCTCGATGGAGGGGTCGCTTCGGAACGGATAGAGATTGCACACCACCAGGTCGATGAGATCGATGTCCTGGTCCTCCAGGTCGGCCAGGTGTCCGGGTTGGGAGCGGTCGGCCAGGATCCCGCCGTGGATGGTCGGGTGGAGGGTTTTGACCCTCCCGCCGAGCATCTCCGGCGCTCCGGTCAAATCGGCCACTTCCAGATGCGGGAGGCCGGCGTCGGCCAGCACCGAGGAGGTGCCGCCGCTGGAGATCAACTCCCAGCCGAGATCGACGAGGCCGCGGGCCAGGTCCTCCAGTCCCGTCTTGTCGTATACGGACAGCAACGCCTTCACTTCTCGACCTCCAGCGGTGATCCTCGCTCATCGCCGACCGGGACGGCCAGCGACTCGATGAAAGTGCGGATGGCCGCCGGGTAGAGCACCCGCTCCACCGCCTTGATCCGCTCGTGCAACGTCGCCACCGTGTCGTCGGGGAGCACCGGGACCGACTGCTGGGCCAGGATGGGCCCGGCGTCCATGGCCAGGGTGGCCAGGTGCACGGTGGTGCCGGTCTCGGCCACCCCGGCGGCCAGGGCGTCCTCCACCGCATGCCAGCCCGGGAACGCCGGCAAGAGCGCCGGGTGGGTGTTGAGGATCCGGCCGGGGAAGGCGGTGTGCATGGGCTGATCGAGCACGGTCCCGAACCCGGCCATCACCACCACATCGACACGGTGATCGGCCAGCACCTCGACGACCGCCCGGGTGTAGGCCAGCCGGTCGAATCCAGGTCCGAACCCGCCGTAGTCGGCCCGGTCGACCAGGGACGCGGGCAGTCCGGCGGCTTCGGCGATGCCGAGCCCGCGGCAGGGCCGATCCGCCACCACCAGGGAGACCGGGAGCCCGGCGGCGATGATCGCCTCGAGGATGGTGCCGCGGCCCGAGACCAGCACCCCGATGGCGATCGAGGGGGCACTGTCGGGAGGAGGGGAGGCGACCACGGCCGCAGGCTACCAGTGGGTCCCTCCGCTTCCTTCCGGCCTCGCCGGTCAGATGGGAGGGGTGAGACGCCCCGGCGTCACTCGGTGGCGGAGGGTGCCCCGACCCCGACCGGCTCGCCGCTGAAGGTGGCGCGGGGAACATTGCCCTCGGCCATCTCGTCCATGCCGATCGGCCCTTCGAGGTCGGCGTTGAGGAACTGATGGATGACCGGGTCGTGGGAGTCGAACATCTCGCTCTTGGGGGCGAACCGGACCAGCTTGGACTGGTAGAGCATCCCGAGGTAGTCAGCCGTCCGCATCACCGAGGGGATGTTGTGGGTGATGATGAAGATGGTGGCCCCGGTCTCCCGCTGCACGTCGAGCACCAGCTCGTCGAGGAAGGCCACCCGTACCGGGTCGAGACCGGAGTCGGGCTCGTCGAACAACACGATCTCGGGGTCCAGCACCAGGGCCCGGGCCAACCCGGCCCGCTTCTTCATGCCCCCCGACACCTCGCCGGGAAGCTTGCGGAGATGGTCCATGAGCCCGACCAACTCGGCGTTCTTGTGCACGATCTTGCGGATCTCCCCCTCGTTCTTCTTGGTGTGCTCCCGGAGCGGGAAGGCGATGTTCTCGAACAGATTCATCGATCCGAACAGCGCGCCGTCCTGGAACAGCACCCCGAACTTGCGTCGGACCCGGAACAGGTTCTTCTGGTTGAGGGTGCTGATCAGCTCACCGTCGATGTAGACGCCGCCGTTGTTGGGCTTCAGCAGCCCGATCACCACCTTGAGCAACACCGACTTCCCGGTCCCCGACGGCCCGAGCACGGCGGTGATCTTCCCCCGGGGGACGTCGAAGGTGATGTCCTGGAGCACGGTGTGGGATCCGAACGACTTGGTCACGTTCTGGATGGAGATGGCGGCGTCGGGAAGCGCGGCCGGCGCGGCCGCCCCATTCGAGCCCACCGGGGTGGCACGACCCGGGTCCGCCGACGAAACTCCACTCGGATCAGCCATGGCCCTCATCCTCGCATCTTCTGATTGTTTTCGCACACCGCTGGGTACAACTATCTAGCACCAACTATGTAACTTAACGCTGAGGATGACCTTGCGACCCAAGCGGGTCCCAGGCGTGGGAAACCCTGACTACCGCAAGATCTGACTATCCGGTAAGTTCCCATTTCGCAGTATTTGCGGCACAGCCCGGACGTTGGTCTGAGCGGGGGTTGCCACTTAATTTCGTTTATCAGCTGGGGCATCGGAGACTGGGTGACGGAAGAAATAGGGCACGACGGGGGCGTGACCGGGGAGGGGGACGACACCGCCCAAGTGGCCGTGATCGGTCCCGCCACCGAACAGATCCCCCAGGTCCCGCTGCCGCCGTCCTCGGTCCTCCCCCGCCACCGGGTCTCCCGGCCACCGCTGTTCCCGAAGGTCTCCTGGTTCTTCGGCGAGGTCGGGGCGATGTTCGCCTCCGGTTTCGAAGCGCTCCGGCTGGGTTTCAAAGAGGGCATCCCGGTCGGCGAGTTCCTCGATCAATGCTGGTTCCTGGCCAAGGTCACCACCCTGCCCATCATCCTCTTCTCGATCCCGTTCGGGGCGGTCATCGCCCTCGAGGTCGGGGGCCTGCTCTCGCAGATCGGCGCCCAGTCGCAGCTGGGGGCGGCCATGGTGCTGGCGGTGGTCCGGGAACAGGCACCGCTGGCCACCGCCCTGCTCATCGCCGGCGCCGGTGGCTCCGCCATGTGCGCGGACATCGGCTCCCGGAAGATCCGGGACGAGATCTCCGCCATGGAGGTGATGGGGGTCAACCCGTTGCAGCGCCTGGTCCTCCCCCGGCTGCTGGCCGCCATGCTGGTCGCCTTCCTCCTCGACGCCATCGTGTCGGTGGCCGGCATCATCGGCGGCCTCTACTTCGGCACCCATGACATCCACATCACCGCCAGCAGTTTCTTTTCCACCTTCGGTGAGCTCAGCCAGCTGGCCGACCTGGCCATGGCCCTGTTCAAGTCGGTGGTGTTCGGCTTCATCGCCGCCATGGTCGCCTGTTACAAGGGCATGACCGCCAAGGGGGGGCCGAAGGGCGTGGGCGACGCGGTGAACCAGGCGGTGGTGATCACCTTCATGGTGTCGTTCTTCGTCAATTTCGTCCTGACGGTGGTCTACTTCAACTTCATTCCCCAGCGAGGCATCTAGATGGCCGCCACCACCTCCATCGGCAACGGCCCCGTCGGGTTCATCTACAAGCAGACCCGCTTTTCGCTGCGGACCATCCGCTCCCTCCCCGCCGCCCTCCAGTACCGCCGGGAGATCACCCTGCTGGTCTCCGACATCACCGTCGGCGCCGGCGCGGTGGTGATCGGGGGAGGCATGTTCTTCGTGGTGATCGGGATCGCCTTCTTCACCGGCACCGAGGTCGGACTCGAAGGGTTCACCGGGCTGTCCCAGATCGGGGCCCAGGCCTTCACCGGGGTCATCTCGGCATTGGCCAACGTCCGGGAGATCACTCCGCTGGTGGCCGGACTCGCGTTCGCCGCCCAGGTCGGCGCCGGGTTCACCGCCCAGCTCGGGGCCATGCGGGTGTCCGAGGAGATCGACGCCCTCGAAGTCATCGGGGTGGACAGCGTCACCTACCTGGTCGGCACCCGGGTGTGGGCGGCGCTCATCACCATGATCCCCATCTACCTGGCCGCCCTGTTTGCCAGCTTCATCGCCTCCCAGCTGATGGTCACTGAGCTCTTCCACCTGTCGGTGGGCACCTATCACCACTACTTCCAGCTGTTCCTCCCGCCGGTCGACGTCCTCTACTCGTTCATCAAGGCGATGGTCTTCGTGGTGGCGGTGACCTTCATCCACTGCTACTACGGCTACTCGGCCGAAGGCGGGCCGGCCGGGGTGGGGGTGGCCGCCGGCCGGGCCATCCGGATGTCGCTCATCGTCGTGGTAGTGCTCAACTTCTTCCTGTCAACCGTTCTCTACAGCGGGGCCTCGGGCGGGGCCAGGCTGATTGGATGAGGCGGCTCAGCGCGCTCGGCCGAACCGCGGTCGTCCTGCTCGCCATTGCCGTGGTGGTGGCCGGGGTGGTGGTCATCGAGAACGCCGTGGGCGGGGACTACAGCGGCAACCAAATGGTGGTGGGTCGGTTCGCCTCCGCCGGGCAGGGGATCCAGCCTGGCGCCGAAGTCGACTTCGCCGGCGTCCAGGTCGGCCGAGTCCACTCCATCGCCCTGGTCAACCGGGCGGCGAAGATCACCCTCGCCCTCTACCCGAGTTTCCATTTCCCGGCCAACGCCACCGCCACCATCCAACCCGAGAACCTGTTCGGGGCCGACGCCGTCGCCATCACCTCGCCCACCGGTCAGCGGGGCCCGTACCTGAAGGCCGGCGGCACCATCGCCCACACCCGGGTGGCCAGTGAGCTGACCGACCTGCTGGCGGTGGCCGACCCCCTGCTCCAGCAGATCAACACCACCGACCTGTCCCAGTCGATCTCCGAGCTGGACCAGGCGACCAACGGCGCCGGCTCGGAGATCGCCACCGGGATCGACGAAGCCTCCAAGCTCGGGACGTTGCTGAGCTCCACCCTCGGCGCTCAGCTCACCGCCCTCGACTCGCTGGCCGCCCTCAACGGTGCCTTGCTCCCGGCCGCCGCCCAGCTGAACACCGTCTCCCAGGACGCCAACACCGCGCTGCCGGCCATCAACCGGGCCCAGGACAATTTCCAGCGCCTGTTGGAGTCCATCAATCCGTTCGCCGAGAACCTGGCCCAGTTCCTCAGCCTGTACCACCCGGACATCGCCACCCTGCTGACCACCGGCGACAACGTGACCCGGGTGTTGCTCAGCCACGAAACCAACATCCAACAGACGATCACCGGCCTCTACCAGTACGTCTACCGGCTCTCCCTGGCCCCGGCCGATACCCTTCCCGACGGTTCGAGGATCGGCTACTTCCAGGTGTTCGTCGACTTCTCCGATGTCAACAACCTGGTCTGCAGCCTGATCGCCCCGGCCAGCGGGGGGCTGGCCGCCCTGGCTCCCCTCCAGGCGGCGCTGGGCGCCGCCGGTAGCGGCTTCGACTGCTCGGCCCAGACGGCGACCTTCAACCAACTCAACCCGCCGACCGCCACCACCACTGCCGCCACCACTTCGGCGACACCGTCCACCGCCCAGCAGGGCAACCAGGTGGCCCAGCAGGTGTACCAGGCGCTCGGCACTCCTGCCGCCCCGGCCTCCCAGTCCCTGGGCGGCTACCTGTCCATGCTCCTCGGAGGCCTCTGATGGCCCGCCTGCCCTGGCGCCGGTCCTCCTCCGGCCGGAAGAGCCATCTCCCCACCCTGTTGAAATTCGGGGCGTTCGTCGTCGTCGCCCTGGTGCTGCTGGTGGGGCTGGCCGTCCGGGTCGGGAACATCTCCCTGTTCACCCACCGGACCACCTACCAGGCCCAGTTGGCCGACGTCACCGGGCTGCAGCCGAACAACGCGGTGAAGATCGCCGGGGTCACCGTCGGCCAGGTGACCGGCATCAGCGTCCAGCGCGGCCACGCGCTGGTGACGTTCTCCATCAACAACGACGTGCACCTGCGCTCGAGCACCAAGTCCGGCCTGCAGCAGAACAACGTGCTCGGCCAGCAGTTCCTCTACCTGTATCCGGGGTCCACCGGCAAGGACATCCAGTCCGGCTACGTCATCCCCCTGTCGCAGTCGATCGCCGACCCCGGGGTCGGCGCCTTCCTCAACGCCCTCGGCCCGTTCCTCTCGGCGGTGAACCCGGCCCAGGCCAACACCTTCGTCCAGAGCGTGCTCGCCGCCCTCCAGGGGAATCAGGACAAGGTCGACCAGCTGATCAACGACTCCGCCACCGTCGCCCAGACGGTCGGCTCGCTCGACACCCAGGTCGGCCAAGTCATCGACGCCCTCAACCAGGTCTTCACCGCCCTGGCCCAGAAGAGCTCTGACGTCGGCACCCTGCTGAACAACCTCCAATCGGTGTCCCAGACCTTCGCCGCCCACAACGACCTGTTGGACACCGTCGTCACCAATCTGTCCAAGTTCACCGGGCAGATCGCCGCGGTGGTCCAGTCCAACCAGGGCAACCTGGCCACCACCATCAGTGACCTCCAGTCGGTGACCTCGGTGGTCCAGGACCACGAGAAGAGCTTGAGCGCCGGGGTGGCCTCGCTCGGCGCCGGCTTCAATCCCTACACGCTGATCTCCAATTACGGCCAGTGGTTCCAGGTGAAGTCGGTCTATACCTGCCTGGCCGGCGAGACCACCTGCTTCTACAACAACGGGGCCAACCCCCCCGCCGGTTCGGGCCCGTTCGGTAGTCCACCCCCGTCGTCGTTGGGCGGCGTGGGCGCCACCCCCAACCAAGCCTCGGCCCCGGCCGCCACGTCGCCGGAGTCGATGCTCCAGATGGTGGCCGGAAGCGGGGGTGGGTCATGAAGGCGTTCACCGACCGCAACCCCCGCCGGATCGGGATCGTGGTGGTGGTGGTGACACTGGCTGCGGTGCTGGCGGTCTTCGCCTTCAACGGGAGCACCTTCTCCTCCGGGTACACGGTGAAGGCCCGGTTCTCCAATGCCGCGGGGATGGGGCCCAACGCCGATGTGCTGCTGGCCGGGGTGGCGGTCGGCAAGGTCAAGTCGGTGAACCTCAACGGCAACCACGTGACGGTGGACATGACCGTCAACCAGGGGGTGGTCCTGCCCCACAACACCACCGCCTCCATCAGTGTCGAAACCCTGCTCGGCCAGCTGGTGGTGGACCTCAAGCCGGTCAGCGGATGGAACCGCCCGCTGGGCGACGGGGCGCTGCTGACCAACACCTCGATCCCGGTCGAGTTCCAGAACATCCAGAACATCGCCGGCGGGCTGCTGACCAAGACCGACGCCACCGCCATCAACCAGCTCATCTCCTCGCTGGCCACCATCACCCAGGGCAAACAGCAGCAGGTGGCCCAGATCATCAGCGGCCTCAACGGGTTCACCGGGGTGATCAACCAGCGCCAGACCCAGGTGAGCCAGCTCATCGCCGCGGCCAACACCCTCTCCCAAACGGTGGCCACCCACGACAGCCAACTGGGAACCGCCATCGACAACCTCACTACCGTGATCGGCAGCCTGGCCCAGAAGGGCACCGATCTCGGCAACCTCATCGACAACACCCAGTCGGCCGCCAGCCAGATCGACACCCTGGTCACCAACAACCGCCCCCAGCTCCAGTCGGTGGTGGCCCAGCTCCAGTCGGTGCTCGGGGTCCTCTCCGCCCATCAGCTGGACCTGGCCCAGGGGGTGTCGAGCGCGGCGGCCGCCGTCACCGGGTTCTCGTCGATCGGCTCGTCGGGATCGACGCCGGTGAGCTGGGGAAACATCTTCTTCAACGTGCTCGGCTCTACCCCCCTGGAAGGGATCCTCGGGAGTTGCGGGACCCTTGACACCGTCCTCAACGCCGCGCTGGGTCCTGACCCATTGCCTTGCAGCCAGCAGAACGGGCCCCTGGTCGGCACCACCCCGGCCCCGGCCACTGCGGCGCCGGCCACCGCCGGGGCCAACGCCAGCTCGACCACCTCCACCACCGCCCCCTCACCGTCGGCCACCTCGACGACCACCACCAACCCGTCACTCGGCAACGGCATCGCCGGCATCCTCGGCCTCGGGAGCGGGTCGTGAGGCGCCGCCTCCTGGCCCTGGGCAGCATCGTGGTGGCGGTGGCCCTGGTGCTCGGCGTGTTGTCGATCACCGTGCTCAAGTCGACGGCCACCTATCCGATGAAGGCGGTGTTCGCCAGCGCCAACGGGCTGTTCCCCGGGAACGCGGTGGAGATGCTCGGCGCCCCGGTGGGCACGGTGACCGACGTGGTCAACACCGGCAACACCGTCCGGGTGTCGATGAGCGTCCAGACCAAGTACCGGCTGCCCGCCGGGGTGCAGGCGGCGCTGGAGTCGCCCCAGGTGCTCGGTGAGCCGTCCATCGAGCTGTCCCCCGGCTACACCGGCGGGCCGCAGATGCCCGAGGGCCGGACCATCCCCCTGTCCCGGACCTCGGTGCCGGTGTCCACCGATCAGCTGCTGAAGGACGTACAGAGTTTCCTCACCCAGGTCGATCCCCAGGCCACCGGGGACCTGATCACCAACCTGTCCCAGGACCTCTCGGGCCAGGGCGCCTCGCTCAACCAGCTGCTGGGCAACGCCGCCGGGACCATCCAGCTCCTGGCCCAGCAGGGGAACAGCCTCGGCCAGCTCACCACCTCCCTGGCCCAGATCACCGCCACCCTCCAGACCCGGACCACCACCCTCTCCAACCTCATCACCGACTACAACACCGTCTCCGCGGTGGTGGCGTCCCACCAGGCCCAACTGGGCACGGCCATCAGTGATCTGGCCGGCGCCACCAATCAACTCTCGGACTTCCTGGGGCCGAACCTGGTCCCGCTGGAGAACGACGTGGCCGGCGTCACCCAGGTCACCCGCACGGTGTCGTCCAACATCGGCAACCTCGACACCCTGCTCAACTCCACCAACCTGCTGTTCTCCGCGGCCGGACGGGCCTACGACCCCACCCAGAACTGGCTCGACCTGAACCTGGCGTTGCCGGCCGGCACCTCCGCCTCGGTGGTGTCCGGCTACATCCGCGACCGGCTGGCCGGCATCTGCCGCCGGTTGCTGGCCAACCATGCCTCCGGGCTGCCCGCCGCCACCCTCCAGACCCTGGGGGTCTGCGGTGACCCCAACTCCGGCTTCTTCAATTCGCTATTGGGGGTCATCCCGTCGATCCTCAACGAGCTGACCAGTGGTCCGGGCGGGGGCCCGTCGGCCACCGCCCTGGCGGCGCTGATCGCCAAGGGGATGACGATGATTCCGGGCGCCTCCGACATCCAGCCCCCGGCGGCCGCCCCCGCCGCCACCGCGGCTCCGGCCGCGCCCCCGGCGCCGTCACTGTCGAGTCCGGCCACCTCCGAGCTCCCGCCCCTGCCCACCACCCCCACCGCCACCCCGTCGTCCGGCGGTGGGCTGGGCGGCTTGCTCAAGAGCCTCCTGGGGGATCTCTGAGATGACCCTCTCGGCGCGCCTCCGCCTGGCTCTGCTCCTCCTGGTCGCCGGAGGCCTGGCCGTCACCGGCTGCAACCTCCCCTTCCAGTCCCCGGCCACCCTCACCACCTCGGCGACGTTCGCCGATGTCGGCGACCTGTCCAACGGGGCGTCGGTGCAGATGGCGTCGATCCCGGTGGGTCATGTCATTTCCATCTCCCTGGTCGGTGACCAGGCCAAGGTGGGCATGGTGCTGAACCAGTCGGCCGACGTTCCCCAGAACCTGTCGGCCCAACTACGGCGGACCTCGCTGCTCGGCGAGCAGTACGTCGATCTGATCCCGAACCCCTCCAATCCCGGGGGTCCGATGCGGACCGGTGAAGTCATCGGCGACACCTCGGTGCAACCCGGCATCGCCCAACTCCTGTCGGCGGGAGCCACCGTCATCGGTGGCATCAACAGCACCCAGCTGGCCGACCTGGTGGCCAACTCCGCCCAAGGGTTCGGCGGCCAAGGCAACAACCTGCGCAGTCTGCTCGACAGCTTGAGCACGGTCATCCACGGCTACGCCGGGCGCACCTCCACCATCCAATCCCTGATCACCAATGCCGACCAGCTGTCGGCGACCCTCGCCCCCGAAGCCGTCCAGAATGCCCAGGCGATCTCCACCCTTTCCCAGACCACCGGGGTGTTGGCCAACCAGTCCGACCGCTTGGTGAACCTGCTCCAGTCCCTCAACGACCTGTCCACCCAGAGCAGCAGCATCCTGTCTTCCTACACGCCGGAGATCAACGATCAGTTGACCGGACTGGCCGCCACCGTCAGTTCGTTGCAGGCGACCGAGAACGATCTCGGGAGCTTCCTGCAGTTCCTGCCCGGCCACAACACCGCCCTCCAAGAGGTCACCCGGGACAACCAGGTGCAGATCCTCACCGACCTGATCATCTGTGGCCTGCCCGACGGAGGGTCGTCGTCGAATCCGGCCTTCACCTGCGGGGCCTCCAAGTGATCACCCGCCGGATCATTACCAACCTCATCACCTTCTTCGTCATCGCCGGCGTGTTGATCGTGTTCGGTCTGATCAATCTCCTCGGCAACCCGTTCCAGGCGACGACGCCGGTCTCCGCCCTCCTCCCCAACGCCTACGGGATCTACTCGAACTTCTCGGTGACCCTCAACGGGGTCCAGGTCGGAACGGTGCGGTCGGTGGCCCTGACGCCCTCGGGAGCCAAGGTGAACATGGCCATCAACCCCGGGATCAAAGTCCCCGGTGACGTCGCCGCCGAGATCGAGATCGCCAACACCCTCGGCGAGCAGCAGATCGACCTGGTGCCACAGCACGGCGGCACCGGCCCGCCGCTGAAAGCCGGGGCGCAGATCCCCGTCGCCCCCGGGGGGGCACCGGCGGAGATCGGGCAGGTCATCGCCACCGCCACGCAGTTCCTGGCGGCCATCCCGGTCGACAATCTCAACACCCTGCTCCACGAGACGGCCACCGCCCTCAACGGGAACGCCGCCAACGTCCACACCATCATCACGTCGGGGACCCAGTTCGCCCAGGAATTCCTGGCCTTTCAGCAGGCGTTCAAATCCCTCCTGGCCAGTGCCCCGCCGGTGCTCGACACCGTCACCGCGTCGTCACCCCAGCTGACCTCCGCGCTGGCCAACACCGCCGCCCTGTTGAACGTGCTGACCGTCCAGCAGTCGAACTTCCTCAGCCTGCTCGACACCGGGGCGGGGTCGACCCAACTCCTCAACCAGCTGATCGTGGCCGAGCGCCCGAACCTGGCCTGTGTGGTCCATGACCTCGGCGGCCTCACCACCAACCTGTCGGAACCCGCCAACCTCAACAACCTGAGCAGCGACCTGGCCAACAACCAGGAGTTCTTCGGGGCCGTCGAGGGGCTGTCGGTGGAGGGACCGGCCCGGGGGTTGACGGCCAGCGAGCCGGCCCGCGACAACCAGGAGTACCTGCGCACCCGGCTCATCCTCCCCCCGGTGCTCTCCCCGTCGGCGACGTCCTATTCGACCCCGAAGACGGTTCCGCCCATCAGCCCGGCGGCCGGATGTTCGACCGAGTTCGGCAACGGGGTGGGGGCGGCGTCCCAGCCAGGTTTCACCCCGGCGGCGCCGGTGGCCATCAACACCCCGTCGGCGGCGGATTCCCAGGTGCGCGGCGGGGGGACACCGATCTCGAATGCCCCGTTGACCTCCGCTCCCACCGCCTCGATTCAGCGGCCCTCGGCCTCCCCCTCGACCCCCTTCACCGTGCTGCCGTTGATGGGGGCGGCAGTCCTGTTACGGACCCCGGTCCGGCGGCGACTGCGGAATCGACGCCATCGACGGGAGACTGAGGCATGACTGAAGAGCCAACCCCCAAGCCCTACAAGGTGTCGGTGGTCGACCGCGAAACCGGCGGGGCCCGGCCCCGCCCCACCGATTCCGACGCTGACGCTGAGTCCTCGCCCGAGCTCGAACCGACCGATGACGGGTCGGACGCCGAGAGCCCCGACCCGACGGCGGCAACCGCGAAGCCACCGGCACTGGGCCCGGGCAAGGCCAAGGCGCCGGCGGCCAAGAGCCGGTGGTACGCCCGGGCTCTGGGGCGCAAGACCCAGATCGTGGTGGTGGTGATCGCCGTCCTCGGGGTGGTCGGGACCGCGGTGTTCGGCCATGCCTGGGCGTCGCTCAACGACCAGCAGAATCAGCAGACCCAGGTCCGGAGCGTCACCAACAGCTTCCTGCTGGCCCTGACCAATTTTGACTCCAAGAGCGTCGACGCCGACTTCAACAAGATCCAGCAATACGCCACCGGTTCCTTCGCCACCCAGTCGAATCAGTTCTTCGGCTCCACCATTCGCAGCCAGCTGGAGGCCGCCCTGGCGTCGTCCCGCGGCCAGATCCGCAGCCAGTTCGTCCAGTCCATCAACGGGAACAAAGCCAGTGTCTACTCGGTGGTCGACCAGACCTACGTCAACAACAAGATGACGTCACCGTCGGCCGACGAGCTCCAGATCCAAACCGACCTCACTCTGACCGGATCGGGTTGGAAGGTGTCCAATGTGACCGTGCTCAACAACAGTGGGGCCGCCGGGAACGGGTCGACGTCATCCTCGAGCACCACCACCACCGCGCCGCCGGCCACCACCACGCCGACCACCGCGGCGCCGTAGGGAACCGCCGGTTCGGTCCGGCGCCCGAGGCAAGGTCATAAGACCATCTCGGGTGCCGGGGGAACGAGGCGAAGGGAGACGCCTCCCGCCCGACGTGGACCTGGTCGGACGTCGTTGGCCGACTGCTCCATGCCCGGGCGGGAGACGCCTCGTCCCCCTCGACCCCGTTTCCGCCATCCGGGTTCCCCGTGTCGCTACAGTTCATCGGCAGCTTGGGCCCGACTCATGAGGATCGCCGGGAAAGTTCCGGTCCACCGCCACCCTGGGTGGCGGGTAGGCGGCCGAGAGTTCGCGCCTTCCGTGGCGGTCACTCCTGCAACCGGCCCAGCAACCCTTCGTCAAAGCCGAACAGCGAGTCGAGCTCGGCCTCGCAGAACCCCCAGCGGGCCGACCCGGCCGCCGACGGTTCGGGGACCACCACCACCCGCATCCGGGCCGCCTTGGCCGAGATGGCCCCGTTGAACGAGTCCTCGACCGCCAGGCAGCTGGAGGGATCGACGCCGAGTTTGGCTGCGGTGGAGAGGAAGGCGCCGGGGTGGGGCTTGCCCAGCGGCTCCCATTCCGCCGAATGCCAGACGGCGACCTCCGACTCGATGTCCAGGCGACGGAGGGCGGCCTCGATGACCACCGCGTACGATCCCGAGCACACCGCCATCGGGAGCGACTGGCGCCGACAGAGGTGGATGGCCTCGAGTGCCCCGGGCATCGGTTCGCCTTGGGAGGCGATCAGCTCGGCCACCCGTTGGGTGACGGCCCGTTCGACCTCCACCGGGGTCATCTCCTTCCAGGGGCGGCGCTCCCACCAGTGGCGGACGGCGTCATCGATCCGCAGGCCCATGGTCTGGCGGGTCTCCGTCTCCGACAGCTGGAGCCCGACGGTGGCGAACACCTCCATCTCCGCCTGGCGCCAGAACGGCTCGGAGTCGATGAGCAGCCCGTCGAGGTCGAAGATCACCGCGGCGATGGGCAGCCCGGCGTGGGCCTCGGCGGACGGTACCTCGGAGCTCAGTCGAGCTTCTTCACGACGTCGACCATCGCCTCACCGGCTTCGGTCGGGTTGAGGGCCACGGTGACCCCGGCGGCCGACAGGGCGTCCATCTTGGCCTGGGCGGTGCCCTTGGAACCGGAGATGATGGCCCCGGCGTGGCCCATCTTCCGACCCGGCGGGGCCGTCACCCCGGCTACGTAGGAAACGACCGGCTTGGTCACCGAGGTGCTGATGAACTCCGCCGCCTCCTCCTCCGCCGAGCCGCCGATCTCCCCGATCATCATGATGGCCCGGGTGTCGGGGTCGGCCTCGAAAGCGAGCAGGCAGTCGATGAAGCTGGTGCCGGGGACCGGGTCGCCCCCGATGCCCACGCAGGTGGTCTGCCCGACGCCCTGTTGGGAGAGCTCATGGAGCGCCTGGTAGGTGAGGGTGCCGGAGCGCGAGACGATCCCCACCGGGCCGCCGGCCATGGCGATGTCCCCCGAGGTGATGCCGATGTTGCACTTCCCCGGGGAGATGATTCCCGGACAGTTGGGACCCAGCAGCCGGGTGGCGGGGAACTCCCGGACCAGCCGGTTGTAGGCCAGGGCCTCGTCCTGGGCCGGGATGCCCTCGGTGATGCAGACCACGAAGGGAACCCCGGCTCCCGCCGCCTCGATGATGGCATCGGCGGCGAACTTGGGGGGGACGGAGATGAAGGAGGCGTTGGCCCCGGTGGCCTTCACCGCCTCGGCCACGGTGGCGAAGACCGGGATGCCCTCGATCTCCTCGCCGCCCCGCTTGGGATTGGTGCCGGCCACCACCTGGGTGCCGTAGGCCCGGTTGCGGAGCCCGTGGTAGAGGCCCTGGCTGGTCGGGCTGATGCCCTGGACCACGACCTTGGTGTTCTCGTCAACGAAGATGCTCACGACGGGCCTCCAGCCAATGCGACCGCACGGCGTGCGGCCTCGATCATGGTCGGCTCCGCCACCAGGCGGTCCGACAGATGGTCGGCCAGGATCTCCCGGCCGGCGACGGCGTTGGTGCCGTCCAACCGCAACACGATGGGCGAGCTGATCTCCACCCGGTCCAGGGCTTCGAGCACCCCGTTGGCCACCTCGTCCACCCGGGTGATGCCCCCGAAGATGTTGACGAAGATGGAACGCACCGCCGGGTCGGAGTTGATGACCTCCAACGCCGCGGCCATCACGTCGGCGTTGGCCCCGCCCCCGATGTCCAAGAAATTGGCCGCCGAGCCCCCGCACTGGTTGACCACGTCGAGGGTGCTCATGGCCAGACCGGCGCCGTTGGCGATGATCCCCACCGAACCGTCGAGCCCGATGTAGTTGAGGCCCCGGGCCTTGGCCCGGGCCTCGCGCTCGTCCTCCACCTCGCTGCCGGCGAACTCCTCCCACTCCGGATGCCGGAAGGCGGCGTTGTCGTCGAGGGTGACCTTGGCGTCGAGGGCATGGACCTTGCCCTCGGGGGTCAGGATCAGCGGATTGATCTCGGCCAGATCGCAGTCGCCTTCGGTGTAGCAGGTGTACAGCTTCACCAGCAGGTCGGCGGCCTGGCCCCGGGCCTCCGGGTCGAGGTTGGCCCGGTCCACCCATGACCGGGCGGCTTCGAGGCTGAGACCGTCGACCGGGTCGACATGCAGCAGGGCGATGGCATCGGGATTGGTCACCGCCACCTCTTCGATCTCCACCCCGCCCTCGGCCGACAACATGCCCAGGTGCTTCTTGGCCGCCCGGTCGAGGGTGAAGCTGGCGTAGTACTCGCGCTCGATGTCCGAGGCGTGCTCGATCCAGAGCCGCTTCACCACATGACCCTTGATGTCCAGTCCCAGGATGTTCCCGGCGTGGGTCCGCACCTCACCGGCGTCGTTGGCCAGCTTCACCCCACCGGCCTTGCCCCGGCCGCCGACTTTCACCTGGGCCTTGACCACCACCGGGTAGCCGGCCTGGTCGGCCTGGGCCACGGCTTCCTCGACGGTGTCGGCGACGCCGCCTTTGGAAATCGGGATGCCGAACCGGGCGAAGTACTGCTTGCCCTGGTATTCGAAGAGATCCACCGGATCCGTTCCTCTCTGTTGGTGTTGACGGTTCTGAACAAGACAATCTGGGACGACACGAAGACCGGGGACACTCAGCCTCGACGCGGATCGACGGTGGTTGAGTCAACCACCTTCCCGGGTGTCGAGGGCATCGGCCAGCCAGGCCCCGATGGCCGGCAACGGTGCTCCCGGGGTGAAGACCTCGGCCACCCCCTGGGCTTTCAGCACCGGGATGTCGGCCTCGGGAATGATGCCACCCACCAGGACCAGGACATCGTCGCGGCCGTGTTCCTTCAGGCTCTCCATCACCCGGGGAATGAGGGTGAGGTGGGCCCCGGAGAGGAGCGACAGCCCCACCGCGTCGGCGTCCTCCTGGATGACCGCTTGCACCACCTGCTCGGGCGTCTGGTGGAGGCCGGTGTAGATGACCTCGAACCCGGCGTCTCGCAGGGCCCGGGCGATCACCTTGGCGCCGCGGTCGTGCCCGTCCAGCCCGGGTTTGGCCACGACCACTCGATAGGGTCGTTTCACGGGGGCCGATCCTAAACGACCTGCCCCCATAGGGCGCCAAACGGCGGGTCGACCCCGGGCGTCGACCGGCCGCCGACCCCCGGCGCCACCAGCCGGAATTGGCGGCTAGGGCCGAAATCGTCGTGGTACGTTCGATCCGTCGCACTCGATACCACACCCCCCGATTCGGAGGACGCCGTGCCCACGCCGGCCGAAGCCGTGGATCCATCCGACCCACACTCCTCCCGCTCACCGGTGTCTTCGTCGCGGCTCCGGGGCCTGGTCCGGATCGCCCGCCCCCGCCAGTGGCTGAAGAACCTGCTGGTCTTCGTGGCCCCGGGGGTGGCCGGGGTCCTCTTCCACCGGCATGCCCTGCTGCAGAGCCTGGCCGCCTTCGGGATCTTCTGCCTGGCCGCCAGCGGTGCCTATTTCCTCAACGACTCCCTGGATGCCGAGGCGGATCGGGCCCACCCGGTCAAGCGCAACCGGCCGATCGCCGCCGGCCTGGTGCCGGTGGGGATGGGGCTCGGGATCGGCACCGGGCTCCTGGCCATCTCGATCGGCCTCGGCTGGATCCTGGCCGGCTGGCACCTGGCGGTGGTCATGGGCGCTTACGGCGCCATCAACGCGCTGTACTCGCTGGCCCTGAAGGACGAGCCGATCCTCGACCTCGCCGCGGTGAGCTCGGGGTTCGTCCTCCGGGCGGTGGCCGGCGGAGTGGCCGTCGGGGTGCCGTTGTCCAACTGGTTCCTCATCGTCGCCTCGTTCGGCTCGCTGCTGGTCGTCACCGGCAAGCGGTCCGGCGAGAAGCGACTGCTCGACGATCACCGCACCAATCACGACGACGTCCGCCAAACCCTCGGGCTCTACAGCGTCTCCTTCTTGCTGACGATTCGAACCCTGGCCGCCGCGGTATCGGTGACCGCCTACTGCCTGTGGGCCTTCGAGCGGGCGTCCCAGGTCCATCCCGGTCACGACCCGGTGTGGTTTCAGTTGACCATCGTGCCGTTCGTGATCGCCCTGCTCCATGTGGTGCGGCTGCTCGATTCCGGGGAGGGGGCCGCCCCCGAGGAACTCGCCATCCGCGACCACCGCCTCCAGATCTACGGCCTGGTGTGGATCGGCCTGTTCGCCATCGGGATCTACGCTTGACCGGCGTCCCGCTCGGTCGTCGGGCCCTGCTCACCGGCTGGGGCCGGACCGCCCCGTCGTCCGCCCGGCTGGTCCAGGCCGTCCACCCCGACATCGTCGATCAGGCCATCGAGGCCGCCGCCGACCCGGGGTCGGATCGGGGGATGATCGCCCGCGGACTCGGTCGCAGCTACGGTGACGCCGCCCAGAACGCCGGCGGCACCGTGGTGGACACCACCTGGCTCGACGGCATCCACCAGGTCGACCTCACCCGGGGTCTGATCACGGTGGGGGCCGGGGTGAGCCTCGAGACCCTGATGGAACGGTTCGTGCCCATGGGCTGGTTCGTGCCGGTGACCCCGGGCACCCGGATGGTGACGGTCGGCGGGGCCATCGCCGCCGACATCCACGGGAAGAACCATCACCTCGACGGGAGTTTCTGCTCCCATGTCACCCGGATGACCCTGGTGACGCCCACCGGGACGGTCGAGCTGTCACCTCGATCCGACCCTGGCCTGTTCTGGGCGACGGCCGGCGGCATGGGGCTCACCGGGGTGATCACCGACGCCACCCTGCAGATGATCGCCGTCGAGACCAGCTACATGCGGGTGGACACCGAGCGGGCCACCGACCTCGACGACGTGATGGACAAGATGGTCACCGGCGACGCCGGCTACCGGTACTCGGTGGCGTGGATCGACTGCCAGGCGACCGGCAGCCGGCTCGGACGGTCGGTGCTCACCCGCGGTGACCACGCCCGCCTCGACGACCTGCCGGCCCGACTCCGGCTGGACCCCGACCGGGCCCGGGCCTTCCGTCCCCGGACCCTGCTGACGGTGCCGATCACTCCCCCGAACGGCCTGCTCAACCCGTTGACCGTCGGGGCCTTCAATGAGTTCTGGTTCCGCAAGGCCCCCCGGCACCAGGTGGGCAAGGCCCACCATCTCACCGGGTTCTTCCACCCCCTCGACGGCGTCGGCTCCTGGAACCGCCTCTACGGCCCCACCGGGTTCCTCCAGTACCAGTTCGTGGTGGCCGACCAGCAGGGGGAAACCGTCCGGCAGGTCATCGAGCGGCTCAGCTCGTTGAAGCTGGCCTCGTTCCTGGCCGTCCTCAAGCGCTTCGGCCCCGGGGATCCGGGACCGCTGTCGTTCCCGATGGCGGGGTGGACTTTGGCCCTCGATCTGCCGGTCGGCTTCCACCGGCTCGACTCGCTCCTCGACGAACTCGACCAATTGGTTCTGGCGGCGGGTGGACGGGTATACCTGGCCAAAGACTCACGGGTGTCGCCGGAGGCCTTCGCCGCCATGTACCCCCGGCTCGACGAGTGGCGAGCGGTCCGTCAACGGGTCGACCCCGACGGGCTCCTCCGATCGGATCTGGGCCGCCGGCTCGGCCTCTGCGACGATGCCCACACGGCCCCGGCGCCCAGGAAAAAACGGGCGCCGGCCAGAAAACCAGCCCGGAGCCAGGCCAAGAAGGCGGCCCCGACCGCAACCAGACCGACGAAAGAACGGAGCTCCCGATGATCGACGCCACCGGCCGACCGCAATCAGTCCTGGTCCTCGGGGGGTCGTCCGAGATCGCCCAGTCCATCCTGGCCCAGCTGTGTCCCGGCCGGTGCCGCACGGTGATCCTGGCCGGCCGGGACGGACCCAAGCTGCAGGCCGCCGCCGAGCACGCCGCGGTGGTTGGAGCCGACACCATCGAGATCGTCGACTTCGACGCCACCGACATCGAACGCCACGCCAAGGTGATCGACGGGATCTTCAAGCAGTTCGGCGACATCGACCTGGTGGTGGTGGCCGCCGGCGTGCTCGGCAACCAGGCGGAGGACGAACGCGACCCGGTGGCCGCCGCCGGGGTGATCACCACCAACTTCACCGGGCTGGCCTCGGCCATGCTGGCGGTGGCTGACCGGTTGCGGCACCAGGGATACGGCCGCCTGGTGGTGTTGTCGTCGGTGGCCGGGCTGCGGGCCCGGAAGGCCAACTTCATCTACGGCGCCTCCAAGGCCGGCCTCGACGCCTTCTCCCAGGGGCTCCGCGACTCCCTGTACGGGACCGGGGTCCAGGTGACCATCGTGCGCCCGGGGTTCGTGGTCGGGCGGATGACCCACGGCATGGCCCCGGCGCCGTTCTCGACCACCCCGGAGGCGGTCGCCGACGCGGTGGTGCGGGGGATCGAGTCGGGGACGTCGGTGGTCTACGAGCCTCCGCTGCTCCGGTGGGTGTTCGCCGCCATGCGCACCCTGCCGAGCTGGCTCTGGCGCCGCCTCCCGGGTTGAGCGGAAGCGGACGCCAGAGCCGTCCGGCTAGAAGCCGACGCCGCTGTCGATGGGCTGGTTGAGCGTGAGGTTCCCCAGCGAACCGAGGAAGGGTGCGTCACCGAAGTTGAACACCCCGCCGTCGGACCCGAACAACCAGTAGCCCTGGCCGGTGGTGGTCGACACCCCGAAGGTGATCGGTCGGTTCAGGTGGGCACCGCCCATCGACCCGAACAGCCCGGCGTCACCGAAGTTGAAGACTCCGCCGTCGGCGGCGAAGATCCAGTAGCCGGCCGAGGTCGGGGTGGCCGACATCGACACGATGCGGGCGTTCAGTGGCTGCCCACCCTCGGAGCCGAAGAAGCTGGCCGAGCCGAAGTTGAAGACCCCGCCGTCCCCGGCGACCAGCCAGTACCCCTGTCCGATCGGTGCCGAGGTGGCGGCCACGATCGGGGTGTTCGGGACGATGTTGAGACCCGGCAGCGATCCCACGAAGGTGGCGTCGCCGAAGTCGAAGACTCCGCCGTCGGCCGCGAACATCCGGTAGCCGTGTCCATCCGGCGACGACTCCGCCGCCACGATGGGCGCGTTCAGGGTCTTCCCGAACGGGCCGAGCACGCCGGGAACCGATCCGTAGAACTGGGCGTCGCCGAAGGCGAACACCCCGCCGTCGGCGGCGAACAGCCAGTAGCCCTGGTGATCGGGGGTATCGGTCATCGACACGATCGGCTGGTTGAGCGGACGACCACCCATCGACCCGAAGAACTGGGCCCCGCCGAAGGCGAACACCCCGCCGTCACTGGCCGACATCCAGTAGCCGGGCTGGATGTAGGTGTAGCCGACCGGACTGGTGCCCACCCCGTTGGGGGTGAACACGGTGACCGGCACGGTGCCATGGCCCGGCGGGGCGGTCACCGTCAGGATCGTGCAGGTGGCATTGACGGTGAAGGCGGGGCTGGCGGCCGCGCCGAACAGCACCGCGGTGGCGCCACACAGGTTGGTGCCCACCACCTCGACGGTGTTACCCCCACCCGGCGCCCCGCTGGTCGGGGTGATGTCGGTGATGGTGGGCGGCGGGCCGGAGGGCGGCACGAAGGTGAAGGAGCCGGCCGGCGATGTCGGGCTGGTTCCCCCGGTGTTGGTCACCGTGACGAATACCGCCCCGGCGGCGTGGGCCGGCGACACCGCGGTCAGGCTGGTGGCGCTGTTGAAGGTGACACTGGTGGCGCCGGTGCTGCCGAAGCTCACCGTGGAGCCAATCGTGTAGTTGGTCCCGGTGATGGTCACCGAGGTGCCACCCGCCGTCGGACCCGAGGTCGGGGTCAGTCCGGTGACCGTCGGGACCGTCGCCGCCACATAGGTGAAGGTTCCGGCCGGGGAGGTCGGGCTGGTCCCGCCGGTGTTGGTGACGGTGACGAACACCGGTCCGGCCGGCTGGGCCGGCGACACCGCCGTCAGGCTGGTGGCGCTGTTGAAGGTGACGCTGGTGGCGGCCACGCTGCCGAAGCTGACGGTGGAGGTATTGGTGAAGTTGGTCCCGGTGATGGTCACCGAGGTGCCGCCGGTGGTCGGACCTGAGGTCGGGGTCAGTCCGGTGACCGTCGGGGTGCTGGCGGTGGTGAAGGTGAAGACGTCCGCCGGATTGGTGGCGCTGGTCTGGCCGGCGGTGGTGACCGTCACGTCGACCGGTCCCACCGCGTGGGCCGGCGACACCGCCGTCAGGCTGGTGGCGCTGTTGAAGGTGACACTGGTGGCGGGGGTGCCCCCGAAGCTGACCGTGGAGGCATTGGTGAACCCGGTGCCGGTGATGGTCACCGAGGTGCCCCCGGCGATCGGGCCCGAGGTCGGATTGATACCGGTGACGGTGACGCCGGGGTTGATGTCCGGCCCGCTGGCCGCGCACTGGGAGCGGCCGACGATGACCACCACGCCGGTGACGAGGATATGAACCTCCAGGGCGTCAACCGAGATGCTGGTCGATCCGACCGCGTTGGTGACCGATTGGGCGTTGACCACCACGTTCAACAGCGAGTTGAGCGGCGCCGGCAGGCTCAGCGTCTGGCCGATCCCGGTCGGGACCGGGATCGGAGTCCCCGCCGCGGTGATACTGGCGATCGTCGAAGCGCCGGCTGAGCCACTGGCGTTGGAGATGCAAGTCGAATTGAGGGCGCCGACGTCGAGGCCGAGGGCACCTAAGATGTTGATGCCGGCCGCCCCACCCGCACTGGTGATCTGCTCCGCCGCCGTCCCGAAATTGGCCGAGGAGGTCGCGGCGTTGAGGGCGAGAACCGTGAGGACACCGGGAAGACTGACCGGGAGTGCGGTCTGGGTGTCGGGCTGGCCTGCCGGGCCGAGGGTGGCGACCGGGAGCGGAGCGATCAGGTTCCCCCCGCCCAACTGCACATTGATGCCGAACGCGCTCCCCGCCCCGGTGTCCGGTGTCACTGCCGATGCAGGGGTGGTGAACCCACCCACCGTCAGCGCGCTGATCACGGCCACCACCATGATCAACAGGGCCCCTCGCCGTGCTCGCGTTCGCGTCCGTCCCTCGCTCTGGAATGGCATGACTTTCGGACTCCCTGTTCTCGTTCTTCCGTCGAGCCGTGCTAACTGTCGAACAGTGCCCGAACGCGGCCAAGTGTACTCATTGGTAACGACGAAACCCCTGCAATCTTTCGGAATTTCCCAGAGGGAAGGATCGCTGCCCATCTGATCGCCGAGTCGGGGCCGGAGCGTGCCCATCCGGTCCATCCCGCGCCCCGATACCTGCTGATCACCTTGACCTTGTGTGATCGCCTTTCACGTACTTCCCTGTTTCACCCCCGATTTCACCCCACCGGGGGGGCGGGGGCGGGCACGAAGGTGGCGGTGGTGGGGACGTCGCCGAGCGAGAAGGTCTGCGACAACCCGGCTCCGCCGGGCGGGGTGCCGGCAACCCCGTCGGTAAGGACGACTTGGGCTTGATCGGCGGACCGGGCCACGTAACGCGGGGTGAACATGAACCCCCAGGTGGGTTGCACGGTCGGATGGTAGCCGTCCTGCGAGAGCTGCAGCACCAAGCCGCTGGCCTCCGGCCACCGGTCGGCGTTGCCCATGACGATCAGGACATTGGTCTGCGACGCCTGCCGCAAGTGAGCAACGGCGAAGCCGGTGAGCTGGCCGATCTCCAGGTTCCCGTTCGAATCGACCAGCGCCGACCCCCGCTCCAGCTGCCAGCCGACCAGCCCGATGGGAAGCACCAGGACGGCAGCCATCGTCCACCCCGCCACCGGTCGCCACCATCGCGTCGACGTCGGAGGGCTCGCGGCCGTCGGGGTCGAGGTCGCCGAGGCCCGGTGCTGGAGACCGTCGATGGCCAACACCCCGAGTGCCGCCACCGCCGGGACCGGCAGCAGTTCCATCCAGAACGCCAGGTAGTCGCCGATGGATCCCACGATGCGTTCGACCGCGATGATCGACACCGCCAGTCCCACCAGCGTGGTGAGGCTGAGTCCGAAGGCGAACCGATGACGCCGCCATCCGGCCCAGACCATGCCGACCACGGCCAGACCCGCCCACACCACCAGCATCTGTTGCCTCCCGGCCGCCGCGGTGGTCATCGAGGCGGTCGCCGAGACGTTGCCCCAGGGGACCGCGGTGGTGGCGTTGGCCACCACCGCCCACGCCGCCTTCAAGGTGTGGGTGGGTCCGTATTTTGCCGCGGTGGTCGGGTTGGTGAAGAAGTCGTAGAGGGCCGACAAGTTGCCGGAGCGGCCGCGGGATTGCTGGACCAGCGGGGGGAGCCAGGCGACGCCCACCACCGCCACCCCGAGGGCGGAGACCAGCCACGGGGCCCACCGGCGGGCCGGGCCTCCCGACCGCCCGTGGCGCCCGCGGGGTCGCATCACCAACCGGACCAGATAACCGATCACCGCACAGACGGCCATCGCCCCGACGATCGGGATGGTGCCGACGTCGGTCTGGACCACGTAGGAGCCGACCGCCGCCACCCCGATCACCGAGAGTCCGGATCCGGAGACGGCCGCCGCCGTCAGCACCATCACCAACAGCACCGCGGATGCCTCGAGGTAGGGATTCCAGAAGGTCTCGATGGCGTTGGCCCCGAGGGCGAGGAGCACCACCCCCAGCACCCCGACCGTCCAGCGCGCCGACCATTCACCCGCGAACCGGCGGACGACCAACACCGCGGCGACCAGGCAGAGCCCGTTGATCAGCAACGAGCCGAGGAACAGTGACCGGGGGTTGGTATTCGAAAGGCTGTAGACGGGGGCCTGCAGATAGAAGAGGGCCGGCCCGGGATGGCTCCAGCCGAAGCGGGAGTAAGGACCGAGCTCGATGTGAAACCGCATGGCGTCGCCGACCCGCGACGCCAGGACGGCCTGGTCGCCGTAGTGGTAGTACGGCTGCCCGAAGGTGGTCACCAGCTTGACCAGGCCCACCACCACCGCCAGCGAAGTGACCACCGCGCTGACCGGCCAGAAGGAAGGGGACGACCAGGTACGTCGTGGTTGGCCCGCCGTCGCCTCGCTCATCTGCGGCTGGTTACGCCCGCTTGAGGGGCGCCATGCGGAGGAGGAGCTTCTTGCGACCGACGCTGGCGAAGTCGA
>DASXFR010000040.1:0-32021 GCA_036489495.1 Acidimicrobiales bacterium | reverse complement strand
CAGGGGGTCCGACCCGACCCCTCCTTGTTGACGATGAGCTGTTGGGTCACAACCCCTTCGAGGGTCGCCGCCAACATCACCCGAATCTGTTCCTGTTGAGAGGTCGGGAACACGTCGATGATCCGGTCGACGGTCTGAGCGGCATCCTGGGTGTGCAGGGTGGCGAATACCAGATGACCGGTTTCTGCCGCCGTCAGCGCCGTCTGGATGGTCTCGAGGTCACGCAACTCCCCGACCAGAATGACGTCGGGGTCTTGGCGGAGCACCCGACGGAGCGCTTCGGCGAACGAGTAGGTATCCTCCCCGATCTCCCGCTGGTCGACGATCGACCGTTCGTGGGTATGGAGGAATTCGATCGGGTCCTCGATGGTGACGATGTGCAGGGGCTTGCTGCGGTTGATGATGTCGATCATCGCGGCCAAGGTGGTGGACTTCCCTGAACCGGTCGGGCCGGTGACCAACACCAGCCCTCGGCGAAGTTCGGTGAAGGCCCGGATGGTTTCGGGAATCCCGAGCGAATCGAACGTCGGAATCTCGTGAGGAATTGGTCGCATCGCCACCGCCACCGTCCCGCGCTGCATCGAGATGTTCGCCCGGAAACGTCCCACACCGGCGATCGAATGCGAGGTATCCAACTCCAGCTCGGATTCGAACAGCTCGCGTTGAGACGCCGGAAGGATCCCAAAGACCATTTCGCGGATGAGTTCGTTCCCCAGCTTGGGGCAGCCCTCGATCGGCCGGATGGCTCCATTCAACCGGATGCAGGCAGGCATCTCAGCGGTCAGGTGGAGGTCTGAGGCTCCGACCGAAACTGCGTATCGCAACAGGTCGTCGATATGCAGCGGCATGTCCGTGTTGACCGCCATCGCCGGCATCGATCGGTAACCCCGGTCCTCGTCTTCTTCGACTTTGGCCTTATCGGCCGCCACTTGCAGCGGACCGGAGGACAGCACCCGGGCGATCACCATGGGATCAGCCAGCATCGGCACCACCTGGTACCCGGTGAGGCTCGAGAGGGCGTCCACGACTTCCGGCGTCGGGGGCTCGGCGAAAGCGACAATGAGCTGACTGCCCTCGACCTTGAGGGCTACCGCGTCGTACTCCTGGCCGACCGCCTCGGGGATGAGGGCGAATACGTGTTGCTCGGGTGCGGCCGACATCAGGTCGACGGCTGGGACATCAGCCAACTGGGCCAGGGCGCCGACCACCACTCCCGGGGTCGCCACCTGCCTTTCGAGGAGGATGGTGCCCAAGGGTCGGCCGGTGACCTCCGACTCGACCACCAGCGGCGCCAGGTCGGATTCGGTGGCGTATCCACCTTCCACCAGAGCGTGGGCCAACCTGGTCGACCATTCGGCTCGGGTATCTGCGGTGACCGAAGTCATGCCACCACCCGGAGCACTTCTTCAAGGGTCGTTTCGCCCTCGATCGCTTTGCGAAGGCCGCTCTGGCGCAGGGTAACCATCCCCTGCGCAACGGCCGTCCGATGGATATCGTCCACGGATCCTCCTTCAATGATCAAACGCTCGATCTCTTCTGTCATCGGCATCAACTCGGCCAAAGCTTTACGCCCCCGGTAGCCAGTGTTGGAGCAGGCCGAGCAACCTTTGGCCCGGAAGAAGTGCGGTTTTCCTTCTGTCTCTTCGATCGCCTTCAGCTCCTCGACCGTCCAGCCTCCAGCCAGGATCTCGGCTTCCGAGACGTCGTAGCCCTCCTTGCAGTGGTCGCAGAGTCGCCGGGTCAGACGTTGGGCCAGCACTCCGGTCAGCGAGGACGTGACCATGAACGGTGGGAGGCCCATCTCCACCAGGCGCATCGGCGTCGCCGCCGCGCTATTGGTGTGCAGGGTGGCGAGCACCAGGTGGCCGGTGAGCGAGGCCTCGACGGCGATGACGGCCGTCTCCCGGTCGCGGATCTCCCCGACCAGGACGATGTCGGGGTCGGCCCGCAGAATCGATTTCAGGGCCGAAGCAAAGGTGAGTCCGGCCTTGACATTGAGTTGTACCTGGTTGACGCCGGAAAGCTGGAGCTCCACCGGGTCCTCGACGGTGATGATGTTCTTCTCCGGCGAGTTCAACGCGATGAGCGTTGCATACAAGGTGGTGGACTTGCCCGAGCCGGTGGGGCCGGTGACCAGAATCGTTCCGTACGGCTTGGTGTAGATCCCCTCGTAGGTGGACAGAAGATCGCGGTCAAAGCCGAGGTCGGGGAATCCAAGGACGACGCTGGACTTGTCCAGCACCCTCATCACGATCTTCTCCCCGTGAATGGTGGGAAGTGTGGCCATGCGGAGGTCGATCTCTTTCCTTCCGATGGTCACGGAGATTCGGCCGTCTTGGGGAACCCGGTGCTCGGCGATGTTCATGTCGGCCATGACCTTCAGCCGGGTGGTAACCGCCGCGGCAATCGACCGGGGCGCCGTCGACACGTCATGGAGCACGCCATCGATGCGCAATCTGATCCGCAGATTGGTGGCGGTGGGCTCCACATGGATGTCGGACGCCCGTTCGTTCAAGGCTTGGACCATCAGAAGGTTCACATACCGGACGATTGGCGCTTCCTCGGTGACGGCCTGGATGTCCTCCATCTCTGAACCGGGTTCATCCCGATCGAACTCGAGGGATGCCGTCTCTGCGACTTCGGCGGCATTGCCGCTTCCATACGCCCGCCCGATCTGGGCGTTGATCTGACTTCGGGTGGCGACCACGATGGTGAAGTTGCGCCCCATGATGGTGCGGAGGTCGTCCATGGCGAACACGTCAGTCGGATTGGAAACCGCCACCACCGGCCCGCCACGGTCATTGGCGATGAGCAGCACGTTGTGGTGACGGGCGGTTGCCTCCGGGATCATTTCGGTCTCGTTGTAATTGACCCCCACCAGGTCGAGGTCGACGAACTCGAGGCCCATCTCATGGGCCATTCCCCACATGAGATCGGCTTCGGTCACCAACTTCTTCGCGGTGAGGAGGCGGGCAATGCTGCGTCCGCTGCGATCGTGCTCCTCCAGGACCATTTCCATGTCCGCCAAGGACACCCGATTCCCTTCGATCAGTGCCTTGGCCAATGGAGGAAACGTCGAGGTCGTCCCCGGGAGGGGCTCCGTTTCGCTTTGCAGTCCTTCGAAGGTTGCCACCGCCTCATCAACCAGATCGGCGGTCTCGGCGGCCGAGTCGACCTTCTCGACCGGCTTTGCCTGCTGCATCGAACGGGCCAATCGGGCCAACTCCGAGGCGCTGGCGGCGAGCGCATCCGGGTCGGCGGTGAGGTCGGAGTCGATCTCGTTTGCCGCCAGATGGACCGCATGTCCGTTTCGAGGTCGATCGTGACCAGTTCCGGCCCCGGTGAGTTCAACCGCGGATCCGTTCAAGGAGGGTTCCGATGGGTTGCCCCGACCGGGCTCGGCCGCCTCTTGGCGGGAGATGACGAGCGGAGGAAGCGGCGTTGAGGACGGCCCGGGGCTGACTGACACCGTTCGATCGGGAACCACCTGTCCGCCATACAGGCGGTCGATGTACCTGAGGACCTGGTCTCGGGCCGCCACCACCAGGGTGAAGTCTCGACCCATGGACGCCCGGATGGTATCCATCGCGAAGATGTCATCGGGATTGGCCACGGCAATGACCGGAATCCCGAACCTGCGATTGATGGCCACCACGTGATGACGACGGGCTATCCGTTCGGAAACAACGCTTGCGGTTTCGGGGTCGACGGCGTAGCCGTCGAGTTCGACGAATTCGAGGTCGTGTTCGCGGGCCAGGGTACGAGTGGCATCGACTTCGCTCATGCCTGTTCATCGGCAGGTTGGCAACCAACATTGAGCCTGCATCCAGGTTCGGCAACAACCTCCTCGGCGACGGCCCTGATGCCGATCAACGACCTTCAGGGAGGACGTGGGGATTACTGCCGGTGCTACCGTTCGCGGGCCTTGGTTCCCTTCCGCCCCTCGCCTCGTCGCCTGTCCGACTCCTGGTCAGGGTCCAATCCCGGTATCGGATGCCGATCGTGACCGTCCAATTGCTCGCCTCCTCCACCGGCCGAGTGCCGCTGCCGGCGGTTTTCGGGGTGGCAGCCGTCGTCGGGCTCTTGGTGGGGTCGTTCCTCAACGTTGTCGTCTATCGGGTTCCGAGGGGCCTCTCGGTCTCCAAGCCCCGATCGTTCTGTCCGACCTGCCAGCGCCAGCTCTCCGGGTGGGAGAACGTGCCGATCGTCTCCTGGGTTGCCCTGCGAGGTCGGTGTAGGACCTGCCACGAGCCAATTTCGATTCGATATCCCCTGGTGGAAGCGGGTACGGCGGCCATCTTCGTCTTGGTCGCCTGGGCCCGGGGCGGAACCTGGATGACAGTTCCCTACTGCCTATTGGGGGCCACCCTCATCTCGATTCTCCTCATTGACACCGGGGACCTGCGATCACCTCTGTGGTTGGCGGCGTTGGGAACGGCCATCAGCGACGCCGCCTTGGCGGTGGTGGCCGCCACCGGGAGCCATTGGACCGTGCTCACCGGTGCCCAGGCGGGGACATTGGCCGGAATCTTGGTCTTCAGCGCCCTCCGGCGACTGGATCCCGAATCGCGCCGGAGCGAAGGTATCGGCCGGAGTGCCCTCATCCCGGCCGGCTGTTGGCTCGGCGGCCTTGGGATCGTCCCCGCCATGATCGGCCTGGGGGTCTTCGTTGCTGCCTTTCTCATCTGCCTTCTGGCCCGCCGGATGGCGGGGAAATCCAGGCGCCCGGCCAACTCGGATGCCGGCCACTCCCGGGCCCGGGAGGCACTTCCAATTCCGTTCGTTCGGCCCATGATCGTGGCGGTGATTCTGGGAACCGCCGCCGGTCTCATTGCCTTGGCTCGATGATCGTTTTTGTGCCGATCGGCGTGCAATACTTAGGTTTGAAAGTTCAATTCTCATACGCCACCGGTCCCGGCGTCGGCGACTAACGTCCTGGTCACGGCACCGATCTGGCTCGAGTGACAGAGCCGAGGGGATTCGTCGTTTGCGCGATGAGCCACAGGCAGTTGTCACCCAACCGCAATGATTCTGCAGTTTGAATCAAGCAATTCGGTGGCAGAATCGCGGTATGGAACCCATGGTCATTGAGTCGTGTCACAGCACGTGGGTCGTCGACCTCGAGAACTCGAGGTTCAGGCGCATCCTGAAGGGGTTCGACACGAGTGCCGGGCAGGCGTCGACCGCCTGGAGGCCGTGCTTCGGGCTCGAGATTGACCCGATGTCAGAGTCGTTCGTGGTTCTGCTCAACCCGGAGGGAACTCGCCTCCTGAGGAGCTGGCGGCATGTCGAGCACTGCACCCAGTGCGGCGGCGAAGCCACCACTGAGTTGACTCTCGACGAACTGAGATCAGCCGCCCTCAGCTAGATCCTCGAACCTCGTTTCTCACCCAATCAACGAGCTCCGCGGGCAAATCGCCCGAGCAGTGCCCCGTTAAGCGGTCCGATACACTGACGGCGCACGTCGTGCGTTAGACGCACATCGGCGGTGTTCACTGCAGTCGGCACGGAACACAGCGGAGGAGCTCATGAAATTCAGAGGACGCCCTTCGGGAGACGACCGCTCGCCCAAGGCGGACGAAATGTTGTCCCCCGATGCACTCGCGGAGGAATTGGCGGACCTGCAAAGTGCCCAAGCCGATCTCACCCGCACCATCGACCGGCTGGCTGACCAGATCGACTCTCTGAAGACTGCTGCCCCCGCTCCGCCGACCCCTCCGCCTCCACCCCCCGAGCCGAAGGCCCCACCCGAACCCACCGCGCCGGTCGCTGAGCCCCCGCCGCCCCCCCGCTTCAACCTGCGAGGAAAACCGTCACGAGCTTCTGCTCCCGCTCCTCCGCCGCCTCCAAGTCGTGACGAAGAGACCTCGCCGCCACCTCCCCCGCCACCACCCAAGGGGTTCCGGGCCAAGCGCTCTCCACCACCTCCACCACCGTCGACCGAACCTGAGGCCGGGGGGGCGCCAACCATCGCGGGTCCGCCAGGCCCGGCCGACACGGACACCAAGCTCAGCGCCCTCGACCGACTTCTCGGGGAGGACTTCGGAAAGCCACGCTCTCCCTCGTCCTCCGAGCCACCATCTCCGCCGATCTCACCCAAATTCTCCGAGAGCGGCGCAGCTCCCCAGGAGTCGATCGCACCCCCGGCTCCGGAACCCGTCTTCAAGGTCTCGACGGTGTTGGGCGGAGCCGAACCGGCGAGTCCAACCGCGGAGAAGGCGCCGGCCAGGGAAGTGACCTCGGCCAAGTCACCGACCCAGACGACCACGAAACCGGCGGCCCCCTTCTCCTTCAACACCACGTTGGAGCAGCTGAGGGCCGACGAGCCCGGCAAGAACGGGCAGGTGAGCCCGGCACCGACGCCAAGCCCGACCTCGGCACCCATCGTCAGCTCCGTGGACGGCCCGGCGGCCAGCGAGAGTGCGACCGTCGAAGCTCCCGAGCCGGACTTCTTCCGATCCGGCGGGCAGTCCTTCGCCTCCGCTGCGGCGATGGTCAACGACATTCTGGCCGCGACTCCCGAAGCCGTCGCCCCGGATTCCGCTCAACCCGAAGGTGAGGATCACGGCGTGGAGGATGCCGATGAGCCGAGCGCACCCGAGGTCCCGATTACTCCCGACTTCTTTACCGCTCAGCCCAAAAAGAGGTTCAGGCTCCGTCGCTGACCGCCGGGACGACGATCACGCCGTGGTCGGGCCACCCTCAGAGGGAAGGTTCCCGCTTCCACATTCCTGAGCTGCCACCGGTCTTCTCCCACAGCATCAATTGGCCGATGCTCATGGTCCGGTCGGTGGTCTTGCACATGTCGTAGACGGTGAGGGCAGCGATGGCGCAGGCCGTCATGGCCTCCATCTCGACACCGGTCCGATCGACCGTCTCCACCTTGGCCTCGACCTCGACATAGTCGTCACCGATGGTGAAGTCGACATGCACGGCTCCCACCAGCAGCGGGTGGCACATGGGGACCAGGTCAGCCGTCCTTTTCGCCGCCTGGATGCCCGCCACCCGGGCCGCCGCCAACACGTCGCCCTTGGTAATGGCGTTGTTGGCCACCTTGGAGGTCGTCTCCGGCTTCATCGCCACCCTGCACTTGGCCAGGGCCCGCCGGTGGGTGGGCTCTTTGGGCGATACATCCACCATCCTGGCCCCGCCGAGGGGATCGAGATGGCTCAGACTCCGGTCGGTCATACAGGGGTCCGAACGATCACGCAGGCCAGTGTAGAGGACATCCTGAATCCGCATCGTATTTGGCACTCCCTGCATTAGACTGCTAATCCAAGAGGCCGAGACCGCGAAGGGACCTGCAAGCGTGCCCACCTACGAATATCACTGTGAACACTGCGAGCAGACCTTCGACGTCTTCCAGTCCTTCCAGGACGACGCCCTGACCGCCTGTCCCACCTGCGGCAATCCGGTTCGGAAGGTCTACGGAAACGTCGGGGTGGTCTTCAAGGGGAGCGGCTTCTACAAGAACGACAGTCGGCCGAAGGAAGCCTCCAAGTCGTCGACCGAGAGCGGGGGCTCATCGAAGGAATCCAAAGACTCGAGCTCGACCGCCACTGCCACCAAGACGCCTGGGACCGACGGTGCCAAAAAGGAATCCGGTGGCTCGGACAAGGCCTCCACCCCCGCCAGCACCCCGAAGGCACCCGTCTAAGGACCTGCCTTTCGGGCCGATGAGGCCTGGAATCTCGTCGGTACCAAAGCCTTTCGAGAATTCACTCACGCGATTGCCGCTTTGCGCCGAGAATTTCCTACATGGACACCACCGACCTCGATCGGCTGTTGGGACTGTTGGCTGAGCTCGACGGTTCGGACCTTCACGTCAAAGCCGGTGCGGCGCCGCGGGTACGGGTCGCCGGCGCGCTTCGACCCCTGCTCGACGCACCGCGGTTCACCGCCGAAGAGACGTTGGAGATCGCCGAATCGATGATGCAGCCCGCCATCCTCGAGCACTTCCGCAAGTTCCGCGAAGCCGACTTCGCCTACAGCGTTCCGGGGATGGGAAGGTTCCGGGTCAACGCCTACTATCAGCGCTCGTCGGTGGCCATGGCCTTGCGGCTGGTGCGCACCAATGCTGCCACCGTTGCCGATCTCGGCCTCCCCGAGACGGTCACCCGCATGGCCGAAGAGCAGCGAGGCCTGGTGCTGGTCACGGGGCCGACCGGTTCGGGCAAGACCACCACGCTCGCCGCCATGGTCGATCACATCAACCACACCCGGTCCTGTCATGTGGTCACCATCGAAGACCCGGTCGAATTCCTGCACGCCGACGACCTGGCCGCCATTGACCAACGTGAAGTCGGGTTCGACACCGACAGCTTCTCATCGGCCATGAGGGTGGTGCTCCGCCAAGACCCCGACGTCATCCTGGTCGGCGAGATGCGCGACCTGGAGACGGTATCGGCAGCCCTCACCGCCGCCGAGACCGGCCATCTGGTCCTCTCGACTCTGCACACCACCGATGCCACCGAGACCATCAACCGCATCGTGGACTTCTTCCCTCCCTATCAGCAGTCTCAGACCCGGGTGAGCCTGGCGGCGTCCCTCAAGGGGATCGTCTGCCAGCGGCTGGTTCCGATGGCCGACGGGAAGGGTCGGGTACCTGCCATCGAGGTGCTGGTCTCCAACGGCCGCGTCCAACAGGCGATCATCGATCCGACCGATGGGACCGACATCGCCACCATCATCGCCGACGGCGAGTACTACGGGATGACCACCTTCGACCAGTCGCTGGCCGGACTGGTTTCCGACGGGGTGATCGAGATCAGCGATGCAATGAACAACGCCACCAACCCCCATGATCTCAAGGTGATCCTCGAGCGCCGGGGCATCATCCAGACCGGCCAGTACCTGGCCGCCGCTCCCGCCTGAGCCGCCACCCTGCTGAGGGGTTGCACCGCCCCCGTCTCCAATCCGGCCACTGCCGTGCACCGGCGTGGTCAGAGGGTGGCAGGATCAGACGATGAACGAGATTCTTCACTGGGTCGGTGGCAAGCCGGACACTGGATCATCGGGTCGACGCGGGCCGATCTATGACCCGGCGGCCGGCCGGCAAAGCGGGTCGGTTGCCCTCGCCTCCCCCGACGACGTCGACCGCGCGGTACGGGTTGCCGCCTCGGCAGCGATCGAGTGGTCGGTAAGCTCGCTCAGCGCCCGGGCCGCCGCGCTGTTCCGCTTCCGGGACCTGATCGACCGTCACCGAGCCGACCTCGCCGCCCGGATCACCGCCGAACACGGCAAGGTGCTGAGCGACGCCGCCGGCGAAGTGGCCCGAGGACTGGAGAACGTCGAATTCGCCTGCGGGATCCCCCATCTCCTGAAAGGGTCGCATTCCACCGAGGTCTCCTCCGGGGTCGATGTCCACACGTTGCTTCAGCCGCTCGGGGTAGTGGTCGGGATCACCCCGTTTAATTTTCCGGTCATGGTGCCGCTGTGGATGCTGGCCAACGCCATCGCTTGCGGGAACTCCTTCATTCTCAAGCCTTCGGAGAAGGATCCGTCCCCGTCGCTCCTCCTGGCCGAGCTCATCCAAGACGCCGGGATACCCGACGGTGTCTTCAACGTCGTGCAAGGCGACCGGCAGGCCGTCGATGCGCTGCTGACTCACCCCGAGGTTGCCGCCATCTCCTTCGTCGGGAGCACACCGATCGCCCGTCACATTTACGAGACCGGGACCAAGCACGGCAAACGGGTCCAGGCGCTGGGCGGGGCGAAGAACCACATGGTCGTGCTCCCGGATGCCGACATCGAGGCCGCCGCGGATGCCGCCATCTCCGCCGCCTTCGGATCGGCGGGGGAACGATGCATGGCCATATCCGTGGTGGTGGCCGTCGGCGACGTGGCCGATCGCCTGGTCGCCGCCATCGCCGATCGCATCCCTTCGGTGACCATCGGACCCGGAACCGATCCGGCCTCGGACATGGGGCCCCTGGTCACCGAAGAACACCGTGACCGGGTCCGGTCCTACGTCGACGGCGCCGAGAGTGAAGGAGCCACCCTGGTGGTCGACGGGCGGGGTGACTGGGACCAAGGGTTCTATCTCGGCTGCACGCTGCTCGATGACGTGCAACCGGGTATGAAGGTCTACGACGACGAGGTCTTCGGCCCGGTCCTCAGCGTGGTGCGGGTCGACTCCTACGACGACGGGGTTGGGCTGGTCAACGCCAACCCCTACGGCAACGGTGTGGCGGTGTTCACCCGCGACGGCGGAGTGGCCAGGCGATTCCAGCTGGATGTGACCGTGGGCATGGTCGGGGTAAACGTGTCGATCCCGGTTCCGGTCGGCTTTCACTCCTTCGGTGGGTGGAAGTCATCGCTGTTCGGTGACAGTGCCATGTACGGACCCGAGGGGGTTCGTTTCTACACCCGCCAAAAAGTGGTTACCACCCGCTGGCCGGACCCGACCACCAGCGTGATCGATCTGGGGTTTCCGCAGACCCGTTAGGGCCATCTTCCATCAAATTGTGAACGGACTGTTTAGCCCCTTGAACATCGGGAAGTGGCGGACATTCAGGGTCGCCAACTCACAACCTTCGATCTCGGCTGTCGCCGCCACCAGATAGTCACCCAGACCGATTCCGCTATGGGAGCGCCGATAGGTGCGCATGAGTTCGGCTGCACACCAGGCGATGCGTTCGTCGATCGGAAAGGTCCGCAACGAAGCGAATAGTCGCCCCACCTCCCGTCGATCCTGCGAACGCATCCCGCCGGCAACTTCGACGACACTCACCGCGCTGGTCGAGAGCCGGCCTGATTGGCGACGAGCCCACAACATCCAGTCTTTCGCCTCCCGGGCACCACGGAGATGGGCGATGAGCACATCCGAATCAACCAGGATCAATGTCCCTCCCGCACCTTGTCGAGGTGGCGGGAACGCTCATCGGCACCGCGGTCGAGGAAGCCTTCGTCACCCGAGACCACATCGAAGGACTCCTCAATGGCGGCAAGATCGGATTCGAGGTCGCCGTCGCGGTGACCGAGGCTTTGGTCGATCAACCGCCGGATCAACGCGGCGCGAGAAATTCCCTGCGCCCGAGCCAACTCGTCGAGCAGGCGAGCCTGATCCTCCTCGAGGTAGATATTCGTTCGGTTTATACACCGGATTATACACCATAACCTTCAGATGGCTGCCGGCATCGAGAGGCCCGGCATGCCGAAAAGCCCGTCAGAGCTGGGCGCTCCATTCGATCAGGGGTTCGGCCAGCAACGGCCAGCGGGAGAAGATTCCCACCCCGTCGCCGGCCGCCTCGAGCCGCTGGTTCCACTCCCGGTCGCCCCACGGGGGCTCGACCAGCTCCGCCCGAGGGAGCAGCTCGGCCAGGCGCTCCGACGTCGCTCGGGTGTGGTGCGGGTCGCTGGC
Organism: Acidimicrobiales bacterium; assembly: GCA_036489495.1. Classification (GTDB taxonomy): domain Bacteria; phylum Actinomycetota; class Acidimicrobiia; order Acidimicrobiales; family RAAP-2; genus DASZIT01. The sequence goes on along the minus strand of DASXFR010000040.1, from coordinate 20,659 downwards.
TCCGCTGCGGAAGACGATGGCGGGAAGCTCCATGGCCCGGGCCTCCGCATCGGGGAGACCCGGCACCAGTTCTTCGGGCCGGGGGCAGTAGACCAGCATCCACTCCTCCAGAGTCTTGATGAACGCCTGAGGGTCCTGGGCCAGGAGTTTGGCCCGGTTGTCCGGGTTCCGCTCCAACACTTCGGCCCACTCGGGGAGCTCGGCGACCGCTTCCATCCCGTAACGCCAGGCGGCGGCGATCGAATCCCCGCAGTAGTGGGCGCCGAGGGTGATCAATCCGAACGGGCCGCCGCTGATCCACCAGACGGCCAGGGCCCGGGCCACTTCGGGGTGGCGGCCGGCGGCCAGCAGCGAGACCCGGGAGCCTCCCGACCCCCCGGCGATCACCGCCGGCGTCATTCCCAAGGTTCGCAACAGACCGGCGAGGACGTCAGCCTGCATGGCTGACTCCGAACCGCCGTCGAAGCACACCTCCGAGGCCCCGGTGTTCGGGCGGTCCCAGATCAGCACCTGTTTCCCGGTGGCGGCCAGTTTCTCCGCCAACTCGCGGACACCGGGTGCGTCCTTGCTGAACCGACCCCCCGGGGTAATGGCCCAGGGCTCGCCCTCGCCGATGACCTCGTAGGCCACGCCTAGACCATTCACCCGCTCGACCGACATGCCCACCTCCTTTGCCGTAGGTTATTTCAGACATGTCGGATGGGGGATAGCAATGGCTCTGGCACTAGAGGGACTTCGGGTGATCGATGCCGACACCCATCTCACCGAGGCGCATGATCTCTGGACCAGCCGTGCCCCGGCCAAGTACCTCGACCGGGTCCCCCGGGTGGAGATGATCGACGGCCGGCCGATGTGGATGGTCGACGGCGCCGAGCTCGGGTTCGCCGGCGGCGGCGGGGTCATCGACCGCCAGGGCGGGAAGGGGCGTGCCCTCGAAGCCCTCTACGAATGGACCCTCGACCAGATCCATCTGGGTGCCTACGACCCCAAGGCCCGGATCGAGGTCATGGATGACTCCGGCATCTGGGCCCAGGTGTGCTTCCCGAACTCCATCGGTCTCGGCGGCCAGGGCATCTCCGACGTGGTGACCGACCCCGGGCTCCGGCTGCTGTGCATCCAGATCTACAACGACGCCATGGCGGAGGTCCAAGCCGAGTCGAACCTCCGGCTCCTGCCGATGCCGGTGCTGCCGGCCTGGGATGTCGATGCCTGCGTCACCGAGGCCCAGCGGGTCGCCGGCCTCGGCCTTCGGGGGGTCAACATGACCTCGGACCCTCAGGATCTGGGCGCCCCCGACCTGGCCAACCGGGCCTGGGATCGACTCTGGGAGGTCTGTGCCGACCTCCACCTGCCGGTGCACTTCCACATCGGCGCCAGCCTGACCACCATGACCTATTTCGGCACCTATCCGTGGGAGTCGCAGAACGACGACACCAAGCTGGCCATTGGTGGGACCCTGCTCTTCATCGGCAACGCCCGGGTGGTGGCCAACATCATCCTCAGCGGGATGCTCGAGCGGCATCCGACCCTGCAGATGGTCTCGGTGGAGAGCGGTGTCGGCTGGATCCCGTTCATCCTCGAGACCCTCGACTACGAGATGTCGGAGAACGCCCCGAAGGAGCTCGACAAGCTGTCGATGCTGCCGTCGGACTACTTCAAGCGCCAATTGTTCGCGACGTTCTGGTTCGAGAAGAACAACGTCCCGGCCCTTATTGCCTCGGTGGGCGAGGACAATGTCCTCTTCGAGACCGACTTCCCGCATCCCACCTGCCTGTACCCCAAACCTCTCGACACCGTCGCCGAGAAGATGTCCGCCCTCACCCCCGAGGTCCAGCGAAAGGTGCTCGGGGAGAACGCCGCCAAGCTCTATCGCCTGTGATCTGAGCGATCCCGGGTCGGGTTCGGTCGCTTCCGACGTTGCCCGACCAACACGCTGAGTGGGCAGCTACCCGGCGATCGAGGTCCCGGTTCGGCGAAGGGTGCCGCCGATCGGCAGGGTGGTCTCATCCTGGCGCCACTGAGAGTGACCTCGGGCCGAAGCGGGCACCGATCCCACCGGTCGGGCGCCCCTCGCATGCAGCCAGAATGCGGCGATTTCTGAGGCGGTAACCCTCAAGCCCAGCCTGATTCGTTCCGATAGTTCTTGCATGACGGATCTGCGCAGCCGGGCCGGTGCAAGGGGGACTCTCCAATGGCAAAGCTGATAGTCGGCCTCGACATCGGCACCAGTGCCGTGCGGGCGGCGGAGCTCGATGTCAGCTCCAAGCCACCCCAGCTCGTCAACTACGGACAGATCGGGCTGCCGCCCGGCTCAGTCGTCGACGGTGAGATCCAGGACGCCACCGCGGTGACCGAGGCCGTCCAGCGCCTCTGGAAGAACGGTCAGTTCTCCACGACTTCAGTCATCGTCGGCATCGCCGGGCTGCGAGCCATCACCCGTGAGATCGATCTCCCCTTCGTCCCCGACAACGAGGTCGACAGCGCCGTCCGGTTCCATTCCGAAGAGGTCATCCCCTTCCCCCCCGACAAGACCATCCTGTCGTCCCAGGTCCTCTCCGACTACAGCTCCCCCGAGGGCGGCAAGATGCGGCGGGTCCTGGTGGCCGCCGCCCACGCCGATCTCGTCGAGGGAGTCGTGGCCGTGGCCGAAGGTGCCGGCCTGGTCGTCAAGGGAGTCGACCTGGTGTCCTCCGCGCTGGTGCGAGCCATCTCCGACGGGAAGACCGGCGACCAACCCGAAGCCATCGTCTCGGTCGGGGCCGGACTCACCGTGGTGGTCATCCACCAGAATGGCCGCCCCCAGTTCGTCCGCACCATCGGATCGGGCGGCAATGCCACCACCGCCGCCATTGCTTCCTCCCTGGACATTCCGCTGGCCGATGCCGAAGCCCTCAAGCGCCGGCTCGACGACCCGACCCCGCAGGTGCATGCCGCCCAGCAGGCCATTCAGCCCACCATCGACGACCTGATCGGCGAAATCCGGAACTCGGTGCAGTACTTCGCCACCCTGCCCGGGCGCCTTCCGGTCTCCCGGATCCTGGTCACCGGAGGCGGGTCCTCCCTCCACGGCTTCATCCCCATGCTCGGCGCCCAGATCCACCTCCCGGTCCAGTCGGTCTCCCCCCTCGCCCGCCTGGATGTCTCCAAGGTCGATCTGACCGCCGATCAGGCCGGCCAGGTCAGCCCGGTTCTCTCGACACCCATCGGCCTCGCCCTCCCCGAGTCCAATCCGGCGGTCAAGCAGTTCAATCTGCTTCCCCCCGAAGTGATCAAGCGGGTCCGGATCAACAACGTCCAGCAACGCACCCTCCAGGTCGCCGCCGGGGTGGTGGCCCTGCTCGCCGTCTTCGGGGGCTGGAAAGCCTTCCAGGTCCACACTGCCCAGAACGATGTCAGTGCGCTCAACACCAGCATCAGCTCGCTGAACGCCCAGATACCCAAGTACGACCTGGTGGTCTCCGCCGATACCGCCTACAACCAGGGCACCGCCCGTCGGACCGCGGTGCTGGGCTCCTCGATCGACTGGCCCAACGCCCTCAGCAACCTGATCGCCATCACGCCGCCCAAGCTCCAGGTCCAATCGTTCATCGGCACCACCGGCAACGGGTCGGCCACCGCCTCGACGACCGGCGCCGCGACCCCCACCACCACCGCGACACCGGCGGCGTCGAGCACGGTGTCCCCGGCCATCGGCTTCGTCGCCACCGCCCTCACCGGTCCCGGGCCGGGGCTCAACAGTCCGTCCCTGTGGACCTCGGCCATCGCCAACGATGCCGCCAAGCTGTTCGCCAATCCGGTGCCCACCTCGATCACACCAACCCCGACGGCTCGGTGTCGTTCCCCTCGACGATCTCGGTAACTCCTGCGGCCAGCTTGGCCAAGAATGCGAGCCTGCAATGAACACCGTAAGGGAATACCAGAAGCCGATCATGGTCGGCGTGGTCGGGGTGGTCGTGGCCATCCTCCTCTACGCCCTCCTGGTCGCACCTCAGAGCTCGAAGCTCTCCTCCCTCAACGCCCAGAAGACCCAGCTCTCGACCCAGCAGCAGCAGTTGCAGACCAAGCTGACGAGTCTGGAGAAGGACAAGCAACAGCTTCCGACCAAGTGCGCCAGCCTCCAGAAGATCACCTTGCAGATCCCGAGCGTGCAGAATCCGGGGGATCTGGCCGCCGAGCAGTCGTCCTTCTACAACCAGCTGACCGCCCTGGTCGGTTCGTCGGGCACCGCCATCCCCTCCTTTGCCTGGACCGGCAACACCGGCGCCACCACCACGACGCCGACCACCGCGCCCGCCGCCGCCGGGGCCACCCCGGCCACCAGCGGAGTCGTCCCGGTTCCGGTGAAGATGCACATCACCGGCAACTTCGGCCAGATGTCCGCTTTCATCGCCGGCCTCGACTCGTTCCCCCGGCTGTTCGTCATCCAGTCGTTCAACCTGGCCATCGGCGGCCCCGCGGCGACCGGAACCGGAGCGACCAGTAACGCCGCGACGGCGACGCCGGCTGCCGACGCTCCCCCGCTGTGGGTGGGTGGGACCCCGACTGCGGGCGGCAGCGGCCCCTACGGTCTGGATCTGGCCGGCTCGATCTACTACACCGCCACTCCCAGCGCCCTGGCGGCATGCACCCAAGCCGCCACCAAGTAGCCCGGTAGCGATTCGCGGTTGGCGGTTTCGGAGCCCCGCCGACCGCGGCGGCCTCCGGAGCAATCGATGGGCCGGGCCGACCCGGGCGTCGCAGATGGCCTGGGCCGGGCGACTCGGGCCGCGGAGCGAGGGTGCGGGTCCACCTGACCGCGAAGTGGCAGTGTAGGGGGCGTCCTCCCACCCGGCACCGGCGCCGGCATCGACCGGACACCGAAGCCACCACCCTGAGACCATGACCACCCTCTCCAAATTCGGCCCTCGGTCACGGTCTGCCCGCCGTGCCGACGCCGAGGGCGAGCTCTACTCCAGTCCCGCCTTTCTCATCTACGTGTGGACCGTCCTGATCATCATGGTGTCGCTGGAGGCGGCCAAGGAGGTACTCAGGATCGGGGGGCCGGCCTCCCTCTACGAGGTGTGGTTCCACGACTTCGTCCTCGGTGCTGCCGCGGTGCTCATCCTGGCTCGAGCCAGCTTCGAACCGACCGCCCGTCGGGCCTGGTTGGCGTTCGGCGTGGCCATTGCCCTCTGGTGTGTCGGGGACGTCTCCTGGACCCTTGCCTATGGCAACCCGGCGGCGGCTCCCTACCCCTCGTTCGGAGACATCCTGTGGGTGCTGTTCTACCCCTTCATGGCCGTCGGGATCATCCGTCTGATCCAGGTCAAGCTCCCGGAGTTCGACCTCCACCGATGGATGGACGGCCTGGCCGTCATCTTGTTGGTCCTGTCGGCCGGCTTCGCCCTGGTCATCCAACCGGTGGCCGACCACGGCCATAAAGGGAGGTTGGCCACCATCGTCGATTTCAGCTATCCGGTGCTCGACGTCCTGCTCATCGGGGCGGTGCTCGGGGTCTTCGGCCTCCTGGCCTGGCGCCCCGACCGGATGTGGGTGCTGATCGGGCTCGGGACCCTGGCCATAACCGTCGCGGATGCGACCTACGCCATCCAACAAGCCCGGGGCGTCGTCACCGACAATCGCTACAACTTCGTCTGGACGCTCGGAGCCCTGCTGATCGCTTACGCCGCCTGGGTTCGGGTGCCGCGGGAACGACGGGAAATCAAAAAGGTCACCGGGATTCAGGCGGTGGCCCTACCCCTGATCGCTCAGGCGCTGGCCGGCGGGCTGCAGATCTACGCGCTGTTCAAAGAGGTGGGCAAGAGCGAACGGATCATCACCCTGGTGGTGCTGGTCATCGCCTCCATCCAGATCATCCTCAACCGACCTCGGCCCGCTTCGAGCCCGGTGGCACCCCCGCTAGACCGGGAGGCGTCGCCCCTCGGACCTCTAGATGCCGCTGATCTGCATGTCAGCCACGGCCAGGGTCTGCCCGGCGGCGATCCCCGGTAGCCATTCCACGTCGGCCCCGACCGCCGTCACCGACTGGAGGATGCGCTGGAGAGTCGAAGCCGCGGTGATCTCCCGGACCGGTTCGGCCAACTTCCCGTCCCGGATCATCAGGCCCTCGGCCCCGACCGAGAAGTCGCCGCTGATCGGATTGACTCCAGAGTGGACCCCGGTCATCGACTGCACGAACAGGCCCTCGCCGACCGCCGCCAGCACCCCGTCCTCGTCGTATCCCTCCGGACCTGGCGTCAGGGCCAGGGCCCGGCAACCCACCCCCGGGGTGCCGGCGAAGCCACCCCGCACCGCCGAACCGGTGGAGGCCACCCCGGCCCGGGATCCGGCCACCGTGTCGTAGAGGAAACCCATCAGCATCCCGTTGACGATGAGATCGTTCCGACGGCAGGCCAGCCCTTCGGCGTCGTAGGACGCCGCCCCGTAGGCCAGCGGATTGGTGGGGTCGTCGACCAGGGTGAACCCCGGCGCGCCCACCTCCTCGCCGATCCGCCCGGCGAAGAACGAGCGGCCCTTGGCCACCGCCTCCCCGGAAAAGGCACTCGACACCACCGACAGAAGGGTGGACGCCGCCCGCCGGTCGAACACCACCACCGAACGGCCCGAGGGGCCCTTGGTCGCCCCCAACATCCGCACCGCCCGCTCGACGGCATCGGTGGTCACCTTGTCCCGGTCGAGACCCTCGAACCCGCGGGAGACGTCGAACCCCCCGCCGGTCTGGCTCGCCTCACCGTCTCCGGCGATCACCCCGACCGAGAGGAATCCTTGGGTCTTCCGGTTCGACGACCGGATACCGGTGGTCGAGACCAGGGCCACCTCCACCGACGTGTCGCCGTAGTCCGCCGACGACACCTGGCGGATGCGGGGGTCGGCCCCCCGGGCCTGGGCTTCGAGGGCGAGGGCCAGCTCGACCTTGGCCGAGGTCGGCACCGCGGCCAGCGATTCATCCCACAGGTCGAACGGCACCGCCGCCACCCCGTCGGGGACGGCCAGTTGCACGTGGTCGTCGGGGCTGGCGAACTTGGCGTTGTCGCGGGCCTCCGCCAACGTTTCCGCCAGCACCGATTCGTGCAGCGAACCCGCCCAGGCGAAGCCGAGCTTGTGGTCGACCACCACCCGGATGCCGATACCGGCCGAGGTGGCCGAGGTCAGGGATTCGACCTCACCGGCATAGGCGCGGATCTCGGTCTCGTCCCCTCGGGCCACATAGACCTCGACGTCCTCGCCGCTACCGGCCCAGCCGGCCACCCGGTCGGCCAACTCGAGGAGGTCGTCGGGCCCGTGGTCGGCGCCGGTGTCGGCAGTGGGCGGGGTTCGGGTGGCGGTGGTCATTCGGTGGTCCCCCCGATGGTCACCCCGGTGATCCGGAGGGTGGCCTGCCCGCAACCGACCGGCACGCTCTGGCCGTCCTTGCCGCAGGTTCCCGGGGTCATGCCGAAGTCGGTGGCCACCGCGTCCACCCGCTTGAGGATCTCCGGGCCGTTGCCGATCAGGTTGGCGTCCCGCAGCGGCTCGGTGATCCGCCCGTTTTCGATCAGATACGCCTCGGTGGTGCCGAACACGAAGTCGCCGGTGGTGGTGTTGACCTGTCCCCCGCCCAGCTTGGCCACGTAGACACCGTTGGGGGTCTGGGCGACGATCTCGTCGGCGTCATCCTCGCCGGGCAGCAGAAAGGTGTTGGTCATCCGCACCATCGGCAGGTGCTGGTAGGTCTGGCGCCGGCCGTTGCCGGACGACACCCGGCCCTCCTTGCGGGCCCGGAGGAAGTCCCACAGGTACTCGGTCAGCATGCCGTTCTCGATCAGCACGTTGCGCTGGGCCGGACGGCCCTCGTCGTCGAAGCCGAAGGTGCCCCACTCGGAACCGACGGTGCCGTCGTCGACCAGGGTGACCAGCGGGCTGGCCACCTGCTTCCCGACCTGGCCGACGTAGACCGAGGCGTTCTTGGCAATGTGGTCGGCCTCGAGCCCGTGCCCGCAGGCCTCGTGGAAGAGGATGCCGCCGCTCCCGCCGGCCAGCACCACCGGCACCTCGCCGGACGGCGCCGGACGGGCCGACAACTTGGACAGCGCCCGCCCCGCGGCCATCCGGGCCAGGTCCTCGACCGACACGTCGTCGAACAATTCGTAGCCGACGGTGTGAGCGGTGGTCTCATGACCGGTCTGGAGACCGGTGTCCCCTTCGGCCACGCAGGCCACCGAGAAGCGGGTCCGGCGCTGCTGGTCCTCGGCCAGCAGCCCGTCGGAGTTGGCGATCAGCACCTGGCGTCTCGATCCGCCGTAACCGGCCTGCACCTGGGAGATCGCCCCGCCGCTGGCCCGGGCGGCTTCGTCGGCCTGCCGCAACAGGTCGAGGGTGTCGGCCTTGGACACCGCCGGTTCCCCATCGGAACCGAGGCGTCGGGCACCGCCGGTTGCCTCCAGGGAGCCGACCGCCACCGTGTGGGTGCCCCCGCCGCCGCGGCGGGCGACGGCGGAAGCGGCTTCGGCCGCCTTGATGAGCCCGGCCTCGCTGAGGTCGGCGGTATGGGCGAAGCCGGTGGTGTCTCCGGTGACCACTCGGATCCCGGCACCCCGCTCCCGCCCGGAGGACAACTCTTCCACCCGTCCGTCGTCGAGCAGCGCAGACGAATTGGAACGGTCCTCGGCGAACACCTCGGCGAATTCCCCACCGTGCCGGAGGGCTTCTCCGAGCACCCGCTCCAATACCGGCGTGTCAATCACTGCTGCCTCCTCACTGGGTCGACCCGGATTCGTTGGCCGACCCAGGGCTGTCTCCCGTATGGTACCGGCGTGGCCCTGCGCACCGGTTTGTCGGCCCGAGTCGATCTCCATGTCACCGACGCCGACACTGCGCTGGCCTTCCACTCCGGGGACGTCCCCGTCCTGGCCACTCCCCGGCTGCTGGCGTTGTGCGAACAAGCCGCCATCCTGGCGGTGGAAGGACACCTCCCGGCCGGGACCACCAGCGTGGCCAAACGAGCCCAGTTCGATCACCTGGTACCGGTCGGCGTCGGCGGCAACGTCCGGGCCGAGGCCTCCCTCGACAGCATCCAGGGCCGGCGGCTCTCCTTCACCGTCTCGGTCTCCGATGCGTCCGGGTTGGTGGCGGCGGGCAAGGTGTCCCGAGTGGTGGTGGATCGGGAGACGTTCCTGGCCAACGCCCGCTGAGCCGGGGTCAGGTATTCCGATCCAATCGCCCGACGCAGGCTGGATCCGGCTGGCGCTCGACACCCGGAGATTGTGTATCACGTGTGATACACTCTCTCTGTGGCCATGGTAACGATCCGAGATCTCCGTAATCACGGCGGCGAGGTCGTCGACCGGGCTTCGCAAGGAGAGTCGGTGATCATCACCCGGGGAGGCAAGGCCGTCGCCGAGCTTCGTCCCCTGGCGCGTCCGGGATTGACCGCAGCCGCCCTTCTCGTCCGCTGGCATCGACTCCCCCCAACCGATCCAGGTGAACTTCGAGAGGACATCGACTCGGTAATCGACAGTTCGTTGTGAGCGAGTCGAAGCGGTTCGATCGTGGGGTCCTCGACACATCGACCGTCATCTTGCTGACGGAGATCAGGGACGCCACCCAACTCCCGTCAGAACCTCTCATCACTGCCATCACACTGGCTGAACTAACGGTCGGCCCGTTGGTAGCCAAAGAAGAGACGACCCGGGCCGCTCGTCAAGCACATCTCCAGCAAGCCGAGTCCGACTTCAACCCGCTTCCATTTGACAGTGACGCAGCTCGCGCTTTTGGGCGAGTGGCTGTATCGCTCCGGCGATCCGGCCGCAAGGCCAACGCTCGTGCGTTAGACGCACTGATCGCCGCCACCGCGATAGCCAACGACTTGCCGGTCTATACCTGCAACCCCTCCGACTTTGCCGGCATCGATGACCTCGATGTGGTGGAAGTTGTTCATCCTTTGCGCCAACCGCCGGGCTAGTTGTCGTCGGAGGTTCCCCGCCAGTGCCCGCTCACCGAGGCCGTCCAGTCCTCACACCCACTCCGCCACCGCCACCTCGACCGGACCGGCGGCGGTGAAGAAGCTGACCACCCGGGGCGGGACCCGGAGCCCTTCGTCACTCTGGTACCGGCTCCGGATGGCGGCATGCTCCCCAGAGAGGGTCAGGGCGGCGATCTCGTCGACGTAGGCATCGTCGCGGTCGGACGCCTCCTCCCCCATCAACCGGCCCCAGCCGTCCCAGGGCAGCATCTCCACCTTGTTGAGGGCGGCGAGGTCACGTCCCACATTCGCCTTGATGAACCACTGGCCCCACATGTCGAGGATGCCGAAGCGGTTGCCGTTCTCTTCGCCGGCCTGGCAGCGGAGCCACGCCTCGCCGGCGGGGAGGAACCGGCCGGGCGGGAGGTCGGCGGGATCGTCGGCCAACCCGGTCGATCGGCGCTGAAGGTCGTCGATCTGGGCGTCGAGGATGACCCAGCGGCCGCCGTCCCAGTGTTCGACCACCCAGTGGTCGACCCACTTCCCGGTCTCGAAGTAGCCGGCGAAGCCGCAGCGTGCCCGGCTGGGCACCCCCGCCCGGCGGAGCAGGGCCACCGTCAGCACCGAGAAGTGGCGGCAGTTGCCGGCGAAGCGCCGATCCGGCGCTCGTGGCTCGACCAACGGGTCCGGGGCGATCTCCAGGATGCGCTCGATCATGGCCGACGCCGGCCGGACCTGGACGTCGTCCTGGCGGTCCGGCGCCACCTCCACCCCGTAGGCGTCGGCCCAGAACGGGTGGAGGACCAGACCCTGGACGGCGGCGGCCACCCCGATCGGGTCGGTGGGCAAGCCGGCCAGGGCCCCGTCGAAACCGGACAGCTCGGTCATCGACCCGGGGGTCGCGTAGTAACTGACGTCGTCGCTCATCTGGTGGCCCCTCTGACATTCGCTCTCGCGGCGATCCCGGCGTATTCCCGTCTCCGAATCCGCTCTCGAATCGTAGGTCGGAACCGGCGCCAACTGGGGTCAGACTGGTGCACCTGAAATTCTTGCAAAAGAAGACCCGACGGGGCGACCTATGAGGGACGGGAGACGCCTGTTCGACTGACCGGGACGATCTGGCGACATACCCTTCTGTCATGCTCGCCCATCGTGGCCGGGATGCAGGCTGCTTTCTACAGGGATTTTTCGGGAGTGGAGCCGGTGAGCACCTTCATCGATGACCTTGCCCCTACTGTCCGGGCGACCCTCGACCTCCAGATCAATTGACTGAACTTGCTGAGCCCCAATGATCCTCCCTTGCCGTTTCCGCACCGCAGTCAAGTCGAAAGTGAGCTGCGCGAATTGAGATGCCACTACGGCGACCGCTTGTTCCGTGTCCGGTATCGACGCTCAGGAAAGCTCTTCGTGCTCCTGCATATCTTTGAAAAGCGATCGAAGACGATCTCCGAATCCGACAAGCTGATCGCATTGGAACGATGGGAAGACTTCAAGAGCCGGATGGACAGCCGCCCGAGGCGACCACCACGAGCCGCAGGTCACGACGCACCGTGACCTCGTGCCCAGCCGCTGGACCCGGAGTTAGCAAAATTGGTAACATAGCTGACATGAGTACACCCGTGGGCCGTACCGCCCTCCAGGCAAGCGGACGCCGGGCGCGCCGTAGCACCGAGTATCGAGAAGAGCTTGCCCGCCTCCAGCCCTATGAGGAAATAGCCCGTCAGGTCATCCTTCTTCGGATGACCCATGACCTCTCTCAAGAGGCCCTTGCCCTTCGGGTGGGAACGACGAAGTCCGCAATATCACGTCTTGAGTCTGGTCAACACGCGCCGACGGTTGCGACGTTGCAAAAGATCGCGATGGCGTTCGGGGGTCACGTTGTGGTCTCCTTCGACGTTCCGGACCCAAGATCGGAGAAAGAGGCAGATCTAGCAACGCTCCGTTGACATGGTTCGTCTTCAGTCTTGCACGATCAACAATCCTGCGACGCCTCACGCATCTCGAATCGTAGGTCGGAACCGGTGCCGACTGGGGTCAGACTGGTGGCCATGAACCTGCCCGCCTCCCGGGTGCGAACCGATCAGCGCCGGGCCCTGCTTCCCATCGGCGGCAGCTTCATCGTCTTCGGGATGTTCTGGGGGAGTTGGGCGGTGGCCACCGCCGACATCCGCACCACCTACCGGATGTCGGACGCCCAGCTGGGCTCCCTCCTGGCCGTGGCCGTCAGCGTCAGCGGCATCGTCGGCGCCATCGTCGGCAACCGGGCCGAGCGGTGGGGCGCGGTCCCCACCTTGGTCCGATCGCTGCTGGTGTGGGCGGCGTTGCTGGCCCTCGCCGGGGCCGCCCGCACCCGGACCGAGTTCATCGTCGCCTTCGTCGCCGCCATGGCCGCCGGCGGGTGTGTGGACATGACCATGAACGCGGCGTCGGCCGCCCGCTTGGGCCAAAGCCCCGGCCGTCTTGTCCGGTTCCACGGCATCTTCAACGTCGGCGCCTTGCTGGGGGCGGTGGCGGTGGGCTTGCTGGTCCAATCCCAAGTGTCGTGGCGTTGGGCGTGGCCGATGGTGGCGGTCGTCGCCTTGCCCGTCGCCGCCTGGGTCCATTTCCGCGGGTCGGACCCCGAGCGGATCGCCGACGACCCCGTCGGCCCCGAGCACCACATCATCAGTGGCCGATCCCAGCTGTCCTTCCTCCGGTCGCTGGGCCAGCTGCGGGCCGACGGCCTCATGGTGCTGCTGGTGGTGTTCGCCGCCGCCGAGATCGTCGAGGGTGGGGTCGACACCTGGGGCGTCCTCTATCTCCGGACCCACCTGGCCGTCACTGCCCTGGTCGGTGCCACCGCCTACGGCCTCGGACAGGCCATCGCCATCCTCACCCGCGGGCTCGGCGGGCCGGGCCTGGGTCGCATCGGTCCGCGCCTGGGGGTGATCGCCGGGGCCGTCGTTGCCTGCGCGGGGCTGTCCCTCGAAGCGTTGGCCGGCACCCGGTTGCTGGCCGGCGTCGGGCTGGCCCTGGCGGCCGGAGGCTCGGCGGTGTTCTGGCCGCTGCTGATGGCCCACGTGTCCACCGTGGCCAGTCGCCCGACCGCCACCGTCAGCGCTTTCACCGCCGCCGGCTACCTGGGCTGGGTGGCCGGAGCGCCGATCATCGGGCTGCTCGCCGACACCTGGGGACTCGGGGTCGGACTCGGCGTCATCGCCGGGTTGGCCGGATTGGTGGCGGCCACCATGGTCGGTGGACGGCACCTGTGACCTGGGGTTGCTGCCACCATGGCGGCATTTCTCCGCCCTTCGCCAACCCAACCTGGGCACCCGGTCACTGGTATCGTGAACGCCAGAGCGCACATGCCCAACCTTCTCTCCCGCATCGACAGCCCTGACGACCTCCGCAACCTGTCCGCCGAGGAGTTGACCGAACTCTGCGCGGAGATCCGGGAGTTCATCGTCGGCGCCGTCACCACCACCGGCGGGCATCTGGGATCCAATCTCGGGGTGGTGGAGCTGACCCTGGCCCTGCACCGCACCTTCGATTCCCCCCGGGACGTCCTCCTCTGGGACACCGGGCACCAGGCCTACGTCCACAAGCTGGTCACCGGACGGCGCGACTTCACCCAACTCCGTCAGGCCGGTGGCCTGTCGGGCTACCCGAACCGGGCCGAGTCCGAACATGACTGGGTCGAGAACAGCCACGCCTCCACCATCCTCAGCTACGCCCACGGCCTGGCCAGCGCGTTCGAGATCCAAGGGGTCGAGCGGCAAGTGGTGGCGGTGGTGGGCGACGGGGCGTTGACCGGCGGCATGGCCTACGAGGCCCTCAACAACCTCGGCCACTCGGGCAAGCGGGTGCTCATCGTGGTCAACGACAACGGGCGGTCCTACGCGCCGACGGTGTCGCGCCTCTCGGTCGGGCTCACCCACCTGCGCCTCAACCCCACCTACGTCCAGGCCCGGCAACGGATCCGGAACGTGCTCCGCGGCATCCCGGCGGTCGGCGGGCTGGCCTACTCCGGTGCCCACGGGCTCACCAGTGCGGTCCGCGAAGTCGTCACCCCCCACACCTTCTTCGAGGCCCTCGGCATCCGCTACGCCGGCCCCATCGACGGCCACGACATCGCCGAAGTCGAGCAGGCACTGGTCAACGCCTCCGAGTGGGAGGGGCCGATCGCCATCCACGTGCTGACCCAGAAGGGCCGGGGCTACGCGCCGGCCGAAGAGGACGACATCCAGAACCTCCACGACTTCAAGGTGAAGTCGATCGTCAAGCAGGACGCCCCGGACGGCGACGTTCCGCCCGCCGAGCTCGATGAGGTGCCGGCCATTCCGCCGCTGACCTTCACCGACGCCTTCACCCGCTCACTGCTGCGGAACGCCGACGCCGACGCCCGGATCGTGGCCATCACCGCGGCGATGCCCGGGCCGACCGGCCTGCTCCCGTTCGAGGCGCGGTTCCCGGATCGCTTCTTCGACGTCGGGATCGCCGAGCAGCACGCGGTGACGGCGGCGGCGGGCATGGCCATGGCCGGCCTGCGACCGGTGGTGGCCATCTACTCGACCTTCTTTTCGCGCGCCTTCGACCAGGCCAACTTCGACGTCGGGCTCCACCACCTCCCGGTGGTCTTCGCCCTCGACCGGGCCGGGATCACCGGCGACGACGGGCCCAGCCATCACGGCCTACTCGACATGCCCCTGGCCCTGTCCATCCCCGGCATGACCGTCTTCGCCCCGTCGTCGGCGCCCGAGGTCGAGGTGATGCTCGACATGGCGCTAGCGCTGGAAGGACCGTCGGCCATCCGGTTCCCGAAGACCCCCGCCCCGGTGGTGGCCGGCGGCTCGGTCGGATCCGGCCTCCACGCCCGGCGGCTCCGGCAGGGCGACGGCTCCGCCTGCATCCTGGCGGTGGGCAAGATGGTGGCCGCCGCCGAAGAGGCCGCCGACAAGCTCAGCGTCGAGGGGGTCGACGTCACCGTCTGGGACGTCCGGGTGGTGGCCCCTCCCGACCCGGAGATGTTGGCCGACGCCATCCTCCATCGACACGTGTTCACCGTCGAAGACGGGATGCGCCAGGGGGGCGCCGGCATGTACCTGGCCGACGCCATCGGCAAGTCGCACCAGAGCCGGTTGCTTCTCGGCGACGATGCCGGGGACGGCCCGATCCCGCCGGTGACGGTCCTGGGCATCCCCAGCGCCTACATCCCCCAGGACAAGCCCGACCGGATCCTGGCCCGCTTCGGTCTCGACGGTCCGGGCCTGGCCCATTCGATCCGGGAAGTGGTTTCCTCACCGGCACTCCCGGGGTCGGATGTCGCCGATTGAACCGGCGGCATCTTCGATGACCGGCCATCGACGCCGACGATTCCGGCCGCCGCCGTGCTTGCCGCCAGAACAGAAACGTGTTCTACTTATCCGCCGATGACCTTCAATCTCGCCGATCTGTTTGAAGCGTCCGTCGACGCCTTCCCCGACAACGAATACCTGGTGGCCGACGGAAAACGGCGCACCTACGCCGAGATGGACGCCCGGGCCAACCGCCTCGCCCATCACCTGGCCGCCAATGGAGTCGGCCCCGGGGACCACGTCGGCATCTACTCGGTCAACTCGGTGGAGTGGGTGGAGGCGGCGTGGGCGGTGTTCAAGCTCCGGGCGGTGTGGATCAACATCAACTACCGCTACGTGAAAGAGGAGCTTCGCTACCTCTTCACCAACGCCGACCTGGTGGCGCTGGTGCACCAGGCCGAATTCGGGCCCCGGGTCACCGAGCTGCTCCCCGATCTCCCCGGCCTCCGGCACGTCATTACCATCGACGACGGCTCGGGCCAACCGCTGCCTCCCGGCGCGGTCCCCTACGAGGAGGCAATGGCCTCCGGCGGCCCCGAGCGAGACTTCGGGCCCCGCTCCAACGACGATCACTACATCCTCTACACCGGCGGGACCACCGGCATGCCCAAGGGCGTGGTCTGGCGCCACGAGGACGTCTTCTTCGCCCTCGGCGGCGGGGTGGACCCGGTGACCAACACCCGGGTGGCCGGGCCGGAAGCCATGGTCGAGAAGGGCCGGGCCCAGGGCGGCGCCCAGATCACCTTTTTGCCCATCGCCCCGTTGATGCACGGAGCCACCCAGTGGGCGGTGATGGGCCAGAGCTTCACCGGGAACCGGATCGTGCTGATGGGCAAGTTCGACCCCCATCAGGTGTGGCGCCTGGTGGAAACCGAGAACGTCAACTCGGTGATGATCACCGGCGACGCCATGGGCAAGCCGCTGGTCGAGGCGCTGGACGATCCCGGTGCCTCCTACGACGTCTCGTCGCTGTTCGCGGTGGTGTCCTCCGCCGCATTGTTCTCCTCCCCGGTCAAGGACGAGTTCTTCAAGCATCTGCCCAACATCCTGATCACCGACGCGGTGGGCTCGTCGGAGACGGGGAGTAACGGGATGACCATCGTCGGCAAGGACAACACCGCGATGCGGAGCGGGCCGACGGTCACCCCCCTCGGCAACACCGTGGTGTTCGACGAGGACTTCCACCTGGTGGCGCCGGGCTCGGGGGTCATCGGGAAGATCGCCCGGGGCGGTGACGTCCCGGTCGGCTATTACAACGACCCGGTCAAGTCGGCCGAGGTCTTCATCACCGTCGACGGCCGGCGCTACGCCATGCCCGGTGACTTCGCCACCATCGAGACCGACGGCTCCATCACCCTGCTGGGCCGGGGGTCGGTGTGCATCAACTCGGGGGGCGAGAAGATCTTCCCCGAAGAGGTCGAGTCGGCGGTCCGCTCCCATCCCGACGTGCTCGACGCCATCGTGGTCGGGGCCGACGACGACCGGTGGGGGCAGCGGGTGGCGGCCATCATCTGCCCCCGGCCCGGACGCCATCCCAGCCTCCACGACATCCAGGAACACTGCCGGGAGGCCATCGCCGGCTTCAAGGTGCCCCGCCAGTTGCACGTGGTGGATGCCATCCTGCGGTCGCCGAGCGGGAAGCCCGACTACCGGTGGGCGGCGGACATCGTGAAGCACGTGCCCGAGGAGACCGACGCCGGCGGGGCCCGGACCTCGAGCGGTTCATGAGTCGGCGCTCCTGGCGGTGCCTCCGGCTCCCGGCATCCGGATGACCCTCGGATCGGGCTGAGCTCGGGTGCCCATCGACCTGGTCGACCTGGCCCGACCGGCCCACACCGCGGTGCTGACCATGGAGATCCAGCGGGGGGTGGTCGGGGATCTCCGCGCCTACCCGCAACTGGCCGACGCTGCGGCCAAGGTCGGGGTGATCCCGAATACTGCTCGTCTGGTTGCCCGGGCCCGGGAGCGGGGAGTGCCGGTCATCCACTGCACCGCCGAGTTCCGCCCCGACCGGGCCGGGACGGCGGTGAACAGCCAATTGATCGCCGCTGCTCTCCGCAACCCCGATCACCTGCTGGCCGGGACCCCGCCGGCCGAGCTGGTCCCCGAGTTGGGGCCGGTTCCGAGCGACCTGGTGTCGTCCCGGCTGTCGGGAGTCTCCCCGTTCATCGGGACGTCGCTGGATCTCTGGCTACGGAATCTCGGTGTCCGGACCGTCATCGCCACCGGGGTGTCGGTGAACCTCGGTGTGCTCGGACTGGTCATCGAAGCGGTCAACTTCGGCTACCAGGTGGTGGTGCCTCGGGATGCGGTGGCTGGGATCCCCGAACCGTACGCCGAGGCGGTGCTGGACAACACCTTCCCGCTGGTGTCCACCTTGACCACCGTCGACCGGCTGTTGGAGGCCTGGAGCCCCGGGGCTTGAGACCCGGCGCTTGCCGGCGGCCCGGTCAGGAGGCGGTCGGCTCGCTGCGCCGGCGTCCGAACAGCCAGTAGGCCAGCGAGTTGCCGGGGTTGGCGATGGTGGCGAGGCGCCAGAACCGCTTCGAGCCCCGGATCTGGCTCTCGTCCCGGCCGCGCAGGTCCCGGAAGGTGAACGCCGCCAGCACCAGGTCGAAGACGACAAGGGCGGTGACAAGGGCGAGCTTGGGTCGGCGGGCCATCGACGGAGTCTGCCAGACCGGTGCCCGAGGGTCTGGTCAGTCGGTGCGGGATGTTGAGGATCTCAACGAAAACCACGATCGCAAGAAGTACAGCTTCGATAACCGAGAGCCCTCCAGCCGCGGTGCTACTTAAGTAACGACTTTCTCGAGCCTCTCCAGGCTGGCCGTCATGGACTCAAGCATCGAATTGTTCCCGTTGATCCATGTCCCGCCTTCATGCATCAGGGATTGGCGGATCTCCTCCGTCACGGTGCCACAGTCAAATACCTCGGTGACGACGGTGGCGTCGTCACCGTCCGGAGTGAGGATGTAGCCCCACCGGTACCCCGCAGGGATGCCGACTTTGGATGGATCATTACCCTCAGCCCGAGAAGGGTCTCCCGGAGCCGGTTCCCAAAATATGCGCCGATCTGGCTCGAACTCCACCACGTAGTTGAGCATGAGGTAGTCGTCTCCGAGCCGATGCATCTTCATGGTGAAGGTGTCCCCCACGGCGGAGATGGGACAGTCGAGGACAGCTCCCCGGAGCATGTCGGATCCGTCGAAATCCATGTGACGTTGCGGATTCGTCAGGATTTCAAAGATGGGACCCGCCGGTGCTTCAATTCTGCGGGATACCTCGATCGGCTCGCGTTCCTCTGACATGGTCCAGCCCTCTCTGTCGCTCTACCCTTGCACGCACCTCAGCGGTTCATACAGTTCGACGTTGCCGGTCCTGCAAATTCATCCATCGGTCAATTTTAATTCTGGGACCAATTCGAGGTGTCCCAGGCCCGTCCCCGAGGTGCCGGTGGGTGGCATTCGAAGGCGCGGGAGGCACACGGTCCGTGCTGTTAGTCGCCGATGACCGACTCCGCGGCCTGAGGCGTCGTGATCGGATCAGCGTGCCGGTGCACGAGTCTCCAGATCCCATCTTCCTCTCGAAACACGCTGGTCGCTCGGAGAGCGATCGAGGCGGGACTGTCACTGCCACTGACCTTCGCTTGGAGATGCTCGACCTCGGCGACGCAGCCCAGCCGGTCGCCGAGGTGCGTCGCCACGCGGTCGAATCGCACCGCGTGACCGTCTCGGTTACGCGAGGAGGCACGCTCAGCCTCCTCGCGAACAGCCGCCTTACCACGCACGAAGGGTCCGAAGGGGTTCCCGAACGTTATGTCGTCACCATCGGAGTACAGAGCCATAAACGGCTCAACGTCCCCAGTGCCGGTCGCGCTCAGGGCGGCGTGGCTTTCCGCAACAGCCTCTTCAAGACTCCGAGCCGCCATTTGCCCTCGCTTCCACTGTCTCCTTGTCGATCGTAGCCAGGCTCAACGGTGGCCACCTGATCCACGGAACCGGCAATCGGGGACAGTCGCGACCAATGGCCAGCTGCGCTCGCCGATCTCGGCGGAGAGCTCACGCCAGTGACAGTACCGGGGGACTTGGCGGCAAGAATCTATCTATTCAATGTTCGGCACTGGCAAAAGACGCCGAACCTTCCGTCCACCGAGGTTGAGCTGCGAGATCTTGAGAGAGGACTGGTGGAGACGTCGAACAATGAACACGGCGCCAGGGTTTCGTAGGTGGTCCGACAACTGGTTCTCACCAAATAGAGCGCTTACCCGGCGGTCGAGGACGCCCACAAGTCCCTACCCGATATGAACCCCGATCGACGAGTGACAGGCGTTGGCGCGGGTGTCGTCGGTTGTATTCCTTGTCTCAAGTCGCTCCATGGTGTCGTCTTCGTGTCCTTTCATCGGATTGCGCATCAAGCCCCGGTTCGGACCACAGTGACAAACTGGGGTCGTGAGCGGATACGCGCCCGCCGATTGGCATGAGTTCTTCGTTGCCGCGGTGGGGGCTTCGGCGGCTCTTCTTGGACTGCTTTTCGTAACCATCTCAATCAACCTCGAACACATCCTCAAATACCGCCACCTGCCTGGAAGGGCGGCCGGCACACTCGGGGCGTTGCTGAGCGTGTTGGTGGTGTGCAGTTTCGGCCTGGCGCCCGGTCAGTCCAATCGGACTCTCAGCGTGGAGATTCTGGCGACCGGCGCCGTCGTTGCGACTCAGGCCATCTGGGTCTCGGTGGGGAAGCGGAATCAGGGAGATCCACTCAGCCGGACGCTGGGGAAGCTTTCGATTCTCCTATTTCCCGCCCTTGCCTTCGTGGGAGGAGGCTGCAGCCTGCTTGCCGGCTCCGGGGGTGGGTTGTACTGGATCCTGGCCGGCACCGTGCTGACCTTCGTCGCCGCCTCGCTCAATGCCTGGGTTCTCCTCGTCGAAATCCTTCGTTGACGTCGCACTTACATTCGTCCGGGATTGCTCACAAATGCCATCCGCCGCCGGCCAACGGCGCCGAGCAGCCGAAGTCCGCCCCGGCCCGTACGATCTACTCCACCGGTCGGACCGGGTGCCTAGCATGGAGCAAGGGAGGAACCCCGATGGCTAACCAGGGGCGGCCGCGACCGGTCGTCAGTCTCACCTTCGACAACGGGCCGTGGCCCGGGGTGACCGATGCTGTCCTCGACGAGCTGGCGCAGCGGGACCTGCCCGCCACCTTCTTCGTGGTCGGGAACCGTCTGGTCGGCGAGGGGCTGGATCTGGCCCGGCGGGCCGTGGCCGAGGGCCATCGCCTCGGCAACCACACCTACACCCACACCCTTCTGCTGGGTGCAGCCGAGGACGCGGCCGCCGCCGTGGCCGCCGAGATCGAGCCAGCCGCGGCGAAGCTGGCCAGCCTC
>DASXFR010000028.1:0-11906 GCA_036489495.1 Acidimicrobiales bacterium | reverse complement strand
CTCGCTCACGTCGTGGGCGCTGAACTCCGGGGAGGCGACCACGTATCCCCACGACGCCAACCACGTGGTCAGGAACGTCGACTGGTCCCGGAACGAATACAGACCGGAAGCGAACAGCACCAACGGGAAAGGACCGAGCTTCGAGGCGGTGACATCGCGGTAGGCGTCAGTGGTGAACGACCCGGTCCCGACCGGCACCCGGGCGGCGAGGTCGGGCGGCAACCAGTCGCGGAGGTCGTAGGCGGCCCGAGGATGGCCCTGGGCCGCGGCTGGGTCGATCGGGTACCACACCTCCACCGGCCCACCCGGGAATTGCTCGGTGGTGACACCGGCGGCGAACGGCCCCGGCTGGGCGTAAGGCCCGGATGGGGTCCCGACGTTCGACGAGCCCGATCCCGACGATGCCACCCAGACCGCCGCCACCGTGACCGCCGCGGCGACCAGCGCGATACCAATGAGCCAGAGAAACGGTGGCCGGCGGATGGCGACACCCTACCGGCCGGGGCGTCCTCACTGAGAAAATGATCGGCGACGCCGGGGCGGTTCAGACCGTCTCGGGCGCGAAGGCGGCGACGACCTCTTGGACCTTGGCGGTGGCCTTGGCCATCCTCAGTGTCGCCATGTCGAAGGCGGTCCGCATCCCGGCGCTCTCCGAGACGAGGAGGAAGGTGGTGGCGGTGGCCTTCCCTTTCGAGATCTTCACCTTGAGCCCGTCGCGGGGCAGGCGGGCCAGCTCCTTCTTGATCTTCACCCGACCCCAGAAGGGCTTCCATTTGAAGAAGTAGACCGAGGTCGGGGTGAGGGCGACGGCAAAGCTCTGAGGAAGTCGAACGTCTTTCATCTCGTCTCGACGGACTTTCCCACGCGATGCCCCCGAGACTCGGAACAAGTCCTCACCGGCGCCGGCCAATCCGAGGTTGAAGGCCTCGGCGGTGAAGAGATGGGCCATCGCTCCGACCGGACTGCCGATCGTCGCCAGCACCAGCGGGCCGTCGATCAACGGCCCGACGGCCTTTTCGAGGTTCTCTTGGTAGCGGTCTCCCATCGACATGGGTGCCTCCAGTCGCCTGGCTCTTCCAACTCGGGCGGGTGAGCGCTGCAACTTTACGCGTTGCCGGAGCCGGCTGCCTGTGGCCGGCCCGCCGCGGAGACAGCGGCCGGGATGGTGACACCCCGGGCCCGGCACCGTGGCCTATCCTCGCCCGGTGCGTCCCTTTCGAAGCCGGAAACGAAAGGTCGCGGCCGCCTTGCTGGGTGCCCTGGCGGTGTTCCTCATCGTGGCCGGATGGTCGTATTTCAGTGCCATCACCGCCTCGGGAACCGAGGGCCTCCAGGCCAAGAGCGTCGAGTGGGTCCGGTCCCACGGCGGCAGCGGGATCGTCCGGTGGGTGGAGAACGAGTGGTACTCCCACCATCAACCCCCGAAGGGCGGCCGGGCCAATGTGGCGGTGGCCACCCACAAGCCGACGACGTTCTCGTCGGCCAACTACGCCAACGTCGCCCACCTGCCGGTGCCCTCCGCCCTCCACCCGATCGTGCCGGATCCGGTCGGCGGCGAGGGCCAGTGGACACCGGTCGGCCGGCTGGTCGGCGGGGTGCCGGCCGTCTACACCACCTACCTGCGCCCCGACCCGGTGCACACCAGCCTGCTCACCGGGGTGGCGTGGATGGACACCAAGCTGTTGAAGGCCACCCTGTTCTCCGGCACCGACGTACCCGGGGTGCCCGGGTTCAGGGACGTCGCCCCACCCACCGCCGAGCAGGCGAGCCAACTGGTCGCCCAGTTCAATTCCGGGTTCCGCATGCAGGATTCCGACGGCGGCTACTACAGCGAGGGCCGGTTGATCTACACCATGCGGCCGGGGGCGGCCTCGCTGGTCATCTACGACACCGGGAAGGTCACGGTGGCCAAATGGGGCCGGGACGCGACCCTGGGACCCGACGTGGTCAGCGTTCGCCAGAACCTGGATCTGATCATCGACCAGGGCCACCTGTCCCCCGGGCTCCAGTCGGACTCGACCGGCAAGTGGGGAGCCACCCTGGGGAACAAGCTGCTGGTCTGGCGGTCGGGTGTCGGGGTCACCGCCAGCGGGGCCCTGGTCTATGCCGGCGGTCCGGGCCTCAGCGTCTACACCTTGGCCAACGTGCTCCTCCACGCCGGGGCCGTCCGAGCCATGGAGATGGACATCAACACCTACTGGGTCGACTACTTCTTCTTCACCCCGGAGCCGGGGAAGCCGGCCGCCCCGGCCAACGGCACCAAGCTGCTCAGCTCGATGAACGGCGCCCCCAACCGGTACTTCGAATCCTCATCCCGCGACTTCATCTCGATGTCGGCCAATCCCCAGCCCACCGGGTCCGCCGCCGCCCACCAGTAGTGGGGTGGCGGGACCCGACCCGCCGGTCCGGTGGGCGTGAGCCCGGTGCGGGGCCGGGTCGGCGATGACCCCGTAGAGGGCCACCGCGGCGGCCAGCCCGGCGGCGGCGGCCAACACCAGGGCGGTGATCGAAAAGGCATGACGCACCTGGGCGGCATCCGCCAGGTTGCCGGCCAAGGAGCCGAACACCGCGCCGCTCACCGCCAACCCCAGGGCGGTCCCGATCCCCCGGGTCATGTTCAGGACCCCGGAGGCGAGCCCGGACTGCTGGGCGGGGATGGCCGCCATGATCCCGGCATTGTTGGGAGACACGAACAGGCCGAGGCCGGCGCCGACCAACACCAGCAGGGCGACGAAGCCGGGGGTGGTCGGATCCCACACCGCCAGCCCGACCAAGCCCAGCACCACCAGCACCATCCCGGCCACCCCCGGGGGTCCGACCCCCACCCGGTCGGCCAGGCGGCCGGCGAGCGGGGCGAGGATCCCGAGGGCCAACGGCATGGCCATCAACTCGATCCCCGACCGGGCCGAGCCCAGCCCGTAGCCGCGTTCGAGCAGGAAGGGAACGATCACCAACACCCCGAACAAGACCAGAAACGACAGCATCCCGCTGACGATCCCGGCGCTGAACCGGGCCCGCCGGAACAGCGACAGGTCCACCATCGGCTCGGGGAACCGGCGTTCCCGGGCCACGAACCCGATGCCGAGGATCACCGCCACCCCGATGAGGCCGAGGATCCAGGGCGAGGTCCAGCCCTGGGCGTTCCCCAGCGAGATCACCGACACCAACGCCACCACTGCCGGGAAGAACAGGACGAAGCCGGACCAGTCGAAACCGACCCGAGCCTGGAGGTGCCGGCTGCGGGGGATGAACAACAGCCCGGCCACCACCCCGATCGCCCCGACCGGCACGTTGACCAAGAACAACAGCCGCCACCCGCCCACCGCCAGCAGCAGCCCGCCGACCGACGGGCCGAAGGCCAAGCCCAGCGCCTGGGCGGCACCCTGGATGCCGATCGAGCGGCCGAGGCGGTGGCGGGGCACGGCCAGGGCGATGATGGCCACGCTGTTGGCCTGCAACATCGCCGCCCCGATGGCTTGGAGCACCCGGCACCCGCACAGCACGTAGAGGTTCGGCGCCAGCGCACAGAGGGCCGATCCGGCGATGAAGATGAGGAAGCCGTAGATGTAGAGGAGCTTGCGCCCGAACATGTCGGCGAACCGGCCCACCGCGGCGACGGTGGCCACCAGCACCAGCAGGTAGCTGAGGCCGACCCAGGTGACCGGGCCGACCCCGACCCCGAACGACCGCTCGAGGGTGGGAAACGCCTGGGTGACGATGCTGGCGTCGAGTTGACCCATGAAGGCGCCGATGCAGACGGCGGCCACCGCCAGTCGGTAGGCCCCGGGACGGTTCCGGATCCAGGCGGGTCGACGCGGCTCGACGATCAGCTGCCGCCATCCGGTCGGCCTTTCCTCGATTTCCGTCTCCACCCTCCCATGGTGGACGATGCCGTGCCAGAAGTCGAATAGTGATTATTGATTGTTTTGATATGATTTGCAAATGGACCTACGCCGGCTCGAGCATTTCCTGGCGGTGGCCGACCACCAGGGGTTCACCGCCGCTTCCCGGGCGGTGTCGGTGTCCCAGCCCGCCCTGTCCCTGGCCGTCAAGGAGCTGGAGACCGAGCTCGGCACCATCCTCTTCCACCGGTTGGGCCGCCGGGTGGTGGTGACCCCGGCCGGGGCCGCCCTCATCGGGCCGGCCCGGCAAGCTCTGCGGGACGTGGAGACCGGGCGGGCGGCGGTGGCGTCGGTCACCGGGCTGGAGGCCGGCAGCCTGGCCATCGCCAGCCTCCCCACCCTGGCCGCCGATCCGTTGGCCGGGCTGGTGGGCCGGTTCCGGCGTGACTACCCGGCGGTGACCGTCGACCTGGCGGCCCCGGAAGACTCGGCCGGGGTGGTGGCCAGGGTCCGGGACGGTCGGCGGGAGCTCGGGCTCACCGACTCCGATCGGTTGCCCGACGGCCTGGTGGCCCACCCGCTCGGCGAACAGGCACTGGTGCTGGTGTTGCCGCCGGGGATGGCGCCGCCGTCGCTTCGAACCTCGGCCGGAGGGAAGACCCGGGTGGACATGGCCACGTTGACCGACCTCCCGTTCGTGGCCGCCCCGCCCGGGACCTCCACCCGCCGCCTCCTCGATGAGGGTCTGGGCGGCGAGCCGGGATCCGGGCCCCGGGTGGCGGTGGTCACCGCCCAGCGCGACGCCATCGTGCCGCTGGTACTGGCCGGCGCCGGTGCCGCGCTGGTGCCCGAAGCCACCGCCCAGGTGGCAGAACTCCACGGCGCCACCGTGGTCCGTCCGGACCCCCCGGTCACCCGATCAATCGTGCTCATCCATCTGGCCGGGCCGTTGGCCCCGGCTGCCGGTCGGTTCGTCGAGTTGGCCAACCAACTGAGCTGATGATGGGCGGCGGCCGGGTTGGCTACTCTGGCCCCATCCCCGACTCCACCACCTCCGATCCCGCCGCCCCGGTGTCCCCCGACCGGGTCGACTTCCACTTCGACATCATGTGCCCCTACGCCTACCAGACGTCGCTCTGGATGCGAGAGGTTCGTGACACCGCCGGCGTCGAGGTGAGTTGGCGCTTCTTCAGCCTCGAGGAGATCAACCGGGTGGAAGGGAAGAAGCACCCGTGGGAACGGGAGTGGTCCTACGGCTGGTCGATGATGCGGATCGGCGCCCTCCTCCGGCGGACGGATATGGATCTTCTCGACCAGTGGTACCAGGCCGCCGGGCACGCGCTCCATGTGGAGGGGAGGAAACCCCACCGACCCGAAGTCGCGGAAGAACTGCTGAGTGAACTCGGTCTCGACCCGGCGTTGGTGCAGGCGGCGATCAACGATCCGACCACCGGTGACGAGGTGCACGCCGAGCACGATGCGGTGGTGGCCAAAGGGGCGTTCGGGGTCCCGACCCTGGTGTTCCCCGACGGTCAGGCGATCTTCGGCCCGGTGCTCATCGATCCTCCCACCGGGGATGCCGCCGTCCGGCTCTGGCGAAACCTCACCGGCTGGCTCGAGTTCCCCCACCTCTACGAAGTCCAGCGGCCCAAGCGATCGGCGGACATCGAGGCCATCGCCACCACCTTCTCGGCCTACCTCAACGCCCGCGACTGGTTCAGCATCACCAATCGCGCCCCGTAGTCCGGGGTCGTCCCCGCCAAGCCCCCGGCGGGCGGCTCTGGTCCCGAGCCCCCGCCCCCAGTCGGTCATTCTCGGGGGTATCACCGTTTCTTGTGTCAACCCTTTATATGCTGCTCCCTCAATACACGCTTGAATCAGGAAGATCGCACCGGACAGGGAGCGCACATGCCATCGCGGCGGAATAGACAACCGGCTCATCGGGTACAGCCTGCGTCCCCGGCACACCGGAAACAGCCTGCCTCCCCGGCGCATCGGATGCAGAGCGCACCGCCGGTTCCACGGCGGTTGAAGCACTGGACTGGGGGGCTGACCTTCCTGGGGGCGGTGGCCATCCTGGTGGCGGTCGTTCTGGTCCCGGTGCAGTCCGCCCCCGTCCGGCCGGCGCTGGCCAACCTGACCACCAACAGCTCCAGCAACGTGTTCGGCCTCGGAGGATTCTTCAAGGCCCTCGAAGCCTTGCTCCTCTCGCTCTTCCCGACCCCCACAACCACGACCACCACGACCACCGTGCCGCCGACGACCACCACCAGCACGTCGACCTCGATCCCGACGACGACCACGACGTCATCCACCACCACCGTTCCGACTCCGGGATCCTGCGGCAATCAGCAAACCCTGGTGGCGGACGGATCCACCTGGACGTGCACCTTCGACAGCGAATTCACCGGCACGTCGCTCAACACCAAGCAGTGGACGCCGATCACCACCGCCGGCAGCGGGTATCTCTCCGGGAACGTGGCCTGCTTCGTGAACTCCCCCAACAACATCTCGGTGGGCAACGGGTATCTGAGCCTGACCGCCCGCAAGGAAGCGGTTCCGTTCCTGTGCCAGGATCCGGTCGGGTGGTTCTTCACCCAGTACACCAGTGGGACCGTCGCTACCTACGGGTTGTTCTCCCAGGCCTACGGACGATTCGAAGTCAAGGCCAAGCTCCCGGCGGCGACGGTGGCGGGGCTCCAGTCGTCCCTCTGGCTCCTCCCCCAGAACGAGACGCAGTTCGGGCCATGGCCGGCGTCGGGGGAGATCGACATCGCCGAGACGTTTAGCGAGTACCCCACCCTGGCGATCCCCACCATCCACTACAACTACGACCCGACCAACGTCAATGCTGCCGCCAACACCAACATCGTCTCCAACAATCAGTGCACCATCGACCCCACTCAGTTCAACGACTACGTGTTGGAATGGACGCCCACCACCATGACCATGCTCTACAACGGGGCGACCTGCCTGGTCGATCACTGGATCCCCTCCGCGCCGTTGATTGCGCCTCAGCCCTTCAACCAACCGTTCTTCATCAACCTGACCCAGGCGCTGGGCATCGGCACCAACAACTTCAATCCGGCGACCACCCCGTTGCCG
This sequence comes from Acidimicrobiales bacterium, assembly GCA_036489495.1. GTDB lineage: Bacteria > Actinomycetota > Acidimicrobiia > Acidimicrobiales > RAAP-2 > DASZIT01. The sequence goes on along the minus strand of DASXFR010000028.1, from coordinate 4,959 downwards.
GCGACCAGTGAGATCCAGTACGTGCGGGTCTGGCAACAGAAGCCCTGACCATCTGACCCCTCAGCAAACCGAGACCTGGCGGCGCTCCTCAGCGGACCAGTTCGCTCGCCTCGAATGGCGGGCCGTCGGGATCCCAGCCGTTGCGGGTCTTCCGGTACGGATACCAGTAGCCGTCCTGGCCCAGCCGCAGCTGCTCGTCGCCCCGGGTCAGCCGGTTGCGCCGGGTGATGGTGGAGGCTCCGAGTCGCCGCCGGCCCGGGTCGAGCTGGCCGGGCTTCGGGTCCCACGAGTCGACCAGGGCGGCGAAGCCACCGGCCCCGCCGTCACGCCAAGCCAACGCCCGGCGCTCCAACTCTCGCGGGGTGCAGCCGGTGGTCCGGGCCAGCTCGTTCAAACTCGGACCCAGGTCGGGCTCGGCCCGGTCGGACTCGAAGAGGGCGGCCGCCCACCGGGCCAGGTCCTGGTCGACCGACAGCCCCAGTCCGGTTTCCAGTTCGCCTGAGGCCAGTGCCCAGGCCCGGGAGGCGGCGTCGGAGGCCAGCACCCGCAGGGAGTCGGCCCGGAGTCCCCGTCCACCCGGCGGATCGGTGACTCCGAGATCCGGGCGGCCCGGCACTCGGGGGGGCGGGGGAACCGCCGGCACCGGCCCCGGCCGGCCGGCCCAGGCATCTCGGGCGACCACGCCTTGGTCGAGGTCAGCCGGATCAATCACCGTCATCACCCGACGAACTGAGGGTGACGAGTTCGGCCAGCTGATCGTCGGTGAGCTCGGTCAGCCACGCTTCGCCTTCGCCGACCACCACCTCGGCCAGGTTGCGCTTCCGCTCCAGCATCACCGCGATCCGATCCTCCAGGGTGCCTTCGGTGACCAGGCGGTGGACTTGCACCGGTCGATGCTGGCCGATCCGGTGGGCTCGGTCGGTGGCCTGATCCTCCACCGCCGGATTCCACCATCGGTCGAAATGGATCACATGGGTGGCCCGGGTCAGGTTGAGACCCACCCCGCCGGCCTTCAACGACAGCAGGAACACCGGCGCCTCGCCGGTCTGGAACCCCTCCACCATCTCCTCCCGGCGGTGGCTGGCCACCCCGCCGTGGAGGAACAGGGTTCCCACTCCCAGTTCCTTCAAGCGGGACTCGATCAGGGTGAGCATCTCCACGAATTGGCTGAACACCAGCACCGATTCCCCTTCGGCCAGGATGACCTCCAGGAGTTCCTCCAGTGCCGCCAGCTTGCCCGATCGGCCCGCCACCGGGGCCGGCTCGTGAAGGTACTGGGCCGGGTGGTTGCAGATCTGCTTCAACACCGTCAACAGCCGGAGGACCATGCCCCGCCGGGAGATCCCGGTACGCTCGGCGATGACCGCCAACGCCTCGGTCACCTCGCCGGCGTACAGCGATGCCTGCTCCGGGGTCAGCGGAACCGGGAGATCGGACACCGTCCGGGGCGGCAGTTCCGGGGAGATGGCGGGATCGGTCTTCCGCCGCCGGAGCAGAAACGGGCGGATCACCCGGGTGAGCCGCTCGGTGACCTCGGCATCGTGGTAGCGCTCGACCGGGACGGCCACCGACCGGCGGAACCGTCGGAGCGGTCCCAACAGGCCGGGCGTGGTCCAGTCGAGGATCGACCACAGCTCGGTCAGCCGGTTCTCCACCGGGGTGCCGGTCAGGGCCACCCGGGCGGGTGACGGGATCGCCCGCAGCGCCCGGGCCGTCTCCGAGACCGGGTTCTTGGCGTGCTGCGCCTCGTCCGCCACCACCAGGGAGAAGCCGGCCGCCGCCAGCACCCGGTGGTCGCGGCGGACCACCCCGTAGGTGGCCAGCACCACCTCATCGCCGGCCAGGTCCTCCAGATGGCGGTCGCCGCCGTGATAGCGACGGACCGGCACCCCGGGGGCGAAACGATGCAACTCCCGCTCCCAGTTCCCCAGCAGCGAGGTGGGGCAGACGACCAACATGGTTCCCTGACCCCGGCTCCGGCGATGGAGGTGGAGGGCGATGACCTGAATGGTCTTCCCGAGTCCCATGTCATCGGCCAGGCATCCGCCCAGCCCCAGGTGGCACATCTGGTCGAGCCAGGCCACCCCCCGGAGTTGGTAGGGACGGAGCTCACCGACCAGGCCGGGGGGCGGAGCCAGGTTGCCGATCGATTCGTCGGCGGCCAGTTTGGCCAGCCGCTCGACCAATTCGGCAATCGCCCCGGTGGCGATGACCGGCACCCGCTCGCCGCGGATCTCCGCCTGACCACCGAGGAGCGACCCGATGGCTTCACCGCTTCCCATCCGCTCCACCTGTCCCGAGGTGGCCTTCTCCACCAGCGACAGGTCGGCCATCATCCACCGACCCCGGAGCCGGACGATCCCGCCGGAGGCGGCGGCCAGCCGGGCGAGTTCCTCGTCGGACAGGACCACGCCGTCCATCGCCACCCGCCACCGGAATTCGAGCACGGTGGCGAGGTTCAACCCACCGGCGACCGGGATGCCGGTGGTGGGCGACGAGATGGCCGCCTCCAACGTCAGACCCGTCGACGAGAGTTGGGACGGCCACACCACGTCGAGGCCGGCTCCCGCCAGCGCGACTCCCCCATCTCTCGCCAGGTTCTCGACCGAGGCGTCGTCCAACAGCAGCACCCCGGTCGATCCCTCCCGGGAGAGCGGCAGCAACGGAGGCCAGACCCGGGCGCCGCGGGACAGGGCCATGTGCAACCCGTCGGCCACGTCGTCGCCGAAACCGGCCAGCTGATCCGGGGACAGCGCTCCGAGGTCGGCCTGATCGACCACCAGCCGGGGATCGTCACGGCTGGTCAGCTGGACGACGCCACGGGCCGCGGGTCGGGAACTGCCGCCGGCCTCCCCCGACGCCGGCGCCTCCAGGAACTCGATCCGGAGCCCGACGGCCGGGCCGGTATCGATGCCGGGCTCGGCTTGGGCCAGCCAATGTCGGAGGTCGCCGACCGGCTGCGGGGCCAGGGCGGAAAACAGTGGCGAGCCGGTCACCAATTCCGCCGCCGGGGTCCGGACCAACGAATCGGCCAGCGCGTCCCAGGCCGAACGGACCAGCCAGGACGGCGAGTGGAGCCGCACCGGCGCCGAGCCCTCGATCGGGAGGGCATGGGCCCAGGTCGGAAAGGAGTCAGCCAGCTCCTCGACCAGCTCGAGATCGGCCGGCCCCAGCGGTCCCGCCCGCCACCCGTCGTTTCCGGCGGCGGTCACCGTCGGGAACAGCCGGCCGCGGGCCACCACCCCGAGCCCGGCGGTCATCACCGCCGTCCACACCGACGCGCTGGCCCGGGGCGGACTCAACGGATGGCGGCTGTCCAGTTCCAACAGCATCGGGAGGAGTTCGGCCACCGACAGGTAGGTGGCCGGAACCCGTCGGCGCCGGACACCCCGGCCGGCTTGCGCCACCACTTCTGCCCCCCCGACATGGCCGTCGTCATCGGACGGTAGCGGGCTATTACCTGGCCGCGGGTCGAAGAGTACGAACCGCCCGGCGCGGGGAGGATCGGCGGGCTCGAAGGTGATCTCCCGGCCGGCCAGTGGCCCCCAACTCGCACCGGCCTCCGGCTTCGCTTCCCCATCCTGGCTGTCGGTCCGGCGAATGGGCATGCCTTGGCAACCTATCCCGTCTGGTCGGGGGCTCCGATCGCCCCGGCACCCGCCGAGGTCCCGAACGGATCCCTCCAACCCCGGCAGGGCGAGCAGCCGCGAACACCAGGCTTGCGCCATCCGAGGCCCCGAGCGTCGGCCGGGGTGGGCCGGCGACCGGCGCTCAACACGTATCGATCGAGGCCCGTTTCTTGCCGGTGCGCGGCGGGTCCGGCGGAACCGCTCGAAGGGTCTCGACGATCCGGCGCCGGGTGTCGACCGGGTCGATGACGTCGTCGATCTCGAAGCCGGACGCCACGTTGAGGGCCTTGCCGTGCTCATAGGCCCGGGCGACCATACGATCGAACAGTTCGGCCCTTTCGATCTCGTCCTCCACCGCCTCGAGCTCCCGGCGGAACCCGAGCTGGACCGCCCCCTCCAGACCCATCCCTCCGAGCTCGCCGGTGGGCCAGGCCACCGTGAACAGCGGGGATCGGAAACTCCCACCGGCCATGGCCTGGGCTCCGAGGCCGTACCCCTTGCGGAGGATGACGGTGAAGAACGGAACGGTGAGACTGGCCCCGGTCACGAACATCCGGCTGAAGTGGCGCACCTGCCCGGTCTTCTCCGCCACCGGGCCGACCATGAACCCCGGGGTGTCGCAGAGGAACAACACCGGGAGATCGTGGCCGTCGCAGAGCTGTAGGAAGCGGGCGGCTTTGTCGGCCCCGTCGCTGTCGATGGCCCCGCCGAGATGCACCGGGTTGTTGGCCACCACCCCCATCGGCCGGCCCTCCACCCGGATCAGCCCCGTCACCATCCCCGCCCCGAATCCCGATCGCAGCTCCAGCACCGAGCCGGTGTCGGCCAGCGTGTCGATGACATCACGGATCGGGTAGACCCGCAGGCGGTTCTCCGGAATCGCCGACCGCAAGAGGCGTTGGTCGGCGCAGGTCCACTCGGGCACCGAGCCCTGGAAATAGGAGAGGTACTGCTGGGCCAACCGGACGGCGTGGGCGTCGTCGTCGGCCACCAGGTCCACCACCCCGTTGGTCGTCTGCACCTCGATGGGGCCGATCTCGTCGGGGGTGACCACGCCGAGGCCCCCGCCTTCGATCATGGCCGGCCCGCCCATCCCGATCGACGACTCCCGGGTGGCGATGATCACGTCGCAGCACCCGAGAAGGGCGGCGTTCCCGGCGAAGCACCGGCCCGAGGCGATCCCCACCAGCGGAACCAGCCCGCTCAATCCTCCGAAGAGGGCAAAGGCCATACAGTCGAGCCCGGTGATCACCGAGTTGTCGGTGTCGCCGGGGCGGCCGCCTCCGCCCTCGGCGAACAGGACGACGGGGAGCCGCAACCGTTCGATGAG
>DASXFR010000151.1:0-21116 GCA_036489495.1 Acidimicrobiales bacterium | reverse complement strand
AAACTGGCCAGCGGCGAGGAAGTCCTCGATCCGTTCGAATTGGTGAGCATGCCCCCGACCGTGGCCGGCCAGACCACCAACGACATCACCCACGATTGGGGTCCCCAACACTTGGCCTGGAACGACGGTGCCATGGACCAGTGGGCCGTGCAGCATCTCCTGAACGACCCGATCGCCAAGTACCAGTTGAACAACTTCTTGGGCCTCCCCATCCCGGGCCCCTCGACGGTACCCACCGGGCTGACCACCATGGGCTACTACCGTCAAAGTGACTGCCTGGCCTTCTATCGGGCACTGGCCGACGCCTTCACCATCTGTGACGGCTACCACTGCTCGGTGATCGGTCCCACCGATCCGAACCGCCTGATGTGGATGTCGGGCAGCCTGGGGGCGCACTCGGGCGACATCGGGGGCCCGATTCTCACCACCTACGTGTTGAACAAGCTGGAGCTGTTCGGCACGCTGACCTGGCCGACCATGCCCGAGCTCCTCACCGAGCACGGGGTCAGTTGGAAGGTGTACCAGGATCCCACCGGAAACGCTTTCTTCAACGTGCTCGATTACTTCAAGAGCTTCACCAAGCCGTCGACTGCGGCCCAGATCGAGAACGCCGCCAATGGTCTCACCCCCGTCTACCCCGTCCAGTTTGCCGCCGACGTGGCTGCGGGAACCTTGCCGAAGGTGTCGTGGATCCTGCCTCCATTGGAGAGCTGCGAGCACCCGGCGGTGCCGCCGGAGTACGGCGAGTATCTGGTCTCTCAGATTCTGCAGACCCTGTTGAGCAATCCGGAGGTATGGGAGAAGACCGTGTTCCTGGTCGTCTACGACGAGAACGGCGGGTTCTTCGACCACGTTGCACCCCCGACGCCGGGCCCGACCGTGACGAACCTGGCCGACCTGCCCTCCGGCGCCCAAGCCGGCGGCAACCTTGACGGCGAGTACGTGACCACCAGCTCGCCGTCGAACGCCGCCGGGGGACCACCGTCCGACTGGGGTGGCATCCTCGGTCCGGTGGGACTCGGATTCCGGACGCCAGCCCTGGTCATCTCCCCGTTCAGTGCGGGGGGCTGGGTGTGCTCTGACACCTTCGATCACGTGTCGACCCTCAAGCTGATCGAGACGGTGTTCCTGCAAAGTGGAACCATCATGGGGAGCGGCGGTCTGCACGTCTCCCCCTGGCGCTACGGCTCGGTGGGCGACCTCACCGCCGCGCTGCCCAACCTGACGGCTCCGACGTACAAGGTGCCACCGCTCCCCGCCACCTCGCTGCTGTTCCCGGGGGTGGCGTACCAAGCCGCCCTCAATGCGCTGACCGGGACCGAGGACCTGGGTCAGGCCTATCTCCCGCCGACCAAGAACAACGGGGTCCCGAAACTCGACACCGACTCCATCACTCGCAAGCCGACCCCGACCTGACGGGTAGGGACTCGCCGCCGCCCGGCCCGATCAGCTCAGGTCGGAGGCGAGCTCGGCCCGGGTGGCGTCACTCAGCACCACCCCCGGCAACCCGGCGGGGTACTGGGGATGGTTGATGGCCAAGGTCACCGGGCCCCGGACGAACGCCTCCACCTGGGCCGGGGTCAGCCGGAACCGGACATAGTGCACCGCCGCGGTGGTCGCCTCCCGGGTCAGTAGCGAATCGTGGCCGGCCTCGGGGGTCGATGACACCACTTCCACCCCGTCACCGGATCCGATCCGCAACTCGGCCGAACGCTCGACGCCGACCAACTTCGGCAGCCACTCCCGCAGATCGGCCTCGCTGGTCAACTCCAGGAACAGGGTGGCCGAAAGCTCGCCGGGAACCGGGAGCAGTCGGTTGTAGACGTCCAGCTCGTGTTGGATCTGCTGGTCGGACACCATCTTCTCGGCCCGGGCCATCTCCTGAATCTGGAACCGCATGGTCAACCGGCTCTCGAAGGTGAGGGTGATCACCGGGCCGACGGTCACCCGGCGCACCTTCTTGGCCGCGATCACCTGGCGACGGAACTCGTCGCGCTCCCGTTCATACGCCCGTTGGTCGGCGATGTCGTCAAGGGTCAGCTCGCCTCGATCGCTCATCGGGTGTCTCCCTCCTCTTCGTCGGCGATCCCGTAGGCCCGGGCCATCAGCTGCATGGGATGCATCGGGCGGATCCCGGTCTCCTGTTCAATGGCACCGTTGGCCAGATGGCAGTCTCCGCACACCACCGGGTTACCGGCCGCCTCCACCTCCCGCTTGAGGGGCTGGGCCACCTGGCGGGCCAACTCGTAGTTCTCCGCCCGATACCCCCAGGTACCGTCGATGCCCGAACACCGTTGGACCAGGGTGGCGCCGACTCCGGCCACCTTCAACAGATCCCGGCTCTTCAGGCCGATCTGTTGGGCCTGAAGATGGCAGGCCACGTGATACGTCACTTTGTCCGGCACCGCCCCGGACTCCCTTCCGGGAAATTCGGTGTCGAGTTGGGTGCCGTCCGCCTTGTGCAGGGCGACCAGGTACTCGGCCGGGTCGGCGACGTGCTCGGCCACCAACTCGGCATCGGCCGCCTGCGGGGTGTGGGCCAAATACATCGGGTAGTCCTTCCGCACCACGTAGGCACAGGTGGGTTGCGAGACGATGACCTCCTTGCCCGACCGGACCTCGTCGGCCAGGACCGCCACATTCCGTTGCGCCGCCTTGGTGAACTCCTTGACGTTTCCCTGGTGCAGCCACGGGGCACCGCAGCACTGGGTCCCGGTGGGAAGCGAGCACTCGACTCCATTGTGTTCGTACACCTTCACCAGGTCCTTGCCGATCTCCGGTGCCATGTACTCGATGAAACAGGTCGGGAACACCGACACCGACCCTTGTCCACCAGTTGGCCGAGCGGAGGGCCGGCGCTTGAACCAGGTGGAGAATCGCTGGCGGGCATACGGAGGCAGCAGGCGCTCCGAAGCCATCCCCACCGTCTTTTCCATCATCCGCCTCGAGAACGACCCGGTTCGGCCGGTCAAGGCGTTCACCACCGGGGCAGCTTTCGTCGACACCCTTCCCAGGAGATCGGTCCTTGCCAGGAACTGGTCGGTCAGCCGTGCCTTCACCGGCTCGCCATTCGAGTGGCGTACGGCGTGGGCCCGCATCATCAAGCGAGGGAAGTCGAGCTCCCATTCGTGGGGTGGCACGTACGGGCACTTGAGGTAACAGAGCTTGCACTGATAGCACTCGTCGACCACCTTGTCCTGTTCGTCGGCGGTCATGCCGCCGACGTCACCGTCCCGGGCGTCGATGGCGGAGAACAGGGTCGGGAAGGACGGGCACAGGTTGAAGCACAATCGGCAGCCGTGACAGAGATCGAAGACCCGCTCCATCTCCACCCGAAGGTCTGGCTCATTGAAGTAGTTCGGATGGGTGGGGTCGTAGGTGGTGCTCATCTTCGTCTTCGTACTCTGGGGGCTCGAACGGACTTTTGAAAGCGGCTGAACACCCGGCTGGCGTCACCGGCGCGCAACGACTCGGTCCCGGCGTCACGCCGGGACCGGCCGGTCCACCATGAGATGACAGGCGCCGAACCGGGTCTCGAACCGGATCCGGCGGCTACGAAACCGAGGCCAGGCCTTCCGAGAACCGGCCGGCGTGGCTCTTTTCGGCGCGGGCCAACGTCTCGAACCACTCGGCGATCTCGTCGAATCCCTCCTCCCGCGCCGTGCGCGAAAAGCCCGGGTACATCTCGGAGTACTCGTAGGTCTCGCCTTCGACCGCCGATTTGAGATTGTCCTCGGTCGGACCCACCGGCACCCCGGTCACCGGGTCTCCCGTCTCCCGCAGGAAGTCGAAGTGACCGAACGCGTGGCCCGTCTCGCCTTCGGCGACCGAGCGGAACAGGGCGGCGACGTCGGGGTAACCCTCGACGTCGGCCTTTTGGGCGAAATACAGGTAGCGGCGATTGGCCTGGCTCTCGCCGGCGAACGCCTCTTTGAGGTTTGCCTCGGTCTTGGTGTCTTTGAGTGCAGGCAACGGTGTTCCTTCCTTGGGCTTGATGGCTAGACAGATGGTTGAAGCGTGGACTGTTGACATTCCGGGCAGAGACCCCGGAAGACGATCTCCGCGGAACCAACTTCGAAACCGAGATCGGCCCCGCTGGGAATCTGCAGATCCGGGAAGGCGGCCACCAGGTCGCGGACCTTGCCACAATCCCGGCACACCAGGTGGTGGTGCGGATCGTCGACGTTGGGATCGAAACGGATCATGCCCGTCCCCAGATCGAGTGAGGCGATCTCCCCGAGCTCGGCCAGATCGTGGAGGGTCTGGTAGACCGTCTTCAGGGAGATGGTCTCCATTTCCCTGACCGCGGCCGAATGGACTGCCTCGGCCGAGGGGTGGCTGACGTCGCCCTGCAAGACCCGGAAGATGCACTGGCGCTGGGCCGTGACCTTGCGGCCGTGGGCCCGGAACACCTCGGTGAGCTCCTCTGGCGTCTTCATCAACCATGACTATATCACCAATGATTGTTTTTCAACACTTATTGTAGATATGGCCGGTGGGCGAGCAATCTGGGTGCCCCCAAGTAGCATCGGCGTTCACTCGGCACGCAGTGGGGGCTGGAATGGCCGCAGAGACAGTCACTGTCCTCTTCACCGATCTGGTGGGATCGACCGTCCTGTCCTCGCGGCTCGGCCCAGACGCCGCCGACGAGCTCCGGCGGGCCCACTTCGGCCTGTTGCGGGGAGCGGTGGCCGACGCCGGCGGGACCGAGGTGAAGAACCTCGGCGACGGCCTCATGATCGTCTTTTCCACCCCCAGCCAGTCACTCAGCTGCGCCGTTGCCATGCAGCGGGCCGTCGACCGCCACAACCGCACCTCCGAACACCCCCTCTCCGTCCGGATCGGGATCTCCGCCGGAGAGGCCGTGGTCGAAGACGGCGACTACTTCGGCGAGCCGGTGGTGGAAGCTGCCCGGTTGTGCGCCGCCGCCATTGGCGGGCAGATCCTGTTGGCTGACATCGTCCGGATCCTGACGCGGGGCCGAGGCCACGACATCACACCGCTCGGCGAGATCGAGCTGAAGGGCCTTCCCGAGCCGGTGGCCACCTGCGAGCTCATCTGGGCGCCCGCAGCCTTCGATCCGACCGACTCGCCGATCCCCCTCCAGCAACGTGTGGCGGCGGCGCCGACCGTTGGGTTCGTCGGGCGGGCCGCCGAGCGTGAGAAGCTCGATGCCGCCCTCAAGGCCGTCGTCGCCGGGGACGGTCAGCGGGTCGTGCTCATTTCTGGCGAAGGCGGGATGGGCAAGACGACCCTCGCCTTGGAGGTGGCGCGGCAGGCGTTCAGCAACGGCGCCGTCGTTCTCTACGGTCGGTGCGACGAAGACCTCGGCATTCCCTATCAGCCGGTGGTCGAGGCATTACACCACTATGCGGTCAACGCTCCCGGGGAGTGGCTGGATCGCCACGATCCAGAGCGCCTGTCCGAGCTCAGCCGCGTTGTCCCGGCACTGGCCAAGCGGATGCCCGAACTGCCCCCACCTCCGGCGACCGAGACGGAAAACGAGGTCTACCGCCTCTTCGCCGCCGTGTCGGAGGTCCTGGGGGAGCTGGCGCTGACCGAGCCGGTCGTCTTCATCCTCGATGACCTCCATTGGGCCGACCGCCCGACGCTGCAGCTGCTGCGCGTACTGGCCAGCGCCTCGCTCGGTCGCCTCCTCGTCCTCGGGACGTTCCGTGACGCAGATGTGTCGGCGTCGCTCCCCCTGGGCGAGGCGCTGGCCGCGTTGCGGCGCGAGCCGTCCGTCGAGCGGGTGAGCCTCTCGGGATTCAACGACCTCGAAGTCCTCGGGTTCATGGAGGCGGCGGCCGGCCACGCCATGGACGAATCGGGGCTGACCCTGTGCCACGCACTCTACGAGGAGACCGACGGCAATCCCTTCTTCGTCCGCGAGGTGCTCCTGCACTTGGTCGAGACCCAGGCCATCGAACGGGAGGAGGACGGGCGCTGGGTGACGACGGCCGAGCTCGAAGCGGCCGGACTCCCCGAGAGCGTGCGCGAGGTGGTCGGCTCCCGGGTCATCCGCCTGGGGGTCGAAGCGGCTGCCGTGCTGGCGTCGGCCGCGGTAATCGGCCAGGAGTTCGATTTCGAGCTGCTCTGTGCCATGACCGACCGGCCCGAGGATCACGTCCTCGACGCGCTGGATGCCGCGGCCGGCGGCGCGCTGGTCGTCGAGTCACCGACCGCCCCCGGCCACTTCCGCTTCTCCCATGCGCTCATCCAGCACACAATCTACGAGGATCTCGGCGCCACCCGCCAGGCCAGACTCCACCAGAGAGCCGCCGCCGAGCTCGAGACACTGTTGGGGGCGGACGCCGGTGAACGGGTCGGGGAGCTGGCCCGGCACTTTCTGGCTGGGACCCGGCCCGCGCAAGCGGCGAAGGCGTTCACCTACGCTCGACTCGCCGGCGACCGGGCGATGGCCGCGGTCGCCCCCGACGAGGCGGTGCGCTGGTACCGGCAGGCGATCGAGACTCCTGGGCCGGCACCCGACCCGCACGAGCGGGTGCGGTGCTTGGTCAGCCTGGGCCTCGCCCAGCGCATCGCCGGCCACGAGGCGTTCCACGCCACGTTGTTCGAAGCGTCGGCGCTGGCCCAAGACATCGGTGACACCGAGGCGATGGTTCGTGCCACCCTCGGGCAGAACCGGAACATGGCCAGCCGGGTCGGGAGGGTGGACACCGCGCTGGTGCAGTGTCTCGAAGACGCGCTGGGCGCAGTGGGCGCCGGCGACTCGCCCGAGCGGGCCCGCCTCCTCGCCTCTTTGTCGTCGGAGCTTGCCTTCGATCCCGACGCGGTGCGGCGCCAGGCACTGGCGGCCGAGGCGGTGGCCGTCGCTCGACGGACCGGTGATCGCAGCGCCCTCTACGATGCCCTGGTTCGGCCGTTCGTCGCCCTGTGCACAGCGGACCTCGCCGAGTTCCGCGTCACCTTGCTGCGCGAGGCAGTCACCCTGGCGCACGACGCGGTCGACCCCGACCCGATGTTTCGGGTCGCAGGCCACGCGTGGCTGGCGCTGTCACTGGTCGAGGTGAGCCAGATGGAAGGGGTGGACGACCTGTTGGCCGAGGTCTTCGCCAACTGCCATCAGACCCCGACCGCCGCCAACTCCCGATGGACCGACGCGATATTCTCGTGCTGGCGTGAACAGATCCGAGGGGACACCGCGGCGGCCGAGCGCGAGGCCGGCCGGGCATTCGAGGTGGCTACCGACACCGGCCAGCCTGAAGCCTTCTCGTTCTATGCGGCCGCCATGTTGGCAATCCGGTACCAGCAGGGCCGGGTTTCTGAGATCTTGCCGCTCGCCCGCCAGGCGTCCGAGCAGGACGACGCCATCCCGGCCCTGCTGGCGTCGGTGGCCGCCCTCGAGGCAGTCGGCGGCGAGCCGGAGCGGGCCCAGGCGCTACTCGACGAGCATCGGCCCAGCGGCTTCGACCACCCGTGGGAGGGAAACTGGCTGAACGGGGTGGGACTGTGGGCCGAGGCGGCGGCCGAAATCGGGGACGCCGCGTCGGCCGGAATCCTGGTGCCGAAGCTGTCCCCGTACACCCAGCTGATGCCGCCCGGGCCCGTCGTCGCCATGCCGGGCATCGCCCTTCGGGTCGCGCGGCTCTACGACGTGCTGGGCCGGCCCGACGATGCCGACCGCTCCTACGCACAGGCACTCGAAATCCACCACCGCCTCGAGAGTCCCTTCTTCGTGGCCCTGACGAAGGCCTGCTGGGCCCTGTCACTCCAAACCCGAGACAGTGTCCGGGCCCGGGCGATTGCGCGGGAAGCGCTGGCCGTCGCCGAGGCAGCCGGTTACGCCGACGTGGTGCGCAAGGCCTCACGGGTGCTGGGGTCGCCCGCCCAACACTGAGTCGTAGATCAGCTGGCTCAGGGTGAGGAAAACTGCGGACGACAATCGGCCCAGGTCAGGCTCGGTGGGGCTCCCCCGGCGCCTTCAGCGGTGAGAAGATCTGTCGGCGGCGAAACCTGGCGGTGTCAGTGCTGAAATTCCGCGGCCCGCGGCTAGTGAGATCCGGGCCGTCAGCCGGTAGAAATGGCCCCGGCAGACCTGTGGCAGGCTTCCTGCGTGTCTGACGGCCCGGTCCTGCCCCCACCCGATTCTCCGCCCGGAAGCTCTCCGTTCACCCGGGACCGCGCCCTGGCCCGCCTGGCCTCGGAGGAATTCGACGTCCTGGTCATCGGCGGCGGCATCACCGGGGCGGGGGTGGCCCTCGACGCCGCCAGCCGGGGGCTGAAGACGGCCCTGGTGGAAAAGGACGACTTCGCCTCGGGCACCTCGTCCAAATCGTCGAAGCTGGTCCACGGCGGCCTCCGGTACCTCCAGCAAAAGGAGTTCCGGCTGGTCTACGAGAACCTGGCCGAACGCCAGCGCCTGCTGGACAACGCGCCCCACCTGGTGTCCCCGCTGCCCTTCCTCATTCCACTGTTCGGGCGCAGTGGGGTGGTGAATCGCAGCGTGGCCCGGGTCTACCGAACCGCCCTGTGGCTCTATGACCTCACCGGCGGCGTCCGCATCGGGCGCCGGCACGAGAAGGTCACCAAGGAACAAGCCCTCGCCCATCTCCCCACCTTGCGCACCGATCATCTGGTGGCCGGCTTCCTCTACTGGGACGCCCGGACCGACGATGCCCGGCTGACGCTGACCGTGGCCCGCACCGCGGTGCTCGACCATGGAGCGGTGGCGGCCAACCACACCCGGGCCGTCTCCCTCATCACTGGCACCGACGGACGGGTCTCCGGGGCCCGGGTCGTCCCCGACGATGGCCAGGCGTTCGACATCCGGGCGTCGGTGGTGGTCAACGCCGCCGGGGTCTGGGCCGATGAGGTCCGAACCCTCGATGAGCACCACAACCCGCATTCGATCCGTCCGGCCAAGGGGATCCACATCACGGTGCCGGCCGACGCCTTCCCCTGTGACATCGCCGCCGTCATCCCGGTCCGGGAGGACCACCGCTCGATCTTCGTGGTCTCCTGGGACGACCAGGTCTACCTCGGCACCACCGATACCGAATACGACGGGCCCCTCGACGACCCGGACTGCCTGCCCGAAGACGTCGACTACATCCTGGCTGCCGCCGACGCGGTGGTCACCCGGCCCATCACCCGGGCCGACATCACCGGCATCTGGAGCGGGCTCCGCCCGTTGCTGGCTCCGGCCGAGGGGAAGCACGCGCTGAGCGAGCGGACCGCCGACCTCTCCCGTCGCCACACCGTCCGGACCTCGGCCAGCGGCGTGGTCACCGTCACTGGCGGGAAGCTGACCACCTACCGCAAGATGGCGGAGGACACCGTCGACGCGGTGGCCAAGGAGCTGGGTCGCCGTTCGTTGCGCTGCCTCACCAAGCGCCTACGCCTGCACGGTGCCGGTACCGGCCAGCACGCCCCGCCGATGCCCGGGGGGGCGCCGCCTCACCCCCCCGAGGCCGGTCGCACCCCGGCCGAAGTCGCCGCCGATCATCTCGCCGGCCGGTTCGGCACCGACACCCCATCGGTGATGTCGATCACTGATGGGCACCCCGAGCTGCTCGAACCGCTGGTTCCCGGATTGCACTACCTGAAGGCCGAGGCCATCTACGGGGTCCGGGAGGAGATGGCCCGGTCCATCTCCGACATCCTGGATCGCCGCACCCGGGCCCGCCTCCGCGACGCCCGGGAAAGCGCCTCGGCGGCTTCCACCGTGGCCGCGCTGATCGGGCCGGAGCTCGGGTGGGACGCCGAGCGGGGCCGGCATGAGGCGGAGACCTACGCCGCCGGCATCCGGGAACAACTCACCAAGGCCGGGCTCGAGCCGGTACGGACCGAGCCCCGGGGCAGACGGGTGGCCACCGAGTCCCCGTGACCGACTCCTATGCCGGCTACCAACAACTGAGATTCGAGCGCCGCGACAACGGCGTCCTGTTGATGACGCTCGACCGGCCGGAGAAGTACAACGCCGCCGACGAGACCATGCACAACGAACTCGCCCGGGTGTGGCGGGACATCTCGTCCGATGTCGACACCCGGGTGGTGGTCGTGACCGGGGCGGGCAAGGCGTTCTCCGCCGGTGGCGACCTGGCCATGGTGGAGCGAATGATCGGTGACAACGACCGGGTGACCCACATGCTCGCGGAGATGAGCGACCTGGTCTACAACATCATCAACTGCGACAAGCCGGTGATCTCCGCCATCAACGGGGTGGCAGTGGGCGCCGGTCTGGTGGTGGCCCTGCTGGCCGACATCTCCGTCTGCGCCGAGGACGCCCAGCTGGGCGACGGTCATGTGAAGCTCGGGGTGGCGGCCGGCGACCATGCCGCCATCGTTTGGCCGCTCCTGGCGGGGATGGCCAAGGCCCGCTACTACCTGCTGACCGGGGAGATGCTCACCGGGGCCGAAGCCGAGCGGATCGGCATGGTCACCAAGGCGATCCCCCGCCAGGAGGTCCTCGATGAGGCGCTGCGGATCGCCGACACCCTGGCCACCGGCTCCCAGACGGCCATCCGCTGGACCAAGCGGGCCCTCAACAACTGGCTGAAGGCGGCCGGGCCGATCTTCGACCAGTCGGCCGCCTACGAGATGCTGGGATTTCTGGGTCCGGACATCGTCGAGGGAGTCGCCGCCCTGCGGGAGCGGCGCCCGCCGATCTTTCCTTCCACCGTGACTTCCGGTTCCGCCTAAGTTTCCGGTTCCGGAGAGCAAAAGGACCACCATGAGCCAACCCACCCCGGTCACCCCCATCGACGCCGAGCCCGATGCGGTCACCGACCGGATCGGTGGCGCCAAGGTTCGGATCGATCCGGAGTTGCGCAACCGGCTGATGGACGTCTGTGACGAAGTCAGCGATGACGACGGGGAGCGGGCAGAAGCCGGGCGGGACTGGTGGCCCCTGGCCATCGGATGGGCGACCCGGGGGCAGGTCCCGGCCCGACCGGCGCTGGTGGCCCGACCCACCGACACCAAGCAGGTGGCCGCGGTCCTGGCCGCCTGCAACGAAGCCCGGGTGCCGGTGACCGCCGCCGGGGGTCGCAGCGGGGTGTGCGGGGCCTCGGTGCCAGTCTTCGGGGGAGTCTCCCTCGATATGTGCGGGCTGGCGGGCATCGGCAACGTGGACACCACGTCGCTGGTCGCCGATCTCCGGGCCGGCACCTTCGGTCCCGATGTCGAGTCGGGGCTCCAGGAGGAGCACGGAGTCACCCTCGGGCATTGGCCCCAGTCGATGGACCTGTCGACGGTGGGCGGATGGCTGGCCTGCAGGGGGGCGGGCCAGTACTCCAATCGCTACGGGAAGATCGAGGACATGGTCATCGGTCTCGAAGTGGTGTTGGCCGACGGCACCGTGGTGCGCACCGGGGGTCACGCCCCCCGCTCGGCCACCGGGCCGGATCTCACCCAACTGTTCGTCGGCAGCGAGGGCACCCTCGGGGTCATCACCGAGGGCCGCTTCCGGGTCCACCCGATGCCCTCGGGTTCGGGACGGCGCGCCTTCGGGTTCACCTCGTTCGCCGACGGGCTCGATGCCTGTCGCCACATCCTCCGCCGGGGGGCGACGCCGGCGGTGCTCCGGCTCTATGACGCCACCGAGTCGGGGCGGTCCTTCGAACAAGGCGAGACCAACGTGCTCATCGTCCTGGACGAAGCCGACCCCGCCTTGGTCGACGCCACCCTGGCGGTGGTCGACGACGAGTGCCGCAACGCCGATCGGCTCGACGATGAGCTGGTGGACCACTGGCTGGCCAACCGGAACGACGTGTCGGCGCTGGCACCGTTGTGGCGCCACGGGATCGTCGTCGACACCGTCGAGGTGTCGGCACGCTGGGGAGCCCTTCCCGGCCTCTACCGGGCGGTGGTCGATGCCCTTTCCGGCATCGACGGGACCCTGGCCGCCTCGTCCCACCAGAGCCATGCCTACACCGACGGCGCCTGTCTCTACTTCACCTTTGCCGGTCGCCCTCCCGACAGCGGCGACGTCGAGCATGATGCCTGGGTCGAGCGCTATTACACCGAGGCATGGGACGCGGTGACCCGCGCCACCATCTCGGCCGGCGGGGCCATCAGCCACCATCACGGCATCGGGATCAACCGCTCCCGGTTCTTGCCCGGGGCACTGGGGATCGGGTTCGAGGTGCTGTCCTCGTTGAAGCGGACGCTGGACCCGAATGGGATCCTCAACCCGGGCAAACTCGGCCTCCCGTCGCCGTTCGGCGAGTTGGCCTGGCCGGTCATGCCCGGGGGCGGGGTCGGTCCGGGCCCGGGGGATCCGACATGAGCATCCTGGTCGTCGACGTGGGGACCTCCGGGGTTCGGGGGGCCATCGTCGAGCCCGACGGCTCGGTGCACCACGTCCACCATGTCCAGGTCCTACCCGACACCCCCTTCCCCGGACTGGTGGAGTTCGACCCCTCGGCGATGGCCGACGCCGTCCTCGACGTCGCCGGTCGTTCCCTGGCCGACGGGGGGCCGGTGGAGGCGGTGGGCATCGCCAATCAGCGGGCATCGACCATCGTCTGGGACCGAGCCACCGGCGAGCCGGTCGGCCCCGGCATCGGTTGGCAGGATCTCCGCACCGTGGGGACCTGCCTCGAGCTCCAGGCCAAGGGGTTCCGGTTGGCCCCCAACGCCTCGGCCACCAAGGTGGCCGCCATCCTCGACCAGTTCGATCCCGACCGGTCCCGGGCCGAGCGCGGCGAGCTCGCCTTCGGGACGGTCGACTCCTGGGTGGCCTGGACGTTGTCCGACGGCCAGCTGCACATCAGCGACGCTTCGAATGCCGGGGTCACCGGCCTGGTCCACCGGGACGGCACGCTGTGGGATACCGCCGTGCTGGAGGAGCTCCGGATCCCTGCCTCCATGCTTCCGACCATCGTCGATTCCACCGGAGTGGTGGGCGAGGCGGTCAAGCTTCCCGGCCGGCCCCCGATCGCCGGCATCGCCGGCGATCAACAGGCGTCACTAGTGGGCCAGGGGTGCACCCGTCCCGGGCTGGCCAAAGCCACCTTCGGCACCGGGGGGATGCTCGACCAGTGCGTGGGCGCGGTCCGGCCGTCGAACCCGTCGCGTGGTGACAACGGGACCATCCCCATCGTGGCCTGGCGGCGGGGCGGCGAGGTGACCTGGGGCATCGAGGCGATCATGCTCTCCGCCGGCACCTGCGTGGAATGGCTCCGCGACGACCTGGGCCTCATCGACACCGCGGCGGAGTCCGACGCGGTGGCGGCCGCCTGCCCGGACACCGGCGACGTCTGGTTCGTCCCCGCGCTGCTCGGACTCGGCACGCCGGTGTGGGACTTCGGTGCCCGGGGCACCTATGTCGGCATCACCCGCGGCACCGGGCGACCCCAGATGGTTCGGGCGGTGCTCGAAGGGGTGGCCCACCGCGGGTGCGACCTGTTGCTGGCCGCCGAGGCCGACTCCGGCCTGCCCGTCGACGCCCTCCGGATCGACGGCGGGATGTCGGCCAATGAGGTCTTCACCCAAGCCCTGGCCGACGCCTGCGGGCGACCCATCGAGATCTCGCCGGTGCTGGAGGCCACCACCTTGGGGGCCGCCTTCCTGGCCGGTTTGGCCATCGGCACCTGGAAGGACGAAGGGGACATCGCCGGCACCTGGACCCCTCGCCGGGTGGTGGAACCGTCCATCTCCGCCGAAGATCACGGCGTCCGGCGGGAGCGCTGGCTCCGGGCCCGGGTCCGATCCGAGGCCATCATCCCCGAACTCTCCGGCCTCGACTTCTGATCGACCCGCCGCCTCGTAGCCGGAGGCAGGCGGTCTCGAGCCCGGGTTAGGGCGAGCCGGGTCCCGGCGAGGTGGGCGGGTCGGGAACCAAGGTAGGCGGAGCCGGTTCGGGTAGCGGCAGCTCGAACTCCTCGGTGAGCGACTTCGGCCGCGGGGTCAGCGCGGTGATCGAAGCCACCCGGGGGCGAAGCCAATCCCGGAGGAGTTCTTGGATGTCCTCGCGCACGGATTGGGGGGTGGGTGCCGCCGACTTCGGCGAACTGCCCTTGGCGGCCTCCTCGAGGGCTTCGACCAGAACCCCGATGACTGCGGGGATGTCGGCCAACTCGACCGGGGTGGTGGCCACGCACACGCCCTGTCGCCACTGGCTGAAGACGACGACTTGTCTGGAGGCGTGCCACGACACCCGAAGGTGTCGGTCGCCGTCGCGCCGATCGTCGATCTGCAGATGCGCAGGGTCCGCGCTCACCCCCGAAGTATGGACCCCCCTCCGACGCTTGTCGACCGGCAGCGGCCAGGGCCAGGTCAGGCGTCAGAGTCGAGCGACCTCCAGCGCCGCATCGAACGAGGCGCCGGAGGCGAGCAGCGGTCGGTAGGCCATGAGCTGGCGGGCCCGGCTGATGCCCAGCGCCGCCGACAGCCGGTCCCCCCGCCGGTAGAGCGCCACCAGCTTGCGGTCCTCGGTGCTCCCGTCGACGATCACCACCTCGTCATCCGCACCCGGGAGCCCGAGCACCTGGATCTTGGCCTGGTACTGGTCCGACCAGAAGAACGGGACCGGCGTGTACGACTCGGCCGCCGCCGAGCCGGCGATCAGATTGTGGGCCGCCAACGCCCCGCCCTCGGCGGCGTTGGTCCAGTGTTCGACCCGGACCTCCTCTTTTCGCTGCACGTGGGTCCACCGGGCCACGTCACCGGCCGCCACCACCCGGTCGGCGGCGAACAGACCGTCGGAACACACCACGCCGTTGGCCAGGGTCAGGCCGGAATCCTCCAGCCAGTCCACCACCGGGGTCACCCCGACCCCGACCACCACCAGGTCGGCCTCCAGCCCGGTGCCGTCGCTGAGCTTCACCTGGATGGGAGCCGCACCGTCGGGGGTGGGCAGCACCTTGTCCACCCCGACACCCAACCGGAGAGCCACCCCGGCGTCACGGTGTAAATCGGCGCACACCTCCCCCATCTGCTGACCGATGGCGCCGACCAGCGGGGTGGCGAGGGCCTCGACCACCGTGACGTTGACCCCGAGGCCGTGACAGGTGGCGGCAACTTCCGCGCCGATGAATCCGGCGCCGATGACCACCAGGCGCACCCCATCACCGAGTCGGACCAGGTCGTCGCGCAACCCCGCACTGTCGTCCAGAGTCCGCAAGGTGCGGACCCCGGCTATGCCCTCGGTGCCCGGGAGCCAGCGGGGTGTGGCCCCGGTGGCGATGATCAGACCGTCGTAGTGGACCTGGCTGCCGTCGTCACAACGCACGATCCGTTCCTCGGTGTCGAGTCCCGTCGCCCGGGTGCCGAGCCGGAACTCGAGCCCGAAGGCGTCGAGCTTCTCCGGGGTGTGGTGATGAATGCGCTCCACGTCCCACTTCCCGGCCAGGAATTGCTTCGACAGCGGCGGCCGGTCGTAGGGCGGGTGGATCTCGTCGCCGATGATGACGACATCACCGGTGTGCCCCAGGTGGCGGATCTCCTCGGCGGCGCGCATGCCGGCCAGTGAGGCTCCCACCACCAGGATGGTGGCGTCGGAGGGCAGAGGTTGGCTCATGGTGGTGGTCGGCTCAGCGGCCGAACATCGTCATCCACTGCTCGGGCGTGGACAGTCGGTACACGTAGTTGTGCTCCCGGGTGGCGCCCAACGAAGCCGAAGGTTCAGGAGAATAGAGATGGCCGGGGTAGAGGATGGTCTCGTCCGGGATCCGGGCCAGGCGGGTGGTCAGCGACTCGTACATCTCCTCGGGGTCGCCACCCGGAAGATCGGTCCGACCGCAGCCGTCGAGGAACAGGGTGTCGCCCGAGACCAGGCGGCCGGCCACCAGAAAGCACTGGCTCCCCGGGGTGTGGCCGGGGGTATGGATCAGGGTGATCGGTACTCCCCCGACCGTCACCACATCACCCCCATCATGCGTGACCAGGTCGCCGGCACTGACTCCGGTCGACCGCTCCACCCACGGCGCCTCGACGGCCTGGACGTGGATCGGCACCGGGGCCAACTCGAGCAGGCGGGTGATGCCCTCGATCCCCCAGCCCATCATGTCCCCGCCGACATGATCGGGGTGGTAGTGGGTGGCCAGAGCCCCGCGGCACTCCATACCGTCAGCGGCCAGCATGGCGAGCAGGTCGTCGACCCCGTAGGCCGGGTCGACGATCAACGCCTCGCCGGTGGTGCGGTCTCCGATCAGGTACACGAAGTTGACCATCTGCTCGGCCACCGCGTCACCGACCGCGAAGTCCCGCCCGGCCAACAGCTGACGGAAGTAGAGCTGGTCATCAGGGGGATGGGCGGGAGCCGCCGAAGTCGATTCGGTCATTGGTACACCCTACGCGGGAAGACGTGGTGGGGGCCCGCAACGCGATCGAGGAACACCAGGCCATCGAGGTGATCCATCTCATGGAGGACGGCCCGGGCTTCGAAGGCGTCCAGCTCCAACCGGCGACGATGGCCGTCGGGATCGGTGCCCGACACGGTCACCCGCGTGGCCCGGGCGACGTTGCCGGTCAGGTCGGGAACGCTCATGCATCCCTCCCGCGCCGTCTCCGGGTCGGAGGCGGTCTCGATCACCGGGTCGAAGAGCACGAAGGTGCCGTGACAGGAACGGGCCGAACGGTGGCCGGTGACATCGACCACGAAGGCCCGCCGATCCACCCCGATCTGGGGGGCGGCCAGGCCGACGCATCCCGGAGACGCTTCCATGGTGTCCACCAGATCGATGGCCAGCGCCCGGGCCCCGGCATCGATGGTTCCCACCCGGCGGGCCGAGGTGACCAGGACGTCGTGGGGCAGCGTCAGTACCGGTCGGACGGGCATCGGGTGGACCTGGGCTGCCGGTCAGAGGACGTCGATCTCGACCCGGTGGGCATGGCACTGCACCCCGAATGCCTCCACCGATTCACGGACGGCGGTGGCGGCGGCCTCGGCATCGGTCCCGGGGCCGAACCCCACCGTCAAGGTCAACACGTAGACCGGTTGGTCGTCCGACCCCACCAGCCGGGTCGACAGATCGATGATGTTGCCGCCCGCCTGCGCCAGTGCCTTCGCCGCCCGGTGCACGATGCCCGGCCGGTCGGCGCCGTGGACGGAGAAGGCGTAGACCTCACCGTCGGCATCGTCGGAGGTTCCTTGGGTTTCTGGCTGGGACTCGCCGGCGCGGTGATCGCCTTCACCGCCGGCGCCGGTACCGGGAACCAGCGGACGGGCCACGATGGTCAGACCCAACCGATCGGCCACCGGGGCCAGTGCCGCCTCGATGGCTCGGGCCCCACGTTCTTCGGGCACTGCGATGACCAGCAGCACCGCGAATTGGCCTCGGAGGATGCTCATGGTCGAGTCCTCGAGGTTGCAGCCGAGGTCCACCAGGACTCCGGTGAGGGCGGCCACAATCCCGGGTTGGTCGGCTCCGACCGCCGTCAGTGCCACGTGTTCCACGCCTGTGCCCCCTTCCCTCCCCGCCGTCGTCCCCCCGTTGTAGCACCGCGCCCGGGACGGCCATCCCCGCCGATCGGCTTTGGGCCTACAGTTTCCCGGCATGACCGTAGACACCGCCGATCATCCCACCCCCGTGGAGTACCGGACGGCCTCGGGAATGCTCCGCCAGTTGGCGGCATCCCAGCCCGACGCCCCGATGCTCACCGCCGGCGATCGGACCCTCACCTGGGGCGAGCTCTACCGAAGTGCCCGGCGGGTGGGCCATGCCCTCTCGGCTACGGGCGTAGGCCGCGGAGACCGGGTGGCGTTCCTCGACCGCAACAGCATCGAGTTCTTCGAGATCTTCTTCGGCTGCGCGCTGATCGGCGCGGTGAACGTGACCGTCAACTGGCGGCTGGCGCCGGCGGAGATGGCCGACATCGTCATGGACTCCGGGGCGGTCGCCATGTTCGTGGACACCGACTATGCCGACGCCGCCAAGGAGATCGCCGAGGTGGCGACTTCGGTGCGGGAATGGGTGTCGCTGGACCGGCTGGGTGCCTGGCTCGACGCCAACGCCGATGGCGACCCCGACGACCCCGGCTTCGAGCCCGCCCCCGGGGATGTGATCACCCAGCTTTACACCTCCGGGACCACCGGTCTCCCCAAGGGCGTGATGATCACCGGGCGGAACATCTCCTGTCTGCTCAATGAAGCGGACCAGGTCTTCCACATCGGCCCGGACACGGTGTCGATGGTGGCCATGCCGCTGTTCCATATCGGCGGGAGCGGGTGGGCCCTGGCCGGCATGTCCCGGGGAGGCCATTCGGTCATCGTCCGGGACATCGATCCGGCCGCGGTGCTCGGCCTCATCGCCCACCACCACATCACCGAGACGTTCGTGGTCCCGGCGGTGCTGATGTTCATGCTGGCCACCCCGGAGCTGGCCACCACCGATGTCTCGTCGCTGCGCACCGTCTTCTATGGCGCCTCACCGATCAGTGAGGACGTACTGGTCAGGTCGATGAAGGCCCTCGGCTGCGATTTTGCCCAGGTCTACGGGCTCACTGAGACCACCGGCGCCATCACCTCGCTGCTGCCCGAGGACCACGACCCCGACGGACCCCGGGTGCGCCTGCTGCAGTCCGCCGGCCGGCCCTTCGACCACGTCGAGCTGCGCATCATCGACCCCGATACCGGGGAGGTGCTCCCGGTCGGCAAGGTCGGCGAAGTGGTGACCCGGTCGGCCCAGAACATGCTCGGCTACTGGAATCAACCCGAGGCCACCGCCGCGGTGCTGTCCGAGGACGACTGGTTCCGAACCGGGGATGCCGGTTGGCTGGACGGGGACGGCTATCTCTTCCTCCACGACCGGCTGAAGGACATGATCGTGTCCGGCGGGGAGAACATCTATCCGGCCGAGGTGGAGAACGCGCTGCTCTCTCATGCCGCCATCGCCGATGCCGCGGTCATCGGGGTCCCCGACGAAAAGTGGGGAGAAACGGTGAAGGCGATCGTGGTGAGATCACCGGAGGCCGGTTCCGACGACGAAGCCCTGGTGGAGGACATCCTGGCCTTCTCCCGGGAACGGCTGGCCCACTATAAGTGCCCGACCTCGGTCGACTTCATCGACGTCCTCCCCCGCAACCCGTCGGGCAAGGTGCTGAAGCGGGAGCTGCGCAAGCCCTACTGGGTCGGCCGGGAGCGCAACATCCAGTAATCGGGTCGCCTCTGTTCGGCGGGCCGGATCCGGCAGGGTCAGAACAACCCGGCAGGGCCGTCGGAGTCGGAGTCGGAGTCGGAGTCGGAGTCGGGGTCGGAGTCGGGGTCGGACCGGGCGTCCATGGTCATCTCGGCAATCAGCTCGTCGTCGTCGTAGTCATCGCCGTCACCGGCCTCGGCCGGCGGTTCGCCTCGGCCGATGGCTTCGAGTCGGGGCACCAGTTCCTCCACCTGCATCCGGGTTCGCCGCAGCCGGCGGTCGAGCTCGTCGACAATCGAGGTGGCCCGCTCCAGCCGCTCGACCAGGCGGTCGACATCGATGACGCCCGCCTCGAACTCTCCGATAATGGCGTCCAGCTCCTTTCCGGCATCGGAATAGCTCAGCTCGGTCGCCGCGGCGGCCGGGTGTTGGCCGCCACCGTCATCGGCGACCTTCTCGTTGATGGCCATCAGTGTGTCTCCTTGGTTCGATCGTGTTCGTCTGTCTCGTCGCGGGCCACGTCCACCACGGAATGCACCTCGCCATCAGCCAACCGGGTAACCAACCCGACCCCGGCCGCCAGTCCCGCGGTCGAACGCAGGACGGCTCCGTCGTCGGTCCGGGTCACCGAGTAGCCCCTCTCGAGCTGTCGCTGGTAGTCATAGGCTCCGAGCAGCTGGGTCCACTGGCGGATCTGTCGATCCTCGGTTTCCAGCACCCGGTTCGGAAGGGCAGCCAGCAGCGTCAGTCGTCGCACCATCGAACGATCGGCTTCGTCGAGCTGGCGTTGGGCGGTGTCACCCAGCGTCTGAGCCCGGCGGTGCAACCCGTCGGCGTGCCGGCCCAGATGCAAGCGCGCCCCCATGGCCAGCCGGTTCCGGCCCCGGTCGAGATGGAGGATGGCATTGCCGCAGACCAGAGAGGCCAGGCGAGCACCCGCCATTCCCCGCTCGATGACCGACTCCCAGTAGTCGATGGCCAACCGGGCCAGCTCGGAGCCGCAGTCGGTCGGGGTGATGAAGGCACGGTTGGCGATCTCGTCGGCCACCGACTGGTCGCCGGTATGGCCGATCCCCGTCCATACCGGGACCTTCGAGGTGGCGATGGCCCGGGCCACCAACTCGCTGTCGAAGGTGGACAGGTCGGACTTGGAACCCCCGCCCCGGACCACCACCAGCACGTCACACCCTTCGGACTGGAGGCCGGCGATGGCCAACGCCACGGACTTCCCCGCGGCCCGTCCCTGCACCTGGGTGGCCACCACCCGGACGTCGAAGGCCATGCCCGACGCTTCGAGCTGCCCGATGAAGTCCCGATATCCCTCGGTCCCGGGGCTGGTCACCAGTCCGATACGAAGCGGGAGCCGGGGCACCTCGAGCCGGCGGTTGCGGTCGAACAGACCCTCGTCGACGAGGGCCTTCACCAACCGGGCCCGGGCCGCCGCCACCTTACCCAGCAAGGCATCGGTATCCAGCTCGGACATGATGAAGCTGACATCGCCCCGGGGCTTGTAGAACTCCACCTTGCCCCGGACCCTCACCACCAACCCGGTATCGAAGGAAATCCCGAGTTGGTCGAGGGTGGGTCGGACCCGGCTCCAGGTTCTCGACCAACATTTCACTTTCAGGACCGGCGAGGCGGAGTCCTGCGCATGTCGGGGATCGACCAGGTCGATGAAGCAGTGGCCCCGGGGGCTCACGTTGAAGGAGCGGACCTCGCCCGACACCCACAGATCGTCAGGAAACGCCTTGCGGAGGGTGCGGTCGATCCGACCGTAGAGCTCGCCGATGGAAAGCGCTGGCCGCTCGGGCCCTTCGGATCCCGCGGATCCGGGTCGTCCCCGGAGGGACCCGGCCGCCGCACTCGGAGTAACTTCCACGGCGCCAGACTAGGGCGAGCCTGCCTCAAGGCTGAGAAATCCCTGCCAGTCTGTGGGATCATGAGGCCGACGGTGAGTCGGCCAGGTGGCCGCGGCTCGTTCCGGAAGGAGGTCACCCCTTCAACCGGGGTCGGGTCGAGGAAGGTCGGGACTCCAAAGGGCAGGGTGCTGGCTAACGGCCAGTCAGGGCG
>DASXFR010000014.1:0-31320 GCA_036489495.1 Acidimicrobiales bacterium | reverse complement strand
GAAGAGTTAATTGGTGTCGGCGAGTCAGATCGGTTCGCATTTCAGCTGTTGATATGGAATCGACCCCCATTCGAGCGATCGAATCGAGAACGAATGGCATAAACATTGAGAGATGGTCTTGCCCGTTGTCGAAGTTGACTTTCAGAAGAGCAACCGTAGCTAGACCTCGAGTTGCTGTCTGCCCGACATGATTTTCCTGTGTCATTCCGCCTCAAACTTTCGAATGAATCCGGCAGGCGGGTGCGCTCCCTGTAACACAGCACCTGCAAACTGCATCCAGAGAGTAACTTCTCACATACATCCGCTGCCGCCTCGAGGAACTGCGGAACTGGCCTCCTGAAGGGCTCAGGCCGCCGTAAACAGTGACCAATGTGTTCCGCCGTCCACCGTCAGATAGGTTACTGGCATTCCGGTGGATGACGGTTCATTCATGACGGATGCGAACGCCACTCTTCGAGTAATGCCGGACAGTTCGATCAGCTGGGTCGCTCCCCCACGCAGATCGGCGGACCTCGCAACGATGGGTAGCCCTTCACCGTTCTGTTGTTGCCACGAATTGCCGCCGTCGCTTGTCCTATAGACGTGTATGTGCCCGTCTTGGCTGACTGCCGTCACCCAGCTTGCCTGGGGGTCGACCGGGCTCACGGCCGGCGCCCCGGCGACGCTCGTACCAATGCCCAACTGGACGGGGGTGTCGAGGTGGAGGGTCGTCGACCGCGTCCATTTGAACCCACCATCGTTCGTCATTTCGACGGACACGTCCGCTGAAGCCGTGGGAAGCGACGGCTGCCGCGTGCCAGCTTTGATACCGCTGATGATGAGGACCGGGAGAACCCCGCGGCTCCCGTAGAAGGTGGGCTGATCGTAAAAGGGTGTGCCCGGACTGGGCCAGTTAAGTGTGACCGGCCCCCAGGCGACTCCGCCGTCAGCTGTGGTGAGGAGCTGACTTCGAATCACTGCTGAAACTGATGGGGGGGTGCCGGAGAGGGCAATAGCGGAGGAGGCGAAGAACCCAATCTTCGGGTCGGCAAACGCCGGGAGCATTGACTGAACGGCGGCGATCGGCAGGCTGGGACTCGACAGCGGCGCCCAGGTAACTCCGCCGTCGTGAGTGGAAGAGAATGTCACGGTGTTGCTGCCCGGGTCGCCGGCTACCAACCATCCGTCCCGTGGATCGATGAACCTGATCAGTCCGAGTCCCGCGCTTCCGTTCCACAGCTGGGACGCGACATGCCAGCTAGCCCCGCTGTCGGTGCTGTGCAGGAGCCATCCCTTGCTACCACCTGCATCCCCAACGACCACCCAGAAGTCCCCCGGTGCCGCGCAGGATGCTCTCGTGAACATTCCGACCCCTCCGGGAACAATCCCTCCGTTCGGAGTTACATCCTTGTACTGACCGAAATCGGTGGTGATCAGCAAACGGGCTGGTGACGTTTCGGTCGGTGGCGACGTTGGCGTTGCCGACGCATAGGTCGGTGTTAGGGACAGGAGAGCGAAGGCAGGAGACGCCGAGCTGCAAAGGACTGAAGCGTCGATGCCGTGAGCCGCCGGCGGAGCAACCGATGAACTGGTTCTCGAGGAAGGAGCCGTCGATCGACCGCATCCCGCCAGGGCGACGAAGACAACAAGGACGATGACGACGGCGCCGGCTCGAATGACACCAGGCCTGTACGTTGCTCCGCCGTAGCTATCTTTTTGCATGGGCGCGCCGGACCCCATTGTGCGCAGGAGAGTCCACGGTATGCCCTGAACTCGGGAAGCTTGCAACATCGCCACCTTCATGGCTGCGCGAAAAGCCGGTCTCACAATTCTACCAACACGCCGCTCGCCCCGGCGTAGCCAACAGACAAGCATTCGGGTCACGGTGATGAGCATCTGTGGTTTGTCAACCTTTGAACCTGTCCACACGCAGCTGATACTGATTGGGGTTGACAGCAGATTGAAAGGCGCTAGACGACGCCTAGCTCCGCTCGCCTTCGGCCCAGTCCGCCTCGAATTCGTCGTCGGTCATTGGGTGGCCATCTCTCCCGTAGTTCGCCTTGCCAACGAGCCGGCTGCGCCAGAATTCCTTCACGCCGAGTGGGTACCGTTGTGCTTCGTCGTCCTCGGCATCGAGTTCCTCTTGGGCATACCCGTCGCCAACTACAGAGATGATGATCTCGGCAACCGAGATCCCTTCGGTTTTCCCGCTAATCCGCCGGACATAGACCCCAGCCGGATTGTAACCATGGACGTCGTGAACGGTCACGTCACCAATTTCAATAGTGTTGTCGGTGTAGGTGACATTCCCGACCAACTCCGCCGGGTAGATCACCAGCGGTGGGCGCTCGGATAGGGCTTCGGAAATTGGTTGCGGCACCGGCACAAGTCGGTCTTCGATCCACGCCGAGAGTGCTCCGATCGGGACCGATCTCGTTGCTGCGCCTTCAACCACCTCCGCCGTCTCCGTGCCGTCTGGATCGTCAGAGGGCGGCGCTTCCCACTGGTATCCGTTAATTGACGCAAACAGAATGGCGCACAGCAAGGCCGTTCTCTTGTTTCCGTCCGCCAGCGGGTGGTTGCTCGCCACGGCCTGCAAGAGGACAGCCACCTTTGTCGCAAACTCCGGATATCGCTCGTAGTCGCCGAAACCTGCGCTGGGAGCAGCCAGAGCGGAGCCGGCGAGTGTTTCATCGGTGAACGACCGGACCGTGCTCAGTTCGGCGCCGAGGGCCTCGGCCGCCGCCTGGTGGAAGTCTTCGATCGTCAGGTAGACGACATCCAAGCCTTCGGCTTCAACCACCGAGGAGCGCTACTTGGCGAGTCGATCGAGCGCAGCTCGGTTGTTCTTCCCGGCGAGCTTCAGAAGCGCTTTGACGTCGTCGCTGGTATCACGACCGGCGCGCCGATCAGCAGTGATCCGGGCAACGAGGACGTCCTCCGAATCAGCCTGATCTGTCTCATCGGTCGGGATTTCCCGCTCCACAGCGCTCTTGCTCACTCCCCCATTCTGCCACCCGCTCAATCGATTTGGAGCGTGGCCAACCGTCTCGATCACCAGCAGGGCCGGTCAAGGCCGGCGCGGCCGCCCGAAGGGGCAGCCTTGAGGGGCCCGTTTCCCTGGGGAAGGAACAATGGCTGAGGCCGGCAACGGCCGGCCTACCTGCGCCTTTCCCTCGTCCGAAATTGAGTCTTGACAGCTAGTCGCATTGATGCGACCATGATCGAATGGTTGATGATCCGGACTTCCGCACCGACAAGAGCGAGAGCACCGAGGGCCGGGGTATGGCCGCCGGCAAATGGGGTGGGTTCCACTACAGCCTCCCGGAGGAGGTCGTCGCCGAGGCGTTCTCGACCTCGAACCAGGCCGCCGAGAACCTGAATCCCGAAATCCGGGACGGCATCGCCGAAGACGCGCTGGAGCGTTCGGAGCTGGTCGGATTCTGGGTGGCCTGGCATCTGGCCGGCGGCTTCGCCAACCTGGAGCGGGGTGGTTGGCACCGGGCCACCATCTTTCGCAAGGTGCGTCGTTTCCGGTCCGCCTACGGCGCCCATCCCGACGAGTACGTCTTCCCCTGGATCGAGCTCGACCTCAGTGCGGCTTGGTCCGAGCAACTCTCCCGCCGACTGGAACTGGCTCGCTCGGGTCAACTGGGCGACTGAGAGCCCGCAATGGCTACGTCGGCGCCTTCTTCTGACCAGCTAGTCGCAAATATGCGGGTCGCCGAGGAACCGCTCCGAGAGCTGACCTCCGGGGTGGATGCTCTCTACCTGTCGGCCCGAGCCGAACTTTCTGACCGTTTTCTTGCCCACCTGGAGGACGGCCGGGCCTGGGCGGCGGAGATCAAGCGAACAGCTCCGTGCCAAATCGGTGACGTCTACTTCGGCATCGCACCCCATGGCTGGGGCAAGTACCGCTTCTGTCTCGATCACTCCATGGCTCGGATCGGCTTTTCGACCAGCCGGCACCTCCCCACCGTCCGGATCCAGCCCCGAGCCGAGTACCTCCACGCGATCGGCCCCGTCGCGGTGGTGGAATCGCTCCAGGAAATACTCGGTCCGGATGTGGGCGAGCTGCGCTTCGGGGTCAGCCGGGTTGATCTGTTCGCCGATTGGCAAGGTTGGTCATTCGGTCTCGAAGATGCCCACCGCTTCGTGTGCCGGGCTGATGCCCGTCGCACCTACGAGGTCGGCGGTTCGTTGACGGGATTCGAATTCGGTACCCGCAAGACCAAGACGCTCTCTGCCCGGCTCTACGACAAGTCCGCCGACATCGTCGCCAAGGGGACCGGCTGGTGGTTGGAGGTCTGGGGCGACCATTACCTACCGGATCGTCCGGTGCACCGTATCGAGTTCGAGGTCGGCCGCCAGGGCCTCGTCGAATTCGATCTCGACACCCCGGCCCAAGTGATCGACGCCGCCGGTGACCTCTGGTCCTACGCCACCCGGGAGTGGTTGACCTACCGCTCCCCCACCTCCGATCGCACCCGCTCCCGTTGGCCCATCGCTCCCGAATGGCAGCAGGTGCAACAGGCGAGTCTCAGCCATCGAGGCGTACCCATCGAGCGCCTCCGATCGGCCCACCGCACGACCTCCATTGCCAAGCTCCTCCCGGGACTCACCGGCTACCTGGCCTCCTTCGGGGCTCTCATCGGTACCGGGGACATTGATGACACCGTCGGAGCCGTCGGGCATCATTTACACAACTACGAAGTCATCAGCCACACCCCGTTTGCCGACCGGGTGGAGCGGCGTCGGATGGAACAGGAGCTCCGGTGAGTGTGGAGAGCCCGGACTACAACCGGGCTTGCTGCGGAGGTGGTGGTCAATATCGGGTTGGCGTTGGCGTGTCGGCCGAGGAGCAGGCAGCCGAGGGATTCTCGATCAACGGGCAAGCTGAGAAGCGCCAGGTATGTGACAAGGGCAAGGATCTGCTGTCCGGAAAGGTGCGCCTCGGCCTGTGTCGTCGATTGATGGCCATCGACGAGAACGGCCAGGGCCGCAAGCTGTACCGCTGCCACTACCCGGGCCGGGGTTGCAAGCAACCCGGTCGGACCCACGACGGGCTCCTACGGGCCGCCGGGGTGGGGCGGCGGCCTATCGGCGACGACGAGCAACTCCAGAAGGCCATTCGTAAGCAACTCGAGCGGGCCCGGAAGCCGGCCCCCGAGGCCGGCGGAGGGCCAGCTCGCCGATCGCTTCACGCCATGGACCAACTCGAGGGGCAACGCCGAAAGCTGCTGCGGCTGCACCACGACGACCGGATAGGCGCCCATCCGTTGGCCGAGGAGGAGGCTCGCATCGCCCGGGTCGTGGAGGTGAGCAACGGCGAGATGGAGGCGGCTCGATTGGAACTCGAGAAGGCCGGCGATGTCCAACCGCGTTTCGAGGGGGTGGCTCCGGTGTACGAACATCGATCAACGCTGCCATTTGAGGGGCTCGTTGTGGCGATGCCGATTGCGACGGGAATGCCGTGAGCTCCGTCCCCGACCGCAAGGGTCAGCAGTTACCCGGCGACGACAACTCGGAACTGGACAACCATTGGCAGCGGGCAGGCGAGGACCTCCAGAGCCTGTCGACGGATGCCGTTGGTCTCCCGCTCCTCGTCACAGTCGAAGAAGCCGCCGGGCTCCTCCGTCTGGGGCGGACCCGGGCGTACGAGCTGGTCCTTGGCGGAAGAATCCGGAGTGTGAAGGTCGGGCGTCGCCGATTGGTCGTTCGAAGCAGCCTCGAGGACTTCGTCAACCAATTGGTGGCCGAACAGAGCTGGACCTAGCTCGAATCGCTCGTCATGCCCACAACGCATCGGTCATGGCGTCGGCAGCCGCCTTCCGGTCAGGGGCGAGGATGTGACCGTAGACATCGGCCGTCATGCGGATTGACGAGTGCCCAAGTACCTCACTCACGACTTGCAACTTCACGCCCTGGGCCAGCATCAAACTCGCGGCAGAATGTCGTAACTCATGGGGATGCCAGTTCCCCAGCTCTGCTGATCGGCAAATGCTCCTGAACTCTCGGTAGAGATTTCTGGGGTCGATGGGTGTCCCGACCGTCGTGGTGAAGACATAGTCGGTATCTCGCCATGCCTCCCCGAGCGCGAGTCGTTCGGATGCCTGTCGGGCTCGATGGGCACGGAGGCTGTCGACCATCGGTCCGGGCAGATTGACGGCACGTCGGCTCCGTGTGGTCTTCGTGTCGGAGGTCACGAGCTTGCCGCCCTCTCGCTTGAGTTGACGTCGAACCAGAAGCAAGCCGGTGTCGAGGTCCACGTCGCTCCACTTGAGTCCGAGTGCCTCCCCTCGTCGAAGCCCGGTGGAGAGCATGAGTGCGTACAGCGCTTCATTCCGGTGGCCTTCGAGCGAGGACAAGAGCTGCCGCGCTTCTCTCGGCGTGAGGGTCCGACCCTCCTGCCGTTGAGCCTTGGGACCCCGGGTGAGGCTGGCGACATTCCGATTGACGACACCCCAACGCATGGCTTGGTCGAGCGCCTGGGAGAGCACGGAGCGAATCCGACGCACCGTTGAAACCGCCAATCCGCTGTCGACCTTGTGGGAAAGAAGGCGATCGATGTCCGAGGGGGTGAGTCGAGCGACTTTCTTTCGCCCCAGGCTCGGCACGATGTGATGGTCGGCAACGCTCTTGTAATTGTCGGCGGCGCTTTTGGCTACCTGGTGGCGGAGCACGTTGTCGTGCCAGCGGCCGAGGAGTTGGGCGACAGTGATTTGTGTATCTGGCGCCGGCAGGCCGTCGTCGAGTTGACGTTGAAGGGACCTCAACTTCTGCACAACCTCGGCTCGAGTGCGCGCGCTTACGGTCTTGCGCTTCGGGTGGCCGTCGGAGTCGTAGCCGAGCAAGGCGACCCCGAGCCAGCGACCATCAGAGGCCCGCTGGTAGATCGAACCCTCCCCGTTGCCTCGCCGGCCACTCATCGGCCCTCCGCTCACCGTTGCTGACGGATTTGCTGACAAGGCTAACATTTGGCCGTAACGTCGAGGCGACCAACAGATGTTTGAAGCTCTTACCAGGTACTATGCCGGTGGGCCGTACAGGACTCGAACCTGTGACCCCTTGCGCGTCATGCAAGTGCGCTACCAGCTGCGCCAACGGCCCGTGAGGGAGGACGATACCACTGGGCCAGCGAAGGCCCGACAGAACTCGCGGGACGGTTGGTGCTGTCGGCGTCGTCCGCCGCAGGTCACACCC
Source organism: Acidimicrobiales bacterium (assembly GCA_036489495.1). Classification (GTDB taxonomy): domain Bacteria; phylum Actinomycetota; class Acidimicrobiia; order Acidimicrobiales; family RAAP-2; genus DASZIT01. Next base: position 24,138 of record DASXFR010000014.1, on the reverse strand, counting down.
GAACGGGGGCTTCAATGGTCGACCGCTCGACCGCCTCCCAGCCACTCAACCTCTGACGTCGCTCCATCTCTGTCCGATGTCCGCCCCGCACCCCGAACAAGCGCTTGGCGAATAACAGATAGACGACAATGGCGAGATTGATCACCAGGGTGATGACCTTGAAGACGCTCACGCCGATGGTCAGCTCGTAGACCTCGAACGGCACCAGCGCGGTGATCGCCACGAAGGTCAGGTACTCGGCCCAACGTTTGGCCTTCCACAACCCGACCATCTCCACAGCCTCCAATACGGCATAGGCGGTGATCCCCAAACCCAGCTCGACTAAATGGCGAGATGAGTAATGGAAGACGTTGCGGAGGTGGCCCAGGACCCCCCGCACGCTGGTGGTCCCGGGATCTCCTCCCGAAAGGTCGTTCATGATCTCGTTGTAGTCATGCTGGAAGGCGGTGTGGTGGCGGGCAAACGTGAACAGGATGACGGCCAATGCCGTGAGCACGATCACGTGGATGGCCCGATCGATGGCGATCAACCGGAGCACGTAGTGGTCACGAAGTAGCGGGCCCCGAACCGGCAGTTCGATCTCATCCCGCGAGGGCATCGGACCGCCGGTCGGTGAGCTGGGGATCGGGTATTGGAACCAGCCGTCACACCGCAGGCAACGGAGCCACCGGATACCATCCATCTCCCGGGCCAAGAGGTGGTCGTCGCTGGTGATCTGATCGGCATCGGCACCGACAACCACATGATCCCGCCACGAACAGGTCAGTAGCTCATACCGGTTGCTCGGCCGATGGGCGCGTGCCACCTCCGCACAATAGGCTGCTATCCATCCACCAACCGAGGGGGTAGCCATGGAGGTCGACGCCAAAGCCCACGCCGCTCGCATCGCGGAGCTGGGCTACACCATCATCGAAGACGCCATCGACCTAGATCTCATCGATGCGCTGGATGCGGACCTGCTGCGTCTGGAACGCGAGCTCGGAATCGTCCCGGCAGACAATCTGTTCGAGGGCGACCACACCACCCGGATCTACAATCTGCTCGTCCATGGACCGTTGTACGAGTCGATTCCGGTCCATCCGAACGTCCTGCCCGTCTGCGAGCTGGTACTCGACCCCGGCCTGTTGGTGTCATCGCTGTCCTCTATCGCCATCGCCAACGGCGAGACGGCGCAGATGATCCATGCCGACGATCAGGTCCTCCCCCTCCCCAAGCCCCACCCGGCCACCGTGTGCAACACCATGTGGGCCCTCACCGACTTCACCGAGGAGAACGGGGCCACCCGGATCATCCCCGGCTCCCACCTCGCCGCCGACTCGCCGATTCCCCTCCAGAGCTACGACTCGATCCCGGCCGAGATGCCCAAGGGCAGCGTCCTGGTCTGGCACGGGAGCCTGTGGCACGGGGGTGGCGCCAACACCACCGACACCCGGCGGGTCGGCATCGCCATGAACTACTGCGCCGGCTACATCCGTCAACAGGAGAACCAACAGCTCGGCATCCCCCGGGAGACGGTGAAGGGGTTCTCCCCCCGCCTGCAGCAACTGGTTGGCTATGGGATCTACAACGGGCTTATCGGCCACATCGACAAGCGACTCCCATCCAAGGTCCTGCTGGACGACACCGAGGACGCATTCATGCTCTGGGACTTCGCCAAGATATCGACCAACTGAAGAGGCGGCGGGCGGAATCGAACCGCCGTACGGGGCTTTGCAGGCCCCTGCCTGAACCACTCGGCCACGCCGCCACGGCGTCCCGGGAGCCTATCCCTTTGACATGAGTGGTTGAATCTGGTCATGCGGATCGGATTGATTGCCCCACCTTGGACCCCCATCCCGCCGAAACTCTACGGAGGCATCGAACTGGTGGTCGACCAATTGGCCCGAGGGTTGCAGGATGCCGGCCACGACGTCCTCCTCTTTGCGACCGGCGATTCGACCTGCCCGGTGCCGCGGGAGTGGATTCTCCCCGAGGCCGAAGGGATGCGGATCGGCATGGCGGTTCCCGAAATCCGGCACGTCATCCACGCCTATGAAGCGGTCCGCGAGTGCGATGTTGTCCATGACCATACGGTCATGGGTCCGTTCCATTCCGAGCACTATCCCGATCTTCCAGTGGTCACCACCATCCACGGCCCGTTCAACGAGGAACTCACCGACCTCTACCGATCGATTGCCGACCGGGTGCCGATCGTGGCCATCTCCCATGCCCAACGTCGCGCCGCCCCGGATGTGGCCGTGGCCCGGGTCATCCATCACGGCGTGGAGGTGGACCAATTCCCGGTGGGCGACGGGAGTGGAGATGCCGACGGCCCGTTTGTGGTGTTTCTGGGTCGGATGAATCCCGAGAAGGGAGCCCACCGAGCAATTGCGGTTGCCCGCGCCGCCGGGATCCGGATTCTGATGGCGGCCAAGATGCGCGAGCCCGAAGAGATCCGGTATTTCGCCGAGCAGGTCGAACCGCAACTGGGACCGGATGCCATCTACCTGGGCGAGGTGTCCCACGAGCGGAAGCTCGAGCTCCTGGCTGGAGCCTCCGCCCTGCTGTTCCCGATCCGGTGGAACGAACCGTTCGGCATGGTGATGATCGAGGCCATGGCCTGCGGCACCCCGGTGCTGGCCTTCCCGGAAGGCGCGGCCCCCGAAGTGGTCGACGACGGAAAAACCGGATTTCTCTGCCACGACGAGGCGGAGATGGTCGAGGCCCTGGCTCGGCTCGGCGAGCTGAAGCGCTCCGACTGCCGGCTGGCCGTCGAGGGTTACTTCTCCACCGATCGGATGGTGGCCGAGCACGTCGACCTCTTCGAGACCCTGGCCCGCTGACCCGGCTACTGGTCGGCCCCGGCTCCCCGGGCCAGCTGGACCACCCCGATCCCGGTGGTGGCGGTGAGGTTCAGGCGGGGCTCCGCCGGGTTGGCGGCATTGGCAGCTGACCCGGACCCGAACGACGCCGCATCCGAGTTCCCCTGGCCGTCGGCGTAGGTCACGTTCCCGATGCCGCTGTGGGCGTTCACGCTGACGACAACCCCGGGCGGGACCTCCACCAGGAGGTGGCCGATGCCGACGCTGGCATTGACCGATGTCGACCCGGCTGGGAACTGCACGTTGCGCAGATCGAGGACCATGTTCCCCACCGCCAACCGGTAATCGTGTTGGACCTGGGACGCCACCGTCGGGCGGAGCTCCCGGTCCCCCACGCCCCCGTGGATCGGCACCCCGGACAACGCCACCGCGGTGAACGCCGCGCCGACGATGACCGCCAGCAGGGCGACAAGCGAGAGGATCATCAACCCCAGGACTTTCCAGATCCGGTGGGCTCCGCCGACACGGGCCACCGCCAGCACCGCGACGGCCGCCACCGCCACCCAGATCAATCCGGCGCCGAAGAACCAGCCCGGACCCCATGACCTCGGCCCGCTCGAGACCAGGCTGAGGAAGACAATCAACGCCACGACGGCCACCACGACGGCCACCCACCGATGCCGCCCGGCTCCGTGGCCGCTGAGTGCATTCTGGGCCAGCGACTCCTGGGCACCGTCTTCGGGGATCAGTAGCCATCCGATGGCATAGAGGACGACCCCGAACCCCCCGAACAGGGTCAGGGCCACGAAGGCGATCCGGACGATGACCGGGTCCACCCCGATATAGGTCGCGGTTCCGCCGGCCACCCCTCCCAGCATCCGGCCACCGGTCTGGCGGCTCAAACGACGGGGCCGGTCGTTGCCCGGCGCCGCCCAGGTCTGTTCATTGGTTGTTTCCATGCCTGCATGGTGCGCCGTCACGCCGGTGGGCACCATCGGGACTTACCCCGAGCCCGACCCGGGTTCGCCCGCCCGGGCTCAGGGTTTTCCCTGATGGTCGCGGAGAACCTCTCGTGGGAAGATACGTGGATCGCCGAACGCACCACCCCCCATCCCCTCCCCTGGCTCCCGCCGCCCCCTGATCCCGACGCGAGACGATCCGGGGCCCGCCGGCACTACCGGGTGCGCGGGAAGGGACCCCTGCGACGAACGCGTGAAGACCAGTACCTGGCCGGCGTGTGTGGCGGGGTGGGTGAGCGCCTCGGCATCGACCCCACCGTCGTCCGGGTAGTCGCCGTGCTTCTGGTCCTGGGGGCGGGGACCGGACTGCTTGTCTACATGGCCGCCTGGTTGATCATCACCCGCCAGGGCGAGGACCGGTCGATCGCCAGACGCATCATGTCGGAGCCCGGCGAGCAGAGACTGGCCTTGGTGGTCGGCACCCTGGTCATCGCCGTCATCGTGGGCGTCGACGCCTCCGGCCTGCCGGGCGCCTCCAATCTCGCTTGGCCGGTGGCCATCAGCGCTGCCGGGCTGGTGTTCGTGTGGAGAGGTTCGAGCCTCGAGGAGCGGTCCGAGCTCCGCCACGTGCTCGGGCAGGTCCCGTTGGCGGCGGAGCTCACCTCGGGGTCGAGGCGGTCGGCCTTCATCCGGATCGGATTGGGTCTTGTCCTGGTGGCGATCGGGGTGGGTGGACTCGGCGGTCTGGTCACCACCGGGTCCCCGTGGGTGGCCACCCGCGGGTTCCTCGGGGTGTTGGCGGTGATCGTGGGGTTCGCCGTCGTTTTCGGCCCCACCTGGCTTCGCACCGTCCGGAGTCTGACCGAGGAACGCCGGGAACGGGTCCGGTCAGAGGAGCGCGCCGACATGGCGGCCCATGTCCACGATTCCGTCCTCCAGACGCTGGCCCTCATCCAAAAGGCGGCGGGAGACCCCCGGGAGGTCAGCCGGCTGGCCCGCGCCCAAGAACGCGAGCTCCGGTCCTGGCTGTTCGAAGACCGACCGCCGGGATCCTTCGACGACGGCGCCACCACCGTGGCGGTGGCCACCGCCATCATCGAGCAAGAGGTGGAGGACGACCACGGCGTCGACGTCGATGCGGTCGTCGTCGGCGACTGTCCGCTCACCGACGACCTCCAATCGCTGCTGGCCGCTGGCCGGGAGGCCGCCGTCAATGCCGCCAAGTGGTCCGGAGCCGCCACCATCTCCCTCTTCGTCGAGGTCGAGCCGGATTCGGTCTCGCTGTTCGTCCATGATCGGGGTCGTGGCTTCGATCCCGATACTGTCCCCGACGACCGTCGGGGGATCACCGACTCCATCCGGGAACGGATGACCCGTCACGGTGGGACCGCGGTCATCCGCAGTGCACCCGGGAAGGGCACCGAAGTCGAGTTGGTCATGGCTCGCCACCCGTGAGCCCGCCGGAATCCGGTGGAGCCCCGGCCGACGAGAAACGGCGTCCGCAGGTCTTCCTGGTCGACGACCACCAGCTGGTGCGCTCCGGAGTTCGGGCGGAGTTGGGCGACACCGTGGAGGTGGTGGGTGAGGCCGACGAGGTCGATGCTGCCGTCGAGATGATCCGTGAGCGATCCCCTGACGTGGTCCTCCTCGACGTCCACCTCCCGGGGGGCGGGGGTCACGCGGTGATCGACGCGGTATCCGAGACCCATCCGGACATTCGCTTCCTCGCCTTGTCGGTGTCCGACGCCGCCGAGGACGTCATCGCCATCATCCGGGCCGGTGCCCGGGGCTATGTGACCAAAACCATCTCCGGCCCTGAGCTGGTCGACGCCGTCCACCGGGTGGCCGATGGTGACGCGGTGTTCTCACCGAAACTGGCCGGATTCGTGCTCGATGCGTTTGCCGGCGACGACGAGCCCCAGCCCAGCCCGCAACCTCGTTTCGATCCGGAATTCGATCAGCTCACCCCGCGGGAGCGGGAGACCCTCCGGCTCATTGCCCGCGGCTACGCCTACAAGGAGATCGCCCGGGAACTTTCCATCTCGACCAAGACCGTCGAGAGCCATGTCTCCGCGGTGCTGAGGAAGCTGCAGCTGTCCAGCCGTTACCAGCTCACGCGGTGGGCCACCGAGCGGCGCCTGCTGTAATCGGGATTCCCGGGTGGGTCGGTTCAGCGCCGACGACGGAGCAAGAACATCCCCAGCGCGACGATGACCGCCACCACGATGGCCGCCTTGATCAGGAACCAGACGATGCTGAGGACGGAAGTGATGACGAAGATCACCACCACGATGGCGATCGCTCCGGCACCGATCAACAGCACGGCGTCGAAGAGTTTGAGCCCCGAGCTTTCTTGTTGAGCCATACCTCCAGGCTAACCGGCGGATCCGCCCAATTGGCGGCAGGTTCGGGGATCCCGTCCGGGGGCCGGATCCCGTCGGGGTAATGGTACGGTCCGCCAGGTGTCCATGCGTGCGCGACGACAGGCGCTCATCGACCGAACCGACCTCCATGGCGAGGAGTTCTGTCATGCCTACGCGGGTATCGCCGATGAATGGCTCACCGAGATCTTCGAGCAGGCCACCGGCGGTGATCGCGGCTCGATCGCCCTGGTGGCGGTGGGCGGATACGGACGCCGGGAGCTCTACCCCTACAGCGATCTCGATGTGGTGTTGGTCCACCGCGGCCGCCGGGATGTCTCCAAGACGGCCGACCGGATCTGGTACCCGGTGTGGGACGAGGGAATCGCCCTCGACCACAGCGTGCGGCGCCCCGGCGAGGTCCTGGAGATGGCCGGCGAAGACCTGCGGGTCGCCCTCGGGCTGCTCGATGGGCGGGTGGTGTGCGGCGACCCGAAAGTCGCCGAGCACCTCCTGACCGAGGCCAAGGAACGCTGGGCCAAACAGAAGCCCCCGTGGCTGGGTGTCCTCGCCGACCAGGTGATCGAGCGCCACGCCGCTCACGGGGACGTCGCCTTCTTGCTCGAGCCGGACCTCAAGGAAGCACACGGCGGTCTCCGGGACATCAGCGCGTTGGCCGCGGTCATGCGGGCGGTGCCGGTGTTGGCCGACTACGTCGACTCGGTGGCCATCGCCGAAGCCCACTCGGTGCTGACCCGGGTGCGGGTGGAACTCCACCGCCAATCCGGTCGCGAGCTCAACAAGCTCCTCCTCCAGGAGCAGGATCAGGTGGCCCGGTCGCTCGGGGCGACCGACACCGACGCGCTGGTGGCGGCGGTGGCCACCGCCGGCCGGACAGTGGCCTGGGAGACCGACGACGCCTGGCGGCGGCGGAGCGTGTGGTCGCACTCCACCAAGAAGGGACGCGGGCGCCGGGAGGCTGGAACCCCTTCGGAGAGTTCCCCCCCGGACGAACCGGCGATCGCCTCCGACCCCGACCTCGGCATCCTCGACGGTGAAGTGGTGCTGGGGGCCTCGGCCGATGTCACCGGCGACCCGTCGCTCTCGATGCGGCTGGCGGCGGTGGCGGCGGAGCGGAATCTCCCCATCTCCCGGGACGCCCTCAACCTGCTGGGTCGCAAGGCGCCGTACCCGCCGATTCCGTGGCCGGATCCGCTCCGGGCCAGCCTGGTCCGGGTGCTGAGCGCCGGCCACCCGGCCATCGCCGCCCTCGAAGCCCTCGACCAGCGCGAGCTCCTGTCCCGGTACATCCCCGAGTGGCAGGCGGTGCGCAACAAGCCGCAGCGCAACCCGTACCACCGCTTCACCGTCGACCGGCACCTCCTGGAGGCGACTGCCAACGCCGCCGCCCTCGCCCACCGGGTCCAGCGGGTGGACCTGTTGTTGGTGGGAACCCTCCTCCACGACATCGGCAAGGGATCCAAGGGTGACCATACCGACGCCGGGGTGAAGCTGGCCGCCGACATCGGCGGACGGATGGGGTTTCCCCCCGAGGATGTCGAGGTGCTGGTCAACCTGGTGCGACTGCACCTCTTGCTCCCGGACACCGCCACCCGCCGGGACCTCGATGACCCGGCGACCGCCCAGCGGGTGGCCGACGAGGTGGGCGATCGATCCACCCTCGAACTTCTCGCCACCCTGGTCGAGGCGGACAGCCTGGCCACCGGACCGTCCGCCTGGGGTACCTGGAAGGCCGGGCTCATGGCCGATCTGGTCGAGCGCACCGCCAAGCTGCTGGCCGGCGAGGAGGTGACCCCGCCCACCACCTGGGTGACCGACGATCTCCGGAGCGTGATGGAGGCGGTCCGCGCTCACCATGCCCCCGCCCTGTCGATCGAACCGCCGATCATCACGGTCATCGCCCCCGACCGGCCCGGGTTGCTGGCCGAGGTCACCGGGGTGCTCGCCCTTCGGGGGTTGAACGTGCGGTCGGCCAACGTGGCCGGCGAGGACGGGATCGCCGTCGAGATGTTCACCGTCGAACCCTCCCGGGGCCGGTGGCCCACCGCCGCCCAGCTCTCCGACGATATTGCCTCGGTGATGGCCGGCACCCTGTCGCTCGACGCCCGCTTGGCCGAGCGGACCCACACCTACCGAAATGCCAGCCGGGCCACCACCCCCCAGCTGGTCGCCACCGAGGTGGCGGTGGACAACAACGCCTCAGACACCGCCACGGTGGTGGAGGTGCGCTGCGAGGACGTCGAGGGCCAGCTCCACCGGATCACCCGGGCCCTGGTCGACGGCCAGCTGGACGTCATCTCCGCCAAGGTCTCCACCTTCGGGCCGGCGGTGGTGGATGCCTTCTACGTGCTCGGACCCGACGGGGGGAAGCTCACCGACCCGGGAACCATCGACTCGGTCGAGCGGATGGTGCGCGAACGGATCTCCCTGTCCCGGGTCGATGACCCGGGGCAACCTACGGGATAACCACCTGGTCACAGGGGATGAATGCTATGCTCCCGCCACACGCGGAGAGGTCATGACAGCAATCCACTCGAATCCAGGGGAGCACGGTGGCACCGGGTCGGGTCGCGGTCGGAGCCTCCGACCGCTGGCGGTGGTCATCGTGGTGGTGGGGTTGCTGGTCGTCGGGGGCGGGGTTGCCGCCCTGGTCACCCGGGGCACCCCGACCCGAGCCGCCGCCTCTCCCACCTCGGTGGCCAAGGGGACACCGGCGGTCGACACCAATCAACCACTGACGCTGGTGGCCAGCACCCCGGCGGATTCCGCCACCGGCATCCCGAGTGACGCGTCGATCTCGCTGCAGTTCTCCGCCCCGGTCAATCCCACCTCGCCGCAGCCGACGCTGACCCCGGCGGTGGCCGGTTCGTGGCAGCTGCTGACCCCGACCACCTACACGTTCGTGGCCACCACCCCCTTCGTCCCGACCTCGGCCGAGACCATCACCATTCCGGCCGGGATCGCCAGCACCTCGGGCAAGACCCTGGGCACCGACACCTCGGTGCACTTCACGGTGGCCGACGGCAGCCTGCTCCGGCTCCAGCAGTTGCTGGCCACCCTGGGCTATCTGCCGCTGACCTTCACCCCGGCCCGGCCATTGGCCGCCCCCCAGGAGGCAGCCCAGGCTCAAGAAGGGGTGTTCGCCTGGAAGGGCAACGAGCCGGCGTCCCTCACCGCTCTGTGGACCGAAGGCACCGGTAACACCATCACCACCGGCGCGGTCATGTCCTTCCAGGACAAGGAGAACATGAAGACCGATGGCGTCGCCGGCCCGGCGGTGTGGGCGGACCTGCTGAGCGACGCCGGTGCCGGCACCGTCAACACCGCGCCGTACAATTACGTGTACGTGTCAACGACGATCCCGGAGTCGACCACCGTCTACAGCAACGGCAGTGTCGTCTACACCAGCCCGGCCAACACCGGGGTGCCCGGAGCCGAGACGGCGGCCGGAACCTTCCCGGTCTACCTCCGGTACGCCTCGACGACCATGACGGGCACCAACCTCGACGGATCCAAGTACTCCGATCCGGATATCCCCTGGGTCAGCTACTTCAACGGTGGGGACGCCCTCCACGGCTTCATCCGGGGCAGCTACGGAACTCCCCAGAGCCTCGGGTGCGTGGAGATGCCGTTCGACAACGCCAAGGTGATCTACCCGCTGACCCCGATCGGCACTCTGGTCACCGTCGCCTGATTCCGTCCCCGGCCTGGGTGGGAACCTGCCGCGCCGGAGTCAAGCGTCGATCAGCGGGTGGCTGAGGCCGAGTTCGCCCAGGGTGAGCTCGGGTTGGCGGCGGTCGAGCAGCCGGGGGGAGGCACCGTCGATCCGGAAGACGTAGAGGTTCCAGTAGGGGGCCAGATCGGCGGGATCGATATCCGCATAGAGGAGTCGTTCGACGTCGACACATCGGACGAATCCCGCCTCGGCGAACCGCTGGGTCCACCAATCAAATGAGGCAATGGTGAGGTGGCCCTCCACCACCTGCCCGTCGGCATCAACGGCCAGGTCGGCTTCCGGGACCGGGCCCGAATAGTCAGGCCCCAACTGCCGATAGTGATCGACCCGTTCGGGACGGACCTTGCCCTCGAAGTGACCATCCGGTCCCGACGGGTTGGCGCCGAACGACGGGATGGTGGCGTAGAGGTAGCCGCCGCACACCCGCTTCAGCTCGGCCAGAGCGGCCGACACCCGATCGGGTGGCAGGTGCTCGAGAATTTCGAGGGCGGTGACGAGGTCGAAAGCGCCGTCTTCCCAGGGAAGGCCGGCGAAGAGATTGCCGACCCGGATGTGTCCTTTGGCTCCCGGGGTGGCGTGGGCAATGGCAAACGGGCTGACGTCGCAACCCTCGGCGTCGATGCCCAATTCCCGGAGCACCTCGACCAGGTAGCCGGTGGCGCACCCGACGTCGAGGGATCGCCGGACCCGGAAATTCCGCCACAGGAGCCACCCGGCGATGTCGGCGTTCGAGGCCACCCGGTCATAGCGGGCATAGCCGGAATGACCCTCCCGATCCCCCGAAGCGTCCCGTCCCTCGCCGAAGTAGCTCCCCCCGTAGGTGGCGTCGATGCCGGCCACCCGGGCCTCGGCCACCGCCTGACCGGTCTCCGCCGCCCGGGCCAGCTCCCCGGCGGTGCGGGCCATCATCCGGCGCAATCCGGCGCTGGCGACGGCTCCCCGCACCATGACCTGGCGAACTCCATCGACGGCAAACTTCCACCGACGCGACGGCATGAGGAGACACTAGTCGGGGGAGATTCAGCTGCTGTATCCGGTCTATCCTCGGCTTGTCCAGCCTCGACGTGAAGGGATCCACCATGAGCCAGACGCAGTCACTCGGAAACGCACCCGCCGCCTCGCTGGTCGGCTCGTTAGGGGTGTTCACCCTCGACGATGTCCTGATGCTTCTGGCCGACTCCAGCCAGACCGGTGAGCTCCAGGTGGTCGGATCCGACGTGGACGGGCGAGTCTGGCTGGAAGACGGGGAGTTGTCCAACGCTCACGTCGGTACGACCCCCACCATCGGTCGGGCCGTCTTCGAGCTGGCCTGTGTACCGGATGGTTGGTTCTACTTCACCTCCGGGCTCTCCTCCTCGAGCGGACAACCCCGGGTCCCGGTTCGCACCGTTCTCGACGAAGTCCGGCCGCAGGTCAAGGAATGGCGTGAGCTCCTCGAGCTGGTGCCCTTCGAGTCGATCGTGACCCTGTCGCCCGAGCCTCCGAGCGGTGACGTTCAGCTCCGCGGCGATCAGTGGCGCATGGTCACCACCATCGGCAACGCCGGGCATTCGGTGAAGACGGTGCTCGATGCGTTCGGTGACGAGCACATCGTCGGGCTTCGCATCCTCCATGACCTGTCCAACGCCGACCTCATCACCCTGGAGGCGGCGCGCCCCGAGGATGAACGACTCGACACTCCGTTGCCGTTGGCGTCGAGCGGGCCCCAGAATTCCCCCTTCGTCACGACGTCGTCGCCGTTCACCCGGCCGAGTGACATCCCGCCTCCCCCGCCCGACTATTACGAGACGTCGAGCTACGCCGAGTCCCCGACCAGCAGCTTTCTCGATGAGATCGGGCAGGATCCCGCCGACGGGCTGGCGGAGGTTTCCGCTGCCTCCCCCGCCCAAGAGGGGGACTTCTTCTCCTAGTCGTTGCTCTGTCTGGTGCCCCGACTCGACGAGTGGGCCCGGTCGTTCAGTTGGTGGTGGTGATGGTGCAGTTGTTGCCGTACTTGTTGCAATTGTTCACGACCACGACCACGACGATGATAATGATGATGCCGATGGCAATGCCGGCGAAGCCGATGATGATGCCGGCCAGCGCCATGCCCTCGCCCCGCTGGGCGCCATTCGATTTCTTGATCTGGGAACGGGCGATGAACCCGAACAGGATCCCCAAAACGGCGCCCAGACCCCAGATCCAAAAGAAGAATGAGCACACCATCGCGGCGATGGCCAGGCCGTTGTTCTTCGGGGCCCCGGTGTACCCGTAGGTGCCGGTTCCCGCCGCCGGGTAGGCGTACCCTCCGGCCGGCGGAGGACCGTAGGACGGAGCCGGGGCCGGGCCCGCAGGCGGGACACCCGGCCCGGGGTAGGTCGGCCCGCCGGACCCTGGGGGTGGGCCGCCGGTTCCCGCCATGGCGGAGTCGGGACCGGGATAGCTGGGCTGGGGGACGGATTCGGTCGCCTCGGGTACGAATCCGCTGGGCTCGGGGGCAGGCTCGGCGGCCATGGTGCCCGGTTGCTGTTCGGGCGAGTACCACTTCCCGTCTGATGCCTGCCACCATCCGGGGCCTTGGGAAACGTCGCTCATGGGTTGACTCCTTCGTCGATGCCCGAGACGTTAACCCTCGACCGCCCAACTCACAGGGATCGCTTTAGCAGCTTGGCGGCCAGGGCCCGAAACGCCCGACCCCGATGGGAGACGTCGTGCTTCTCACCTGGAGACATCTGGGCAAAGGTCCGGCCACCACCTCCGTCAGGGGCAAAGACCGGGTCGTAGCCGAAGCCACGGCCACCGACGGCCTCGGGGTTGATGACCCCCTTCACCCGGCCGTCGGCCCAGAGCTCGGATCCGTCGGGAAATGCCACCAACGCCACGGTATGGAAGGTCGCCCTCCGCTGATCGGGGTTGACCGCACCCACCGCCGACAGTTCGGTCAACAGTTTGGCCACGTTGTCGGCGTAGGTGGCGTGCTCACCAGCGAAGCGGGCGGAATACACCCCCGGGGCACCGTCGAGCGCCTCCACCTCGAGGCCGGTGTCGTCGGCCACCGACGCCTCCCCGGTGGCGTCGACCAACGCCGTGGCTTTCAGGCGGGCATTTTCGAGAAGGGTGTCCCCCGTCTCCTCGACATCGGGGACCGATGGCGGCCGGGGAAGCAGGGTCAGGGCCGGAACCGGCAGCAGCAGGTCGGCGATCTCGGCCGCCTTGTCGGGATTGGCGCTGGCCAGGATCAAGCGCATGTTCGGCCGCTCACCGAGGCGAGGGCGGAACCGCCAGTACGGCGGTTTGGAGGTCAAGGAGCTGGGCGATCCCGTGCTCGGCCAAACTGAGCATCTCGTCGAGCTCGCCCTTGGTGAACGGCATCCCCTCGGCGGTGCCTTGGACTTCGATGAATCGGCCCGACGAGGTCATCACCACATTCATGTCCACCTCGGCCCGGCTGTCCTCTTCATAGGGCAGATCGAGCATACAGACGCCGTCCACCACCCCCACCGAGACCGCCGCCACCGCCTCGGTCAACGGATTGGTCCGCAGGGTTCCCTTCTGGATCAGCCGAGTCAGGGCATCGTGGAGGGCGACGTAGGCGCCGCAGATCGAAGCGGTGCGGGTCCCGCCATCCGCCTGCAGCACGTCGCAGTCCACGGTGATCTGCATCTCGCCCAACGCCACCATGTCGCAGACCGACCGCAACGAGCGACCGATGAGGCGCTGGATCTCCTGGGTGCGACCGGATTGCTTGCCTTTGGCCGCCTCCCGGGATACCCGTTCGGCGGTCGACCCCGGGAGCAGCGAGTACTCGGCGGTCACCCACCCCTTCCCGGTCCCCCGCATCCATGGCGGCACTCGGTCCTCGATCGATGCGGTGCACAACACCCGGGTCTGCCCCATCGAGACCAACACCGAGCCGGGGGCGAAGACGGTGAAGTCCCGCTGGAACTCGGCAGTTCGGAGGTCGTCGGTCTTCCGTCCGTCGGCCCGCAGGCCGTTCATCTTGTCCTCGGTTCCCTTGGTCACAGTTTGAATTCCTTTCCAATGACAGCTTGTTCGACCCGGGCACCGAATGTCTCCTCGGCTTCGGTGATCACGGCCGAGGCTTCGACGGTCGGCCAGCGGTGGGTGACGACCAGGCGCCGGGCCGCGGCCCGCTTGGCCTGTTCCCCAGCCTGCCGTCCGCTCATATGTCCGGCGGTTCCTTCGTGGTCGGTGGTGTAGGTCGCCTCGCACAGGACGAGATCGAGCTCGGTGCCGAGGTCGGCCAACGCCCAACCCGGTCCGGAGTCGGCAGAGTAGCCCAGGGACCGAGCTCCGCTGTCCATGCGCACGGCCAGGGTCTCTCTACTGTGCTCGGTTCGGTGGAACCCACAGGCGATGTCGCCGATGTCGATGCGGTCGCCATCGGTCACCGTGCGCCAATCCAGCGCCGGAGCGTCCTCGAGTTGGGCCCGTTGGGCGACACCGCGGGGAGCGAATACCGGGATGCCGGTCCGGCCGGAGACGAACCGGGCCTGGGTGGCCAGGCCATAGAGGTCGGTCCAGTGGTCAGGATGGTGGTGGCTGATGACGATGGCATCCAGCCGGGCGGGATCGGCGAGCCGTTGGAAGTTGGCGAACGTGCCCGGCCCGGCGTCCACCAGGACACAGGTGGTGCCCGACCGCACCAGGTAGCCGCTGCCGGCGCCACCCGGGCCCGGCCAGCTCCCGTCACAGCCCAGCACCAGAAGGGAAAGCCCTGGGTCGTGGCTGGCTCCCGGCATGGTCTGGTCCACCGGCTCAGGATAGGCAGCCGCCCGGGTGGTGACCGACCCGGATCAGAAGTAGATGATCTCCTGGGCCCGCTTCTCGACGACGTCGAGGTCGTCAGTCCAGGCTCCGGTCGACAGGTACTTCCAGCCGCCATCGGCCGACACCACCACGATGGTCCCTCGTTCGATCGACTCGGCACATTTGGCCGCGCCGGCCACGGCCGCCCCTGAGGAGATGCCGGCGAAGATGCCCATGTCGGTCAGCCGCCGGGTCCATTCGATCGATTCCCGGGGTCGGACGATCCGTTTCCCGTCGAGCAGCTCGGCCCCGCCCCCGTCGACGAAGATCGGGGGGATGTAGCCATCATCGAGATTGCGGAGGCCGTCGACCATCTCGCCCGCCGGCGGTTCGATGGCCCAGATCTTCACCGCCGGGTTCTGCTCTTTGAGGAACCGGCCGCAACCGAGCAGGGTGCCGGAGGTGCCGAGGCCGGCGACGAAATGGGTGATCTCGGGGCAGTCCCTCCAGATCTCCGGCCCGGTTCCCCGGTAGTGGGCCTGGGGATTGGCCGGGTTGGCGTACTGGTAGAGGAACGCCCACTCCGGGTGATCGTCGGCCAGGACCCGGGCCATCTTCACCGCACCGTTGGAGCCCTCGGTCCCGGGAGACTCGATGATCTCGGCTCCCCAGACTTCGAGCAGCTGGCGGCGTTCGGGGGACACGTTGGACGGGAGCACCACGGTCAGGTGGTAGCCCTTCAGCTTGCACACCATGGCCATCCCGATGCCGGTGTTCCCCGAGGTCGGCTCGATGAGGGTCTGCCCGGGTGACAGACGACCATCGGTCTCCGCCTGCTCGATCATGGAGAGGGCAATCCGGTCCTTGACCGAGCCCCCCGGGTTCTGACCCTCGAGCTTGATGAGAATCCGGGCGTCGGGATTCGGGCTGAGCGCGGTGATATCGACCAGCGGCGTGTTGCCGATCAGGTCGAGGACCGAGCCGTAGGCGGTCACGCCGGGTGCGTACCCGAAACGCCGGTGGCGCCGCCGGCGACGGCGGGGAGAATCGAGACCTCGTCCGCATCGGTCACCGGCGTGTCGAGAGCCGACATATAGCGGACGTCGTCGTCGTTCACGTAGACATTCACGAACTTGTGGAGGGTGCCGTCCCCGTTGATGACCTGGCCGGAGAGACCCGGATACTCGGCGGCCAGCGAGTTGAGGACCTCCCCCACCGTGGCGCCATCGGCCGTGACGTCCTTGGCTCCCCCGGCATGTGCCCGCAGGACGGTCGGCAGATGCACTGTGACGGACACGGGTCCTCCCTCTGGTTCCGATGTTGGGTCGTCGCGGCTGCTCGTACGGGCCGGGCGGCGACCGATGGCGAAAGTTGACTAGTTCAGTGAGGATTGTACTGGGACGATACCGTCACCGGTTCCTCGGTGATCTGCCCCGCTTCGATCCGGTAGCTCCGGACCACCGGGCGGATGTCCCGGAGCGACACCAGCACGTAGTGCCAGGTCGGATCGGGTGCCTGGGCCACGTCGGTGGGCGACGGGTAGGCCTCGGTGTGGGTGTGGGAGTGGAAGACCCCGATGATCGAGTTCCCCGCCGATTCGGCATCCCGGTCGGCCCGCAGATAGTCCTTGGGATCGACCTCGTAGAGCTTGGCCGAGGCCGCCACGTTCCGGGCCGGGTAGCAGGTGACCACGTCTCCGGTTTCCGGATTGCCGCCCAACAGACCACAGGCCTCATCGGGGAGCCCGGTGAGGCAGTGGGCGACCATCTGTTGGTGGACAGCTTCCGTTACTCGCAACATGGTGATGCTAAGGCTAGGGGACGTCGCTCGGAGATCGGTGCTTCTGGTCGAGTGGGGCGACCGCTCAGGCCGCGCCGGCGCGGGCGAGAGCAACCGCCGACTACCGTCCGAAGGGTATGGCCGCCGCCAAAACCAAACTCGTCGCCACGACCCCTGGGGCCAAGGGAACTCCCAAAGGCGCCGCCCCCGGGTCGGGCCGCGACCCGGGTCGGCCGGTGGCGTCGAATCGCCGCGCCCGCCACGACTACGAGATCATCGACACCGTCGAATGTGGCCTGGTGCTGCAGGGATCGGAGGTGAAGTCGCTCCGGGCCGGCCGGATTGCGCTGCAGGACGCCTACGCCCGGATCATCGACGGTGAGATGTGGCTGTTCGGCCTCCATATTCCCCCCTATGCCCAGGCGAACGGGTTCGGGGCCCATGACCCCGATCGGCGACGCAAACTGCTCCTCCATCGCCGCCAGATCGACGAATGGATGGGCAAGAGCCAACAGCAGTCCCTCACCATCGTCCCGCTCTCGATCTATTTCCGCGACGGACGGGCCAAGGTGGAGATCGCGTTGGCCCGGGGCCGCCGCCAGTACGACAAGCGCCATGCCATCGCCAGCCGGGACGCGAGTCGGGAAGCAGCCAGAGAGGCCCGGGCCGCGACCAAACGCCCCGACTCCCGCTGACCGCCAGGCAGAACGGCGAATTCCGGTGGCGTGACGCCAGGTACACTGGTAGTTCGGTCGATCACGGTGGTCGGCTCAGTTACATCACCCGGGGGTGACAGGCTTCGACTCTGGTCGTCGATGTGGAAGAAGCGAGCCGTGGTCTCCGGAGCCACGTTAAAGAGCCGGAACAAAAAATAAACGCCGAGCCTCAGCTCGCGCTCGCAGCCTAGAAACTGCGACGTCCGACCGGTCTCAGTCCTACGGACCGGAGCCGGGCGCCATCAAGTAGGGCTTACCTGATCGGTTGCGCCGACAGATCGTCAGGGACATTTCAGTCGGATACGGATCGACATTGCTGCCGGCAACGGTGACGGTTCCGACAATCTAAAGCTGGCTGCGCTCGGAGAAGACCCACAAAGAAGCTAGAGGACGCGGGTTCAATTCCCGCCACCTCCAAGGGTGCTCAGGGGAAACCGTGAGCACCGTTGGAGGTGCGCCGTCATCCACGTACCGCTCGTATATCGTCCGCGCCCACTCGATGGCGTCGCTGACGCGAATTCCGGATGGTTGGGGTCGTGTCCAAAGCTCGAGATTCTCCGGACGGTTGTGATCACGTACTCCGTTTCGATGATGAACCGATTCCCCATCGATCAAGTATCGACCGAGAAGCTGCTCTGCTACGAGGATGTGCTCGAACACATACGGACTCCGACCGGCCCGAGGATGGCCCGGAGCGCGGACCATGACATACCCGGCCTTGTGTCGGCTACGCCCTCCCTTCCAATTGCCATTTTCTTTACCTGCTTCGCTCCGGCAAGCTCCACAAGTCGCCGATTTCACCTGCTTGGTACGGCCGCAACTACAAAGGTCCCTGGCTCGACATGACGGGCAACGGAGATGACGGCTCGACGGTCGAAAAACCCGTTGGCACTCCCTACAACGCCGACAATCCACATAACTACGCTAACGATGGGGTGTGACGTGGAGGTCCTATCCCGGACCTCTTGCCCTTGATGGGTAAGGGTGCCAGCCTCACGACATGCGTGTCGTTCACATGGGCCTCTGGAAGGTCAAGCCAGACGCCGATCCGGCCGTCATCAAACGGGCCCAGGACAAGGTGACCAAGTTCACCGAGATACTCCCCGGCTGTCTCGAGGCGGCGGTTGCTCCGCTCTATGTCCCCGAGATGGGTCAAGCCGACCTGGATACCTTCGGGAACATGGCAGGGAGCTTCGAGGAGATGGCCAGGGGCTACAACTACATCCTCTATACGGTGTTCGAGAGTGAAGCCGCTCGACAGGTCTACGAGGAGCACCCGGCCCATATGGACGTGAAGGACGAGTGCCTGGCCACCTGGATCGGCGACGCCGCGGAGTCGGCGTTGGTGTTCGATCTCCGGTTGCCGTAGCCAGGCCCAGCTCTGGTGCTCGGGATCCCCCGGGTTCGCCGAAGCAAGGTCAAGCCGGCTTGGCCGGGGGCGTCCACTCGATCGCCGCCTCGAACAAGGCCACCACATCGTCGCCGTACATGGCGGTGGCGGTGTCGCCAAGTTGGACGACCGACATCAGCAGCGAGAGCACCACCGCGACCACCCCGTTGGCGATCACCACCGGGTCGATGTCCGAACGCACGGTGCCGTTGAGCTGCTCGGAGCGGAGCCGTTCGGCGCAAACCTTTCGGAGTTCCTCGAGGGCGGGAATCTGGAGTACCCGAACCGTCACCTCGGGCTCGAGCCCGGCCAGCAGGCGACGGGCCAGGGGATGATGTTCGAGGGCCCCGACCAGGGTGACGATGAGCACCTGGCGCCAGTCGTGCAACATCCTTCCCTCGGCAAAGGCGCCGGACAGGCCATCCTCGATCACTCCGGCGGCGTCCTCGTCGACCGCGGCCAGGAACAGCGCCTCCTTGTTGGGAAAGTAGGCATAGGCGATGGTCCCGCCCACCGACGCGTCCCGAGCGATGTCGGCGACCGACGTCGATCGGTACCCCTCGCGGCCGAACCTGGCGATGGCCGCGTCGAGGATCGCCCGTCGGGTCTGGGCGCCCTTGCCCTGCAGGACCTCGTCCGGTTCCGGTGCCATTGCCCATAGTATACCAAAATGAGGACTTGAGTACAATACTCAAATCATCTACAATGACGGAATCGACAGCCGCGAGGGAGATGACCGACCATGAGCCAGACCCGAAATCCCGATCGCAAGGTGCCCACCCGTCGGATGGCCTTCGAGGAGGCCCTCCAGGAAGTGCCTCGGCACTTCGCCGGCGAGGGCGATCTGATCAGCTGTCATCTCGCCTCGTCGCTGTCGGCGGTGTTCCCCGACGGGGAGGACTTCTTCGTACGCTCAGTACGCCACTTCCGTGACCAGATCGCCGACCCGGAGCTCAAGCGCCAAGTGGCCGGCTTCATCGGCCAGGAGGCGATGCACGGCCGGGAGCACCGGGCATTCAACGATCGCCTCGGTGAGCTTGGCTACCCGACCAAGGGGTTCGAGCGGCTTACCAAGCGGGGCCTCGCCATCCGTGAGCGCATGCTGTCCCCGAAGTCGAATCTGGCCATGACCGCCGCCCTCGAGCACTTCACCGCCACCCTGGCCGAACTGGTGCTCACCGACCGGGAGACCCGAGACTCCTTTGGGCACCCGACGGTCCGGGACCTGTTCGTCTGGCACGCCCTCGAGGAGTCCGAGCACAAGGCGGTGGCATTCGACGTCTACAAGGCGGTCGGGGGTAGCGAACGGACGCGGGTAATGACCATGAACGTCCTTCGCTTCGGCTTCGTGGTCGGGATGGCCCTGCAGGTGGCGATCTCCCTCCTCGGCGATCGGGCCACCTACCGCCGGGGCAACCTGCGGCAGAGCTGGCGCAAGTTGCGAGGCTCCTGCCTGGTCAGCAAGGAGATCTGGCTCCAGTTGCGGGACTACAACCGGCCGGACTTCCACCCCGACGATCGAGATACCAGCAAGCTCATCGAGCAATGGCGGAGTGAGCTGTTCGGCGAGCAGGGCACCCTCAACGACAAGCTCATCACCTCGGCGGCTTGATGTCCCCGACTCCCGCCGAGCACCTCGACGTCCTGATCGTCGGCGCCGGCCTGTCCGGCATCGGCGCCGCCCACTACCTCCAGACGGAGTGCCCCTGGGCGTCCTATGAGATCTTCGAGGCGCGCGACGCCATCGGCGGGACCTGGGACCTATTCCGGTACCCGGGCATCCGCTCCGACTCCGACATGTTCACCCTCGGCTACTCGTTCCGTCCCTGGGACGGTGAGAAGTCGATCGCCGACGGCGACTCGATTCTCCAGTACATCAAAGACACCGCCTCCGAGGCCGGCATCGACCAGCACATCCGGTTCAATCACCGGATCGTGCGGGCTGACTGGTCAAGTGACCAAGCCTGCTGGGAGATCGTGGCGGCACGGACCGATACCGGCGAGGAGATCGAATTCACCTGTGGCTTCATCTTCTCCTGCAGCGGCTACTACCGCTACGACCGGGGATACTTACCGGATTTCTCCGGCATGGACGACTTCGGAGGCACCATCGTGCACCCGCAGGCCTGGCCCACCGACCTCGACTACGCCGGCAAACGGGTGGTGGTCATCGGCAGCGGCGCCACCGCGGTGACGCTGGTCCCGTCCCTGGCTGCGACGGCCGATCATGTGACGATGCTCCAGCGCTCGCCGACCTACATCGCCTCGTTGCCCGCCAAGGACCCCATTGCCAACCTCCTCCGGGGCGTCCTGCCAAACCGCCTCTCGGGCCCGATCATCCGTTGGATGAAAGCCCTCTTGACCCAGGGCTCCTATGTGCTGAGCAAGCGCCGGCCCGCACTGGTCAAGCGCATCCTGCGTAAGCAGCTCAAGCGCCAACTGCCGGCCGGCTACGACATCGACACCCACTTCACCCCCCCGTACAATCCCTGGGACCAGCGGCTCTGCGTGGTGCCCAACGGCGACCTGTTCAAGGCCATCAGCGCCGGCACGGTGTCGGTGGTCACCGATCAGATCGACACGTTCACCGAGAAGGGCGTGCGGCTTGCGTCGGGTAACGAGCTCGAGGCTGACATCGTGGTGACCGCCACCGGCATCGAGCTTCTCTTCATCGGCGGCATCCAGCTCTCGGTCGACGGGGAGCCCGTCGATGTCTCGACCAAGCTGACCTACAAAGGCATGATGCTGGAGGGGGTGCCGAACCTGGCCATCGCCATCGGCTACACCAACGCCTCGTGGACGCTGAAGTGCGACCTCACCTGCGACTATGTCACCCGCCTGCTCAACCACATGCGAGCGGCCGGGGCCAGACAGTGCATGCCCGTCAACCATGACGCCACCGTCAGCCCGCAGCCATTGCTCGGACTCACCTCGGGGTACGTGCAGCGCTCGGCCGATCGCTTCCCGAAGCAGGGCTCCGACTTTCCGTGGCAGGTCCACCAGAGCTACCTGCGCGACTACCGGGCGCTCAAGTTGCGCGGCATCGAAGATGCCGCCATGGTGCTGTCCAATCCCACCCGCGAATTGGCCTCGGTGGCCGCAAACTAGGAAGGCAGGCAATCATGAGGACATTCGACGGCCGGGTTGCAGCCATTACCGGTGCCGGCTCCGGCATCGGCCGGGCTCTGGCCCGCGAGCTCGCCATCCGGCACGCACCGCTCGCCCTGTCCGACATCGATGAGGTGGGCCTGGCCGAGACCGTCACCCTCTGCGAGGGATCCGGGGTGAAGGTAACCTCCCAGCGCCTCGACGTCGCCGACCGGGACGCCGTCTACGCCTGGGCCGACCAGGTGGTCGACGACCACGGCAAGGTCAATCTGATCTTCAACAACGCCGGCGTCGCCCTCGCCGCCACCATCGAGGCCATGTCCTACGAGGACTTCGAGTGGCTGATGAACATCAACTTCTGGGGGGTGGTCTATGGGACCAAGGCGTTCCTGCCCCACCTGAAAGCGGCCGGCGAAGGCCACGTTGTCAACGTCTCGAGCGTGTTCGGGTTGGTGAGCGTCCCCTCCCAGTCGGCCTACAACGCGGCGAAGTTCGCGGTCCGCGGCTTCACCGACGCACTGCGGATGGAGTTGGAGATCGAAGGCGCGAGAGTGTCCTGCACCACGGTCCATCCCGGCGGCATCAAGACCAACATCGCCCGGAATGCCCGGATCGATGCCAGCGTCGACGATATGGCCGGCAATCGGGAGGATGCCCGCGGAGACTTCGACAAGGTGGCGTTGACCCGTCCGGAGAAGGCAGCCAAGCAGATCCTTGCCGCTGTCGAACGTGATCGTCGTCGGGCGCTGATCGGGCCAGACGCCCCGGTCATCGACTTCATCTCCAGGCTGCCCGCCGGCCTCTACCAGCAGGTGCTGGTCAAAGGGGCGCGGCGCCGACGCTGAACAGCTTCAGCCGTTGGACCGATCCTCATTAGCGAGAAGGACCCGGGTCAGTTAGAACGCGGATCTGTCTTGCTCGTGTAGTTAGATTTGCGCCATGGCGCGCCTCGGACTCGAGTTTGACGAGAGGCTGAGAGCCGCAGCATTTTCATATCTGGAGCACCTTTCTGCCCAAGGGAAGCCCCTCGTTCGTCAGGCGGACCTTGCCGGCAGCAGGGAATCTGGAAGCCGCGACAACTCAATGCCGCACTCAGTTTTCGGACGGTATTTGCTGACGATCCCAGCAAGCGCCCCTACAACGACGAGCCTGGTCCGGATGGTTTCCTCCGATACCAGTGGCGAGGGCAGGACCCCAATCACATTGACAATCGCTCCCTCCGAACGGCAATGGAGCAATCACTTCCCCTCATCTGGTTCCGAGGAGTCGCGAGCGGCGTCTACTTCCCCATTTTTCCAGTGTGGCTGGCCGACGAAGAGATGCAGGACCACCAGTTCGTTGTTTCACTGGACCAGGATTCGCTTCGAGCACGGAAGGACTTGGCATTCGAAGATCCAACCCTGCTTCGTTCATATGCGGAGCGCGTTGTGAAAGCTCGGCTCCATCAGCCGCTCTTTCGTCGGCGGGTGCTTTTGGCCTACGAGAACCAATGCGCCCTCTGTCGGCTTCGACACACTCGTCTACTCGACGCTGCTCACGTCTTGCCGGATGCCGAAGGTGGCGAACCGGTGGTGACCAATGGGATTTCGATGTGCAAAATACATCACGCCGCCTATGACGCTGATATTTTCGGAATCTCAGGCGAGTACAAGGTCGGAGTCCGTCCGGACGTCATGGAAGAAATCGATGGACCAACTCTTCGGTACACCCTCCAGGCCATCAATGGTTCAGAGATTGAGCTCCCGAGCCGTCGAGCTGCCCGTCCAGATCCGGAGTTGCTCGAAGCCCGGTGGAAGAAGTTCTTGAAGGCATCCTGAACCACTCGGGAGCCCTCGGGACCTCACCCGGTGACTGATCACAGCCGCTCATCGGTCGCCGCATCGG
Organism: Acidimicrobiales bacterium; assembly: GCA_036489495.1. Lineage (GTDB taxonomy): Bacteria > Actinomycetota > Acidimicrobiia > Acidimicrobiales > RAAP-2 > DASZIT01. Next base: position 635 of record DASXFR010000014.1, on the reverse strand, counting down.
GCTGCCCGTCAAAGAACCGCTCGAGCACCTGCCCGAACAGGGGTTGGTCGGGGGCGGCCCGCATGAATAGCGTCATCGACGAGCGCAGTTTCTGAGCGTCAATGGCGCCGAAGATCTGGGCCGCGCTCCGCTGGTCCACCCCGGCCACCGCGCCGCAACATTCGAGGAGCCGCCGACCGAGCACGGGGTGGCTCAGATACGCCCCCGCCTCCTCAAGTGACGAGAGGGCGAACCGCCTCGAGGTTGCGCTCGGCCCAAGGCCGGCGATCTGGGGAAACACGAACCACATCCAGTGGCTCGTCTTGCGTCCGGCCCGGAGTTCCTCGATCGCGAACTGGTAGGTACCACCGGCATCCTGGGCGGCGACAAAACGCTCGAGATCGTAGGGGTCGTCCATGGCACCTGGGTCCCCCTCAGAGGACGGTGCAGCTCTCGGTGGCATTGGCGAGTCGAATGCCCGAATACGAACAACTCCCGACCCCGTGCTGGAAGGCGCTGACCGCGATCAGCCACACCCGGATGATGCGACCGGGGTCGGCGCCGCCGATGGCCGCCGCCCGGTCGGTGTAGACGTTGCGTTCTTCGTTGAGCCAGGCGCCCAGTTCGGAACGAGCGGAGCGCACCACGAGATGCGT
>DASXFR010000010.1:0-4626 GCA_036489495.1 Acidimicrobiales bacterium | reverse complement strand
GCTGACCGCGATCAGCCACACCCGGATGATGCGACCGGGGTCGGCGCCGCCGATGGCCGCCGCCCGGTCGGTGTAGACGTTGCGTTCTTCGTTGAGCCAGGCGCCCAGTTCGGAACGAGCGGAGCGCACCACGAGATGCGTCTCGCGTTCCGACCAGTGCGGCAACGGGCACCGGTAGGAGCTCTCCATCTCGAGGCCGGCGCTCCACTGATAGGTGAGGTCCAGTCCGTCGTCGAACTCGACCGCGATGCTCAGGTAGTCGTGGGTAGGCAACGAGTCCTCGTCCGCGGTGGAGGGAAGTCGGTCGACCTTCCAGGCCCACGACAAGGTGGTTTCGGGAGTGAGAGCCATCTCGGCCTCACGGCAGATGATGGCAAAGGTGTTCTCCGCGTCGCAGGTGATGACGCCGGGCTCCACTTCGGCGAATACCTCGCTGGGTCCGAGGTACCAGAGGTGCTCCCAATCCTTAGGCGGGTTACCGGCTCGTTCCTGCAAGCGCTCCGCTTCCCCGGCCAGGAGTCCTTCGATGTCCGAGTCAGAACCGAGGCGCTCCAGCGCTGGGGCCGGGTCGACGCCGGGTGCCCATCGGAGAATGGCGACGGTCCTCCCCCCGGCCATGAACCCGTAGAGGCCGGGGTCAACGCCGATGGCGCCGTCGTGGTCGAGCCACTCCCCCGGGTTGACGTTGCCGAGCTCGACGTTCCCGTCGTGGGCGCTGGTGAAGGTATTCGACGCCCGGGTACCCCGAACGATCGGGCCGCGACCACCGACCCGGGCCCACACCTGAAGCTCGGGGTCGAGCCACAGATCGGCGGCCTCGTCGAGATAGACCCGGCCGCAGAGGAGGACGGTGATCTGGTCCCCGGCGTGCAAGGAAAGACCGGTGTCCATCCAGGGTGGAGTGCTGACGTCGAGCTCGACGATCACATGATCGGCGATGGCGTCGCGGGGGGTGTCGGCCAGGAGCGCGGTGAAGTGGTGGCGGAACGCCTGCCGGGACGTCATGCGGAGGGCCGGCGGGACCACGATGGCAGTGACCCCGGAACCCGTGGCAGGGCCGATCGCACGTCGCCGAATCGGGCTCCGTGTTCCTCCCAGGCCCGATAGGCAATCTCGAACTCCTCCCGGGAGCGACCGACGAAGTTCCACCACATCAGGATGGGTTCCTCGAACGGGACTCCGCCGAGAAGGAGGGCTCGAGCCCGACCGGTGGTGGTGAGCTCGATCTCGTCGCGACCGTCGCCCAGGTAGGCGAGGTGTCCAGGCGTGATCGCCCGCTCCCCGATGGAGATCGAACCGTCCAGGACGACCAGCGCGTACTCGTACCCGATCTGCAACGGCATCTGGGTGGTGCCGGGCCCGAGGTCGAGGTCGATCCCGACATGATCGGTGTCGCGACGCGCGGGTGACAGGGCGCCGTCGAGCGCGCCGACCAGGACGGTGGCCGTTCCGCGGTGGAGATCCACCTGCGGCAGCACCGGGTGGTGCTCGAACCCGGCGGGTCCCTGACGAGTGGCCTCCGGCTGGGCCACCCACAGCTGGACGCCTTCCATCTCCCCCCGGTAGTGCCCGCTGTGTTCCTCAGCGTGGGCAATGCCGGCGCCGGCGGTCATCAGGTTCAACTGACCGGGTCGCATCACCTGCTCGGTTCCCAGGCTGTCGTGGTGCTCGATCTCTCCGGCCACCAGCCAGGTCACCGTCTGCAAGCCGATATGGGGGTGGGGGCCGATGGCCATACCCGAGCCGTTGGTCACTGACATCGGCCCGAAGTGGTCGGCGAAGCACCAGGCCCCCACCGTCCGGCGGTCCCGACGGGGAAGGGCTCGACGGACCCGTACCGTGCCCACCTGCGTCTCCCGGCTGTCGCTGACCTCGAGCGTGCGTTCCTGGGTCTCGGTCGTCTCCACCACCGGAGCCGCGTCGACGTCGGTCACCGGTCCGCTCACCACCTCCGTCCTAATCGCCAGCCCCGTTGGCTGCAACTGCCGGGACTTCGGCTCGGCCGCCCTCGTCGACCTCACCGCGGGTCGAGCATGGCCACCACCTCGACGTGTTCGGTCATCGGGAACAGGTCGAGGCATCGAAGCGACGCCAGGTGCCAGCCGGCATCGGTCATCACCCTCAGGTCGCGGGCAAACGACGCCGGGTCACAGGAGACGTAGGCAATCCGCCGCGGAGCCGGCTGCAACCCGGCCAATGCCGCCATCACCCCCCGCCCGGCGCCTTCCCGGGCGGGGTCGAGGACCACCAGATCGGGGCGGCCGAGCCCGGTGGAGGCCACCAGCTCAGCGGTGACGTCGGACCGGGTCACGGTGACCTGGGGTTGACCGTCGGTATTACGCGCGGCGTCGGCACACGCCCGCCCGCTGCGCTCGACGGCCACGACCGCGCCAGTCGGGCCGACGGCGTCGCCGAGCAACGCGGTGAAGAGCCCGGCCCCGGCATAGAGATCGGCGACCCTCTCCCCCACCTTCGGCTCCAGGCCGTCGAGGACCGTCTGGGCCAGCACTGCGGGGGCGCCGGGGTGCACCTGCCAGAAAACCCCGGCCGACACCTCATAGCCGCGCCCGAGCACATCGAAACTGAGTCGGTGGGGCTCGCGCTCGGTTCGGCCGTTCACCACCCGTCCGGCACCGACCGCCGGCCGGTCACCGAGGCGCCGACGCCCGGTTTCGATCGACACCACCGGTTTTCCGCCGTCGGGGGAGGTGAGGACTTCGACGTCCCTGGCCCCGCTCCAGCGCTGTGCCCCCACCCCCACCGCATCCACCGCCGCCGAGGCGATGGGGCAGTGCTCTACCGGTTCGATGTCGTGCGAACGGTGGCGATGGAGGCCGACCCGGCCGGCCCGGTCGACGGCGAACCGCACCCGGGTCCGCCATCCGAGCCCGTCAGGGGCACCGGGCACCTCCTCGACCACCACCGGTCGGTCATCGCCGGCCAGTCTCCGCAACTGCTCCGACACCAGCGCGGCCTTCAAGGCTCGCTGGGCCGGCACCGCCACATGTTGGAAGTCACAGCCACCGCAACGACCGGGGCCGGCGTGGGGACAGGGCGGGACGACCCGATCGGACGACGGTTCCAGGATCTCCACCGCGTCGGCCCGGAGGAAGGACGTGGTCTCTCCGGTGATCCGGGCCATGACGGTTTCATCGGGAAGGGAATGCCGGACGAATACCACCCGGCCGTCGGGAGCCCGGGCGACGCATCCCCCACCGGCCGCAATCGCGTGGGTGCGCAGTTCCATCAGGGACACAGGGTTGGTCATAGCACGGGTTCTTCCCGACGCTTACGAAGGGGCAAAGGTAACCTCCCTGCATGGAGGCGAGCGTCGGAGGGAACGATCCCATGGCCCTCCACGGCCGGCAGCTCAACATCGTCTTCGGCGGGCTGATGTTGGTGATGCTCATCGCTTCCCTCGACTCCACAGTGGTGTCGACCGCACTGCCGACCATCGTCGGGGACCTGGGTGGTTTGAATCACATCTCCTGGGTGGTGACTGCCTACCTGTTGGCCCAGACGGTGGTCACCCCGCTCTACGGGAAGCTCGGTGACCTCTACGGCCGGAAGATCGTCCTCCAGACCGGCATCGTGCTGTTCGTCATCGGCTCCGCCCTCTGCGGCCTGAGCAAGAACATGCCGGAGCTGATCGCCTTCCGGGCCTTCCAGGGCCTCGGGGGTGGAGGCCTCATCGTCAGTGCCCAGGCGGCGGTCGGGGACGTGGTGGCTCCCCGCCAGCGGGGGAAGTACCAGGGCCTGTTCGGCGCCGTCTTCGGGCTGGCGTTCGTGGTCGGCCCCCTGCTCGGCGGCACTATCACCACCAACCTGTCGTGGCGGTGGATCTTCTACATCAACCTCCCGATCGGGGCGATCTCCCTGTTGGTGCTCGGTGCCGGACTCCCGAAGATGAGACGGGGCACCGACCATCGGATCGACTACCTCGGGACGGCCGTGCTGGCCGCCGGGCTGAGCGCGCTGGTGCTGTTCGTCAGCCTCGGGGGCACCAGCTTCCGATGGGTATCGCCGGAAATTTTGGGATTGGCGGCCGCCGCCGTGGTGCTGATCGGCGTCTTCGTCTACGTCGAGCTCCACGTGGGCGAGCCGGTGCTACCCATGCGCCTGTTCAAGAACAGCGTCTTCTCCACCACCAGTCTGGTGGCGCTGCTGCTGGGATTCGCGATGTTCGGGTCCATCACCTACCTGCCCCTCTACTTCCAGGTGGTGAAGGGAGCCACACCCACCGGATCGGGATTGCAGCTGCTGCCGATGATGGCCGGCCTCCTGATCGCCTCGATCGGATCCGGCCGGATCATCTCCCGCACCGGCAAGTACCGGGTCTACCCGATCGTCGGCACCGCGATCATGACCGTCGGTCTCTATCTCCTCTCCCACTTGAACGCCACCACCTCGACCCTCACCGCCGCCGCCTTCATGTTCGTCCTCGGGTTCGGCATCGGACTGGTCATGCAGGTCCTGGTAATCGCGGTGCAGAACGCCGTCGGCTACTCGGAGCTGGGCGTGGCCACCTCCGGTAACAACCTGTTCCGGACCATCGGCAGCGCGGTGGGTACTGCGGTGGTCGGCGCCGTCTTTGCCAATCAGTTGGCCCTCAAGTTGCATCAGGCG
>DASXFR010000067.1:0-24767 GCA_036489495.1 Acidimicrobiales bacterium | reverse complement strand
AGGGCGGCGTCGTGAAACGCCTTTTGGGCAGCCAGCCACGCCGAGATGATCTGCCCGTCAGCCACGGTTGTCGAACTCGTGACGGTGCTAGCGGGGTCCGATTTCGTGGTCGTTGGCGACGACGACGGGGACGCGCCACATGATGTCACCGACAATGAACAAACTGCCGCACAGACCAGCCACAAGAGTCCCCTGGCTGATCCCGGCCGCAGCGTCAACTCCCAATGACGCGTTGTGACCACTGATTGCGACAGTATGGGCGGCGCTTCGCAAATATCAATAGACCAATTGCAAAAACCGAAAAATATTTGTGAGCGGCCGAGATAGATATTTACATTCGGGCTGCCACATGTTGAAGAGCGTCGCGGAGGATCGAACACGGCGGTTACATTTGCCTCCCCACGTTGCGGGGCAATTTGCACATCACCTTGCTGAAAACATTGCTGGCGAACGAATCCCGTGTTCGTCGCCTATACGGATCGTTCCGTGATATGTCGGCGGGATCCGCTCAATCAAGTTCTTTCTGACGCACGCAATTACCGGATCGGCGGCCGTCCGTTACCGGGAGGACCGGCAAATGCCTGGGCAATCGAGACCCAGTCTTCTGCGGTACTGCCGGTGACCTCCAGTGACGTATCGGCGATGTTGCGCCGCTGCGTCACCAGCAAGCAGAAGTCTTCGGCTGGGCCGGTTACCGATGAAACAGGTTCTCCTTCGACCGGCTCACCGATCTCCCAGGCCCACTCCTCACCGGAAGGAGCCTCCAGGACAACGTCGATCCTCCCAGGGGGAACCTCCTGCCCTCGATTCATGTACGAGAACGGCCGGGCCCGCACACCGATGTGGGCGATGTGGCGCAGCCGAGTGGTCGAAGTTCGCTTGGCTCCCAGCGCATCGACCACGTCCTGGCCGTGGGCCCAGGTCTCCATCAGCCGGGCCGACACGAAGGACATCGCCCCCATCGGCGGCCCGAACCAGGGAATCCGCATCCGGGGATCTACGGCGGCGATGGCCTCGACCAGGCCCCCATGGGCGGTCTCCCACCATTCGACCAGCTCGTCGCCGGTCATCGAGCGACCCCGGATCAGGTGGCCCTCCATCGGGTCCCCAGTCTGCGCCTGGAACGCCTCGGCCATCAATGCGAACTTCTGCGGCTCGGTGACGGCCAGGTGGGCGGCGGCGTCGAAATAGGCCAGGTGGCTGATCTGGTCCCGCACCGCCCAGCCTTCCGCCGGCGTCGGCACATCCCACTCCGGGGCGTCGCCGGCCAGCGGCTCGACGATCCGGAGGAGATTCTGGTGCTCCGCCTCGTGGTCGTCGAGCAGATCAGTGAAATCGGACATGAGATGAGGCTAGGGCACGGCCGACGTCGATCGGGTCCGAGTCAATCGGCGGTATCCAGCCACGTCCGGTTGGACCCGATCACCGTCACCTCGGGATGCGACCAGACGAACCGCTCGACCGAGTCGAGCACCTCCTCGACGTGCCGGGTCGATCCGGCGACGGCGGCGAAGGCCAGTTGGGAGCGTTGCCACTGATCTTGGAAGCCGACCTCGGCGGCAGCCACCCCGAATCGGACCTTGGCCGTCTCGACCAGATGCTTGATCACGGTCCGCTTGGCCTTGAGGGAGGCGCTGTCGGCGATGTGGAGCTCGATGGCCAGGGCGCACACGTGCATCCGGCTCTCGGGTTGGCGTGGCACTAGTTGGCAGGTTCAGGGTCTACACCCCATTGGCTTGCCAGTTCAGCCACCCAGTCGGCCGCCTGGCCGGGGTCCTCCGGGGGCGACTCGACCACCACCAGTTCGGTCACCCCCAGGGAGGCGAGTACGGCGGCGTCCTCGGGAGTGCCGTCCCGCACCGAGACGGCGATCTCCAGCCTGGCCGGGTCCCGGCCCGCCCGAAGGCAGGCGGCCGACAGTGCTTCGATACGACCGGGGATCTCCTCTCGGGCGAGGTTGAACCCGTACCAACCGTCGCCGTAGTCGGCGACACGATCGATGGCGGCGTCGCTGTTGCCCCCCAGGATGACCGGTACCCGCCGACCTCGGACCGGCTTGGGGTAGCTTCGCACTTCCCGAAATTGGACGAATTCGCCCTCGTAGGACGAGACATCCTCTTGCCACAACGTCCGCATCACATCCACGAACTCCCGGGTTCGCCTGGATCGCCCCACAAACTGGACTCCGAGCGCGGCGAATTCTTCCGACGACCATCCGATCCCGACCCCGAGCACGAAGCGTCCCGTTGAGAGCAGGTCGAGGCTCGCAGCCTGCTTGGCCACCAGGACCGGGTTGTGCTGCGGGAGCAGCAGGATGCCGGTGGCCAGGCGAATCCGCGAGGTGGTCGCCGCCATAAAAGCCAGCGCGACCAGGGGATCGAGCCAGTCGGCGTCCGACGGGATGGTGATCTTTCCATCATCGGCGTAGGGGTAGGGCGAGTCGGGCCGGTCCACCATGACGGTGTGCTCTCCCACCCAGAGGGTCGAGAATCCGACGTCATCGGCCTCACGAGCCACCGCCTCGATCACCCGGGGATCGGCGCCTCGACCGATGCCCAGGGCGTGAAGTCCGACTCGCATCCCCCGATCCTCGCACCGCCGGCCCATTGGGTGTTCGGGCCGGGGAAGACCTGAGGAGGGGAGCAGATCAGCCAGTGGCTCTCGACGTCCCGAACATCTCGTCGAGGGTCACCGGTTGAAGCCCGCGGTCGCTGATGATGGCTTGGATCTGGTCGAACAGCGACAGGATGGTCGGGTGGTTGAGGTGGCCGAGCATGATGGTCCCCGGCGTCAGATACTGCTTGGCCAGCGAGATCAGCTGTTCCGGGCTGATGACGGTGGAGTCTCCGAAACTCCCATTCCACATCAGAATTTGGGTGTAGCCGAGGCTGGCGGCCACGTCCTCAACCCGTTGGTTGTAGTACCCGTACGGAGGGCGGAAGTAGGGCCTGGACGTGGTCCCAAACGTCGTCTGGATCCACTCGTCGTTCCGCTGGAGCTCATCGGTCATGGCCGCCGTGGAGAGCCCCCGCATGTCCGCGTGGTCCCAGGTGTGGTTGCCGAATTGGACCTGCTTCGCCCCCACCATCGAGCGCATCATCTCAACCAGCGGTGGCGTCCACAGTTTGGTGAACACCCCATTCGGATTGAACGTCATGTGGATGCCGGAGGTTTGGGCGAACTCGACGTATTTGACGATGCAATCGGCGCAGGTTCCATCATCAACGGTGAGGGCGATCTGCTCGGTCCCTTTGGGGCCCTGGGTCAGGAGGTTTGGGGGACCCGGACGTGGCGGGGGGATGGTGCCGAGCACTTCGGGTGGTCCGGCGTCGGGGTCGTAGACGATTGGCGCGGGCGGAGCCTGCGGGGTGGAGCCCACCGCCTTGGCGTCCGAGGGTGTCCGGTTTCGAACCACGGCCTGAACCCGACTGGTGCAGCCGGCCAGGGCCAATGACGCCCCGGTGGCCAGGAGGGTCAGGAACCGTCTCCGGCCAAGCCGGGCCTGATGACCACACCCCTCGCACGGTTCCTCTGAGGCGCTCACGGCGGCCATCCTACGTACGGGCTGGCGGCCCCATGGGCATGGGTCTGCACCTGGGAAATGAGTCCCCGATGGCCGCTCGCCCACCGGTAGTCAGCGATTCACTCGGCCGCTGGCTGGCCGACCGGTGGGCCGAATTTCCGAATCCATCAACTCATTCCGGACTCGGCGTAGGGTTGGTCGCTCCCGCCCTGGCGTGACCGAATCTCTGATTCTCATGTCCGAATCCGAATCCCCCCTCCGTCAACACGAACCCCCTGGCCCAGGGGCGCAGTTGCGTCTCCGCCGGGTCATCCGGGTGGCGGTTACGGGGTTGGCTCTGGCCCTGTTCCTGACTCCGGTGATCGTGGTCACTTACCGGATCTCGGTACCCGCCTCGGTGGCCGCGGGCTCGGTGGCGACGCCTCCATCGGCCCCTGCCCCGGCGTCGACCCCGGCCTCGACCCCGACGGCGAACAGCGAGTCACCCTCCAACGAGCCCCTCTCCACCCAGCAAACCCAGCCCCGGGCACCGGATTTCGACAGCGACGGATTTCCATCGCCGATCAACGTTGCCCCTTCGAGCCTGATCGCCACCTTGAAGGGTCCCACCCCCGCCTATTCCGATCCCACCACCTCGACGGTGCTCGGGACGATCTCGGCATCCTGGTCGGGGGCCGCCTTGGCCCTTCCGGTCATCGCCGAACAGGGCCAGAGGGCCGAGGTGCGGCTGCTTCAACGTCCCAATAATGGGACGGCCTGGATCGCGCGGGCCAGCGTGACGTTGACCTACAGCTCGTACCACCTCTATGTGGACCTCTCGACCAATCAACTGCTGTTGTACAACGCGTCGAAGCTGGTGCTGCGCGCCCCGGCCGGACTCGGAGCCGCGCCAACCCCGACCCCGGTTGGAAACTATTTCGTAGTCCTGTTCGCCAAGTCCCCGAGCCCGGCATACGGGCCCTTCGTCATGGTGACCTCGGCCATCGCCGACACCGTCACCGACTGGGAGCAGGACGGCAACCCGATGGTCGCCGTTACCGGGCCTCTGGACACCGAGGCAGCCATCGCCAGGGGCGGAGGGAGGGTGTCTCAAGCCAGCATTCGCCTCCTGACCGACGATCTGTCCCACTTGCGAAATGTGCCGGCCGGCACCCCTGTCGATGTGGTCGCCACCCTGAAACCTCCGGCATCCAGCAAGGCAAAAGCGTCGCCGTCTCCTGCGCTCGGGCCGGGAGCAGAGCTCAATGCGGTGGCATCGGTGGGATCGGTGGCCGCGACCGGGGCTGTGGGCTGACGGCCGGGCCGGTGTCTCAGCGGCTGCTCGAGCTGGTCGGGGCGGCGGGTCAGCGTGGAGGACCGGTCATCGACAGGACGTCGTCCCAGCCGAGGCCCACTGTCTCGCCCACCACCAGCTTGGAGGCCCGGTCCACCAGTACGAAGAACGGGTATCCGAGTACACGGTAGTCGGCCCATGCCTGATCGCCCATCACCACCGGCACTCGGATCCCGGCCGCCGACGTGCCAACGTCGTCGGGAGACAGGTTCTTCGGACCCTTGGTGATCACGACCACCGAGGTGCCCGCCGGGATCCCGGCCGCGTCGGGGTCGTGCAGCCCCCTCCAGAACTCCTCGCACCCGTCACAGTCGGTGTTGAGGAAGGCCAGCAGGAGCCGTCCGCCACCATCGTCGAGACGGATTTCGATCGCATCGCCCGAGGGACTCACCCCGCGGATGTCGGATGCCGGCCATAGTGCCGGATTGTCTTCGGAACCGGCGGGGATGGGCCGGAGTCCGGACACAAATTCCGGGTCGGAAAGGGGATCTGGGTGCCGGGCCGCCGGGTGCTCCCCCTGGGCCCCAGCTACTCGGGGTTCGGCGTTCCCCCCTCGACGATTTCGACGGTCTCGATTGCGTTGCCATTGCCACACCACCGGCACGACACCTCCTCCACCGTCTCGTCGAGGACTTCGACATCTTCCAGCGACAGCTCCCCACCGACAGAAAAATGGTGAAATGCCCTGGTCCGCCGGTTGGTCACCACGCTGAACCGGGTGAGGTTCCCGCATGCCGCGCACCGGTATCTGATGCTCGGAGCCGGAGCCGGGCTCGGGGCGTCCGGCGAGGCGGGCACAGCCGTCGATGAGTCAGCGGTCACGCCCCTTACGGTAGCCGCCGCCCGTCAGCCCCTGATTCCACCGAAATCGAACACCTGTTCGCTACAGTGTCGCAATGGCGCTGGCGGTACAACAGTCGTTCGACGACCTGGGTACCCCGCTCAGTCAAGTCACCTTCGTGGTTCTCGACGTCGAGACCACCGGGGGGTCACCGACCGGTTCCTCTCTCACCGAAGTTGCGGCAGCCCGCTATCGGGGCGGCGAGATGCTGGGCACCTACCAGACACTGGTGAAGCCCGACGAGCGAATCCCGCCGTTCATCACCGCCCTCACCGGGATCAATGACCTCATGGTGGCGGACGTTCCCACCACGGGGGCGATGCTCCCGTCGTTCCTCGAGTTTCTCGGGGGCGCGGTGATCGTGGGCCACAACGTGCGGTTCGACCTCTCCTTCCTCAACCACGCGCTGGTGTCGACCGGGCGTGACCGCCTGCAAAATGCCACCGTCGACACCCTGGCCCTGGCCCGCCGACTGGTGCGGGACATGGTGCCCAACTGCAAGCTCGGGACGCTCGCCGACAGCCTCGACCTCTCCCACCGACCCTCGCACCGGGCGCTGAACGATGTCCTGGCCACCGGTGATCTCCTGCACAACCTCCTCGAGCGGGCCGGATCGTTCGGCATCCTCGGTCTCGAGGAGCTTCTCGATCTCCCCCGTCTGGTGGGCCACCCCCAGGCGGCCAAGCTCCGACTCACCACCCGACTCCCCCACCGTCCCGGCGTCTACTGGTTCACCGATGCGGCGGGCCACGTCCTCTACGTGGGCAAGGCCACCGACCTTCAATCCCGGGTCCGGTCCTACTTCACCGGTGACCGCCGGCCCAAGATCGGGCGCCTGTTGCGTCAACTCCATTCCATCCACTTTCGAGTCTGCCCGGGTCCCCTCACCGCCGCAGTGATCGAAGGACGGCTGATCCGGGCCTGGGCTCCCCGGTTCAACCGGGCCGGCACAGTGAAGCGCCGGGACCCCGGGACCCAGGCCCGCCCGGCACCCACCGCCGTCCCGCCGCGACGGTCGGGCGGCCGCCGGGGGCGGCGTCGGAAATGGACGGCCGATGAACTGGCCGGCGATGCCACCGAACTCCTCAGACCGATGGCCCAAGAGGTGATGCACCTCGCCCAGCAGCAGTGGTACGAGGACGCGGCCAGGGTGCGAGACGATGCTGACCGGCTTCGGCACCTCATCGGTCAGCATCGGAGGGTCGAGGCACTCCGCCGAACCGGGCGGGTGGTCCTGTTGGTCGATGGCGAAGGGTCGGTGGAACTCGAAGGCGGCCTGCTCACGGACAGCGGCACGATGTTCGGCTCGGGCGGCACCGGCGGCACGGGCGGGCGGTCAAATGGCACCGATCCAAGGGAAGTCGCCCATCCGGTCCTCACCTTGACCAACGACGGGCACGAACTGGAGCGGATCATCGTCGCCCAATGGCTCCACGCCCACCCGGACCGGGTCCGGGTCCTCGAGGTCGAGTCGGCCGACGGGATCTCGATGCCGGCAGATCGGATTCCCCGGTTGGCCGATCTTTGCGGGCCCAGCCCAGCCTCGGAGTCTCTCGCCTCCTGAGTTCCGAACGCCCGCCCGGAACCGCCAAATCGAAGCTGCCACGAGAACCTGTTCTGCACCCTGATCGATCTGGCCGCCCAACGGCCGGGTGCGCGGCCGCTCCGCACCACCGGAGGGATCAACGGCGTGCATGCGACGATTGCCATTAGCGGAAATGGTGGCTAATACTTGATGTTCAGAATGCTCGACAGCGAGATCCGGGGGGGAAATCGGTGCGATTGACGGTGCGCGTGCGTCGGCCGCACTCTTCCGCGACGACAATCTCATCCCGAGGCACATGACGACCCTGACGGAGGGGCCGTCGGCCGATGCCGGTCTGACCGTCCATGAGGTGAGTGTCTCCTTCGGCGGACTGGCGGTGTTGACGGACGTGTCGCTTCGGGTACTCCCCGGGGAGATCGTCGGGGTCATCGGGCCCAACGGGGCCGGCAAGACCACCCTGTTCAACGTGGTCTGTGGCTTCGTGAACCCCGACTCGGGGACCATCACCTACCGGGGCCACCGGATCGATCGCCGCAAGCCGCACCACTTGACCCGGCTGGGCATCGCTCGAACCCTCCAAGGGGTCGGGCTCTGGAGTGGCCTCACGGTGATTGAGAACGTCATGGCCGGAGGCCAAGCTCAGGCCCGGGCCGGACTGACGTCGTCGATACTCGGGCTGTGGCGATCCAGCCGGGAGGAGACCCGCCAACGCCGACGGGCCGGCGAACTCCTCCACCAACTGGAGATCGACCAGTTTGCCGAGATGCATCCGCGGGCGTTGCCGTACGCGGTGCAGAAGCGCACGGCCTTGGCCCGGGCCCTGATGGCGGATCCGACCCTTCTGTTGCTCGACGAGCCGGCCAGCGGACTCTCCCAGGGCGAGATGGACGAGCTCAGTGCCCTGCTGATCTCTCTGCGGTCGTCGGCCAGCGTGCTCCTGGTCGAGCACCACATGGATCTGGTCATGTCCACCTGCGACCGACTGGTGGTCCTCAACTTCGGGCAGGTCATCGCCCAGGGGTCCCCCTCGGAAGTTAGCGCCAACCCGGAAGTGACCACGGCTTACCTCGGCGACGAGGTTCGGGCGGTGAGTGCCGGGGTGAAGACGGAAGTGACGAGAGCCGGAGGCGAGGGGGCGGGCGGTACCGATGCTTGACGTCGAGGACCTCTCGGTCTCCTACGGGGCGGTCAGAGCCCTCCAGGGAGTGACATTCCAAGCCCAGGACGGCTCGGTCACCGCGGTGTTGGGAGCCAATGGCGCCGGCAAGACGACCCTGCTGCGGACGGTGTCCGGCCTGGTGAAACAACGGTCCGGCACCGTCAGCTACGACGGGGAGAAACTCACCGGCCTCAGCGTCGAGAACATCGTCCGGCTCGGCATCTCCCATGTGCCCGAAGGCCGGGGGGTGATCGAAGAGCTGACCGTCGACGAGAACCTTCGGCTCGGAACCCTCTGGCAATTCAACCGTGGACATCGGCGGTCGGTACTGGACGAGATCTATGACCTCTTCCCGCCATTGGCCGAGCGGAGGAGTCGGATGGCCTCCACCCTCTCAGGCGGAGAGCGCCAGATGCTGGCCATCGGCCGCGCCCTCAGTTCGAAGCCGAAACTGTTGCTCCTCGACGAGCCGTCCCTGGGGCTGGCCCCGATGGTGACCGCCCAGATCATGGCGATGGTCCAGCGACTGGCCCGGGAGACCCGGCTCACGGTGGTCTTGGTGGAGCAGAACGTCCGCAGCGCGCTGTCGATCGCCGAGGAAGCCGTGGTGATCAATCTGGGACGGGTGGTCGTCGCCGACCGCGCCGCCACCGTCGCCGCCGATACCCAATTGCGACACCACTACCTGGGATTCTGAACCGAGAGGATCGAGCCAACCCGTCATGAGCTTGTTCATCAACCTCACCCTCAACGGGGTCACCAACGGGATGATCTTCGCGGCGGTGGCCCTCGGCCTGGTATTCATCTGGCGGGCCACCCACATCGTGAACTTCGGGCAGGGTTCGATGGCCATGTTCACCACCTATCTCGCCGTCACCCTCCTCGACCGCCAGGTCAACTACTGGCTGGCCTTTGCCGCCGCCCTGGTCGCCGGTCTGGTCATGGGGGCGGTCGTCGAAACCGTCCTCATCCGGCCGCTGCGGGGCAAGCCGGCGCTCAACCCGGTGATCGTCACGCTCGGGCTCTTCATTCTGCTGGAGGGGATGGCCGGATCCATCTTCGGCATCGGCAACCGGAGTTTTCCGCCGGCGTTCTCGCAAGCCGGGCTCACCTTCGGGCACACCAAGGTCGCCTTCTCCCACTTCGACGTCTTCATCCTGGTCGCGGTGGTGGTGCTGATGCTGGGCACGTTGGTGCTGTTCCGTGCCACCAGCCTCGGGCTGCGCATGCGGGCGGCGGCGTTTGCTCCCGAAGTCGCCCGGCTTCTCGGGGTCCGGGTCGGCCGGATCCTGACCCTCGGCTGGGCGCTGGCGGCGGTGGCCGGATCACTGGCCGGCCTGCTGGTCGCCCCCACCGTGTCGTTCTCGCCCAACTTCATGGATCTGGTGCTGGTCTACGCGTTCACCGCCGCGGTGCTCGGAGGGCTGGACAGCCCGGTCGGGGCTCTGGTGGGTGGATTGGTCACCGGCCTGGCCCTCTCCTATGTGGGCGGGTATCTCGGATCGAGCCTCGAGCCGCTCGGGGCGCTGGCCATCCTGATGGTCGTGCTCTCCGCCCGGCCCGAAGGACTGTTCTCCCGGCCCGAGCCGCGGCGGGTCTGACCAATGCCCTCGATTCCCGATCAGCCCGGTGCGGGTTCCGGCACGGTGGCGGCGGATGGGGTGCCGGATGCGGTGCCGGATGCGGAAATGCCCGGCAGCCAATCGCCGGATATGCCGTCGACCGGCGGCCGCCCGTCGATCCGGTTCCCGGGCGTTCCCTGGCTCCGGTTGCCGCGTCAGCCCCTGCTTCGCCACCTGCTGTTCGGCGCGGTGGCCGCCGTCGGCTTCTATCTCCTCACCGGGTCGCTGAGCGCCTTCAACAATTTCCGGCTGGGGGAGATCGCCCTCTACGCCATTGCGTTGGCCGGTCTCAGTCTGCTCACCGGAACCAATGGACAGATCTCCCTCGGCCAGGGGGCATTCATGGCCGTCGGCGCCTACACCCTCGGAGTGTTGATGACCCACACCAGTTGGCCGCTGGCGGTCGACGTGCTGGCCGCCATCCTGCTCAGCGGAGCGTTGGGGGTGGTGGTAGGCATTCCCGCCACCCGACTGAAGGGTCCTTACCTGGCCGGCATGACCCTGATCCTCGCCCTCGCGCTGCCAAGGATCGCCGACAAGTACACCGCCTTCTTCGGCGGCGACCAGGGGTTGACGGTGACGGCGCCAACCCCGCCGGGCACCATCGATCCGCAACGCTGGTTGACCTGGATCCAGTTGGCCGGGGCCATCATCGTCCTGATCCTGCTGGCCAACCTGCTTCGGAGCCGATTCGGCCGATCATTCCGGGCCGTCCGCGATGACGAGATCGCCGCCGGTCTCGCGGGCATCCACGTGGCCCGGACCAAAGTGCTGGCCTTCACCGTGGCCGCCAGTTGCGCGGGACTGGCCGGCGCCTTCCTGGGACTGTCGATCGGGGTCGTCAACACCGGCGAGTTCTCCCTCACCCTCTCCATCTATCTGCTGGCCGGCATGGTTCTCGGCGGGGCCGGGAGCCTGGTGGGAGCCTGGTGGGGAGCCATCGTGATCGTCTTCATGCCGGGGTGGTCCAATTCCATCGCCAACAGCTTCAGCCTCGGGAGCGCGGTGGCGGCCAACCTCTCCCTGGTCATTTTCGGGCTGGTCCTGATCGTGGTCATCATGGCGGTCCCCACGGGTATCCAAGGGGGGATCAGTTGGCTCGCCGGGCGGGGGCTTTCGCTGGTTCGAGGCGGGGGACAGCCCCGGGGATCACCGGCGCCTCCCGCCATTGCGACAGCCCCCGACATCACGACGGGAGGTGGATAAGGACCATTCGGATCGGCACCGTAGGCGTACGGTTTGCCGGACATCAGACGTAAGAAGACCCACCGAGGAAAGGACCAATCGTATGAACAAGGAACCGCACACGAAGAAGGAACCCAGACACGTCGGTCGAAGGCGGATCGGCATCGTCACCGTCGTGGTGGCGACCGGGTTACTGTTCGCCGCCTGCAGCAGCAACTCGAGCTCCAGCACGACCACCACTGCCGCCGGCACCAGCTCGAACAACGGCGGAGCGACGGCACCCGGAGTGACGGCCACCAGCATCACCATCGGCGCCACTACCCCGTTGACCGGACCGGCAGCACCGGGCTACTCGGAGATCGCCGCGGCCTCCAACGCCATCTTCAAGTGGGCGAATGCCAACGGTGGAGTGAACGGCCGTCAAATCAACTACATCATCAAGGACGACGCCTACAACCCGGCTAACACCGTCACCCTCACTCGGCAACTGGTGCAGCAGAACAACATCTTTGCCGATGTGGGTTCGCTGGGAACGCCGACCCAGTTGGCCGTGCAGAGCTTCCTCAACACCAACAAGGTGCCCCAGCTGTTCGTGGAATCGGGCTGCAACTGTTGGTCGCAGTCCAAATTCCCCTGGACGTTCGGATGGCAGACGAACTACACGGTGGAAGGGAAGATCCTCGGCCAGTACATCAATCAGAAGTTCCCCGGCCAGAAGGTCGGCTACCTCTACCAGGCTGACGAGTTCGGGCAGGACTTCATCAAGGGCCTTGACGCCGAGCTACCGACCACCACAGTGGTGTCCCGGCAGAACTACGACGCCGCCACCCTGGCCGGTCCGATGAGCAACCAGATCGCCGCGTTGAAGGCCGCCGGAGCCCAGGTGGTCGCCCTCGCCACGGTGCCGGCTGCCACCGCCCTGGCGCTACTCCCGGCCGCCTCGATCGGGTACGCGCCCCAATGGGTGTCCTCCAACGTGGGGGCCGATCCCCCGACGGTCGCCGCACTGCTGAACTCCTTCTCGAAGGGCGCGGCGGGGGCCTCACTGTTGAACGGCATGATCTCAGATGCCTATGCGCCACCGGAGGCCGACACCTCCAACGCCTGGATCCAGGCCATCCAGAAGGTCCTCACCAAGTACGACCCCGGTGCGCCGCTCGACGGCAACACCACCTACGGAGTTGAGCTCGGGTACACCTTCATCCAGGCCCTGCAGAAGGCGGGTCCGGACCTGACCCGGGCGGGGATTGTCTCGGCCATCGAGTCCAGCGGATCCAAACTCGTGACCGCCGGGTTGGTGCCTCTGACCTACTCCAAGAGCGTGCATTTCGGGTACTCGGGAGCCCAGATCGCCACCATCAACAACGGGGCGACGACCGTCACCGGGCCGGTGTACACCTCGACCATCAATGGGCCGATAAAGGTGTTCACCGGGACAGGTACCCCGCCGCCGGCTTCGCTGCTCAATCTGTCCTAGCCATACCCGGCGGAGCTAGCCACGGGCACTCCGTCATCACCTTCGGGCGGTGGGGGCGCTCTCCGAAAGGAGGCACCCGTGCCGCTCGGGGGTGACGGCCGGGCATCCGGGAGTCGGGCGGGCTCACGCCTCGGCGGCGGAGGCTTCTTGGGTGACCCGGATCAGGGCGTCGAGGACCTGGGAGGCACGCCCGTCGTCGATCACCTCACAGGCCAGGGCTACTCCTGCGGGGAAATCGGCGGCCTGGCCGATCACCACCAGGGCGGCGGCGGCATTGAGCACCGCGATGTCCCGGTGCGGCGACGGGTCGCCGGCCACCACCCGTCGGATGGCCTCGGCGTTGACCGACGCGTCACCGCCCCGCAGGTCGTCGAGGCTGGCCGGAGCGAACCCCAGCTCGGCCGGATCCACCCGGAAGACCGACAGCTCGTACTCGGTGCCGCTACCGGTCAGGTTCCGCCGCAGTTCGTGGACGGTGGACGGGCCGGTGGTGCTCAGCTCATCGAGGCCGTCATCGCCGTAGACGATCATGGCCCGCTCCGCCTGGTTGGCGGCCAGCACCCCGAGCATCTTGTCGGCCATCGATCGGTCGCTGACCCCGACCACCTGGTAGCGGGCCCGGCCGGGGTTGGCCAATGGCCCGAGGAAGTTGAAGACGGTGGGGATGCCGAGCTCCTTGCGGACCGGGCCGGCAAAACGCATGGCCGGGTGGAACCGGGGGGCGAAACAGAACCCCATCCCCACCTCCTCGATGCAGCGGATGACGCCGGCGGGGCCGAGGTCGGCCACCACCCCCAACGCCTCCAGCACGTCGGCGGCGCCCACCGCCGACGACGACGCCCGACCGCCGTGCTTGCACACCTTGGCCCCGGTGGCGGCCACCACCAGCGCGGCGATGGTGGACACGTTGATGCTGCGCAAGCGGTCGCCACCGGTGCCGCAGGTATCGATGACATCCATCCCCTCCGGAAGCCGGAGCGGTACCGCATGGGCGACCATGCCGCGAACGAACCCGGTCATCTCCTCGACCGACTCGCCCTTGGCCCGAAGGGCGATCAGCAGGGCGGCGATCTGGGAGGGCGATGCCTCCCCCGACCACACCTTCCCGAGCACCGACTCGGCTTCGTCGGCGGTCAGCGAGTTGCCGGTCAACAACCGCAACAGCACCCCGGGCCAGCCGCCCAGATCCTCGAAGTCCGCCGGCACCGTCAGTCCCACCAGAGGTCGCGGGCGAGCACGCCCCGGGCGATGAGCCCCAACTGCACCTGGGAGGTCCCCTCCACGATGGTCAGCTGCCGGGCGTCGCGGTACCAGAGCTCGGTGGGGTGGTCCTCCATGTACCCGGCCGCCCCCAACAGCTGCACGGCCAGACCCGAGGCCCGCACGGCCAGCTCGGTGGCGTAGTACTTGGCCATCGACAGGAACGGCACATACTCCTTGGTGAACTTGCCCTGGTCGGCGAGCCAGGCGGACCGGTAGGTCAGCAAACGGGCGGCCTCGATGTCCACCGCCACCTTGGCGATCTCCCACTGGATTCCCTGGAAGTCGGCGATCACCCCGCCGAACGCCTCCCGCTGTTGCACGTAGTCGGTGGCGTACATCAGGGCGCCCTCGGCCAACCCGATCCCCCGGGCGGCGACGATCGGTCGCATGGCGTTGAGACCGAGCATGGCCAGACGGAAGCCCCCCACCTCGCCGATCACGTTCTCGGCCGGAACCCTCACCGTGTCCAGCACCAGCTCACCGGTGTCCACCCCGTGCACGCCCATCTTGTGATCGGTCCGGCCCACCGAGACGCCGTCCCACTTCCGCTCCACGATGAAGGCGGTGATCGAGTCGTGCTGGCGGGACGATGGGTCGCCGGTCTTGGCGAACACCGTGTACCAGTCGGCTTCCCGCACCCCGGACATCCAGCACTTGGTGCCGGAGAGGATCCAGCCGCCGGACGCATCGGGGTCGGGGACCGCCCGGGTCCGCATCCCGGCCACGTCGCTCCCGGCCTGGGCCTCGGACAGGCCGAAGGCGGCCCGCACCTCTCCGGTGGCGATCCCGGGAAGGTATCGCTTCTTCTGATCGTCGTTCCCGGCGATGAGGACCGGACCGACCGGGAGCCGGGTGAGCAGCAGCATCAGGGCGGCCGAGTTCGAGTACTTGGCCACCTCCTCGATGGCGATGGTGAGTCCGAGGATCCCGGCCCCCGAACCGCCCAGCTCGGTGGGAAGGCACAGTCCCAAGAGGTCGGCATCCCGGAAGGCGTCGAAGATGTCCTCGGGGTACTCGCTGGTGGTGTCGATCTCCCGGGCCCGGGGCTTGATCTTGTCCTGGGCCAGGCGGCGCACGCTTTCCTGGAGGGCGGTCAGTTCGGGAGAGAGGTCGAAGTCCACGGTCGCCGAGGCTACCTGAGGCTCACTCCGGCGCGGTTGAGGCACCGGGTCGCCCCCAGGGACGGCGCCACCAGGCCGGGGTGGAGTGAGGGTCGGCGGGGTCAGCTGCCCTCGGGCGAGGGGGCGATCTCCCCCCGGCCGGCTTGTTGGAGGTCGGCCGGCAGCCGCACCTTGGCCGCATTGGCCACCACCTGGAGCTGGGTCCGCCACTCGATGATGGCCAGGCGCTGGGCGTTCTGGGTATCGGGCAGGTCGTCGAAGCTGCTGTCGGGGAGGGCGGCGGCCAGCCCGCTCAAATAGTTGTCCTGCAGGTAGTAGGTGTTGGCATAGGGGGCGTTCAACTTCCGGAGCACGGCATTCGAAGGATCGATGGCCTCCATGGTCACCAGATAGGTGGCGAAGCGCTGCTCGAGGGCGGACATCTGGTCACCGGCGGCTTGGGGGGTGATGGTGTGAGCCCGGAAGCCGTCGAGGATGGGGTCGGCCCCCAACAGCAGCTGGTTGACCCCCAGCCGGACCGGCTCGACCTGCACTACGTAGGCGCGGACTGCGGCTGCCGATGGGGCGCCGGACGTCCCGGTTGCATTCGGGCTCGATGTGGTCAGCCCCGCGGTCGTACCGCCACAGGCGGCGAGCATCACCCCCGCTCCACCCAGCAGGATCCATCGGGAGGCCCTCCAGCTCCTGACTGACATCGCTTCCTTCCACCCTGAACTTTGACTGCGGCCGGTTCCTCCGGCGCGCTTTCTGTGGAGCCGCTGGCACCGCCCCGTACCACCCCATCGGGTGGGCCGAGTCGACAGATTTCGACTATCGGGAGGGATGCTCCCGATAGAGCAGAACGGCGGCCAACAAGAGAACCACCACGGCCACGCTTTCCACCACCGTGGAAAGGACGGCCCAACCCGTGACCGTGTGCAGGGTGAAACCGAACAACCCAACGTTGAGCACCAGGATGAACCCGATCAGCGTCCCGACCACCAGACCCAAACCGGCCAGAATCAGAACTCCGGTTCGCAACACCGCCAACCCGACAGCCACCACAATGGTGGCAGCTCCCTGGACCAAGAAGAGGGGTCCCAGGGTGGCGACGTGCCGGTACGCGATGCCCCAAAGGTGCAAGTGGACGGCTCCCGAGACGATCAGAAGCACCGAAGCCAGCCACAAGAGGACCCGGCTGGCCATTCCCTCCGGCCGAGCCAACAACAAATGCCAAAGCCGATGGACCGTGGGGGTGCGGCTCCCCATCCCGACCGCCGGGGCGGTCAGTGCACCTTCCCCGTCACCTAGCTGTGTCATAGCCCCTACCTTCCTGTTCGTCATCGGGTACGCCATCGCCGACGTCGAATTCCCTCCGCACGACTCCGAGTCCCGTTCCGACCTCAGACGGCCTCACGAACGGCTCCCCCAACAAGTTGGCGGCCAAGGTCGCCAGGTGGTGAGGGCGAACACCGGCCTGCTCAGTGCGTAGCGGCCGACCGGACAATCCGGTCCGAATCACCGCATCGCGGGGACCGAGCCGCGCCGGCATCACCGCCCGGCCGCTCAGCCGATCCCACACGGTCAGGACGGTGCCGAGGTTGACGTCCGTCCGACCGTCGGCGGCATGATGCACCCGGTGGTAGGCCGGGCTTACCAGCACCCGTCCGAGTGGCCCGAACCCCCATCGGACGTTGGCGTGGGTCATGGCGCCGTAGCCGGCGTAGATGGCAAACACCACCGCGGGGATCGGGCCGGCGCCCACCAGCACCAATGTCGGGATCAAGGCGACAAGGAACGAGACGTGCACCAGAGGATGAGCCCGGAATGCGGTCAGGACACTCAGCTCTTCTTGCGAATGGTGGACGGCGTGGAGCCGCCAGAGGGAGGGGATGCGGTGATTGGCCAAATGGGCCAGCCAATTGAGCCAGTCGATGGCGATGAGCACCATCACCGCCTCGAACCACGCCGGCACCGAGGAAGGCCGGGAGATTGCCAGCCACGGTGCGACTTGGTGAACGATGGCCGAGCTACCCGTTTCGATAAGGACCACCAACGGGACGACGGCTACGGCGTAGAGGAGGAGATAGAGCCCGTCATGCACGTGGCCCCGAGCCCAGAGCGGACGGCGGACCGCCGGCCGGATTTGTTCGGCGACAATCGCCACCGCCACCACTCCCAACATCAACGGACCCACCAGCGTCCAACGTTCGGCCGCCACCGCCGAAGCAAGGCTCGAATGGGCACCGAACGTGCCGAACCCTCGGATGACCAGGAGAATGGCCGAGGCGGCGATCACCATCGTCGGCAGGACGACCCGTCGCCGGGTTCCGTCATTGGTCGTCAGTGCGGCACTGGACTCATGGGCCGTGGGATCTGCAGGGTCCAAGACACCCGCCGCCCATTCGGATCGGGTCATACCCCTGATGGCCAACGAGGAGAAGGCCTGAGGATCACGCTCAATACCCGTAACCACCGCCGCCCATGGTCGTCGGAGGACTGGTGGTCGGCGGCGCGGCCGTCGTCGGTGGGCTGGTGGCCGGAGGGCTGGTCGCCGGAGGGCTGGTCACCGGAGGGCTGGTGGCGGGCGGAGAGGTGGGTGCCGTCTGCTGAACAGTGGTCGGGGTGATGGCCGGCGTCGATGGTGCCCGGGTCGTCGACGGGCTCGTTGCCCCGGGGGCGGTGGTGGCCGTCGAAGCCGCCACCGGTGTGGCTGAGACATTCACGACGAACCACATGCCGTCGAAACCCTGTCCGGCGGTGGAGCCGGCCGTCTTGTCCCCGCTGTAGGTATAGAGCGGTGACCCGTTGTAGGTGACCTGGATGGTCCCGTCCGCCCGCTTGGAGGTACCGAAGACTCCCACCAGCCCACCGGCTGCCTTCGGTTGTAGGCCGTTGGTGACCGTAAATGGGGGCCAGAGCTGGGCACAGGCACCGCTGCACGAACTCTGCCCATTCTGATCGGCGGCAAAGCGGTACAAAGTAGCTCCGGCCGCATTCACCAGGATCTTCCCCAAGGTGGGATTGGTCGTCGATCCGATCACGGTTGCCGATGTGGTAGTGGCCGAACCCGTGGTCGCGGTGCTGGAGACGGCCGACGTCCCCGAACTGCAGGCGGCGGCGACCAGGCCCACTGCGAGGATTGCGCCGACCGCCAGCCGCCGGGATACTCGGGGCAGGTGCTTGACCCGCCGGTGCGCGGCGTCTCGATGTTCGGTTCCCCCCGAGCCGTCCGATGACTGTCCTCCGAGTGAAGCGGCTTGGCTCTCTGGGCGCCGGGTCCCGTGGCTCATGTGATGGTCCTCCGTCGTGGTCGCTACGCGTGGATAGTTATCCGTCCTGCCACTGAATACGGGCCGAGCCCGCGGTTTGTTCAACCGATCGGCAATGATGTTCCGTCCGGGGGCACGCCGGTGGGTTCGGGTCGAACGGAATTCGGGTAGAACGGGAAACATGTCGAATCAGAACGCCACAGACTCACGCCCAATCGCCCACTCAGGGACCTTTCACCTGGGCGAACTGACCGTGCACCGCCTCGGCTTCGGGGCCATGCGCATCACCGGGAGGGGCATCTGGGGTGAACCGGCCGATCGGGACGAGTGTGTCCGGGTCCTACGCCGAGCCGTCGAACTCGGTGTCGATCTCATCGACACCGCCGATTCCTACGGTCCGTACGTGAGCGAAGAGATCATCCACGAGGCCCTCCACCCGTACCCCGACGGTTTGGTCATCGCCACCAAGGCCGGACTGGTGCGCACCGGCCCCAATGACTGGTCGCCGGTCGGTCGCCCCGAGTATCTGCGCCAGGAATGTGAGATGAGCCTCCGGCGCCTCGGCGTCGACCGGATCGACCTCTTCCAGCTCCACCGCATCGATGCCCAGGTGCCGGCCGAGGAACAGTTCGGGCTGTTGGCCGACCTCATCGCCGAAGGCAAGGTCCGCCACGTCGGGCTCTCCGAGGTGTCGGTGGCGGAAATCAAGGCGGCGCAGGCGATCGTGCCGGTGGTCAGCGTGCAGAACCTCTACAACCTGTCCAACCGGCAATCAGAAGCCGTCCTCGACTACTGCGAAGCCGAAGGTCTTGGATTCATCCCCTGGGCTCCGATCGCCTCGGGCAATTTGGCCAAGCCGGGAGGAGCGGTCGACCAGATCGCCGGCGCCACGGGGGCCACCGCTTCCCAGGTGGCCCTGGCCTGGCTCCTCCACCGTTCACCGGTCATCCTTCCGATCCCGGGCACATCGTCGGTCAGCCATCTGGAGGAGAACTGCGGAGCCGCCACCGTGGAGCTGAGCGACGAACAGATCAAAGTGCTCACCGCCGCCAGCTAGCCAGCCGAGCTGGGCAAAGCGCCCAACCCTGGAACCGGTACCGGTCAACAGCGCGGCGGGACGGCGCTCAGCTTGGCGCACCGAAAACCATCGGGGCCGACCGGACACCGGCGATCACCGGCGACGCCGTCCGTTCCACCTGACCGGCCGACTCCACCGAACCGAAGCGGGCCAGGAGTTCTTCGAGCACGATCCTGCCTTCCAGCCGGGCGAGCGCGGCGCCGATACAGAAGTGGGGGCCGAACCCGAATGCCAGGTGCGGATTCGGGTCTCTGCCGCTATCGAAACGGTCAGCGGACGGTCCGAACACCGCCTCGTCGCGGTTGGCCGAGGCGTAGAGCATCAATACCGGGTCACCGCGGGATATCTGCTGGTCACCGATGACCGTGTCTCGAGTGGCGGTTCGCATGAACGACACCACCGGGGTGGTCCAGCGCAGCATCTCCTCGGTGGCGATGGCCAAGGCCCGTGGCGCCGAATCCGCCACCCGGGCCCGCATCGTCGCCCACTCCCCCGGGGTCTCGGCAAACTCGCTCAGCCCTCCGGACATCATGTTCCGAGTCGTCTCGTTACCGGCGACCAGCAGCTGGACCAGGAACATGGCCAGCTCGGCATCGGAGAGACGGTCGCCATCGATCTCCGCGGCTCCCAACTCCGAGATGATGTCCGAGCTCGGCGTCGCCCGCCGGTCGGCGGCGGCCGCCAACAGATACTCGACCATTTCCGCGCTGAGCGCCTGACGTTCCTCCTCCGGCCAGTCGGTGGCCCCGGGAATCACCGATTCCGACCAGCGGAAGAATCGCGGCCACTCATCCTCGGGCACCCCCAGGAGGTCGCTGATGACCTGCAACGGCAGGGGGACGGCCAACTCCGCCACGATGTCGACCGGCACGCCGGGTTCCAGCCGGTCCACCAACGTCCGGGTCCGGGCCCGGACGGCGTCCTCCAGCCCTCGCATGAACTTCGGTCGGAAGCCGGGCTGCACCAGGGCCCGGTAGCGGGTGTGATCGGGCGGATCGGTGTGCATGATGGTCGGCGGCGTCGGATACTCGTTGCCTATCTCGAAGACCATGACCCCCTTGCCCGAGCAGAAGGTGTCGGGGTCCCGGGAGACCGAAGTCACGTCGGCGTGACGGCTGATCACCCAGAATCCGAGGTTCGGGTTGCGGACCACCGGGGCGTCCGACCGGAGCCGGGCATAGAGCGGGAACGGGTCGCCGGCGTAGAAGGCCGGATCGAGGAGTGGAGCGGTCAAGTCCTCGGCGTCGTGGGCGCCGTCGGTGGCTCCGGCTTGACGGTGTTCGGAGGCTCCTGACGCCGCCGATGTGGCTGAGGCCATCCGAGCTACCGGTTCATCCGATGAGCACGCCGGTGGGCGGGTCGAACCCTTGCGCCACCGCCAGAGCCTCGTAGGCAGCCAGGGTGCCGGCCCCGTCGGTCACGCTCTCGACCGAACCGTCGGCGGCCAGGTTGAGGTTGACCCCCTCCATGACGAAGAGCACGTCGGTGACCCCGTCGTTGTCGTCGGGGACATCGAGAGTGTGGACCGATCCGGCGGGTTCCCGGATGTACGACCCGGCGTGGTTGTAGAAGTCGTACTCCAGGTAGTGCCAGCGGCCGGAAATGGTGAACCCATCGACCGCGCCGGTGTGCCGGTGGGTCTGGAGCCGAACTCCGGGCTCGAAGCGGTTGCGCACCACCCAGACGCCGTTGGCCACGTCAACCCGCAGCACCTTCAACCAGATGCCCCCGGTGGCGTCCACCCACGGCAGGTCATCCTCGGCGGCGTGGCGAACCACGTCGGCTGTACCGGCTATCGCCATCTCGATCCCCTCCCTCCATCCGTTCCCGGATGCGTTTGACACACTGCCTCTGACCGCTCAGTACTGGCCAATCCGCTGATCAGGACTGGTGTCGATCAGATGCTGACCGCTGAGGGAAACCTGGCTCGTCCACATGGTTCCGTCCCACCATCGATAGTGGAACCTTCCGCTCGGATCCGGGTGCCAACCCGGGGGAGGGAGGACCTGGGGGGCGGGCTCGGAGGACGGCGCCGGTGACGATGCCGGTACCGGCGTCGGTGCCGGCTCGGAGGCCGGATTCGACTCGTTCGCAGGTGATGGCCCCCCGGGTGGCTGCGTCCCGGCTGGTGCCGGGGGCGCCGGCGGTGGAGGCAGGTGGGAGGGTTCGGCTTCACCGAGCCCGGGAGAGTTGGCCGGACGAGGGTAGGCCGGGAACTGTGATCCGGCCCGTATGGGTTTCGCCATCGGCGCGACCGGCCCGGCCCCGAGCGATTCCCCGGGCGCATGGGAGGGCCCCGGTCCCATCCGAACCGCCCGTCGAGCATCGGTGGCCCGGGCGATCAGGAAAAGCACCAGACCCAGGACGAGCGACAAGAACCACAACAACGCCCAGACCGGCGACGGGAGCCCCCACGGAGTGCGCCCGGTGACCTTCCGGACCCCCTCCGACAGGCGGTACCCGATGGCGGCCCAGACAATCGACAGGGCCCCGATCACAATCAACTCGGTCGGCGACATCTGCATATCACTACAACTCTAGATCGGCGTGCCATACCTCACTCTTCGCGCCTCTCGCCGGCCTTCTCCGAGGTCAACGGGGTAGCATGGCCCGGTGCCCGTCATGCCGGAGATCCCGTGGCTCAATCGCCTGGAGAGCTGGCGACGCCAGGTCACCACCGAGTTGCTGGCGCTCCCCTCCACCCTCCAGGAATTCCGGGAGGGTGTGACCAATTTCCAGCGCATCACCACCCGTCTTCTCGACGCCACCGACACCCTCGAGCAGTTCACCCGGCTCTACATGAACGGGATGGCCGACACCCGCCGCCAGGTGGAGGAAGTGAATCGGGTCCTGCGGGATCAGGTCGGATCTCCGGCCACCGACCTGGTCATCGGCGCCGTCGGTGAGCTGACCGATGCGCTCTCCTCGATGGTGCGTCTCAACCCGCTGCTGAGGCGCCCTTCGTCTTCGCCGGGCGAGCCTCCGCCGCCACCGACCGACAGCGACGACTGACCGGTAGCGCCAGTCGCCCACGGTTCTCGCCGTCTCCCCCGGCCGCCTCCGGACCGCCGGAGACCGGGCCGGGTCCAGATAGCCTCGGGCCTATCCGAATGAGAGCAGACCAACGACGCCAGATGCTTGGCGCGATGGCTGGATCCAGAGAATGGAGACTGAGATGGCGAAGATCCTTTACACCGCGGAGGCAACCGTCACCGGTGGTCGCGTGAACGGACACGGCGTCACCACCGACGGCGCTCTGGACGTACAACTCCGGTTTCCGAAGGAACTGGGTGGCGAGGGTGGCGGCACCAATCCTGAACAGCTCTTCGCGGTGGGCTATGCGTCGTGTTTCGAGAGTGCCCTCGGAGCCGTGGCTCGTCGCGAGCACGTCGAGGTAGGTGACGTTTCGATCGACAGTCGAGTCCACCTTCTCCCTACCGAAGAACGGGGTTTCGCGATTTCGGCGGAGCTCGACGTGACCCTTCCGGACATTCAGGACCCCGGGCAGGCGGTCCAACTGGTTGCCGCCGCCCACCAGGTGTGCCCGTACTCGAATGCCACCCGTGGCAACATCGAAGTCACCTTGACCGCCAACGGCCAGAAGGTCGGGTGACCTGCCGGGTTGCCGCTGACCCGAGGCGGCGGCCCTAGAGCTAGAGCATCCGAGATGGCCCGCGGGCGTCCATGCGCGCCCGGGCCCTCGGTGGTAGACGGGGCGATCCCGACAATGTCCTCGCCAGCCGCGACGTACGGCGGCGCCGGCGGGGGGAATCGGAATCGCCCGGATGGCGGAATGATCACGGCCCATTCCTGTTGACCTTTTGGGGGACAGGCGAAGGGAGTGACTCATGCCACTGGCGGTGAGATTCGACGAGTACGGCGATGTCGATGTGCTGAATGTCATTGAGGTGCCCCGACCCGTCCCCGCAGCCGGTCAGGTCCTGGTCGAAGTGCGGGCCGCCGGGATCAACCCGGGCGAGGCGGCAATCCGCAACGGGCTGCTCGAGGCCATCTATCCGGCCACCTTCCCATCCGGCGAGGGGAGCGATCTCGCCGGCGTCGTCGAGGCGATGGGGCCCGGCGTCACCCACTTCGCTGTCGGCGACGAGGTACTCGGCTTCGTCGACAGCCGCGCCAGTCACGCCCAGATGGTGGCGGTCGATGTTGACAATCTGGTGACCCGGCCCCGCAGTGTGCCTTGGGACGTGGCTGGATCCCTGTTCGTGGTGGGGACCACCGCCTATGCCTCCGTGCGGGCGGTGAACCTGGTTGCGGGCGACACCCTGGTGGTTTCCGGGGCGGCGGGGGGCGTCGGTTCAGTGATCGTGCAGTTGGCTGTCGACGCGGGGGCCACGGTCATCGGGCTTGCCAGCCCAGGCCATCACGCCTGGCTCGCCGACCACGGCGTGATTCCCCTGGTCTATGGCGAAGGGGTGGCCGAGCGGATCAAAGACGCGGGCGGCGGACACGTCGATGCTTTTATCGACACCTTCGGCGATGGCTACGTCGAGATCGCCATCGGTTTAGGCGTGTCGCCCGGGCGCATCAATACCATCATCGACCGGGTGGCGGCGGAGAAATACGGGACCAAATCTGACGGGAACGCGGTGGCGGCCAGCGCCGACGTGCTGGCGAAGCTGTCCAGGCTCATCGCCGAGGGACGGCTCGAGATACCCATCGCCAAGACGTATCCATTGACTCAGGTGCGCGAGGCATACCGGGATCTCGAACATCGTCATACGCTGGGGAAGATCGTCCTCGAACCCTGAGGTTCGAGGCCACACTCACCAATTGAGGTCGGATGAGGGAACTGGCACCCAAGGTGGGGACGGAGGTGGTCTTGGGGTGTCATGATACGAACACCCCTTCGGCGGTAAAAGACCAGGTGACGGCCATCATCGACGGTGGAACCATTGGTCTCACGGCGTCGAACAAGGTCCTGCGGAGCGGAGAGGGTGACCGGTAGGCAACACCGGCCTCCGTCGTAGGGTCAAGCGGGGGCCAGATACTCGCATTAGCTCCAACCGAATCGAGCAGCGTGCGGGTCAGGGCTGTGTTGTGGCTTGACGATTGAGGATCGCTGAGATCAGTTGTCGGCAGTGCGCTCCGACAACCACCTCGACCACCCCCGCATTTCGTGGCCGTGGGCACTGCCGCGCCGTGGACGCCCCCGGGTGGGGCTATACTGTTACCCCATGAACACAGTACAAGGGGTTAGCTCGTCAGATGACGCTTCGGGGGCACCGGAGGGCAAGCCGGTGTCTCCGATCCAGTTCGGGCTCGATCCCGGCTCGGGCGTGCCGACCTACCTGCAGCTGGTCCACCAGGTCGAGCACGCGCTCCGCCTCGGCTATCTGGTGCCCGGTGA
>DASXFR010000043.1:0-29707 GCA_036489495.1 Acidimicrobiales bacterium | reverse complement strand
CCCCGCGTTTCTCGGGTTCATCGGGCCCAAGGTGCTCAGCCGCAAGCAGAAGCGCGAGCTGGCCACCACCGGTCCCCGGGTGGTCGGGAGCGGCACCACCGGTTTCTGGCCCCGGTGGGCCGGATTGATCCAGCGACACTCGGCACTGCCGGCGGCGCTGGCCCTCATCGTCATCGTGCTGGTGGCCCTGCCGTTCTTCTCCCTCCGGCTCGGCAATTCCGACCAGGGCAACGATCCGACGTCCACCACCACCCGCCAGGCCTATGACCTCCTGGCCAAAGGCTTCGGGCCGGGCTTCAGCGGGCCGCTGGAGCTGGTCACCGTCAACTCAGGTGCGGCCGACAGCCAGGTCATCGAACAACTTGCCAGTGTGGTCAAGTCCCAGCCGGATGTCGCCCAGGTCTCCCCACCGGTCATCTTTCCGGCCAAGAACGGCCAGCAAGTTTCGTTGGTGCAGGTCTATCCGTCATCCTCGCCCCAGGACGGGGCCACCGCCACGCTGATCACCCACCTCCGGACCTCGACCATCCCCCAGGTGGTGTCCGGATCGAACGTGGCCGTCTATGTGGGGGGGAATACCGCCATCTTCGCCGATTTCTCCAAGGTGCTGACGTCCAAGCTCCCGCTGTTCATCGGACTGGTGGTGGTGCTCTCCTTCTTGCTGTTGTCGTTGGTGTTCCGGAGCCTGATCATCCCCCTCACCGCCGCGGTCATGAACCTGCTTTCCATCGGGGCGGCGTTCGGGGTGCTGGTCGCCGTCTTCCAGTGGGGATGGTTGAGCGCCATCTTCGGGGTCAACCGGGCCGGGCCGGTCGAGTCATTCCTCCCGGTCATGCTGTTCGCCATCCTGTTCGGGCTCTCGATGGACTACGAGGTGTTCCTGGTCAGTCGCATCCACGAGGAGTGGGTCAAGTGCGGCGACAGTCGAGAGGCGGTCCGGAAGGGACTGGCCGCCACCGGCAAGACCATCACCGCCGCCGCCCTCATCATGATCCTGGTTTTCGGCTCGTTCATGTTCGGCGGCCAGCGGGTCATCAAAGAATTCGGCCTGGGTCTGGCGGCAGGAATCCTCATCGACGCGGTGATCATCCGTATGACCATCGTCCCGGCCCTGATGTTCCTGTTCGGCAAGTCCAACTGGTGGTTCCCCGACTGGCTCGATCGGCACCTCCCCCACCTTTCGGCCGGAGGCGAACAGCCCGAGCTGGAGCCCGCCATCGAGCCCAGCCAACCGGAGCCCGACCCGCTGCCCGTCTGAGGCCTACGGCACCATCCCGGAATCAACCCAACCCCGGAAGGCCTGCACGCGTTCGCTTGGCCAGGCGCCATCGCAGGGCATGGAGCCGTCCTGCACCCGTTCGAGGATCGCGGCGGCGTGGGTCCGCACGTCGTCGTAAGACCACAGATCGAACTGGCGACTCATCGACTCACGATCGCGTTCCCGGAAGAGTGGCTTGATGTCCGCCGCGTAGCTGGCCGGACTTTCGTTGGGGGCGTCCATGCCCACATGGTAACCGTGAGCCGGCGACCGAAGCTACCGACAGTAGGCCTACCCGGCCGGCTGCTCAGTGGGTCGGAACCCGCCGCGGCGCGCCGGGTTCCTGGGCGGGCATCACCTGGACGGCGGCCATCGGGTACGGCGGCTGACTGCCGTCGAGTTCGATGATGTCGGAGGTCTGACAGCCCTCAGCGGTGACCGCGGCCACGGTGTCGCCGGCGGTGGACGGGAGGTTGGGTCGGGTGGTGTCCGGCGTGCCCATCTGCAGGGTGGAGGTCAGGTCACCGACCGTCTGGCGTCGCCAGGCCGAGATGTTCGGCGCCTTGACCCCGAAACGCTCCTCCAGGAAGCGCAATTGGGAGGTGTGATCGAACACCTCGGAGGCGACATAACCACCCCGGCTGAACGGCGACACCACCAGCATCGGGACCCGGAATCCCAGTCCGATCGGGCCGGCCACCCCCTGGGCATCGGCCGGCAGCGGGTTCACGGTCACGAATTCGCCGGGGGTGCCGGCCGGTGGGGTGGGCGGGGGCACATGGTCGAAGAACCCGTCGTTCTCGTCGTACATGACGAAGAGGACGGTCTTCGACCACACCTCGGAGTTGGAGATCAGGGTCTGGAGCGCCTGGTCGATGAACCACGCACCGAGGGCGGGCGGGGCCGGCGGGTGCTCGTCGTAGCCGAGGGGCGGGATGAGCCATGACACCTTGGGCAGGTTTCCGCTCTTGACATCCTGGGCGAAATCGTTGGGGAAGGTCGGGACGAACGCCTTCTGGTAGAGGAGAGAAGTCGGCTTCGAGTATTGGGAGAAATACGGGAGGATGGCGTCGGAGACGGTCATGACCGTGGGGGATTCCACCCGGTAGGCGTCGCCCGGCGGTGAGTAGACCTTCCACGACACCCCGGCGTCCTCCAGGACCTCGGGCATGGTCGGCCAGTTGACACTGAAGCGGGCATCGGGCAATGGATTGGTGATCAACACCGGGCCTCCATGCTTTCCGTCAGGATCGATGGTGCCCGAGAGGGACATCAGCCGGTTGGGGTGGGTCGGCCCCATGATCGAGCAGTGATAGCCGTCGCAGATGGTGAAGGCATCGGCCAAGGCGTAGTGGTAGGGGATGTCGGCCCGGGTGTGATACCCCATGGTGATGAGCCCGTTGGTCGGGCCTTCGTACTGGGTCGACGTATGGGTCGTCACGAACGCGTCCATGGCCCCGTTGTTGCGGCACAGGTGTTGGGGCAACCAGTTGTGGGTCAGGTCGTGGGTGCACTCTCCGAGGTTGGTGGCCACATCGAGATGGAAGGGAAGCTGGCGGCCGGTCGGGGTCCGGGTGGTGTTCCCGGGGAACGCCTGGGAGAACACTCCCAGGTCCCCAGCCGGGTGATCGCCGAATCCGCGCACGCCCTTGTAGGCGCCGAAGTAGTGGTCGAACGACCGATTCTCCTGCATCAGGAACACCACGTGCTCGATGGCGCCGAGGTCGGACCCGGCCGGAACCGTGGTGGCGGCCTTGGACACCGTCGACGACGACCCGCAGGCGGCGGCCAACACCCCCGCTCCCGCCGCCAGCGCCCCGCCCAGGAAGATCCGCCGATCGAATGACGCCCCGCCCGCCCCTCTCTTGGTGCTGTCCCCCATCATTCCCCCTCCTCAACCGGGGCCGGCGCCCGGCATTGCCTCACAGGAGCGTGACCGGAATGTGAACGTTGCGCAACCGATAGCCGTTGGGCAGGAGGAAGACGGTGTGCGGCGGCGATGCCGGGCCGGTCCGGGCGCCACCCTGGAGGCCGGCCCCGCCTTGACATCCCGCCCCGCGGAGGTCTTAGCTGATTTGGCGAACAAACCGGAACCTGCGAACCATTTGGGGGAAATATGTCCGACTTCGTCATGACCATCGGCGGCGACTCCGTCCCGGCCGGAGAGTCGTTCGGGGTGCACAATCCCGCCACCGGCGACGTCTTCGCCCACGCCCCCGAGTGCAGTCGCACCCAGCTCGACGCCGCCTTCGACTCGGCGGCCAAGGCCTACCCGGATTGGAAGGCCGATGAGGCCGCCCGCCGGGCGACACTGCTGAAGATGGCCGACGTCCTGCTCGCCTCGGCCGGGGAGATCGCCCCGGTGCTCACCGCCGAACAGGGCAAGCCGCTGGGCGAGGCCAACATCGAGGTCTTCGCCGCCGCCATCTGGTGCCAGTACTTCGCCAACCTCGAGACCCCGTCGCAGACCATCCAGGACGATGCCGACGCCCTGGTCGACGTGGTCCGGCGCCCGCTCGGCGTGGTCGCCGCCATCACCCCCTGGAATTTCCCGCTGACGTTGGCCTTCTGGAAGATCGCCCCGGCACTGCTGGCCGGCAACACCATGGTGCTCAAGCCATCGCCCTTCACTCCCCTGGCTACCCTGAAGACGGCGGAACTGCTGCGCTCGGCGCTACCCCCGGGGGTGCTGAACGTGGTCAGCGGCGGCGACGACCTCGGCGCCTGGATGACCGGCCATCCGGTCCCCCGCAAGATCAGCTTCACCGGATCCATCGAGACGGGTAAGAAGGTGGCCCAGTCGGCGGCCCCGGATCTCAAGCGGGTCACCCTCGAGCTGGGCGGCAACGATCCGGCCATCGTCCTGGACGGTACCGATCCCGCCTGGGTGGCCAAGGCCATCTTCGCCGGCGCTTTCAACAACAACGGCCAGGTATGTTCGGCCATCAAGCGGGTCTACGTGCCGGAGAATCTCTATGACGACGTGGTCGACGCCCTGGCCGCTCATGCTTCGTCAACCAAGGTGGGTGACGGGACGGAGCCCGATTCCCAGCTGGGCCCGATCAACAACGCG
Source organism: Acidimicrobiales bacterium (assembly GCA_036489495.1). Taxonomy (GTDB): domain Bacteria; phylum Actinomycetota; class Acidimicrobiia; order Acidimicrobiales; family RAAP-2; genus DASZIT01. Next base: position 25,376 of record DASXFR010000043.1, on the reverse strand, counting down.
CCTCAGTACGAACGGGTGAAGGAGTTGGTGGCCGACGCCATCTCCGGCGGGGCCAAGGCGGTGACCGGAGGCCACCCGATGGATCGTCCCGGTTACTTCTTCGAGCCCACCATCCTGGCCGGGCTCACCGACGGCACCCGGATCGTCGACGAGGAACAGTTCGGCCCGGCGTTGCCGGTGATCTCCTACCGCGACGTCAACGACGCCGTCGAGCGGGCCAATGCCACCCATTTCGGGCTGTCCGGATCGGTGTGGGGCCCCGACGTCGACCGGGCCTCGGAGGTGGCCGGCCAGCTCGAGTGCGGCACCGCCTGGGTGAACACCCACCTCGCCCTGGGTCCGGCCCAGCCCTTCGGGGGCTTCAAATGGAGTGGGATCGGAGTCGAGAACGGGCCCTGGGGCCTGGCGGAGTTCTCCGAGTTGCAGGTCGTGCACCGTTCGCGGACGGCCGACGGCTTGAACATCTCCACCGCCGGGCTCGTCTCCTAGCTACCCCCGCCAGGAGGCCCGGCCGAATGGTGTCGGGAGTTCCTTCGATAGTCTAACTATGTGAGTTCCAAAACTGTGGGCCAACGCGCCCGGATACGAGAGCGGGAAACCGTCGGTCGCACGGCCGCCTGGATGGCCAAACAGGTGGAGCTCGGGCTCGGCTCGGTCGACCTGTCGGTCCCGCAATACCGGGTGCTGGGCCTTCTGGACGAGAGCTCGGCCTTCTCCTCGGCGCTGGCCGAACGACTGGCGGTGCGGCCGGCCAGCATCACCGCCATCATCGACGGACTGGTGGCCCGGGGGCTGGTCGAGCGCCGTCCGGACGAGTTGGACCGGCGGCGGGTCGACCATGCCCTCACCGAGAGTGGGATGACCGTGCTCACCGCCGCCGACGCCGCGGTCACCGCCCGGCTCTGCGATATCGCCGGGTGCCTCGATGACCCGGTCGAGACCGAGCGCGCCCTCGACGGGCTGGCCACCTGGCGCCACGCCTTCATCGCCTACCGGGCGGCCCGAAGGTCCGGCCCATGAACGTCCCGACCTTCCGACGCCATCATCGCGGCGTCTCCGAACCCGCCACCGACTTCATCCCGATGGCCGAAGTCGCCCGCAACGACGCCCCCCGGGCCACCATCGACCCCGACAAGTCACTGTCGTGGTTGCGCCGGGCCCTGCCGGTGATGAAGGCCCATCAAGGGATGTTCGTCACCTCCTTGGTGCTGGCCTTCATCGGGCTGATCCTCCAGGTCCAGATCCCCAACCTGTTGAACCATGCGCTGAACAACTCCATCGTCAAGCACACCGTCCCCCTCAACCACTACGTGTGGTGGATCGTCGGGCTGGGTCTGCTGGGCGGGGTGGCCGGCTACATCTCCCGGCTGTACCTCTTCGAGACCGCCTACAACATCGAGTACGACCTCCGGAACATCATCTACGAGCACCTGACCCGGATGTCGTTCTCGTTCTACGACCGCGTCCAGTCGGGTCAATTGATCTCTCGGGCCAACTCGGACATCCGCTCGGTGCAGATGTACATGACGTTTGCCCCGCTGATTCTGGTCCAGTGCTCGATGGCGGTGATCGCCTTCGTGTTCATGCTCTCCATCAACGTCCCGCTGGCCTTCATCGCCATGGCCACCATGCCCTTCGTCTACTTCACCGGGGTGAAGATGCGGAAGTCGATGTTCCCGGTGTCCTGGATCATCCAGGCTCGCCTAGCCGACGTCGCCACCATCGTCGACGAGAACGTCAACGGCGTCAGGGTGATCAAGTCGTTCGCCGCCGAGGAGCAGCAGCTCCGGGCCCTCTCCGGGGCGGCCGAGAAAGTGAAGTGGGGGTACATCAAAGACGCCGACCTTCGGGCCCAGTTCACCCCCCTGGTGCAGAACCTGCCTCAGGTCGGGCTGGCCCTGGTGCTGGTGTTCGGTGGCTACATGGTCATTCACGGCGGCCTGGGCGTCGGCGCCATTCTCGCCTTCAACTCCTACCTATTGATGCTCCAAGCCCCGTTCATGATGCTGGGAATGCTGATCATGATGGGCCAGCGGGCGGCGGCGTCGGCCGACCGGATCTACGAAATCCTCGACGAGCAACCCACGGTGACCGACAAGCCCGGCGCCCTCGACCTCCAAGACGTCCGCGGCGACATCCGGTTCAACCACGTCGACTTCTCCTACAACCCCGATGATGAGCGCCTGGTGCTCGCCGACTTCGATCTCCACATTTCCCCCGGGGAGACGGTGGCACTGGTCGGGCGGACCGGTGCCGGCAAGTCCACGGTGTCCAGATTGCTGACCCGGTTCTACGACGTGACCGCCGGCTCGATCCAGATCGACGAACACGACATCCGGGAGGTGACCCTGGCCAGTCTGCGGGCCAATGTCGGCATCGTCCTCGACGAGCCGTTCCTCTTCTCCGTCTCGGTGCGGGACAACATCGCCTACGGGAAGCCCGGGGCCTCCATCGACGAAGTCGAAGCCGCCGCCCGGGCCGCCGGCGCCCATGAGTTCATCAGCCACCTCGAGCAGGGCTACGACACGGTGGTGGGCGAACGGGGATACACCCTGTCGGGCGGACAACGCCAACGCATCGCCATCGCCCGGACGTTGCTGGTGAATCCCCCGATCCTCATCCTCGACGACGCCACCAGTGCCATCGATGTCCAGGTCGAGCAAGAGATCCATGCCAACCTGGCCGTGCTGATGGAGGGGCGGACCACCCTGATCATCGCCCACCGTCTCTCGACCATCTCCCTGGCCGATCGGGTGGTGCTGCTGGACAGCCAGAAGGTCGTGGCTGACGGCACCCACGCCGAGCTGCTGGCCACCACTCCGCTGTACGCCGACGTCCTGGCCCAGGCGGGCGAGCTCGAAGCCGCGCCGGAAGGGGTGGGCCGATGACCTGGGGCGGTGGATTCGGCGGCGGTGCGCCAGGCGGATTCGGGCGGCCGGCGGCGCCCGGGCTCCCGTTCGGGGGGATCCCGTCCGAGCTTCAGGATGGGGTCGACCGGCTGCTGTCCACCGAGCCGGAGCACCCCGAGCCCGACATCGTCTTCAACCAGAACGGGTCGGAGGACGAGATCCGGCGGCTCACCCTCTGGCGGTTGATCTCCAAGTACCCGGGGATGACGGCGTTGGCCGGCCTGCTGGTGGTGGTCATCGCCGTGCTGTCCCAGACGGGGCCGAAACTCACCGAGATCGCCATCAACGACGGGATGGTCCCCCACCACGGGAACTTCAAGGTGGTGGCCATCACCGCCGCGCTGTATCTGGTGTTCATCGTGGTGACCTCCTACGCCCAGCGGGTGCAGGTGCAGGTCACCGGCCGGATCGCCGCCTGGGTGATGAACGACCTCCGGGTCAAGATCTTCGCCCACCTCCAGCGGCTGTCCCTCGGCTTCTTCACCGAGGAGAAGGCCGGCGTGTTGATGAGCCGGATGACCAGCGACATCGAGAACCTCCAGCAACTCCTCCAGGACGGTCTCTCCCAGTTGGCCATCCAGGCGCTGACCATGGTGGTGATCACCGTGGTGCTGTTCACCATCAACGTCCAGCTGGCCCTCATCACCGTGTTCCTGATCGTTCCGGCCCTGGTGGCCGCCACCATCTGGTTCAAGCGCGCCTCGGAACGCGGCTACGACCGGGTCCGGGACGGCATCGCCAACGTGCTGGCTGACCTGTCCGAGAGCCTCCACGGGGTGCGGATCGTCACCGCCCACAACCGGCAGCGCCAGAACGTCGTCCACCATCGCAACGTGGTGGGCGACTACCGGGACGCCAACATCTACACCGCCCATGTCAACGCCATCTATGGGCCCGGCACCCAGTTGCTCGGCGTCCTCTCCCAGGGCGCCCTGCTGGCCATCGGCGGCACCATGGTGGTCCACCACACCCTGTCGATCGGCGGACTGGTGGCCTTCTTCCTCTATCTCAACCGGTTCTTCCAGCCCATCCAGCTGCTGGTCCAGCAGTACAACACCCTCCAGCAGGGGCAGTCCTCGGTGTTCAAACTCCGGGCGCTCAGCGACACCGAACCGACCGTCAGAGAAGCGCCAGACGCCATCGATCTGCCCCACCTCGAAGGTCAGATCGTCTTCGACCATGTCTCGTTCGGCTACGACCCCGGGGTCGAAGTCATCTCCGATGTCGACCTCCGGATCGAGCCGGGCGAGACGGTGGCCTTCGTCGGGCCTACCGGGGCCGGCAAGTCCACCCTGGCCAAACTGGTCACCCGCTTCTACGACCCGACCTCGGGCCGGGTCCTCATCGACGGTTATGACCTCCGGGACGTCACCATGCGATCGCTGCGCCAGCAGCTGGGGGTGGTCCCCCAAGAGCCGTTCCTGTTCGCCGGGACCATTGGCGAGAACATCGCCTTCGCCCGGCCCGACGCCAGCCCCGAAGAGATCCTCGAGGCGGTGCGGGCGGTGGGTCTCGAAGAGGTGATCGAGCGGGTACCGGCCGGCGTCGACACCGTCGTCCACGAACGGGGACAGACCCTGTCCTCGGGAGAGCGCCAGCTGCTCGCCCTGGCCCGGGCCTTCCTGGCCCACCCCCGGGTGCTCGTGCTCGACGAGGCTACCTCCAACCTCGACCTCCAGTCGGAGACCAAGATCGAATCCGCCCTTGACGTACTCCTGGAGAACCGGACCGCCATTCTCATCGCCCACCGCCTGTCCACCGCCATGCGGGCCGACCGGATCGTGGTCGTCGACGACGGGCGGATCGTCGAGGTCGGATCCCATGATGAGCTGGTGGCCCGAGGCGGGCGGTATGCCGAGATGTACGCCACCTGGGTCCGGCACACGGAAACCACCAACGGCTCCAGCTAGTACCTCGCGCCCGACACTTCTCGGCGCCTACCCCCCGGGGGGTCTAGCCGCCGAACCAGCGGGCGGCGCGGGTCGCCCCCCAGTCCTGTTTCTCTTCGAACAGCTGGGGGGTGGGAGCAATGAATTTGGCCACCGGGGTGTCGTAGCTGAGGAAGTTGACGTCGATGCGTCCGACCCGTTCGTCTCCGAGCTCGACATAGCAGGCTCCCGCCCCGTCGTAGGCGGGTGCGGAAGGGCCGCCGGTCAGTTCCGCGATGAGCACGCCGGCGACGGTGGCTGCCTCGCCTTCGGCGATGCCGCCGGCCCGGGGAACCGGCGCGCTGGTGACGTCGCCGACGGCATAGACATTCGGGTGTCGGGTCGCGAACGTGGCGGGGTCCACCGGGATCCACCCGTCCTCGGCGAGGTCGGATGCCAGGACGACTTCGGGTGCACAGTGGACCGGGATGCCCAAGAAGAGGTCGTAGGAGATCTCGCGGCCATCGCTGAGATGGGCGACATGAGTCCGCGGATCGAGTCGGTTGACCTTCGTCGAGGGCGAGTACTCGATCCCGTGGTCCCGGAGAATCGCTTCGATGGCTTCCGAGGTCTTCTTGGAGATGGGAATCGGCATCGGGAGGGGGCTGATGAGATGAATGCTCGACGATGCCCGGAGGCCGCGCCGGGACAGGTAATCGTGCAACAGCAACGCCGTCTCATTGGGGGCCCCGGGGCACTTGAAGAACCCGCCGAGCACGCCGACGATGACGGCGCCGCCGCCGAAGGCATCGAGAGCCTGACCGGCGCGCTCGGCGCCGGCGACGGAATAGAACTCATAGCCGTCCTCCACCAGGCCAGGCGTCGCCGAGGTGTCGTAGTCGGCCCCGAGCGCGACGACAAGAATGTCCGGCTCATAGGTGCCGCCGTCGGTAACGACCCGTCGAGCTTCGGCATCGATCGAGAGCACCGTTTCCTGTCGGAACGTCACCCCCGACTTGTCCACACTCCGATACGGGTGCCGCACCTCAGAGACCGGTCGGCGCCCGAACATCACGTCGAGTTTGGAGAAACCGAACACGAACGAGTCACTCTTGTCGATGAGGGTGAGCTCGACTTCATCGGGCACCGATTCCGACAGCCGGCTCACGAGCTCGAGCCCCCCAAAACCGGCCCCGAGAACCACGACGTGCTTCCTCATGACGGCACCCTAACCTCTGGGTTCGGAGTTATCCGACCCGGGCCGGCCATCGCCGAGCGCGGCGGCCCGGGCGATCAGGAATTGGGTGGCCGCCAGGCACCCGTTGTCGAAGAGCTGTTGTTGGTCCCCGGCGGTGAGGGCGAAGTCGGTGGCGGTGATCGTTCCACTGTCCACGAAGACCGTCGACCGGGCGGTCACCGCGTCGAGGTGGTAGCGGTCCCACTCGCTGATCATCGTCCGGAGGCAGTCAATCGCCTCTCCCACCGTGTTGCCCGAGGGCCGGTCCGGGCCCATCTCGATGGTCCGGGCCGAAAGCTTGATGCCGAACGTCGGCCACCGGGAGGGTTGCTGGTCGGCCCGGTCGAAACACTGGATGGGAAAGTTCGACAGCAAGCCCCCGTCGACCAGGGTCACCGTCCCACCCGGCCAATCCCCGTACTCCGGTGAAGTCGACGGCCGGGTCTTCATCCGCACCGGTTCGAAGAAGAACGGGATGGACATGGAGGCCCGGACGGCGGAGACGATGCTCTGATCGCCGGGCGGGAGGCCGTAGATCGGGTAGTCCCAGGGCATGCGGAGAAGTGTCCGCCGGGTGATGTCCGAGGCAAACACCACCAGCCGGTAGCGCTCCCCTTCCGGAATGCTGGCCCCAGGATCTTCACCGGGAGGGATCACCAGCTGTCCGAAGGTGGTGATCCCGAGATCGGCGAGGACCGGGGACAACCACTCGGCCAGATAGTCGCCGGTGTACAGGCCCATGTCGAGGAGGAGGTGGGCGGCGGATCCCACTTCGCCGGTGAGCCTCCGGATCAGGCTCTTGTCCTCGAACCGGGGGTAGTCGACGGTGCCCAGGTAGTCCCGGAGGAGGGTGAGGCTCCGTCCGGCCTGCCGGAGCGCGACCGCCACCGAGGCGACGATGGCCCCGGAGCTGGTGCCGGCGATGCGGGGAAAGTCGTAGCCGGCCTCGTCGAGGACGAGCATGGCCCCGACCAGACCGATGCCCCTGACCCCTCCCCCTTCGAGCACCAGATCGGCGGGCATCGAACCGTCTCCGGTGGCTGGATCCACCGAGGTGTCGTGCTGGTGGAGCACGACCTTGGCTCGATCGAAGGCCTGCTGATCCTGGGGCGACCGTTGAAATGGATGCACTTGAGGCACGCCTCCATCCTGCCCGCTCCGTCCGAGACGCGGGGGCCAAGCTGGTTCATCGGGGGAAGACCGCCGGGGCCGGAACATCCCCGTTTCGCGCCGACGGCCGTGACACACTGACGGACGACCACGGGCCGGTCGGTTCGCCGCCGGCTCTCCGAGCACGGAGGTTCGTTCGATGAGTGCACGCAAGCTGTTCGCTGAATGTCTGGGAACCGCGCTCCTGGTGTTCATCGCAGTGGGAGTCGCCACCCTGTCCTTCGGGAAGTGGGCGTCGGGGCCACTGATCGGTGGCTCCACCGGAACCAGCGTCGCCGCCGGAGTCGTCGCCACCGCGCTCGCCTTCGGACTGGTGTTGCTGGTCCTCGCCTATGCCCTCGGGCCGATCTCCGGGTGCCACGTCAACCCAGCGGTGACCATCGGGTTCGTGGTCAGCGGCCGCATGTCCATCTTCGAGGGCATCGGGTACTGGGTCGCCCAGCTGGCCGGGGGCATCATCGGCGCCGGTGCGCTCTACGAGGTGTTCCGCTCGACCACCCTCTACTCCAAATCCGGCACCGGCCTCGGCACCGACGGGTGGGGGAAGCACTCCATGATCGGCATCCCCTGGGGTGGGGCGTTTGCCGCCGAGGCCATCCTCACCTTCCTCTTCGTGCTGGTGGTGCTGGTGGTCACCAGCCGGATCGGCAACTCCAACGTGGCTGGCGTCGCCATCGGCTTCGCGCTGGTCACCGTGCACCTGATCGGCATCCCCATCACCGGGACCTCGGTCAACCCGGCCCGCAGCCTGGGTCCGGCCATCTTCGTCGGCGGCGACGCCCTCCACCAGGTCTGGCTGTTCCTGGTAGCGCCGCTGGCCGGCGGCATCGTCGCCGCCCTGGTCCATCGATTCCTGGTGCCGGCCGAATCCGATCAGGCCATCGCCCTTCCCGGCCACGAAGCCGGGCGGGAGGCGACCGCCACCGCTCCGGCCAGCTAATGGCCCCGCCGGCCTCCGGCAGAGGGACATAAGTCGCTTGACAGCCAGCGTTCCCTCGTGGATGATCGCGCCACCAATTACTTGGCAGGGGGAATGACAAAAATGCCCAAGCTACGAGTCGGTGCACTGGTGTTCCTGGTGGGAATGGCGGCGGTCGGGGTGACTGCCTGCAGCAGCAACTCGAGCACGACGAGCACCACCGTGGCGGCCACCAACACCAAAACCGTCTTCTGCGGCTACAACATCACCCTCGACAAGGGGTCGGTCAACGTGCAATCCGAGGCTGACTTCCTAGCCTACCTCAAGGCGAACCAGACCCTGCTGAACAACCTGGCCAAGAGCATCCCCAACGACAGCATCAAGGCCCAGGCCACCACGCTCCTCAATGCCGCCAAAAAGGCGGTGTCGGAGAACAACGTCAACGCCTTGAACGATCCCGCCATCCAGGGAGACGGTGCCGCAGTCGACACCTACTGCGGCGTGGCGGGTGACGGCACCCCGCTGCCGGCGGACTTCGGAGCCGGCAAGGGCAACGCGCTCTGTGCTGATGAAGCGGTGCTTTCCGCTGGCGAGGGCAATGCCCAGACGCCGGCTGACGCGCTGGCGTTCCTCGCCGCCAACCAGGCCAAGATCAACGACTTCGCCGCCAACATCCCGAGCGTTCCGGCCGACGTACAGGCCGCCGCCACCACGCTGGTGACCACCGCCCGAGCTGCCATCGCCGCCAACGATCCAAACCAGATCACTTCCCAGGCGGTACAGGACGCGTCCAACACTATTGATCTTTACTGCGGGACCAACCATTAGGAGAGGGTGCCAGCAAATGTCCAAACTACGGGTAGCCACACTTGTGTTCTTGGTGGGAATGGCGGCGGTCGGCGTGACCGCGTGCAGCAGCAACTCGAGCACGACGAGCACGACCGCCAATGCGGCCAGCACCAAGGCCGCATTCTGCGGGTTCAACATCACCCTGGACAAGGCAGGTTCGACGGTGACCTCCGATGCCGACTTCTTGAATGTACTGAAGGCGAACAAAGCGGCCATCGATGGCATGGCCAACAACTTGCCCAGTGCGGTCAAGGCCCAGGCCCAAGCCATCATCAACGCCGCGCGCACCGCGGTGGCGAACAACAGCACCAGCGGCTTGGACGTCCCCTCCCTGAATACTGATGGGGGTGCCCTCGACACCTTCTGCGGCGTGCAGGGTGATGGGACCCCGCTGCCGGCCGATTTCGCCGCCGGCAAGGGTTCCGGGTTCTGTGCCGATGAAGCCGCCCTCTCTTCCGGGTTGGGAAATGCCGCGACCCCGGCCGACGCGTTGTCGTTTCTCAAGGCCAATCAGGCCAAGATCACCGATTTCGCCGCCAACATCCCGAGCGCCGTCCAGAGTGACGGCCAGACCTTGGTGGCCGCAGCTAATGCGGCTCTCGCCGCCAACGACGGAACCCTGATACAGACCCAGGCCGTTCAGACCGCCGGCAACAACGTCGATCTCTATTGCGGGGTCAACCACTAGGAACGACTGCGACGTCCTCCGGCTGGGGGGTTCCCGGACGACAGTGGGCCCGGGGCTGTCGCCCTACAGTGGGTGGGTGACCCAGGGCGTCGATCCCCTTGGCCGCTCGGTCGGCGCAGTCGCCGCCAATGTCGGCGTCGGACTGGTCAAACGGTGACCGGCGCCGCCCGTACCGCGGTGCACGGGATGCCGCGGATCGGAGCCAGTCGATCGCTCAAGCGGGCCCTCGAGTCCTTCTGGGCCGGGAACATCGCCGCCGAGGAACTGCAGCGAGTGGCGTCGGAGATCCGGCAGCGCAACTGGCAGGCGTTGGCCGCCGCCAGCATCGACTTCCTCCCCTCCAACGACTTCTCGCTCTACGACCACGTGCTCGACGCCGCGGTGATGATCGGAGCCGTTCCTGACCGTTTCCGCCCGGAGGACGGCTCCGTCGACCTCGATCGCTACTTCGCCATGGCCCGGGGCGGGGACATCGACGGGCCCCCGGCCGCCCCCCTCGAGCTGACCAAGTGGTTCGACACCAACTATCACCATTTGGTGCCGGAGTTCGGGAACGCCTTGGCCTTCGCTCCCGACCTGTCGAAGCTGCGGGGCGAGCTCGCCGAGGCCGACGCCCTCGGCATCGTCACCACCCCGGTGCTCCTGGGCCCGCTGACCCTGCTCCTTCGGGGTTCCCACCCGACCGGGGCCGGTGGGCTCGACCGGCTCGATACGGTCGTCGGCGCCTATGGCGAGGTGCTGGATGAACTCGGGCGCACCGGCGTCGACTGGGTGCGTTTGGACGAGCCGGCCCTGGTCGAGGACCGCGACGCCGAAGAGCTGCTGGCCCTGCAGCGCGCCTACCGGCAGCTGGCCGAGCGCGGCGACCGGCCCCGCCTGGTGGTCTCGACCTACTTCGGGAACGTCGGCGCCGCGTTGCCGGTGCTCGCCGATCTGCCGGTGGAGGGCATCGGACTCGACTTCATCCGCGGCCCCGAGAACCTCGGCCTGCTGCGGGCCGCCGGTGGGCTGGGGGCCAAACTGCTGATGGCCGGAGTGGTCGACGGGCGCAACGTGTGGGCCAACGATCTGGACGCCTCCTTGGAGTTGCTCGATCGGCTCGGCGATCTGTCCGACGAGGTGGTGGTGTCCACCTCGTGTTCGCTGCTCCACGTTCCCCTGAGCCTCGGGGCCGAGCCCGACCTCCCCGCCGAGGTGGCTCCCTGGCTGGCCTTCGCCGAGGAGAAGCTGGCCGAAGTGGCCATCCTCGCCCGGGGCCTCGGGTTGGGCCGGCAGGCGGTGGCCGGGAAGCTCGACATCAGCCGGGGGGTCCGCCGGGCCCGGGAGCACTCGGGACGGGTGGTGGATGACGCCGTCCGGCAACGGGCCGCCGGATTCGCCGGATCCGATCCCCGCCGGTCAACCGGGCCCGAGGCCCGGGCCGCCGCCCAGCACCAGCGGCTGGGCTTGCCTCTGCTACCCACCACCACCATCGGATCGTTCCCGCAGACGCCGGAGCTGCGGTCGGCCCGGGCCGGCTGGCGGGCCCACCGCGTCGACGACCACGCCTACCTGGCATCGCTGCGGGACGAGGTCGATCGGGTTATCCGCATCCAGGAGGACATCGGGCTGGACGTCCTGGTCCACGGGGAGCCGGAGCGGGATGACATGGTCCGCTACTTCGCCGACCAACTGGCCGGGTTCGTGCTGCCGGTGGAGGGATGGGTGCAGTCCTACGGGTCCCGATACGTCCGGCCTCCGATACTCATCGGCGACGTGTCCCGACCCCAACCAATGACCACCGACTGGGCCGGCTACGCCCAGTCCCGGACCTCGAAACCGGTGAAGGGGATGCTCACCGGCCCGGTGACCATGCTCCGGTGGTCCTTCGTGCGCGACGACCAACCGGAGTCGGAGACCGCCCTGCAACTCGCCCTGGCCATCCGGGACGAACTGGTCGACCTCCAGTCGGCCGGCATCGCCGTCATCCAGGTGGACGAACCCGGACTCCGGGAGGGCCTGCCTCTGCGCACCGGCGAGCACGCCGGCTATCTGGCCTGGGCCACCTGGGCGTTCCGGGTGGTGACGGCGCCGGCCGACCCCCACACCCAGGTCCACACCCACATGTGTTACGCCCAGCTCGGTGACATCGTCGACGCTCTGGGGGAGCTCGACATCGACGTGGTGTCATTGGAGGCAGCCCGCTCAGGCATGGCGTTGGCGGCCGACTTGAAGGCCGCCGACTTTGACGGTGGGGTCGGGCCCGGCGTCTATGACGTCCACACCCCGGGCATCCCGGCGGTGGCCGACATCGAGCGGCTGCTGCGCCGGGCCGTCGACGCCCTCGGCCCCGATCGGGTGTGGGTCAACCCCGACTGCGGGCTGAAGACCCGTCGCTACGACCAGGTGATCCCCGCCCTCGAGCACATGGTGGCGGCCGCCGCCGAGCTACGGGCCCAGCTGGTGACCGACTGAACCCTGCTCTTCAGCGCACTGAGAGGGGTGCCAACTGGGCGTCGGTCGGCTCGCTGCAACAGAACCACGACTCGGTGAGCCGGGCCCGCGGCCCGGACGGGCCAGCCGAAACCGATCCGATATCCGGACGGGGCCGGACGGTGGTGGCCCGACTTCGGATCAGCTGGTCGATCTCCGCGAAGGTCAGCGCCGAATCCTGGTCGACCCGGGCTTCGACCCGGGCCGACAGCTCCTGCTGCAACTGGTCGACGGCGGGATCAGGGTGCGCCCAGGTCCAACCCAGGCGGTCGGCATCGAACCGGCCCAGATGGGGGGTCATCTCCGGCCGGTCGAGGAGGAGCGATCCCTCGGGCAACAGCAGCCGGACGGTGTACTGCACCGGGTCCACGTTGCGGACCAGGTCGTGGGCGATCACGAAGTCGAGGAGATCGACCAGTCCCTCGATGGTCGTCCACGGGGTGAACGGCAGCCACGACGGCCGCACCTCGATGCCGTGGTTGCGTAGCTGGATGACCGCCTCGGAGGCGTCGGCAGTGGTGTGGCCCTTGTCCAGGTAGCCGAGAATCTCGTCGTCCACCGACTCGAAGGCGGAGACGATGAACAGGCAACCGGCCCCGGCCAGCTCGGTCCAGACGTCGGGATGCCGCAGCACGTGTTCGACCTTCACGGTGCAGTCGAAGGTGAGCTCCGGGTGGCGCGGGTGGATGGCGGAGACCACCCGCCGGGAGTGGAGCGGTGCATTCAAGAAGTCGGGATCCGAGAAGGTCAGGTGCTGAGCGCCGGCCGCCACCAGTTGATCGACATCGGCCACCACCGCGGCCTCGTCCACCGGGCGCACCCGGCCGTCGTAGACGACCGGCACCGGACAGTGGCGACAGCGGTGCGAGCAGCCCCGGCTCGCCTCCACCGAGCCGACCAACCGCTCGTCTTCGCCGAATGACAGCCGGGTGTAGCGGTCGAGGGCCGGCAACCGGCGGCGAACCGGAAGTCGGGCCGGTCCCCGGGCCAGCTGGACGACCGGGCCCGGCTCGATGCCGTCGACCCAGGCCACCAGGCCGCCCTCATACTCGCCGGCGATCACCGCGTCGGCCGCAGACCGGACGGTGAGGTCGCGGCTCACCGCGGCGTAGAGGCCGTAGAAGCACAGCGGGAGCTCGGGTCGCCGGGCCCGGACCGAGTCGGCCACCTGGAGGGCCAGCCGCATGGCGGTGTGCATCGGCACCGAGAAGGCCACCCGATCCGCCCAGTCGAAGTCGGCGACCGGGACCGGCTCGACGGCCACATCCACACACCGCACCTGGTGGCCGGCCGCCTCCAACGCCGCCGCCGGTTTGGCCAATCCCAGCGGCTGGTTCCCCAGCTCGTAGGTTGACACCAGCAGCACTCGCACATCGGCGAGGTTAGTGGTGCCCGACCGGTCCGCCGATCGGGACGTCGCGGAGCTCGACGTCAAGATGGGACTCCGCCCGGCGCAAGGCCGTCTCGACCGCTTCGGCGGTTTCGCCGCGGGCGAAGATGAAACCTAGATAGCGGTCGCCGTCGGGGAGGGGGACCACTTCCCGTCCCAACGGGATGCTGATCTCGAGACCGACCACCCCGTCGACCGCCCGCGCCCGGTCCTGGCCCGACACCCGGTCCAGTATCCCCGCCGACCGGATCGGGAGCATCATCACCCCGGAGGCCTGGGTCTCCCGGGTGAGGCCGTCCACTCCGAGACCGAGGGCATGGCGGAGAATCACCTCCTCGAGGCTGACCCCGGCCCCGAACCGGAGGGAACGGGAGCACAGGCCGCCGATCGATCGGGCGGCCAACTCGAGGATGGTCGGTTCGCCGGTGGCGCCGAGGCGCAGCTCGGCGTGCACCGGACCTTCCCGAAGGCCCAGCGCCTCGGCGGCCCGGGCGGTGAGCTTCTCCACCCCGGCCCGGGTCGGGCTCGGATGCCGAGACGGGGTGACGTAGATGGTCTCCTCGAAGTACGGGCCGTCCAGCGGGTCGGGCTTGTCGAAGATGGCCAGTATCTCCAACGCCCCGTCGACCAGCAGTCCCTCCACCGCCACCTCGGCCCCAGGGACGAACCCCTCGACCACCAGTGGCTCCGGGCAGTCGACGAGAATGGCCTGGATGCGGGACGCCGCCGTCGCCGCTTGGGTGTCGTCGTCCACCCGGATCACCCCCTGGCTGGCCGCCCGGGAAGTGGGCTTGATCACGCACGGGTAGCCGATCTCCGCGCAGGCCGCCACCGCATCAGCGCCGGGCGGAACCACCCGGAACGACGGCTGGGGAACCGAGCCGGCCTCCAGGCGCTGGCGCATCACCGCCTTGTCCCGGGTGGCGGCGACGGCGTCGGGTGGATTGTGACGGAGGCCCAACCGTTCCGCCGCCCGGGCCGCCACCACCACCCCCTGGTCGTCGACGGCCAGCACCGCGTCGAGGGGGGCCCGCCGGTGGAGCTCGACGATGGCCTCCACCGCCGCTTCCGGGTGGGCCAGCGGCACCACCACCGCCCGGTCACCCATCGACCCGGCCAGCGCCTGGCGGCGCTCCGACCCCACCACCACCTCGACCCCCAGCTGGGCGGCGGCGGCGAGGAAATCTGGCGCCCGGTAGGTGGCGGTGGGCAGCAACAAGAGAACTCGTCCCATAGCCCTATGATGCCTGTATCCGACCAGTTCCGAGACAGACCCATCATGAGTGACGCCGATTCCGACAAGCTGACGGTCCTGCGGGCGACCGACGCGGCGGTGGCCATGGTGTCCGAGTTGCGGGCCAGCGAAGACGATCAGGAGTCGCTCGCCCTCTGGATCGAGATCACCGGCACCAACGGCAACGCCTACAGCTACGACATGTACTTCCAGCCGGTCGCCGACGCCCAACCCGGCGACTGGTCAGGTCTCCAGGGCGACCTGAAGATCGTGGTGCCGGCCGACAGCATTGCCAACATGACCGGTGCCGTGCTCGACGTCAACAGCGACGGCGGCGAGACGGGGATGGTGATCATCAACCCCAACCAGCCTCCGGTGGTGGCCAGCCCGGCCATGACCGGACCCCCGGCCGACCTCAGCGGTGATGTGGCCCAGCGGGTCCTCCAGGTGTTGGAGGCACAGATCAATCCGTCCATCGCCGCCCACGGCGGCCGGGCCGACCTGGTGGCCGTGCAGGAGGACGCCGCCTATCTCCGACTCAGCGGGGGATGTGCCGGCTGCGGCATGGCCACAGTCACGCTGAGCCAGGGCATCGAAGTCGCGCTGCGCGAATCGGTACCGGAGATCACCAAGGTGATCGACGTGACCGACCACGCTTCGGGGACCAACCCCTACTACGAGGCCGCCAAGAAGTAGCCGTCAGACCGGCAGGAACCGACGGGCGTCCTCGGCGGCGTAGGCGGCCACGGTGGCATCGATGGCGGCGGTCGCCTCGATCCGCTCGACGACATCCTGCAGCCGGCTGGCCGGGATGGCGCAGGTCATCTCCGTCCGGGGCATGTTGGTGCGGGTGCGGCTGAGCATGCAGCCGACGCTGGCGGCCACCTCGCCCTGCTCCTTGGCCATCGCCACGATGTGGCACTGGGGTTTCCCGCTGATGTGGAGGCCAGGCAGCGCATCGGAAAGCACCATCAACTGCTTGCCGTTCACCCGGATCAGAACCACGTCGGGATCGACCGGCGTCTCGGCCAGCGGCCCGTAGGTCACCGCCCCCGGCCGCTCGGTCACCACCGGGATGCCGGGAACCATCTCCATGGTCACCCAGCCCGAGTCCAGCAGGGTGGCCACATCGGAGCGATCCCCCACCTCGTCGAGGGTGGCAAAGCCGTGGGTGAGCAGTCCCACGCTGCAGTTGCCGTGGTCGGCAGCCACGGTGGAAAAGGTCCGGTCGGTGGCCTTGGTCCAGAACACGCAGCCGGCCGGAACCCGTCCGGTTCGGCCGTCCGGTGCCGGCGCCGGCATCGGCGCGTCGTAGGGATCGACTCCGGCCGGAGCCTGGTCGGAAAAGGTGATGGCGATCGGGGCAGTGGTGAGGCCCAACGCCGAGGTGAGAGCGGCAGCGGATTGGGTCCAGCGGTCGAGAGTGTCCATAGCCCCAGTATTGTCCAAACCCGCGATCGGCAAAACACGGCCATCGATCGTCCCCGGCATGATGGTGACTAGCGTCGAGTGGCATGACTCCGGACTCGAAGCCATTGCTGGAAGGCGGCGCCGACCCCGACCCGCTGGTGCAATTCGGCCGATGGTTCGACGAGGCGGCCGCGGTTGTCCCCCATCCGGAAGCCATGGCGGTGGCGACGGCCGACATCCACGGGCACCCGTCGGTGCGGATGGTGCTGCTGAAGGGTTGGGATGCGGATGGATTTGTGTTCCACACCAACTTCGACAGCCGGAAAGGCCGGGAGCTCGCCGAGAACCCTTACGCCGCGCTGCTCTTCCACTGGGACCTGCTCGGCCGGCAGGTGCGCATCGAGGGTCCGGTGGATCGCATCCCCGAACGCGACTCCGACTCCTATTTTCGGACCCGACCGCGGGGCGCGCAGATCGGGGCCCGGGCCTCGCGCCAGAGTCAAACCATGCAAAGCCGTGACGAGCTGGGTCGGGAAGTGAAGACCCTCGATTCCCAGTTCGCCGGGCAGGAGGTGCCTCGCCCCCGTTGGTGGGGAGGCCTCCGGGTGCAGCCTCGGGTATTCGAGTTCTGGCAGAACCGCGAGGACCGTCTCCACGATCGACTCCGGTACACGCCGGTGGGAGACGGATGGAAGATCGATCGCCTGCAGCCCTGAGGGCGGCGTCCGCGGTGCGATTCGATCGCGGTTAAAACCGCGTCATGGCGGGAACAATGTAGGGGCCAATCAAGGAAAGGTGTTCACATGGCCCTGGTCATCGTTGCCGCATTGCTGGTCCTGTTGTTCTTCGGTTTGGGGTTCGCCATCCATTTTCTTTGGTTCCTCGCGGTGGTCTTCTTCATTCTCTGGCTGGTCGGCTTCGCGGTAGGCAGAGGCGAAACGGCTGGACGTCGGGGCTGGTATGGGCGCTAAACTGCCTTGTTTGCACCCCACCGATGACTATTTCGCCTACCCGCGGTCTTAGGTAGGGAACTAGGCACCCAGCTGCCGGCCGACTGCACGCGGCCGAAAGGAGATGCAATGGCTCACACCATTTGGACGGGTTCGGTCAGCTTCGGGCTGGTGAATATCCCGGTGGGCATGTATTCGGCCACGGAGGAACACACCGTGCGCTTTCACCAGTTCGAAGCCGGCACCTCGGACCGGGTCCGCAACTTGCGGGTCAACGAGCGGAGTGGCAAAGAGGTCGACTACGCCAACATCGTGAAGGGCTATGACCTGGGCGGCGAGAGCGTCATCGTCACCAAGGAAGAGCTGGCGGCGGCATCCCCGGAACGGTCGTCCACCATCGAGATCTCCGACTTCGTCGAGCTCAACGAGATCAACCCCATCTACTACCGGTCGACCTACTACCTGGCGCCCAAGGGCGAGGCGGCGGTCAAGCCCTATCGCCTGCTCCTGCAGGCCATGGCCAAGACCAACATGGCGGGTATTTCGCTGTTCGTGATGCGGAACAAGGAATACCTCTGCGTGGTGCGGGCGGATCGGGACATCCTGGTCCTCGAGACCTTGTACTTCGCCGACGAGATCCGCAACCCGATCGACGTCCTCGGCGACCTCCCGGAGGCCAAGCCGGCAACCGCCAAGGAGGTGGACATGGCGGTCGAGTTGGTGAATGCCCTGTCCGGGACTTGGGACCCGGAGTTCTACCACGACACCTACCAAGAAGAGGTCAAGGCCCTCATCGCCCGCAAGCAGAAGGGCGAGGACGTGGTGGTCCACGCCGAGGTGAGCAAGGGGGCACCGATCGTCGATCTGATGGACGCGCTGAAGCAGAGCGTCGACCAGTCGAGGGGGAAGGCCAAGGCCGGGTCCAACGGCTCGGGGTCTCCCAAGGCCGGCCGAACGGGCTCGAAGGCCAAATCCCCCACGGTGGCGGCCAAGTCGGCCATCGCCAATCGCACCTCCCGACCCGTCAACAAGGCGGCGAAGCAACCGGCGGCCCGCAAGGCGACCTCCGGCAAGTCGAGCGGACGCAAGGCACCGACCTCGGGCCGGGCCGGGACCCCCCGGCGGAAGGCGTCGTGATCGGCGTCGAAGCCTAGGGATCCAACCGGGCGAACAGATCGCCCCGATCTTCCACCCGGGCCAGCACCTCATCGGTGGTGAACCGCAGGTCGGCCGGATCCCCGTTGGCCGCGCAGGCCTCGATTTCGTCCCAGTCCACCGGGGTGGAAACCGTGGGCTCGGGCCGGGCTCGCACCGAATAGGCGGCGACCGTGGTTTTGGAAGCCGAATTCTGACTCCAGTCGATAAAGACCTTGTCCTTCCGAAGCGCCTTGGTCATCGATGACACCACCAGCTCGGGATGATCGCTCTCGAGCCGGATGGCCAGGTCGTGGGCCCGGTCACGGGTCCGTTCCCAGGTCGGCCGGCCAGTCAGCGGAACATAGAGCTGCATCCCCTTGGAACCGCTGGTCTTGGCCAGTGGCTCAATCCCGTCGTCGGCCATGACCTCGGCGATCCACCCGGCCACCCGACAGCACTCCACGATGCTGGCTCCCGGTCCCGGGTCGAGGTCGAACACCATCTGGTCGGGAGGAGCCGGGAGTTTGCGCCGCCGGCCGACCCGCCACAGCGGCACATGGAATTCGATGACGGCCAAGTTGGCCGCCCACACCAGGGCGGGGAGATCGCCGATCAGGGGGTGCTCGACCTCGGTCCCTCCCCCCCGGCTGGAGGTCGACGGGACCGCTACCGTCCCGACCCATTTCGGGGCATGAGACGGTACGTGCTTCTCGAAGAAGGACTTGCTGTCCACCCCGTCCGGATATCGGCGAAAGGTCATGGGTCGATCGATGACGTGGGGGAGCATCACCGGGGCGATCTTGGCGTAGTAGTCGATCAACTGCCCCTTGGTGAATCCGGTGGCCGGGAACATCACCTTGTCGAGGTGGCTGAGCGACAGCCGACGGCCGTCGACCTCGGTCTCCACCCGATCACTGGGACTCACGGACGACCTCCTTTGCCGACTTGTCGGGCCGTAGCCCTTGCCACGAAGGGTGGCGGAGATACCCGTCGGGTGTCCATTCGCTGAACTGCACCTCGCCGACCACCGAGGGGCGGGTCCAGGTGACGGCTGATCCCTTCGGCAATGGCAGCGGCGATTCGAACGGGCTGGTCTTTCGCTCCGCCCGCTTCAGCCGGTCAACCAGCTGCGCCCGCTCCGGGTCGGAAAAGCCGGTGCCGACCTTGCCCACGTAGGCGAGCCCGTCCGCCCCCGGTATCCCCAGCAGCAGTGCCCCGAAGGTGGTGCGACGCGAGCCGTTCCCGGCGGTGTAGCCACCGATGACCACCTCCTGGGAGCGGACGAACTTGGTCTTCACCCACTCATCGCTCCGCCGACCGGCCCGGTAGGGACTCGAGGCTCGCTTGGAAACGACCCCCTCCAGGCCGTTCTCGACGGCGGTGTTCATCACATCGGACCCGTTGCCGGTGAACGTCGGAGCCACCACCCAATGGTCGCCCCCGGTGTCCAGCGAGTCGAGCACCTCGCGGCGGTCCCGGTAGGGAAGGTCCACCAGCGACATCCCGTTGAGGTAAAGCAGATCGAAGAGCATCAGCGACGCCGGTGTCTCCTTGGCCAGACGGGTGGCGATGCGGTGGTTGTCGACATGGAGGCGGTGTTGGACCAGGGAGAAGCTCGGCACGCCATCGGGTCCGGTGACCACCACCTCGCCGTCGAACAAGGCGGTGGTCATCCCCAACGACGCCCCCAGGCCCTGAAGTTCCGGAAACGCCGCCGTGAGATCAAGGTCGTTGCGGGATCGGATGTGCACCCGACCTCCCTCCACCGACACACCGGCGCGGATGCCGTCCCACTTGAACTCATATGCCCACCCCTTCCCTTTCGGGAGTGACCCCGGCGTCGCCAGCATCGGCCGAAATTCGCTCGGGAGCGGTTGCCACCCGTCGGGGACCGGATCCATCCGGTGGATCATCCACTGCTTGCCGTTGGTCGGGAACAGCACGTAGCGACCATTCGCGCGTTCCCCGTGCAAGACGACGGCCACCTCCCGGTCCTGCCACTTCTCGAGGGTATAGGTACCGGTGTCCCACACGGTGACCGTCCCCCCTCCGTACTCGCCGGCCGGGATCTCGCCTTCGAAGCCGGCGTAGTCCATCGGGTGATCCTCGGTATGCACGGCCAGGCGATTCTGGTGAGGGTCGAGCGGAAGGCCCTTGGGCAGTGCCCAGGAGACGAGCACGCCCTCGTGCTCGAGCCGGAAATCCCAGTGGAGGGCGGTGGCGTGGTGTTCCTGGATGACGAACATCGGTTCGCGTTTGGACCGAGGGGACCGACCCGACCGGGTTCCCTTCGGGATCGGCTCCGGAGTCCGTCCGGCTCGACGCTTGCCCCGGTACTCGTCCAGGCGGTCGGCTTTCCCTTGCGACGATGACGGAGACGGTGTCATGGCTGCCTCCGTTGGCAACCGGGTGCCCGGGGCAGGCGGTTCGGAACCCGCAGGGTGGGATCCGAGCCGACGCGAAGCCCCCGCCCGGGAAACGGTTTCGCCGGGCGGGGACTCGTGGAGCCGATCTCTAAGTGGGGGAATTGCGCCGAGATCGACGGAGTGTTTGTTCCCCGCCCGCCGGGCTTCAAAACGTCCCCACCCATGTGGGCAATTCCCCTGGTCACGGCCATGGCCAGTGGTGTCCCGAAAGACCGCGATCGGGCGTGGCTCATGCCGGGACCACTTGCGGACGGCTCATCTGCACTCCTCTGGACCGATCGGGTCGAAACCGGCGAACCGACGTGATTCTGCCCCAACCCCCACCTCTCGTGGCTCACTACCCCGCCGGGTGAGGCCGAAAACGATTGCCGCCATGGAACCCACGGTCGTCGAGCCACGGTGCCAACCAGCAGAGACGGAGCCGGCCGGACAAAGTCATCGGTCACCGGCTCGCACCTCCGCCGATTCCGGATCGGACCTTGACATGGCTAACGTTGTTAGCTACAATAGCTACCAACGTTAGCCCACCGGCCGTATCCGAGCGAAGGAGCACCAGATGTCGGAATCAAGCACCCACTACCAGAAGCCCGGATGGTTCACCCAACGGGTCTTCAATCCGACCGTCGCCGCCCTGACCCGGGCCGGCATCAGCATCTGGGGCAGCCGGGTCCTGGAGGTCAAAGGCCGCCAGAGCGGTCTCCCGCGACGCACGCCGGTCAACCTTCTCGACTTTGACGGCCGCCAATACCTGGTGGCTCCGAGGGGCGAGGCCCAATGGGTCCGGAACGCCCGCGCCGACGACGGCCGGCTGGTCCTCATCCTTGGCCGACGACGCCAACCGCGGATTGCCACCGAGATCCCCGACCCCGAGAAGTCCCCGATCCTGCGTGCCTATCTGCGCAGATGGAAGGCGGAAGTCGGTGTGTTCTTCGGCGGGGTGAACGCCGACTCCAGCGACGAGGACCTCCTGCGCATCTCGCCCGACCACCCGGTGTTCGTCCTCTCGGAAGCCACCAACTGACATGGCACCGATCGGAGTCGGTGATCGGCCTACAGTCCTGCGAGGTGCCGCCCTTCCCTCCCCTGGGATCAAGTCGGCGGTGTCGATGGCCAACCTGGCCGTGCAGTTCGTGGTGGAGATGGCCGCCTACGCCGCGTTGGGCTATTGGGGTGCTTCGCATCCTTCCCCGCTGATCGTCCGGGTGGCATTGGCCGTCATAACCCCCTTGTTGGCGATGGCCCTGTGGTCGCTTCTGCTGGCGCCCAAAGCGCGCCGGCGGCTGAGGGATCCGTTGGCCCTGGCGGCGGAGTTGGCCGTCTTCGCCGGCGCCGCCGTGGCCCTCGGGGTGGCCGGGCCGGCCCGGCTGAGCCAAGCGTTCATCGCGGTGGCGGTGATCAACACCCTGCTCGTTCGCGTCTTCGAGCCGCGGACCGCGGCGGCGGCCACGACCGCTCCGCCCGAATCGGCGGTCACCCGGAGCCCGGCGTGACCCGGCTGGCGGAGAGGGGGGCGGGCCGATCGGCTGACCATCTACTCCCGGGCGAGATCGAACGTCCGGAGCCGCTGTCTGCCCGGTCGGCACGGGTGGCCCAGATCATCGAGGCCGCCCGGCAGGTGCTGGAGGGCGAAGGCCCCGATGCCCTCACCATGCGCAGACTGGCCGACGAGCTCGGGATCCAGGCGCCATCGCTGTACAAGCACTTTCCCGGGAAGGCCGGGGTCGAACTGGCCCTCATCGAGGACGGGTTGACCGACATCGGCCAGGTGAGCCATCGGGCCATCCATCAGCCGGGCTCCGAAGGCCGGCTCAATGCTCTCCTCAACGCCTACCGCCGGCATTCGCTGGCCCACCCGAACCTCTACCGTCTGGCCACCGGCGGTCCGCTGTCCCGGGATCAGTTGCCGCCCGGGCTGGAGGAGTGGGCCGGCAATCCCTGGTTCGTGGTCACCGGCGACCCGTCCCTGGCCCAGGCGCTGTGGTCGTTTGCTCATGGGATGGTGATTCTCGAGCTCGATAACCGTTACCCGCCCGGCTCCAATCTTGACCAGACCTGGCGGACCGGCGCCGCCGCCTTCGGTCGATCGGTCAACCCGGGCTGAGCGATCGGGGGTGGGCCTGCCGTCGGGGCGTCATTGTCGAGGTGTAGGTGCTATACGTTCTGTAGCTGACGTGCCCTTTCGTAGGGATGACCGGTACCTGAAACGGAATTCCATGGCCGAACACAGTCGGGATGAATTCGAGATCCTGCTCGACGCCGATCGAGCCGCCCGGATTGCCGGTGAATCCGTCGCCCGTTGGTGGAGGGAACTCGCGGGCGCCGCCGCGAGTGCGGTCACCAGTGATTCTCTCGACGAACTCCTCCGTGATTCCCTCGACTCGATACGGCGCGGCATGGCCGCCGACGCCGTCGCCCTCCTGCTCGCCGACGAGTCGGAAGGAGAGCTGATCGCCCGAGCCGCCACGGGGCTCAGTGAGGAGGTCACCATCGGGCTGGGAATCCGGGCCGGAGAAGGTATGGCCGGACAGGTCATGGCTCGTCGCCAACCCCTGGTCTTCGACGACCTGTCCCAGATACACATCGTCTCCCCGGTGCTGCGAGACAGTGGCCTTCGGTCGGTGGTCGCCGCCCCGCTCGTCTCCGAGAGTCACGTATTGGGTGTCATCTATGCCGGTAGCCGGCAGCTGGCCCGATTCACCGGTGCCGATGCCCACATCCTCGAATTGATCGCCAATCGACTGGCTGGGGCGTTCCGACGGGTGCAGTTGTTTGAGGCTGAGCACTCGGCCCGAACCGACGCCGAGCAACTGGCCGTCCGGCTGGCCCAAATGCAAGCCGTGACCTCCGCGCTGGTCGGCACCTCCAGCGTTGAGGAGACCGCCTCGGTACTGGCGGAGTCGATGTCATCGCACGCGCATGAGCGCGAGCGGCGTTGGGGCAGCGTCTGGTTGGTTCGGGAGGACAACATCGAATTGGCCAGCGACCTCAGTCTGTCACCGGCCGCCGCCCAGATTGGCCCGGTGCCTCTGGATAGCGGACTCCCGCTGGCCGAGGCAGTACGACGACGGCAGCCGATCTACGTTCACGATGCTGCGCAAGCGGTGTTCGAGTACCCGAGCATTGCCAAGTTCCCCTATATCGCCAAGAGTTTCGCCGTCCTGCCCATCTTGCTCGGGGATGTCTGCTTGGGCGTGTTGGTCATCGCCTTCGAGACGTCCCACGAATTCGACGACTCCGAGCGTGCCTTTTTTGCTGCCGTCGTCGATCAAGCCGCCCAGGCACTCGATCGGGCGGGCCTCTATGCCCAGCTTTCCGATCTCGCCGACATGAGCTCCTTCTTCGCAGAGGCGGCCAAGGTATTGGCCGAAGCCTCGAGCTATGCAGACACCCTCGAGCGATTGGCAACCCTCGCCCTGGCCGCCCTCGGGGACATCTGTCTCATCGACGTCGTGAACGAGCGAGGCGAGCTGCAACGGATGGTGGCCAGGCACCGGGACCCGGGCCTCCAGCATCTGGTTGATCCCCTTCGGACCCGCTACTCCCCACGGCGCAACAGCTCTCACCCGGCCGCCGAGGTCAGTCGCGTCGGCACGACCAGCTGGTCAGCCCAGATGACCGACGCCTACCTGCGGTCGACCACCCTCGATCAGCGCCACTTCGAGATCACCAAGGCGTTGGGCTTCAAGTCCTACCTGGCGGTGCCGCTGAAGCGCGGCGATGAACTGCTCGGGTCGGTGACCTTCGTGTCGTCGGGGCTGCCGTTCAGTTCGAGACACGTTGCCTTCGCCGAGGGTCTGGCCCGACAGGTGGCCGCGGTCGTGGACAACACCCGCCGATCGGAAGCCGCCCTCATGACCTCGCGGATTCTCCAGGAGAATTTGCTTCCCCACCACCTGCCCGATATCCCGGGATTGCGGATCGACACTCGCTATCTCGCCGCCACCCGGGGACTCGAGGTGGGGGGCGACTTCTACGACCTGATGCTTCTTCCCAGCGGGAGAGTGGGGCTCAGCATCGGGGACGTCGCCGGGCACGACCGACATGCGGCGGCATTGATGGGGCAGTTTCGTAGTGCCTGCCGGGCGCTCGCCAGCCAAGTCGACAGCCCGGCGGAACTCATCGCCGCGTTGCGGTGGAGTTGGGATCTCCTGGATGCCGACCGGATAACCACCGCCCTGTTCGCCCAGCTCGACCTCGTTACCCGGGGACTGATGATGGCTTCCGCCGGCCACTACCCTCCCCTCCTCGTCTCCCGCCGAATGACGCAGTTCCTCCCGGTGCCTCCTACCACCCCGCTCGGAGCACCCGCCTCCCCGGTGCGCCAGTGGTCGGGAACCCTCAAGTCCGGAGAGGTCCTGCTGCTGTACACCGATGGCGCCATTGATGAACGCTCAGCCGGAAGTGAGGCGAGCATGGAAACGCTGGCCAAGGTGGCGTCGGATGGCGAAATAGATCCGGCGTCGGTCTGTACCCGGATCGTCGAACTCTTGGACGATGACAGGATCGATGATGTGGCCCTGTTGGCTATTTCGCTGGACGATCGGCAGTAGTCAGCTCGGAACGAGTAACCAACGGATCGGACCCGACTGCGTCAGAACCGGGTGGCCATTCCCACGATCGGCTGGTTGAGAGGCTGGCCCCCGGTGGACCCGAAGAAGGGGGCGTCGCCGAAGCTGAAGATGCCCCCGTCGGAGGCGACCAGCCAGTAGCCCCGGCC